>VAWI01000059.1 GCA_005884005.1 Actinomycetota bacterium
TGCGGCCGCCGCCAGCGGCGCGAGTCCGAACACGCCCCATGCCACCGGGTCCTCGAAGAAGGCGTTGTAGAAGAGGCTGTGCACGCCGATTGCGGCGAGCACGACGCCGAGAATCAGCGACACCTGGCCTGCGAAGCTCGATGCCACGCCCCGGAAGGCAAGCAGGAAGGCCGCGACCAGGAGCCAGGCGAAGAGCACCAGCCCGACGATCCCGGTCTCGGCGGTGACGGTCACGGGCGTGTCGTGCGATGCGGCCGCCTTTGGCTCCTTTCCCTTCAGCCCGGTGCGAGCAGCGTAGGCCTTCTTGAAGCCGCCGATGCCGACGCCCTGCACGGGATGATGCGCCGCAATCGCAAGCCCGTTCTTGACCAGCTTGAAACGCCCTCCCGACGCGCTGTTCAGGGAGTGGTGGCGGACACTCGGCATCGCCAGCGCGGCCACGAGCACGACCAGAGCGATCACCCCGAGCAACGCGAGCGTCTTCCGGCCCCAGGCCGACCAGGCGACGATCCCGACGCCGACGGCGAGAGCGACGAAGCTCGACTGCGAGAAGGAAAAGACGAGCCCGACCCAGGAGACGACGATCGCAGCCGAGGCAGCGACCACGATCCGTCTCGCCGCCCCGTGCACGACCAGCACGAGGCTCGCCAGGATCGCGACAACGAGGAAGCGTCCGTAGATCGAGGGATCCCAGAAGACCGAGTTGACGCGGTAGAAGGGTGCATACGCATTACCGACCAGTACCTTCGGATTCCAGAAGATGTCGCGGGTCTGGTACTGGTAGATCCCGACGATCGCGAAGACCACCGCCATCCCCGCGAGGAGGACCCAGGTCGCTCCGAGCCATTCGGGCCGCCAAGGAAGCCGTGCCAGCGCGACCGCGAGCAGCGCGAAGGGCAGGTAGAAGGCGAGCAGTTCGATCGCCCCTTGACGCAGGTCTTGCGACCACGCGAGCGTGATGCCGCTCCAGAACACGAAGCCGGCGAGGGGCAGCGTCAGCGGCCCGAGCTCCCGCGCACGGTCGTCGCCCTTGGCGAGTTGCCAGGCGAACGCAAGCGCCGCCGCCGCGACGACGCCGTACATTGGCACGAGCAGGCTCGCCTGCGTCGAACCGACTGTGACCTGGATCCGGGCGGGCACGCAGGCGAGCGCTGCGAGTGCGAGCAGCCAAGGCCAGCGCAGGAGCAGGTAGGCGCCCGCCGCGGCGAGAGCCAGCCCGCCTACGGCGGCAGCGGCGAGCAGCGGCCGGTGGCCGTGGGGCGCGAGGTAGTAGGCGAGCACAGCGCAGCCGAGAGCCCAGGCCGCGAGCCCGGCAAGGCGGAGCTCGCGGCGCGGGGCGACGAAGAGGGTCGCGAGGCCGGCGGCCGCAACGGGCCCGCCGACGCGGGCGAGCTCGGCGATCACGGGCTCACCACGACCAAGGCACGTGCGGTGTGACCGCGTTCGGAGACGACGAGGCGGTAGTTCCCGGGAGCTCCCGCGGCGAGGACGAGCCGCCGGCTGCTGACGCGCCCGTGCCGCGGCCCGATCCGCCAGTTGTAAGAGTGGGCATCCGTGGAGACCCGGGCGACGAGCTTGCCTCCTGCGCGCGCTCTGATCACGTGCCGGCCCAGCTCGATGTAGCGGATCCCGACGGTGAAAACGCGCGTCCGTGGTCCGAGGTTCCCGGCCTCGTCATACGCTCCGAGGCGCAGCCGGTAGACGCCGGGTTTCGTCGGCATCCCGTTCCGCTGACCCCATTTCAAGGAGTGAGCGGTGAACGACTTCAGCTTGACGACCTTTCGCCCGTTCGCGTAGAGAACCGCGCGCGCCGGCTCGCTCGTGTGGAAGAAGACGGTCAGGTAGTCGTGGACGGCATCGCCGTCGGGCGAGACGATCTGGAGGCTCGTCCGGACCAGCGAGATATGGGGAACCTTCGTGTCGACGAGGATCGAGTTGGGAAGCAGGATCGTCCGGTGCTCGCCGGCCAGGTGGACGCGCGGCTTGTACGTCCCGTCCGGGACCGGAGAGCCCGAGTCGTCACGCCCATTCCACTTCAGCTGCTGCGGGCCCGGACGGACGTGATGCGACGGGACGAGAGCCCGGACGACGTGGTCGCTGCTGTCGACGATCGCGACGGAGAGATCATCCGCTTTGCGCAGGCGAAAGTCGATCTTCACCCGTCGACCCGAAGCGGACGAGACGACCTTGCCGACACTCGTCGCGAAGATCGAGCTCCGCTCGAGCTTCAGCCGCTCGGTGACGGCGAAAGCCGCCGCCGAGCCGCCGAGCAGCGCGACGACGAGCACGACCGGCAGGAACCGCGCCAAAGTGCGGCGAGTTTAGATGTGAGCTCGTTAAGACAGCGTGAGGTCCGTCGCGAGGCGGCGCTCCTCCTCGCGGCGGCGGTCTCGCAGCTCGTGCGCACCCCAAGCGGCGAACACGATCCCTCCGACGATGAAACCGGCGAGCACAATCCAGTCGGCTCCCGGCGCGTTCACGAGCTTGACGCCGCTGAGGATCAGGACCGTGGCCAGCCCAAGCCGCAGCGCCTGACCTGGCAGTCGGAGCGTCAGTTGGCTCGTCAGCAGGACACCGGGAATCGACCCGAGCAGGAGCCAGAACATCGCGTGCAGGTCGACGTTGCCGGCGACGAGGTGGCCGACGCCGGCGACCCAGAGCAACGCCGCGGCGTGAAAGATGTCTGTGCCGACGATCTTCGCAACAGTCAGCGGATAGACGAGCACCATCACGAGCCCGAAGAAAGTGCCGCTGCCAACCGAGGTCAGGCCGACGACGAAGCCGAAGACAGCGCCGATCCCGAAGGCGATCCAGCGGTCACGGCGCGTCAGGAGGAAGGGGGCGTCGTCCGGCTGGACGCCGACTTTGACCAGTGTCTTGGCGACGAGGCCGAGGCCACCCAAGATCAGCGCCGCACCGACTGCGTACGCCTCGACCGATTGGACGCCGTCGCCGTAGTGGTGCCTCAGCCAGGTCGCGAGGGAGACGCCGAGCAGCGACATCGGCCCCGAACCGAGGAACATCCAGAAGGTCAACCGGGCGTGCACGGTCCCGAGGCGACGGTGCCGAACCGCGCCGAAGGACTTGAAGATCGCGCCGTGGAGGATGTCGGTGCCGACGGCGTACGTCGGCTTGAATCCGAACACGATCACGAGGATCGGCGTCAGCAGCGAGCCGCCGCCCATCCCGGTCAAGCCGACGAGGCCGCCGATCAGCAGTCCGGTGAGCGTGAACTGCCAGGTCACTTCCAGCTCCTAGCCGCGGTAGGCCTTGATCAGCACCTCGGCGACCTCGGGCCGCGAGAACTCGACCGGCGGCAGCTCGCCGTTCGAAAGCAGCTCCCGCACCTTCGTGCCGGAGAGGAAGACGTGGTCGTCGCCTCCGTGCGGGCAGGTCTTCGGCGTCGCCATCTGGGCGCAGACCTTGCACCAGAACGCGTGCTCGAAGAACATCGGCTCGATGTCGAGCTCGTGCGGCTCGAATTCGTCGAAGATCAGCTGCGCGTCATAGGTGCCGTAGTAGTCGCCGACGCCCGCGTGGTCGCGGCCGACGATGAAGTGGGAGCAGCCGTAGTTCTTGCGGCAGATCGCGTGCCAGATCGCCTCGCGCGGCCCTGCGTAGCGCATCGCGGCCGGGAACGCCGAGAGGACGACGCGGTTCTCCGGGTAGTAGTTCTCGAGCAGAACGCGGTAGCACTCGACGCGCGTAGACGCCGGCACGTCGTCCGACTTCGTATCGCCGACGAGCGGGTGGATCAAGAGGCCGTCGACGGTCTCGAGGGCGCCCTTGGTCAGGTACTCGTGCGCGCGGTGGATCGGGTTGCGGGTCTGGAAGCCGACGACGCGTTTCCAGCCGCGCTCGGTGAAGGCTGCGCGGGTCTCGACCGGGTCGAGCGCGAGCTCCGGGAACGCCGGCTGCGCGCGCTCGAAGACAGTCACCTTGCCGGCGATGTAGAGCGGCTTCTGCGCGTAGAGCCGGGCCACGCCTGGATGGGCCTCGTCCGTCGTGCGAAAGGCGTTTCGCGCCTCACGCTCCTTGTCGTACTCGTAGACCTCATCCACCTCCAGGACGGCGAACGGCTTCCCGGCCTCGTCGGTCAGCGTGACCTCGTCGCCCTGGGGCTCGTGGTCGACGGCTAGACAGACAGGCAGCGCCCAGGGAATGCCTTTCGCGAGGCGCATTTCCTCGAGTACACGCTCGTAGTCGTCGCGGCCCATGAAGCCTTCGAGCGGCGAGAGCGCGCCGGAGGCGAGCATGTCGAGATCGGACAGCTCGCGGGATGTCAGGGGGACCTGCTCGAGACTGTCAGCATTGTGGGGCCGCGGCCCGGTGCGGTCCACGAGGTAGCCCCCATGGGGCGCGATCAGGTGGTGCTTCTCCGCCGCGACCTCGGTCATGCCGGGACCTTCGCGCTCGCGAGCCGGCGGTCCGCCAACAGCTCGAGCACACGCGCGGCGCTTTCCTGCGGCGACTCGGACTCGGTGTCGATCGCCAGCTCCGGGCTCGCAGGCTCCTCGTACGGGTCGGAGACGCCGGTGAACTCCTTTATCTCACCGCTGAAGGCCTTCTCGTACAGGCCCTTGACGTCTCGGCGCGCGCACTCGTCCACCGACGCCTTGACGTAGACCTCGACGAACTCGCCGTGCTCCTCCACGAGCTCGCGCGCGTACCGGCGAGTCTCCTCGTAGGGCGAGATCGCCGAGACGAGCACCGCGGCACCGTGCCGCGTCAGGCGCGAGGCGACCCAGCCGATCCGCTCGATGTTCGTGTCCCTGTCCTCCTTCGAGAAGCCGAGGCCCTTCGAGAGATGCGTGCGGACGATGTCGCCGTCCAGGTATTCGACCTTGTGCTCGTTCTTCTCGAGCTCGGCACCGACGAGCTCGGCGATGGTCGACTTGCCGGCGCCGGAGAGGCCGGTGAACCAGAGCGTGAATCCTTTAGCCATTCGTTCCTTTCACTTTGCGGCCTCGGCCGCGGGGTTTTCGACAACTGGCGAATCGACATGGATCCCGCATTCGAGCTTGTCGGACCCGGCCCAGCGGCCTGCTCGCTCCTCCTCGTCGGGCGCCGTCGGGCGGGTGCAGGGGATGCAGCCGATCGAGCGGTACCCGGACTCGTGCAGCGGGTTGAACGGAATCTCGTTGACCTGGATATAGGCCCAGACGCGCTTCTCGTCCCAGTCGGCGAGCGGGTGGAACTTCCAGACGCCGTACCGTTCCGACCACTGCAGCTTCGGCGTCGTCGCACGGCTAGGCGACTGGTCGCGGCGGATGCCTGAGATCCAGGCGTCGTAGGGGTCGAGCGCTTCGAGCAGCGGCTCGACCTTGCGGATGTGGCAGCAGCGGTCCGGGTCGGACTCCCAGAGGTTCGGCCCCTCGCGCTTGTGCTGCTCGGCGACCGTGATCACCTGGGGCTGCTGAAGCGTCAGCCCGTAGCGCCCGACGAGCCGGTCGCGAGTCTCGTAGGTCTCGCGAAAGAAGAGCTGCGTGTCGAGCTCGATCACTGGAATGTCGAGCTCGAGCTCGCTGACCATGTGCACGAGCACGGACGATTGCTTCTGCCAGGAGCAGGTCAGGCAGAGCTTGCTGCCGAACTCCTCGAAGCCCCAGCGAAGGAGGTCCTCGGCGGACATCGCCTCGAAGTCGAGCTCAGGAAGCGGCGGTGCGGTCGCCACCGAGCAGCACCTCCTTGAGCGTGTCTCCGCGCAGCCCCAAGCGGAGCGTCTCCAGCGGGATCACTTCGTCGGGCGGGATGTTGCCGAGATTCACCTCAGGGCCGAAATGCTTGATGAACCAGGCCTGCGACGCCTTCGTCGGTGCCTCCCAGAGGAGGTCGTTGAGGTCGATCGAGTGCGCGATCTCGTCGACGAGGCCGGTGCGCATCTCGCCCGAGGGGCGGAAGATGCCGGCGGTGCCGCCCTCGCGGGCCTCGGTGATCACCTTCCAGGCGCCGGCGTCACGCTCTTCCTTGATCCATTCGACCCACTCGTACGGCGCGAAGACGACTTCGGAGTCCTTGGAGCCGACCTCGGAGAGAACGGTGAAGTCGCGCGCGAAGTCCTCGATCAGCTCGAGCTTGCGCTCGCGGGGGATCTCGACGGTGCCGTCGGAGATCTCGACGTGGCTGATGCCGAGCTCGCCGAGCCAGCGCTTGTAGTCGTCGAGCTTTCCCTTCGCGTAGACGACCTCGAAGAAGGTGCCGCCGATGACGACGGGCTTCTCGCGCAGCACTTCCAGCTTGCGCTCGAGCCCTGCGGTGACGTAGGCGGTGCCCCAACCAAGCTTGACGATGTCGATGTAGGCGCCGCTCGTCTCGAGGACGTCCTCCCACGCGCGGGGGCCGACCCCCTTGTCGAGTACGTGGGTGAGACCGCCGTCGCGGCGGAGGCCGAGGTCGAGGTTAGAGACGGGCATAGATCTCCTTCAGCTTCTCCTGGGCCGCCGACTGAACGTCGTGGTAGAGCGAGTTGCCATGAGCGTCGATCCCGACCGTCAGCGGGCCGAAGTCCTTGACGCGGAACTTCCAAAGGCACTCGGGCATCAACTCTTCCCAGGCGACCTCTTCGATCTCCTCGATTTGGGTCGTCTCCAGGGCGGCCGCGCCGCCGACGATCGCGAAGTAGATCATGCCGAGCTTGCGCATCGGCTCGATCGCATCGTCCGGGAAGCCGCCCTTGCCGCAGATGGCCCGCACGCCGTATTTGGCGCCGAGCGGCTCGGTGAATCGAACCATCCGCGCGGAGGTGGTGGTGCCGATGCAGACCTTCTCGTAGCGTCCGTCTTCGAGCTTGCGGACGCCGGGTGCGGTGTGAAGCAGGAAAGCGCCCCGGAGATCCATCGGCGGCTCGACGCCCTGGTCGAAGATCCGGATCTGAGTCCGGTCGCGGATGCCGATGACGTGCCCCTGAACGGTGACCTCGTCGCCTGCGCGGAGCTTGAGGATCTCGCGCTCGTCGGTGATCGGGAAGGTGACTTCGTGCTGTGCCATCAGCCGCGCGTCCCTTGTCCAAGTAACAGTCTGTTGCAAAGTTCAACACGTCCCGGGTAGGCAATCGACGAGCCGCGAAGCCGCAGCTCAGGCCGAACGGAAGCAAGTAACAGACTGTTACTAAGCATCAGAACTCGCGATCGAAGTCGGTGTCGCCGTCGGCTGAGATATGTGCGCTCGCGCGCCGCGCGGCCCAGCACTGGTAATTGACCGCGACGGGGTTCAGGGTCATGTGGGTGTCGGCGTGCTCGATGTGGCACTGCAGTACGGTGACGTCGCCGCCAAGGCCCATTGGCCCGATCCCGGTCTCGTTCAGGAGTCCGTAGAGCTCGTCCTCGAGCTGGGCGACGATCGGGTCCGAGTTCCGAGTGCCGACCGGGCGCGCGATCGCTTCCTTTGCGAGATACATCGCGTAGTCGGCCGAGCCGCCGATCCCGACGCCGACGATCCCCGGCGGGCACGGCTTACCGCCGGCCCCGACGATCGACTCGAGCACGAACTGCTTGATCCCCTTCACCCCGTCGGCGGGGACGCACATCTTCAGGAAGCTCATGTTTTCCGAGCCCGATCCCTTCGGCACGCACTTCACGTCGAGGCCGTCCCAGTCGGGGATGAACTCCCAGTGGACAATCGGCAGCCGGTAACCGGTGTTCGGGCCCGTGTTCTCACGCGTGATCGTGTGGACGGCGTTCGAGCGCAGCGGATGCTCCACTGTCGCGCGCTCGGTGCCGTGCTTCAGCGCCTCGTAGATTCGCGTCGGGTGGAGGGGGAAGTGCTCGCCGACGCGACACGTGTAGACGGCAATGCCCGTGTCCTGGCAGACGAGGTTCTTCTCGTCGTCGGCTATCCCGACGTTCTTCATGATCGTCGACAGCACCCGCTGACCCGGGACCGAGGTCTCGCGCTTCTGCGCTTCCGCCAGTGCGTCACGCAGATCCTGCGGGATGTCCTTCAGCGCCCAGACGTAGAGGTGCGCCGCGGCGTCCTCGACGACGTGTTGCAGGTCGGTCTCGACGACACTCATACCCGGGCCTTCTCCGTTGCCGCCGCCCCGGCGCGCCGGCCGAAGACCGTGCACTCGAGCAGCGAGTTGCCCATCATCCGGTTGCGGCCGTGCGTGCCGCCGGCGATCTCGCCGCACGCGAAGACGCCCTCGAGGGTCGTCTCACCGTGCTCGTCGATCACGAGCCCACCGTTCTGGTAGTGCAGCACCGGATAGGTCAAGATCGGCTCCCGCAACGGGTCGACACCGGCCGCACGGTAGCGGCGAAGCATGTACGGCAGCGAGACGAGGGCGTCGGCTTCCGGAACTCGCGTGGTGTCGAGATAGACCGCCGGCCGGCCATCGGGAGTCTCGACGCCACGCCCGGCCGAGACCTCGTCGAAGATCGCCTGTGAAACCTCGTCGCGTGGGCCGAGCGGATCCGTGAACTCCTCGTGCTCGGCGTTCAGGAGCGTCGCGCCGTAGGCCCGAGTCGTCTCCGGGATCGAGTAGCCCTGCATGTTCGCCGGCCAGGCGCCGCCGTTGGGGTGGTACTGGAGCGCGTCGAGGTCGCGCGACTCGGCGCCGAGATCGACGGCGATCTGGGTCACCTCGCCGGTCGCGCCGGGGTGGTTGGTGGAGAGCTCGCCGCGCTCCCTGGCCTCGCGATAACAGCGGCCCCCGGCCGCGAGCACGACCGCACCGGCATCGATGACCTGCTCCCCGCAGCGAGCCCGCCAGCCGTTCTCGGCCGGCTCGAGCGAACTCAGGGGCGACTTCGCGAAAGTCTTCATCGACGACGCTTGGACGGCGTCTCGGAGCGCCGCCGTGATCGCATGGCCGGTTCGATCGCCAACCTGGAGCAACCGCTTGCGAGAGGCGCCGCCGCACTTCGCCAGCCGGTAGCCGCCGTTCTCAGGCGTGAACTGGACCCCGAGCTCCTCGAGCCAGTGGATCGCGCCCGGCGCTTCTCCGGTCAGCACCTCGACCAACCGTCGGTCTGCGGTTTCGTGCGAGCTCTTCCAGACGTCCTCGGCGTGCTGCTCCGGGGAGTCGTCGGCTCCGAAGGCGGCCTGGATCCCGCCCTGCGCTTTCGCCGAGTTGCACGACTGCAGCGATCCCTTCGCGGCGAGCGCGACGCTGGCGCCGGCGCGGTGCGCCGAGACAGCCGCGGCGAGCCCGGAGGCGCCGCTTCCGATCACGAGCACGTCGACAGACACGGGCGCAGCCATGGTGCCCGGAGTCTAGCACTGCTCTTCTAATCGCTTTCATTAGTCTGGCTTATCGGACATAAAGGCTTGGCGGCGTCTGGCCGATTACTCGAACATGACCCGCGGCCTCGGACTCGTCTCGCTCGTCGTCAGCCTTGTGATCTCCGGAATGCTGTTCTCTTCGCAGCTCACACATGGCGGCTCCAAGCCTGCGAGCCCGAAGCAGAACCAGATCGTCCAGCAGGCGAATTCTGTCGCCGCAGACGCCGCCGCGATGCAGGCCGAGCACGAGCTCGCCGCCTACCAGGCCGACCGTGGCACGTTTGTCGGCGCGACCGTCACGGACGTATCAGACGTCACCGTCCTGCACGCGGAGCCGACCACGTTCTGTCTCCAGATCGCCTCGAACGGCGGCGTTCTCTACGATGCCGGGCCCGGCGGCACCCCCGGCGCGCAGCGCTGCTAGCCGCCCACCGCGACCTGCGCGGAGGTGGCTAGCTCGATCGCCTCGTCGGGCGAGAGGCTCGCCCCGCGCGCGAGCTCCTCTTCGAACCGGCCGGGCTCGAGCTTCAGGCGCGCCGCCTGCTGGTAGACGTCTATCCAGGGTTGGCGCTCGGGCGTCGGGGTCGTCCCGATCGACTCGAGGACGGCGCCGGCGGCCCCGAACAATGCCGCCGCCCTGGCTCCGTCGCCGCCGGCGGCCGCGATGCCGGCCGCGGTCTCGAGACACTCGGCGACCGCTCGGGGCTCGTTCAGGCGCCGGACGATCGCAAGGCTCTCTTCGACAAGCTCCTGCGCCCGCCCCAGCTCCCCGCGGATCACAATCGCCGCAGCGAGAGAGCGAAGGCACGCCGCGACGAGCTGAGGCGTCCCGCCGACCCGCGCCAGCGCGAGCGCTTCTTCGCATCGCTCGATCGCCGCGTCGACGTCGCCGAGCGCTAACTCGATCAGACCGAGGTCGTGCGCGGCGGTCGCGGCGTTGAAGGTCGAGCCGAGCTTGACCGCGAGCCGGCGACCCTCGTCGTAGAGGTCTCGCGCGCGGTCGAAATCCTGGCGGAAGAAGGCGATGTTGCCCAGGTTCGTCAGCACCGCCATCCGGCGCGCGTCGTCGTCCAGACGGCGGGCAACCTCGAGGCTTGCCTCGAACGCTTGCTCGGCCGACTCGATGTCGCCGTCCTCCGCGGCGAGGACGCCGAGGCCGTTCAGCGCCTTGGCCCGCGAGACGAGCGGCGCGTCGGGCGCGGCCGCAAGGGCGGCCTCGAGACTTGCGCGGCCCTCGCTCAGGTCGGCGTGCAGCTGCCAGAGCTTCCGCAGCGCGCCGGCAAGCCGTAGCGCGGTGAGGCCGTCGCCGCTGCCGAGAGCGAATGCGAGCGCGGCCCGGAAGTTGTCGCGCTCGGCGTCCAGCCGCGCGGCCCAGACGTCCTGGCTCGGGCCGTTCAGCTCGGGCTCTCCCTCCTCGGCGACGCCGGCGAAGTACGCCGCGTGGCGCTTGCGGAGCTCGTTCTCCTCCCCGGCGGCCCCGAGGCGCTCGAGCGCGTATTCGCGGACGATCTGGAGCATCGTGAATCGCCGCTCGTGGGAGCCCGCGTCGACGACCAGGCTCTTGTCGGCCAGCGAGCCGAGCACCGGAAGCACGTCGTCGGCTCCGTGGCCGCCGCAGACGGACTCGGCGGCCGCCAGCGTCCATCCGCCGACGAAGACCGAGAGCCGCCCGAACAGTCGCCGCTCGGCGTCGTCGAGCAGTTCGTAGCTGGAGTCGATCGCCGCGCGGAGCGTGCGGTGGCGTTCCGGGGCGTCCTGGACGGCGGCAGGCAGCTCGAGCCGGTTGCCGAAACGCGCCAGCAGCTCGCCGGGGCTGAGGATCTTCACGCGGGCCGCGGCCAGCTCGATCGCGAGCGGCAGCGCATCGAGCGCGGCGCAGAGGGCGACGACGTCGGCCACGTTCTCCGCCGACAGCTCGAAGTCGCGCTTCGCCGCCTGCGCGCGGGCGACGAAGAGTGCGACGGCAGGCGCAGCTCGCGCCGCCTCCTCGTCGTCCCCTTGCGTCGGCAGCGCCAGCGGGCCGACCGGAAACTCGTACTCGCCGGTCAGATGGAGGACCGCGCGGCTTGTAACGAGCAGCTGAAGCTCAGGAGACGCCGCGAGCAGGCGGCCGAGCAGCGGCGCGGCCTCCGTCAGCTGCTCGAAGTTGTCGAGCACGAGCAGCGGTGGCTCGCGAGCCAGGTAGTCGGCGAGCGCGTCCTCCAGGGGCCGCCCACCCGCGCTGAGGCGAAGCGCGTTCGCGATCGTCGAGGCGACCAGCCCGGGGTCGGAGAGACGCGAGAGATCGACGAAGACGGCACTGCGGCGCTCGTCCGCTGCGATTAGGCGTGCGACCTCCGTCGCGAGCCTCGTCTTCCCGATCCCGCCGGGCCCGGTCAGTGTCAGCAGTCGTGAGCCTCCGGCTCGCAGCAGCTCCGCCGCCTCGGCCAGTTCGTGTTCACGCCCGAGGAGCGGCGTCGGCGCGGCGGGCAGCTCGACCCGGCGCTCAGCAGCGCCCGCCGCCGCGAGGTTCTCGTCCTGCACGAGGATCGCCCGCTCGAGCGCCTGCAGCGCGGGCCCGGGCTCGATTCCGATCTCCTCGACGAGCGTGTCGCGCGCGGCGCGATACTCCGCGAGGGCGTCCGACTGGCGGCCGTCCCGGTAGAGAGCGAGCATCAGCTGCGCCCGAGCGCGCTCCCGCAGCGGCTGGGATGCGACGAAGGCCTGGAGCCGAGGGATCAACTGCTCGTGGCCTCCGAGGGCGAGCTTGGCATCAGCGAGATCCTCGAACGTGCTGAGGCGGAGCTCCTCCAACCGTGCGGCCTCGTGCGCGGCGAACTCGGCGTAGACGACGTCCACGAGAGCCGGTCCCCGCCAAAGATCCACGGCCTCGGACAGGAGCCGCGCGGCCAGCTCGGCGTCTTCGGCGAAGAGGGCAGCGCGACCTTCAGCGGCGAGCCGTTCGAAGCGCCTGCTGTCGATTGTCTCTTCCGGCACATTCAACTGGTAGCCCGTCGGGGTGGTGGCGAGCACAGCGCCGCGATCGACGCCCACCTCGAGCAGGTCGCGGAGCGCGGAGACGTGCACCTGGAGGGCGTTCTTCGCCCGTGCGGGAGGGCGCTCGCCCCAGAGCGCGTCGATCAACTGTTCCCCGGAAACCGAACGGTTCGGCTCCAGCGCTAGCGCCAGCAGCACCTTGCGCTGATTGCCGCTCGCGAGCGGAACGACGTCCGTTCCGCGCCGTACCTCGAGCGGGCCGAGAATCCGGTACTCGAGCCGCCTGTCGATTGTTCCGCCTCCTTCAACCTGCCTTAAGCGGAGCTTAAGCGGGTGGTGGGAACATCGCTACGCCGTCAGTCAAGGAAGAGCCGCAGACCGTGAGAGGAGACCGCAAGTGCCGACCGTAGGCACAGCCAGCCTGAAGAGCCCGGTTCGGACGCGGAGCTTCTGCGGTGAGAGGGGCGCGCAAGCGGCCGGGAGCCGTCACCCGGCCGCCCGTGCGTCTGCGAGCGGCTGAGCCCATGCACCGACCGGCCGGATCAAAGAGAGGAGCGCAAATGATTCTTACGAGCTCATTCGACGGTCACTAGTCCGGCCTCACCAGACGGAACGTAGGAGCTCGGCAACCTCGGCAGGCGCCGCTGGGCGCGGGTTCGCCTTTGCTCCACCACGCTGCGACGCGGCATAGCCCAGCTCGTCGAGGTCGTCTTCGGGCACGCCGAGATCGCGCAGGCGCTCGAATCCGCCGAGCAGCGCCAGTTCTTGCACCCGTCCCAAGGGATCGTCCGTTCCGAGGGCTTCCGCAAAGCGGGCGATCTCCTTGCCGGCGACCGGCTCGTTGAACCGCAACGCCGAGGGGAGGCAGATCGCGTTCAGCGCCCCGTGGGGTAGCCCGTAGCGGCCGCCGACCGCCTGCGCCATCGCGTGTCCCAGGCCCAACCCCGCGAGCCCGAGCGCATGCCCGGAGACATCAGCGCCTGCGAGCAGCTTCGTCCGGGCCTGCCGGTCCTGGCCGAAAGCGGCCACCCGCGGCAGCGCCTCGTTGATCATCCGCGCGCCCTCGAGGGCGAGCACGTCGGCCTCCGGACTCCGCCCTTTGACATAAAGCGCCTCCGCGCAATGCGCGAGCGCGTTCATGGCGGTGCCGACCGTCACCTCGAGCGGGAGCCCAAGGGTCAGGTCCGGGTCGTAGACGATGCCGGCGAGGTTGGCTCCCGACCCGCCGCCGTGCATCCGGCGCTCGTGGTCACGGATTCCGAAGCTCGCGGCCCATTCGGCGCCCGCGTACGTGGTCGGCACCGAGACGACCGGCAGACGTGTTGCAACCGAGACGGCCTTGGCGAGGTCGATCGCACTGCCGCCGCCGACTGCCAGCAGCCCCTCGGCGCTCCCGGCCGCGGCGGCAATCTCGTCGATCCGATCGCTCGGCACCTCGCTCCAGCGGCCCGCGGCGGGCAGGTCGAGCTGCGACCAGCGCTCGCTCGCGATCAGGAACGGCCGCTCGATCCCGAGCTCGCCCAGCACGCCGGGAAGCTCCCGCAGGCCCCAGCGGACGATCAGGCCGCCGCCTCCGTCGCAGGGCACACCATTCCGACCTTGCAGCTCGGATTTAGCGGCCGCGCCGCCATGTCGGCGCGGCCTCTTTGACGGCATCGCAAGCGACGCCTCACGCCGCGAGCTTGGCGCGCGCAAATGCGACGAACGCCTCCGCGGCGCGTGTCGGCGAGCGTCCCGCGGGGCGGACGAGCGAGATCTCTCGCGCGGGCTCGAGGCCCTTGACGCGGGCTGTTGCCAGAGTGCCGGCTGCCAGCTCGGCCTCGACGCCGGAGCGTGAGATGAAGGTGACGCCGTAGCCGGCCGCGACCGCGCTCTTGACCGACTCCTGAAGCCCGAGCTCGAGCCGGACATCGAGGTCGCGCAGGCGAATGGGCCCGCCGCGCAGCTCGTCCTCGATCACCTGGCGCACGCCCGCGCCTTCCTGCATCAGGATCAGCGGCTCGCCACGCAGCTCGTCGAGCGATATCTGCTCGCCGGCGAACGCGTGGCCGGGCGGCACGACAAGGACCACCTCGTCGCGGAAGAACGGCTCGAAGACGACACCACGGTGACGCGGGGCGGCGCCGACGATCCCAAGCTCGAGCTCCCGCTCGGCCACCTGCTCGATGACGCTGTTCGTGTCCGAAATCGAGAGTGCGACGCTCAGCTCGGGGTGCTCACGCTGAAACTCGCCCAGCAGAACCGGGACGACGGTGCCGCCGGGCCCGGTCGACGCGCCAAGCGCAAGCTCGCCGCGCAGCTCACTGTCTTCGCCCGAGAGCTCTTCGAGCAGCTGTCCTTCGAGAGCGAGCATCCGCTGTGACGCCCGGTAGAGGCGCTGCCCGGCTTCGGTCGGCTCGACCCGTCGGCCCGAGCGGTCGAGCAACTTCGTCCCAAGCCGTTTCTCGAGCGAGCGAACCTGCAGGCTGACGGCCGGCTGGGTCACCCCGAGCCGCTCCGCCGCCTGCGAGAAGCTCTTCCGGTCGACCACCTCGCAGAAGGCGGCGAGTTGTCGCGTGTCCATAAGTAACCATTATGAAGAAGCGCGCAACTATTGATGCTGTGGGAGCGCCGCTACGCCGCAGCGAGCGCGGCGAGGACTTCCTCCCCGTAGCGCTCCAGCTTCGTAGGCCCCACGCCGGGCACCGACGCCAGCTCGGAGAGGGTGCGGGGGCCGCGCTCGGCGATCTGCTCGAGCGTCGAGTTGTGGAAGACCACATACGCCGGCACCTCGTCGGCCTTCGCCCGCTCGAGACGCCACCGCTTCAGCGTCCCGAAGGCCGGCGGCAGCTCCTCCTCGGAGCGGCGCGGGGCGGCCTCTCGCCGCGTCTCCACGCCGAGCTCGGCCAGGAAGCGGCTCGGCCGGCGCGTCCAGGTCAGGGCGAGGTGCTTACGCGCCCGCGTGATGCCGACGTAGAGCAACCGCCGCTCTTCCGCGATTGCGCCGTCGTCGCCGAGGGCCTGCTTGCAGGGGAGCTCGCGCTCCTCGATCCGCGGCAGGAAGACGGCATCCCACTCCAGACCCTTGGCGCGGTGCAGGGTCAGCAGGTGAGCACCTCCCTGGGCTCCGTGGTCGAAGCGCTCGCGGAGCCAGGCGATCCAGTCCCCCACATCGTGCGAGCCGTCATCGAACTCCTCCGCGAGGCGGATCAGGCGCGCCAGGTCGCTCTGTCGCGTCAGCTCGCGCTCTCCAAGCCCTTCCGGCGGCGTCTCCTCCCAGCCGTGCTCGCGGGCAAGGCGCCGCACTTCGTACGCGACCGAGCGCGACGTCGACCCAGCGAGGCCCTTCAGCAGCTGCCGCGCGGCGTCGCGCGTCAGCAGCGCAGCGCCCTGGAAAGGAATCTCCGCGTCGCTGAAGGCCTCCTCGAAGTCGGCCGAACGCGCGTTGAGGCGGATGAGCACCGCCATCTCCTCGAGCGGCGTGCCCGCCGCGTGGAGCTCGCGGACACGCTCGACGACGAACTTCCTTTCCGCCTCGCCGTCAGCGAAGCCGCGCAGTTCCGGCTCGGGGCCGGCCCCATGGATCTCGCGCAGCTGCTTCTCGGCACCGCCGAGCCGCGGCGCGAGCCGGTTCGCAAGACCGAGCACCTGCGGCGTCGAGCGGTAGTTCGCCTCGAGCCGGACTAGCGTCGCATTCGCGAACCGCTGCGGCAGCGCCAGCAGGTACTCCGGTGTCGCACCGGTGAACGCATAGATCGACTGGTAGTCGTCCCCCACCGCGCAGAGATCGTCGCGCTCGCCGAGCCAGAGCTCGAGCAGGGTCTGTTGAAGCAAGTTGACGTCCTGGTACTCGTCGACGGTGAAGGCCCGGTAGCGATCGTGCACCTGCGCGAGGGCCTCGGGCTCATCCTCGAGGAGCTTGACCGCAAGCGCGAGCAGATCTTCGAAGTCGACGGCACCAGACGCTTCCTTGCGGCGCTCGTACTCGCGGAAGACGCGCGCCATCAGATCGTCCGGAATCGGCGGCTCGTGGCCGTTGAGGCCTCGACGATAGGTCTCGGGGGTGAGCCGCCGGTTCTTCGCCCACTCGACCTCGGTCGCGAGGTCGACGGCGGGCCGAAACTTGTACGGCATCGGCAACGTGTTGCCGATCTGGCGGAGCATCAGCGCCTTCGAGGCGAGGATCCGCCCCGGCGGCTCGCCGCGGAACCAGCGCAGCTGAGCGAATGCGGCCGAATGGAAGGTTCGCGCCCGCACGCCGCCGGCCCCGAGCTCCTCCAGCCGGCTTCGCATCTCGCGTGCTGCCTTGTCCGTGAAGGTGACCGCGAGGATCTGGTCTGCCGAAAAGGCGCCGACCGCGACCTGGTTCGCGATCCGCCGCGTGATCGTCGTCGTCTTCCCCGACCCAGCGCCCGCAAGGATGCAGACGGGACCGCGCACGGCCTCGACGGCGCGTCGCTGTTCCGGGTTCAACCCGTCGAAGATCGCCGCGGCGTCCACCGGGCCACCCTAGCCCCGGCGTGTGACGGCGCTGAGCCGAGCCTGTGTCAGGAGCGTGCTGCTTCTCCGCGCCTCGAGCTCACTGGGCGCCTCTTCTGGCCTAGTGCAGCGTGTCTTCGAGAACCGCGCCCGGGTCGCGCGCGACCGCGTATCGCGGCTGGCGTGACATCGTCGACAGGCGGGAGACGGCCTCGAGCGTCTCCCCGGCCTCGACCAGGCGCTCGAGCTCACTCAGCTCTTCGTCCAGCCAAGCGGCGTCGACGACCGGGCCGCTGACGCGGCGGATCTTGGAGTGGGCGGTCGCGACGACGGTCTCGCTCTCGCCCCAGAGCTCTTCGTGCAGCTTCTCGCCAGGGCGGGCGCCGACGAAGTCGATCCCGATCTCCTCGGGGTCCCGGCCCGAGATGCGGATCATCTGCTCGGCCAGCTCGACGATCTTGACCGGCTCGCCCATGTCGAGGACGAAGACGTGGCCCTCGCCGCCGATCGCACCGGACTGGATCACCAGCGACGCCGCCTCGGGAATCGTCATGAAGAAGCGGGTCATCTCGGGATGGGTGACCGTGACCGGGCCGCCTTTTTCGATCTGCCGCCGGAAGATCGGGATCACGCTGCCGGACGAGCCGAGCACGTTGCCGAAGCGGACGGCGACGAACCGGGTCGAGATGTCCTCGCGGGCGCCGTAGGCCTCGACCACCCACTCGCAGACCGCCTTCGACTGCCCCATCACCGTCTTCGGATTCACGGCCTTGTCGGTGGAAACCAGCACGAAGCGGTGCACGCCATGCTCGACCGCGGCGTCGGCGACGACCTTCGTCGCGAGCGCGTTGTTCCGAACGGACTCGAGCGGGTTCGCCTCCATCAGCGGCACGTGCTTGTAGGCGGCGGCGTGGAAGACGACACTCGGCTCGTAGCGCTCGAAGACCTGGCGCATCTTCGATGGGTTGCCAACGTCCGCGAGCACCGGCACGGCAGCAGAGAAGCCGCGCTCGTCGACGAGCTCGCGCTCGATCTCGAAGAGGGCGCCTTCGCCGAGCTCGACCAGAATCAGCCGCCGCGGGCCAAGCCGGGTCAGCTGGCGGCAAAGCTCCGAGCCGATCGACCCGCCGGCGCCGGTCACGAGGACGGTCTTGCCTTCGACGTAGGGGGCAGCCGAGTCGAGGTCGACGTCGACCGGCTCGCGACCGAGCACGTCCTCGACCTGTACCGGCCGGATCTGAGCCGCCAGGTCGATTTCGCCGGAGATCAGCTCGTGGAGGCCCGGCAGCGTCTTCACCGGCACGCCGAGTTCACGCGTCGTCGTCACGACGGCGCGGCGGAACTCACCCGAGGCCGACGGGACCGCGATCAGGATCTCGTCCGGCTTGTTGTCGCGCAGCAGATGCGGCAGGTCCGCGGTGGAGCCGAGGACGCGGACACCGTGGATGCGGATGTTCTTCTTGCGCGGGTCGTCGTCCACCAGCCCGATGGGCGTGTACCCGAGCTGCGGGTTGCGGTGCATCTCGCGGATCGTGTCGCGCGCCGCCTCGCCGGCGCCGACCACGAGCACTTCCTTGCCGCGCGCCACGAGCCGTCCAGGCGTCGGGCGCTCGAAGACCGACCGCGCGATCAGGCGCGAGCCGGCAACGAAGGCGAGCAGAAGGAGCCAGTCCATCACGGCGATCGAGCGCGGCAGGCGGACGTCGGCCACCGGTGAGGCGAAGTAGACGGTGACGTCTGCGACGAGCGACGCGATAGTGACGCCACGCGCCGCGCCCCACATGTCGCGCGTGGACACGTAGCGCCACCAGCGGTCGTAGAAGCCGAAGAGGATGAAGACGAGGAGCTTGATTCCGATGACGATCAGGAGCGTCCGCTTGAAGAGCGTCTCGTAGTAGGGGGGCACGCCGTGGTCGAAGCGCAGCTCGAAGGCCAGCCACCACGCCGTCGCAACCAGCGCGGCGTCGGCAACGAGCTGCCAGATCCGGTGGCGATTGATCGGGATCACGTGGCCGCTCCCACAGTCGAAGCCTCTCGCACGACCGAGACGACACGCTCCTGGACCTCGGCGGGAATCCCCGCCCACATCGGCAGCGCCAGGTTCTCGCGCGATGCGCGCTCGGTCTCAGGGAGGGACATCGGCTCCGCCCTGGTTACACGCTCCAGAGCCGGCTGCAGGTGCGTGGGCGTCACGTAGTAGGAAGCGTTCCCGATTCCCGCCGCGGAAAGCGCCTCGGCGAGGCGCGACCGTTCTGGGCTCCGGACGACGTACATGTGGTAGACGTGGCCAGCCTCGTCCTCGGGGAGCTCGCAGAACTCGCCGAGCCCGAGCTCGGCGTAGCGGGCGGCGGCTTCCCGTCGGGCGCGGTTCCAATCGTCGAGCTCGCCGAGAAAGAGGCGCAGGGCGGCGGCCTGGAGCTCATCGAGGCGCGAGTTCGTACCGACATAGGTGAACGTCTTCTTGTCGCGCGAGCCGTGGAACCGCAGCATCCGGACACGTTCGGCCAGCTCCTCGTCGGTTGCGGCGACGAGGCCGCCGTCGCCAAGCGCGAACAGATTCTTGGTCGGAAAGAAGCTGAAGGTCGAAGCGACCCCGGTCGTCGCCACTCCCTCGGCCCCGAACGCCTGCGCCGCATCCTCGATGATCGGGACGCCGAGCGCCGCGAGCGCCGCGAGTTCGGCCGGCCGGCCGAACAGGTGCACCGGCATGATCGCCCGCGTCCGCTCCGTCACTTTGGCGGCGACGTCCTCAGCTTCGACGTTGAGCGTGACCGGGTCGATGTCGGCGAAGACGGGCGTCGCGCCCGTGCGCATGATCGCCTCGGCGGTGGCGTAGAACGTGAACGAGGGGCAGATCACTTCGTCTCCCGCGCCGATCTCCAGCGCGTCCAGCACGAGCACGAGCGCGTCCGTGCCGTTGGCGACGCCGACGGTCTGAGGGACACCGAGGTAGGCGGCGGCCTCCTCCTCGAATCCCCGCACGTTCGGTCCCAGGATCAGGGTGCCCGAATCGAGCACTTCCTGGAACCGCTCGAGGATCTGGGGAATCAGGCGCTCGTACTGCGCCCGAACGTCAACGAGAGGGACCGGCACCGCGAGCCAGTGTAGACGAGCGCCGCCGGAGGATCAGCCAGGCGATGAACACGATCACCGCCGCAACGACGGCGTATTCCGCGTACGCAAAGGCGTGATGGAAGTGCTCGTAGCTCGACCCGAGCGCCCAGCCGGCGCCGGCGATCCCGAAGCACCAGGGCACGCAACCGAGGAATGTCAGCACCGTGAAGCGGACGAGCGGCATCCGGACGACGCCGGCCGGAATCGAGATGAACGAGCGCACGACCGGCGTCAGCCGGCCGAGGAAGACGGCCGCATCGCCGAAGCGGTCGAACCAGCGGTCGGCGCGCGCGAGCTTCGCCCGGTCGAGGTGGAACCAGCGGCCGCGCTCTTCGAGCAGCGGCCGTCCAGCGTACGCGCCGATTCCCCAGCCGAGCCACGAGCCGACCGTGTTCCCGATCACCCCGGCGAGCGACACCGCGACGAAAGCCCAGAAGTGCGAGTGGATCCGGTCGCCGAAGAGGACGACGTGTTGGCCGGAGAACGCGCCCGCCGCGAGCGCGCCGGCGTAGAGCATCACCAGCTCGCTCGCCGCCGGGAAGACGGAATCGATGACCATCAGGACGAAGACGGCGTAGAGCCCGTGATCGCCGATGAACGTCGTCACCGAGCTCGTCAAGGAGGCGACCACTGCTACTGAACGCTAGCGGTGCGCCAGGAAAGTCTGCGTCAGGTCGGTCGGCCCGTACTGGTTCTGCGCGCGGACTCGAAGGACGTAGCGCCCGCCATACACCAGGTTTCCGCGCCGGTCGCGCCCGTTCCAGCGCACGCTCGCGGTGCCCGCCCCGATCCTCGCGCTCCCGAGCTTCCTGACCACGACCCCGTTCGTGCTCTCTACCCGCGTCGTCACCTTGGCGGCGCGAGTGAGCCGGAACGTGCCGAGCGTGAGCCGCCGGCCCGCCCGTACGAGCACGGTTTGCGGCACGCGCAGGTTCCCGAGCGTGTTGTTCACCCAGAACTGCTGGTCGGCGGACGACTGGCGGCCGAGATCGTCGACCGCCGTCACGAGCCAGTGCCAGCGGCCTTCCGTGTCGACAGATCCGTCCGTTTTCGTCCCGGTCCAAGAGAACTTGTACGTGCCGGCCGCCTGAGGGCCGCTCTGCGTGAAGCGGGCGACCCCGTCGGCACCGACGATCTTCGCGGTCACGGTCGACGGACGAACGACCTTGTAGCTGAGCAGCTCGCGGTCACCGACGCCGTCCGCGTTCGGCGAGAGCACCGGATCCGAGGGGGCCGGCGTGTACACGCCGGCATACGAAACGAGCAGCGCCTCCGAGATCGGACGCTCCCCACTCGGATCCGACGGCCGGTTCAGCAACTGGCCTTCGAAGGCCATCGTGGTCGAGTTGCCCGGCTCGAGGCCCGAGCCGGTCACACAGCCGAGCCGAACGAGCTGCTGCGCCAGCTCATAGTTCGTCAAGCCGACGCTGTAGCCGACCCGTCCTCCATCAACCGCGACGAGCACGATCGAGCCGTCGCGCCGCTGGCCGACCGCCGAGCGCGCGAGCCGCGGGGCGAGCACGGTCGCGGAAAAATCCTCGAAGGCGCGGAAAAGGGCCTTGCCGTTGCGCACCAGCAACGGCCCGCCGCCGAGCGCGTCGACGTCATCGGCCCAACCCGAGCTGAGGACGTAGCGGATCGCCACACGCGCCCCAGGGGGCGCCTCGGCGTCGAGCTTCTGGGCGGAACCGCCCGTCGCCGAGAGGACCGCACCGCCGCCGGGAATCGGCGTGTTGCCGCCCTGCGTGAACTGCACCACGTTGCCGCTGACGTCGGTCCCCGGCGTCAGCGCCGGAAACGGATAGAGGACCGCCTCGGTCGCGCCCGCCGCGGGCGGCGTGGCGGCTCCCCAGGCCGGGGTGTACAGCGTGATCCCACCCTGGTTGGCGGGCTCGTTCAAGCCGGTGAGCGGCCGGCGCTGGCCACGTCCCTGCCAGAACGCGTTCCAGGCCGCGTGGCGGATGTCGAGCGTCCCGTTCGGCTCGATCCCGATGCTCGAACGCGCCGAGTTTGGTACCGACTGGAGGACGCGGCTCTGCATCACCATTCCGTCGGGGCGACCGTCGGCGGCATTGAAGAAGTCCCCGTTGATGCCGGCAACCGTCGCCGCCGCCGATGCCTCTCGCTCGATTCCGGTCAGGCGCTGACGGCCGGAGATAGCGTTGTCGGAAAGCACCGGATGCAGGCCCCAGAGCCCACCCGGACGCGGCGCCACGAGCACATGGACGACGACAGGTCCGTGGGGCGTGAACAGCAGCTGGCGCGAATAGGTGAGGCCCGGAATCAGCGTCTGCGAGGACGCGTACGCAGGCGCGGCGAAGACGCCCGCCAACAACACTGCGATGAGGACCCGGCGCAGCAAGACTGACCCCGCAGGAAGGTAGCGGAATTAGGAGCCCCTTTCACGATGGGGCCTCCGAGTGACTGACAAGATTCCGTGGTGCGGAAATTCGGCCTCTTGCTAGCAGTCTTCGCGCTGAGCGGCTGCAACTCCGCGGAGAAGCAGAGCGGGCCGGTCCCCAAGCCGGCAAAGCCGGCCCGTGCGACCACAGCCGCAAAGCCGAAGCCGCGCATCGTCCATCCGCACAACCGCCCCGTCCCGATTCTCATGTACCACGTCGTAGGCGCGGCGCCCGCCGGCGCGCCGTTCCCGGACCTCTACGTCAGGCGGGCCGACTTCGCGGGGCAGCTCGCCTGGCTTCGGGCTCACGGCTACCACGCGGTATCGCTCCAACGCGTCTACGACTACTGGAGGCACGGCTACGCGCTGCCGCGACGGCCGGTCGTACTCACGTTCGACGATGGCTACCGCGAGGACTTCACGAACGTGCGGCCACTGCTCGCGCGCCGCCATTGGCCGGGCGTGCTCAATCTGGCCGTCCGCAACCTGCTCGACCGCAAGCTGTCGACGCCCCAGATCCGGCTGATGATCCGCCAGGGGTGGGAGATCGACGCCCACACGATCAACCACCTCGACCTGACGACGCTCGGCTCCTCCGATCTCCGCCACGAAGTCGCCGGCTCGCGAACGTGGATCCGCCGACGCTTCCACGTCCCCGTCGATTTCTTCTGTTACCCGTCCGGCCGCTACAACTCGCGCGTCCTCGCCGCGGTACACGCGGCTGGGTTCTTCGGCGCGACCATCGAAGGCTTCGGGCCCGCCTCGCCGCGGGACGGGCTGCTGACGCTGCCCCGAATCCGCGTCGGCGGCTCGGACGGGGTTTCCGGGCTGGCCGCGAAGCTCGACGCCTACCGTTAGGTTTCGTGGCGTGAGCAGAGCCGCTCTCGCCACGCGCACCGAACTCCTCGAGGATCTGATGGCGCGGTTTCCGCATGTCCCGCGCGAGGCGGTGCTGAAAGAGGATCTGCTGCGCACCGGGTTCGCCTTCGACGAGTCGGCACTCACCGACAACCTCGAGGGCGAGATCAAGCCGAAGTCGTACTTCATCTTCTCTTTCGACCAGAAGCCGCTGGCCGAGCTCGGCGAGGCGGCCAAGCGGCGCCCGCCGGAAGAGGTGGCGCTGACCGGTGGCCCTTACGGCCTGCGGCGGACGATCGTGTCCGTCCGCGTCAACCCAGCTTCGCCGTACCGGGTCTCCGGCAAGGCCGGGGAGCTGACCCTCTCCCTCGAGGGGCGCGAGATCGCCGCCGTCGGCCTGCCGCCGATGCCGGAGTACTACCGCCACACCCTCGCGAACGGCAAGACGGTGATGGAGACCGCGCCGACGATCCAGTGGGGCTACCTCATCTACCTGACCGTCCTGCGGCTCTGCCAGTACTTCGGCGCCCACGAGGAGTGCGGGTTCTGCGACATCAACCACAACTGGCGCCAGCACAAGCGTGAGGGCCGGCCGTACACCGGGGTCAAGCCGGTCGAAGACGTGCTCGAGGCGCTGGCAATCATCGACCGGTACGACGACGCGCGGGCCAGCAAGGCCTACACGCTCACCGGCGGCTCGGTGACGAGCACGGTCGACGGGCTCGCCGAGGCCGACTTCTACGGGCGCTACGCGGAGGCGATCGAGGAGCGCTTTCCGAAGCGGTGGATCGGCAAGGTCGTCGCCCAGGCGCTGCCGCGCGAGGAGGTCCAGCGCTACAAGGACTACGGGATCACGATCTACCACCCGAACTACGAGGTCTGGGACAAGCGGCTGTTCTCGCTGATCTCACCGGGCAAGCAGCGCTACGTGGGCCGGGAGGAGTGGCACAGGCGGATCTTCGACGCCGCCGAGGTTTTCGGCGCCCGTTACGTGATCCCGAACTTCGTCGCGGGGGTCGAGATGGCGAAGCCGTTCGGGTTCGAGACCGTCGACGAGGCGATCGGCAGCACCACCGAGGGGCTCGATTACTTCATGAGCCGGGGCATCACCCCCCGCTTCACGACTTGGTGCCCGGAGCCGACGACTCCGCTCGGGCGCGACAACCCGGACGGCGCGCCGCTCGAGTACCACATCCGGCTGCTCGAGGCCTACCGGGATACGGTCGAGAAGCACGGCCTGAGGCCGCCACCCGGCTACGGCGTCGCGGGCGCGGGCAACGCGGTCTTCTCCGTCAGCTCGTTCATGGACGCGCTCCCGGCCGAGGAAGCGGTGCCCGCTTGAGCATGCGGATGGGCGTCGATGAAGCGAGGGCGCTCTGGGAGGACGCGTCCGACGACGAGCTGAAGAGGCTCGCGCAGGATGTGCGCGGCCGGTGGCACGAGCCTGACCGCGCCACCTACATGGTGATGCGGATCGTCAACTACACGAACGTCTGCGTCGCCCAGTGCGACTACTGCGCCTTCTACGTCCTTCCGAACCAGGACGGCGGCTACGTCCTCTCGCGCGAGGACGTGTTCGCGAAGATCGACGAGCTTGTTGACTTCGGCGGCGACCTGGTCGCCTTCAACGGCGGCTTCAATCCTCGGCTGCCGCTCGACTACTACTGCGACCTCTTTGCCTCGGTGCGCGACCGCTACGGGGACCGCGTCGAGTTCTACGCGCTGACCGTCGCCGAGTTCGTCTTCCTCGCCGACCGGGCCGGCCTCACCTACGCGGGCGCCGCAGCACGCCTACGCGACGCCGGCGTCCATTGGGTGACCGGCGGCGGCAGCGAGATCCTGACCGAGGACTTCCGCAAGCGCCACGCGAAGTGGAAGTACACCGTACGCGACTACTTCGAGGCGCAACGCGCGATCGTCGAGAGCGGCATGAAGACGACGGCGACGATGGTGATCGGCTTCGACGAAACGCTCGACGAGCGGCTGGAGCACCTGCAGCGGACGCGCGACTTCCAGGACGAGTGCCTTCGCGACGGCTACGAGGGGTTGTTCTCGTTCCTCTGCTGGACCTACAAGCCGTATGGCACCGCGTTCGGCGGCCGCGAGATCGAGCCGCGCGAGTACTGGCGGCACATCGCCCTCTCCCGGATCTTCCTCGACAACATCCAGCATGTGCGCACGTCTGTGCTGACGCAAAACGAAGACGCGTTTCGAGCTCTCGACTATGGCGCTAACGACTTCGACCTTCCGATCGAGGACGAGGTTACGCAGAAGGCTGGCGCGCGGATCGACCTCGACCTCGAGGGCCTGCTCGCGATTCCCCGGTCGCTCGGCTACTCAGTCAAGTATCGGCGTGCCGAGCGGCCCGCGGTGCTGACGCCGCAGTAGCGAACACGGCCGAATAGCAGGGTCTTTGCGTGCCCCCTTCGAGCGTCTTTGCGTGCCCCCTTCAGACCGCGGCTTCGGCTCGCGCGACGAACCGAAGCTCGGGCACCTCGTCCAGTTCGCCCACGTCGCGCGCCAGTTCAAGGAACGTCAGCAACCCAGCGCGCTCACGCGGGCCGAAGCTGTAGCGGAGCTTCTCGAAGTAGCGAGCCAGGAAGCCGGCCGGATAGCCATAGCGCTCGCTGGCCTCGTGGGCGAGGCGCTCGGGCTCCGCGCGCGCTAGACGTACGGAGGCGACGAGCGCCTCCTCCAGCTCGCCGAGGCCGGCCCGTACGTCTTTCGGCGCGGCCCAGACCGCGAACACCATCGGAAGCCCGGTTCGCTCGAGCCAGAGGCGGCCGAGGTCATGGTGCGGGGTCGGATCCTCGAACGCCGATTTGAGCGCCGCGTCGCCGATCAGGAGCGTCGCCTCGGCCTCCTCGCCGAGCGGGACGTGCTCCGCCTCGGGGAGCAGCACCTTGGTCAGCACGACCGACGTCGCGCTCTCGGGTGTGACGGCGACCGTGCGCACGTGCTCGAGCGGCGTGCGGGAGACGAGCTGGATCGAGTCGACCGCGCCCTCCGACCCTACGCAGAGGCGGGGCAAGATCCGCAGCCGATCGGCGTTGCGGGCGTACTCGATCGACGAGATCGGAGCCAGGTCGCACTCACCGGCGAGCAGCGCGCGGTTCAGGTCGGTCGGCACGCCGACGAGCTCTTCGACCTCGGCGTCGAGCCGGTAGAAGACCGGCGCCATGTTCACGTAACCGATACGGCCCAGGCGGATCACGTGCGCCTCTCGACGACGGCGTAGGTCATTGCCTCGAGCTCGATGCTATGGACCTCGCCGTTCAGGCACTCGCGCGCGCGCTGGGCGTACTCGAGCGCGACTCGCCGCGAACGGTCGAGCGCCCCGGTGGCCGCGACCCGGACGAGTGCGCCGTCGAGGGAGCCGCCGGCGAGCGCCCGATGGACGACGGCGTCCTCGCGCGCGGCGAGCAGCAGCGGTAGCGTCGGCGTTCCCTCGCGCAGATCCGTCCCGGCGATCTTGCCGGTGTCGATCGTGTCGCCCGTGCAGTCCAGGATGTCGTCGGCGATCTGAAAGGCGATACCAAGTGCCAGGCCGAACTCGGCCAGCTCCGGGGCGTCCGCCCTGGTCACCCCGGCGCCGAGGAGGCAGGCAGCTTCGAAAAGCTTGCCGGTCTTGAGCGCGCAGCGCTCGAGGTAGCTCTCGACGGACGTCTCTGGATCGTGCGTCTGTGCTCGCTGGAGCGCCTCGCCCCGTGCGAGAGACAGGCACGCCGAAGCGAGTGTCTCGACCGCGCGCTTGTCCCCGGTCGCCGCCAGCTCAGCGAACGCCCGTGCGAACAGGTAGTCGCCCGCCGCCCGCGCCGCGCCCGGGCCGAACCGGGCCCAGGCCGATGCCCGACCACGCCGGTAACCGGCGCGGTCGATCAGGTCGTCGTGCACGAGTGTTGCCATGTGCACGAGCTCGACCGAGACACCGGCAACGTACGGCCGCTCGCGATCGGGCGAAGCGGCGAGGAAGACGAGCAGAGGCCGCAGCCGTTTTCCTCCGGCCGCCAGCGCCTCGGCGCCGACCGTCGCGGCGAGACCCGGATGGCAGCTGACGGCGTCGAGCAGACGGTGCTCGATTTCGTCGAGGTATGCGTCCAGCCCTTCGGTCTCGTGGATCGTCGTCAGCGCGCTCACAGGATCACCTGGCTACCCCGGTGTGCAGTGCGACGATCCCGCCGGCGAAGAGGCGGTAGCGCACCTGCTCGAATCCCGCAGTCTCCATCAGCGCGGCGAGCTCCTTCGCTCCAGGAAACCGGCGGACGCTCGCCGGCAAGTAGGTGTACGCGGAACCGCCCGGAAGCAGTTTCCCGGCGAGCGGAACAAAGCCGTCGAACCAGAGCTTGTAGAAAGGCCGCAGCACGCCACGCGGCCGCGTGATCTCCAGGATGCCGACGCGCCCTCCCCGCCGCAGCACGCGCCGCAGCTCGCGCAGGCCGCCTTCCAGGTCGTCGAGGTTGCGAACCCCGAACCCGACGGTGGCCGCGTCGAAGGAGCCGTCCGCAAGGGGCAGGGCGAGGGCATCGCCCTGAATCCACTCGACCTGGTCGGACTTCGCCCGGGCGCGCTCGAGCATCCGCTCCGAGAAGTCGAGACCCGTGACGCGTCCGCCCACGCGCTCTGCCGCGATGGCGAGATCTCCGGTCCCGCAACAGGTGTCGAGCACGCGGTCGCCGGGTGAGACCACGGCGCAAGCCGTCTCCCCCCGCCAGCGCCGGTCGAGCCCGGCCGTCATCACCCGGTTCATCGTGTCGTAGACCGGCGCGATCCGGTCGAACATCGTCCGAACGGCGTCCGGCGCCAGCCTGCCAGTCTCCACGGTCACGCGCTTATCCTCTCTTGCTCCCGAGCGGAGCGATGGAGAAACCAGTTCCGCGGGAAATGCGTAGCATTTTTCGCGGTTAGTCTCCCCAGCGGACGGCCTCGTGCTCGATCCCTAGCTGGTCGAGGCACCGGGAAACGACGAAGTCGACGAGCTGGTCGACCGTCTCGGCTCCGTGGTAGAAGCCGGGCGCCAGGAAGAGGATCGTCGCGCCGGCCTGCTTGAGCTCGAGCATGTTCCGCAGATGGATCTGCGAGAGCGGCGTCTCGCGCGGGCAGACGATCAGCCGGCGCTCTTCCTTCAGCGCGACCGAAGCGGCGCGGTGGATCAGGTTCGACATCGCGCCAGAGGCGATCGTCCCCAGGGTGCCCATCGAGCAGGGGCAGATCACGTAGGCGTCGACCTTCGCCGAGCCGCTCGCGTACGGCGACTTCCAGTCGCGCTCGGAGTAGATCGTGATGCCGTCGGCGCCGTCGATCAGCCGCTGCGCGATCTCGTCCTGCGGCAGCGAGACGTCACGGTAGAGCTCGGTCGCGAGCACTTCGTAGCCCGCGCGCGAGATACTTAGCCCGAGCTCGCAGCCGGCTGCGGCAAGCGCTTGAACGAGCCGTGCCGCATACGGGGCGCCCGAGGCGCCGGTTATGCCCAGGAAGATCCGCATGGGAGGACCTTACTTGGGGCCTTTTGAGGCCTCGAGGAAAATCGCGAGCTTGCGTAAGTTTGCGTCGCCGAAGGCCGCGAAGGACGGCATCGGGGAGCCCTTGTTGACGCAGCTTGGGCATTTGAGGTGCTGGATCTGGAAGGTGATGCCCTTGTTCTTGGAGCCCTCCGCGCTCAGATCCGGCGCGCCGAGCTGAGAGCCGCCGGCGCCGAGGTAGGTGTGGCAGTTGAGGCAGCCGGAGGTCGCGAAGAGCTTGGCGCCGGGAACCGCCTGCGCCGGCAGCTTCTCCGCCTTCACCCAATTCGGAACGTCCGCCAAGAGCTCGGCGCCGAGCGCTTCTTTTGCGGTGGCGCCCTTGTAGGTGAGGACGCCCATCGAGAGAGCGACCAGCACCGCCGCGACGATCGCAATCGGACGCCGCAACAACCGGCGCTCCCGCCGCATGTCGATGAACGGAATCGCCAGGAGCAGGATCAGCAAGATCGTCGGAATGCCGACCGTGCCGAGGATGACCGAGTTCGGCCACTTGAAGATCCGCAAGAGGTAGAAGAGGAAGTAGAAGTACCAGTCCGGGCGCGGCACGAAGCTCGTCGTGCCCGGGTCGGCTTTCGCTGCCAAGGAAGGGCCGAGCAGCGACGTGTAGTGCCAGACGAAGGCGAGCCCGACTATCACGCAGACGACGACGAGGCTCATCACCGTGTCGTGGAACATCGCGTACGGGTAGAACGGCTTCCCGTCGCGCTTGACGTCCTCCTTGTACCGCTGGAAAGCAATGCGGCGCTCTTCAAGCCTGCGAGAGGGCATCAGTGGCTCCTCCGGTGACGTTCTCGCGTTCCTCGGTCGCGAGTTGCAAGCGAGGGTAGGACGCAGGGAGCGTCAATATCCGTAGATATTGGCGCGACTGAGGACGCCGCCTCGCGCCGCAAATCGCGGGCGAGGGACGCTCTGAATGTTGCCGGAGGAGCCACTTAGTCGGGCCTCTTGGTAACGCCGCGCGGGGCTGGGTTGACAAGCCCGCTGCCGGGAACCGCCGGCGCTTGCTCGCGGTCACGCCCGGCCGCCTCGCTCGACCAGGGTGGCGACGAGACGCCGAGGCGCACCACGAGGTAGAGGTGCAGTCCGATCAAGCCGAGGATCGCGCCGGGAAGCAGCAGCATGTGCAGCGAGTAGAACCGGCTGAGCGTGTCGGCGCCTATCTCGGAGCCGCTACGCAAGAAGCTCGCCAGGAACGGCCCGAGAAACGGCGCCGTGCCGTTGATGTTGATCCCGACGACGGTCGCCCAGTAAGCCGTCTGGTCGTAGGGCAGCAGGTAGCCAGAGAAGCCTTCGAGCAGCGCGAGCGGCAGCAGCAGGACGCCGACGATCCAGTTCAGCTCACGCGGATACTTGTAGGCGCCGAACAGGAAGACCCGCGCCATGTGGAAGAAGATCAGGATGATGAAGACGCTGGCGCCCCAGCGGTGCATGCCGCGGACGAGCCAGCCGAGGGTGACGTCGTTGTTGATGTGCTGGACCGACTCGTACGCCGAATTCGGATCCGGCTTGTAGTACATCGCCAGGATCACGCCGGTCCCCAGCTGAACGAGGAAGGCTGTCAGCGTCGCCGAGCCGAGCGTGTGCCACCAGCCCGAGTCGCCGGGGACTTTCCGGAAGAGGAAGTAGCGGAGGCCGCCGATGAGGCCGGAGCGTTCCTCGAGCCAGTCCAGGGGATACTGGGCCGCGGCCAGCATCTGTTCCTTGCGGTTTCGCTTGCTTGGCATCAGGTTGGCGGCTGCAGCGGGTAGAACCACTGCTCTGGCCCGTCCACGTGCTCGCCCGGGCCCGTCTCCTTGTACTTGTGGATCTTTGCGGACGCGCCTGCGCCGTCGACGTGGCTGACGCTGTAGGTCCTGCCGACCGCCAGGCGGCCGTTGCGGATGTAGAACTCGTACCGGTCGAGAGCGCGAACGGGCGGGCCGGCCGTCCGGTTGCCCTCCTGGTCGTACTGGCCGCCGTGGCACGGGCAGCCGAAGCCGCCGGCCGGCAGCGTCGGAATCAGGGAAACGTCGCCGGTCTTGGTCGTCTCCTCGATCTTCTGCTTGTCGAACATCGGCCCGTTCGGCTGCACGGGACACCCGAGGTGCGCGCACCGGTTCGAGAGGACGGTGAAGCTCGGCTTGGCGTCGATGAAGCCGTTGTTGCGGACGTACGCCGTGCGACGCGAGATTTCCCCTTCGCCCGGATCTCGGAGGAAGGTCGTGATTACGAATTGGCCTTCCTTGAAGTTCGTTATCGGTCCCAGGTCGATCTCGTCGTGGTGCGGGTGCTGGAACACGGGCGCAATCGTGAAACCGAGGATCGGGACCGTGACGATGCCGGCGATCACGCTGCCAAGGCCGAGAGTCGCGCCCTCGAGGAAGACGCTGCGCGGAAAGCGCTCGCCCGGCGCGGGCTCGGGCATCGCCGCTTCCCCGCGGTCGGCCGGGATCGCGGGCGCGCCTCCGGTGGCGGACTCGGGGCCGCCCACCGCAGGCTCGATGCCGGCGTCCTCGTGCCGGTAACCGCCCGTGACGTCGCGCACCCAGAGAAAGCCGAAGACGACCGTCACGAGGGCACCGACCGCGGCCGCGGGCCAGCTGACGATCAGCCCGACGAGGATGCAGACGATCCCGATCGCGAAGCCGATCGGCCACAGGCTTGGAGGCGGAAGGTGCGGTTTGCCTTGGCCCTGCTGGGGCTCCACCTAGAGCGCCTCCCTTCTCCCGCTCACCTGGTCGGATTCAATCGGCTCTACTCTCCGCGCGTCAACGACGTAACTAACGGCGCAAGATGCTTCGCATTTTCCGCCGGCTGGCTAGTCCCGTCGCTTTGCTCGGGAGAGAGTAAATGCTCGCTTCCGTGGGCGCGCACCGTTCTGTTCTTCTCCATCGGCGGCGATCCCGTATTCCTCCCAACGGCGGTCGACGAGCTCGCGGATCTCGTCGCTCATCTCGATCTCCTCGGGCCACGGTCTCGTGCCCTCGTCGGGGCCCTTCGCCGTTGCGTCGATCCCGAGCTTGCCGCCGAAGAACTGGTGCGTGGGCGAGTGGTCGAGATGGTCGAGCGGGCCTTCGGTGATCAGGACGTCGCGGCCCGGGTCGACGTTCGCGCCGACGTAGAAGAACACCTCCTCGTAGTCGTGCACGTTCACGTGCTCGTCGACGACCACGACTGCCTTCGTCAGGCTGAGCATCCCGAGCCCCCAGATCGCGTGCATGACCTTCTTGGCGTGGCCGGGGAAGGCCTTGCGGATCGAGACGATGCAGCAGTTGTGGAAGACGCCCGCGACCGGGAGGTCGTAGTCGACGATCTCCGGGACGGTCATCTTCACCGCCGGTAGGAAGATCCGCTCGGTCGCCTTGCCGAGCCAGGCGTCCTCCGCCGGTGGCTTGCCGACGACGATCGACGAATAGATCGCGTCCTCGCGCATCGTCACGGCGGTGACGTGGAAGACCGGAAACGGCTCTGCGGCGGTGTAAAAACCGGTGTGGTCGCCGAACGGGCCCTCCGCGGTCAGCTCGTCCTTGTCGATGTAGCCCTCGAGCACGATCTCGGCGTTGGCCGGCACATCGAGGTCGACCGTCTTTCCCTTGACGAGCTGGACAGGCTCGCCACGCAAAAAGCCGGCGAGCATCAGCTCGTCTATGTGCTTCGGCAGGGGCGCGCTCGCCGCGTAGGTCGTGACCGGATCGAGCCCGAGCGCGGCGGCGACCTCGATCCGCCCGTCCGTCGCCAGGTAGTCGGCGCGGCCGTCCTTGTGGATCTGCCAGTGCATCGCGGTCGTATTCCCGTCGAGCACCTGCATCCGGTACATGCCGACGTTGCGCGTGCCGGTGCGCGGGTCCTTGGTGATCACGGCCGGCAGCGTGATGAAGGCGGCCGCGTCGCCAGGCCAGCAGGTCTGCACGGGTAGCGCGCCGAGATCGACGTCGTCACCGGTGAAAACAACCTCCTGCGCAGGACCGTGCCGCACCGTCTGCGGCAGCGAATCCGCGATCGACTTCAGCTTTTTGAGCCCGCGCACCTTGTCGACGAGGCCCTGCGGCGGCTGCATCTCGAGCACGTCCTCGAGCTTCGCAGCGACGTCATCCAGCTGGTCGACGCCGAAGGCGAGGCGCATTCGCCGCTCGGTGCCGAACTGGTTGATCAGCAGCGGATAGCTCGACCCCTTCGGATTATCGAACAGCAGCGCCGGCCCGCCGGCCTTGACGGTGCGGTCGACGATCTCCGTCACCTCGAGGTGCGGATCGACCTCGGCTGAGACGCGGACGAGCTCGCCCTCGCGCTCGAGCAGAGCGATCCAGGAGCGCAAGTCCGCCGGGGGCGCCATGGTGGTCAGTCTAGGGCGAGCGCCGCTTCGACCGCCTCCTCGCTCGAGAGTGCCGCTCCGGCTTCGAGCTCCGAAGCAAGCCGCTCCTCGCCGAGCTGCCGGCGCAGCGTTGCGACGGCTTCGTCGTGGGTCACTTGCTCAGTCGGCTGGCGGTCGACCCCGATCTCTGCGAGCGAAGCATCCGCGGCGCCGAGGATACGAGCCGCCTGGGAGGGCTCAGTCTCGGCCGTCGCCGCTGAAAGCCCGGTGAGATCGGCGATGACGACGTCCGGCGCGCCGATCTCGCGTCCCAGACGGAGGCTTTCACGAAAGAGACGTATTGCCGCTTCGTCATGACCTAGTCGGAGCGAAGCCTGTCCGAGGTCAGCAATCGACCGCGCCGCCATGTCGTCGTCGGCTCGAGAGCGAGCAATCTCCACGCTTTCCGCGAGAAGGCGCCGGGCTTCGTCATACCTGCCCTGATTCAGAGCGACGTCGGCGAGGTCGTGCGTAGCGACGCCCGAGAGCCAGCCGTCCCCGGCGGCTCGCGCGGCCACGAGGCACTCGCCGAACAGATCGTTCGCCCGCTCGTGCTCCCCGCTCAGCCCGGCTTGCCAGCCGAGCAGCATCAGTGCCCGCCCCATCCCCCAGAGAGATCCGCTTTCCTTCGCCGTCCGGAGTAGGTCCTCGGCTCGTTGTTGCGCTGCCTCACGCTGGAGGGCAACGCTGAGGAGCGCCGAGCAGAACAGCGCTCGCTCATGGACACTTTGTGAAAGACCTCCCCTGCCGAGCACGGCGTCTGCTCGCTCCTCGCCCTCGCTCCAACCGCCATCAATGAACCAGAACTGGGCGGTCGCACCGGTTAGTCGCCCCGCAGCCTCCGAGTCGTGTCGCAACGACCAGGACAGTGCCGCACGGAGATTCGAGATGTTGCTCTTGAACGCCGTAAGCGACGCCTGCTGTGCTGGGCGGTGCAATTCGCGGTCAGCCGCCTCTGCGAGATCGACGAAATAGCCTGCATGCCGCGCATATACCTGGTCGGACTCCGCCCGATGCCGGAGCCGATCGACGGCGAACGCACGAATCGTCTCCAGCATGAAGAATCGGTTGTCCTCGGTGCGGCGGAGCAGGCTCTGGTCAACAAGGCCTTCGAGCCGGTCGAGGTCGGCGTCGCAGACCGCACCAGCCGCCTCGAGGTCGAAGCTGCCAACGAAGACGGCCATCCTCGCGAACAACTGCTTCTCCGCCTCGTCCAGCAACTCGTAGCTCCACTCGATCGTCGCCAGCAGCGTTCGCTGCCGCGGCGGCAGGTCACGCGCACCGCTGGTCAGCAGGGTCAGGCTCTCGCCCAAGCGATCGAGGATCTGTTGCGCTGAGAGGAGTCGGACGCGCGCCGCAGCGAGCTCCAAGGCGAGCGGAAGGCCGTCGAGGCGCTGGCAAATCTCGAGAACGTGCCGGTCCGGCGCAAACCGCGGCTTCGCCCGGCGCGCGCGCTGGCTGAAGAGCTCGACGGCGTCCGACTCAGGAAGCGGCGGCACCTCGTATTCCTGCTCGCCGGAGATCCGAAGCGGAGCGCGGCTCGTCACGAGGAGCTTGAGGTTTGGGCAGCCTCTGAGCAGGGCCGCAACGTCGTTCGCGCAGCCGAGGACCTGCTCCAGGTTGTCGAGCAGAAGGAGTAGCCACTTCTCGTCGACGAAATCGGCGAGCTCGTCCTTCGCACCAAGAGTGGCGGCGATTGTCGGGAGCACCAGTTCGGGCTCGTTGACCGCCGCAAGCGAGACCCAGAAGACGCCGTCCTTGAAGTGATCGACGAGCTCGGCAGCCGCCTGCAGAGCCAGCCGCGTCTTTCCTGAGCCGCCGGCGCCGGTGAGCGTGACCAGCCGAGCAGTTTCGAGCAGAGCCAGCGTGTCGGCCAGCTCCCGCGCTCGGCCGATGAGCGGTTCCGGTTGAATCGGCAGGTTCGTTGCGTTGAGAGAGCGCAACGGCGGGAACGCTTCAGCTCCGATTTGGAATAGCCGCTCGGCTTCTGCGAGGTCCTTCAGCCGATGCCGCCCGAGATCAGTGACGGCGCCGGCGTCGGCGACTACACGTGTCCGTTCGGAAAGCACGATCTGGCCGCCGTGTGCGACGCCTGCGATCCGCGATGCTCGGTGCACGTCGATGCCCACATACCCCTCGTCCGTCACGAGCGGCTCGCCGGTGTGGAGGCCTATGCGGACGCAGATCGGGCCGCCGTCGAGCGCCCGCTGGCCTTCGGCGGCGGCCGCGACAGCGTCTTTCGCGCGCGCAAAAGCGACAAAGAAGGCGTCGCCCTGGGTGTCGACCTCGACGCCGCCGTGGCGGGCGAAGGCCTCCCGGAGGACGCGCCGGTGCTCCGCCAGCGCGTCGGCGTAGGCGTCGCCGAGCTCGTGCAGCAGGCGTGTCGAGCCCTCGATGTCGGTGAAGAGGAAGGTGACGGTGCCGGTCGGGAGCTCGCTCATCTGTCAAGGGCCGCAAACGCCTCGGAGACGGCGTCTTCCATGGACAGCAACCTGCCCTCCGCCCGGAGAGCCTCGAATCGCTCCTCGGCCAGGCGGGAGCGAAGCTCACGCTCGACCTGGTCGGCCACGGCTCGGGCGTACGTCTCCAGGTTCAGGCGAAGGTCTTCACACAAGCGGTCTGCCTGACCGAGGAACTGTGCGGCCGGCTCGAGGAGCTCAGCGGCAACCGCGACGGCACTACAGCCCACGAAGGAGTAAGCGACGTTTTCCTTCCAACCCAGCTGGGCGGCAGCTGCCAGTGCTTCTCGAAAGCGGCTATGCGCACTGACGATCCCGTCGCCCAGTTCGGCGAACGCAAGATCGCACAGGTTGTTGGCTATCGCTCTCTCCAGACCAACCTTCTCAGAGATGCCCAGGGCCGACTCGAGCTCCTGGCGGGCGCGGGCGAAATCACGCTGATCCATCGCGAGCAACCCGAGATTGTGGAGCGACGACTGCAGCCCGGAGTCATCCCCCAGCCGCTCGTGGATCGACTTGGCCTGTTCGAGGAGAGCGCGCGCCTCGTCGTAGCGTCCGTCTGCAGTCGCGACGCTGCCGAGCAGGTTCACTGACCTGGCGACGCCCGACTCGTCTTCGAGCGAAGTGTGCAGTTGCTTCTTCTTCTCGGCCAACTGCTGAGCTGTTTCGAGATCACCCTGCTTGAGGGCAATCATCGTGCCCCACAGCAGAGCCGGCCCGCGATCCTCCGCCAACCCGTCCGGATCGCGGTCGAGCGCCTCGCGGATGCGCTCAAGTCCCTCTGTCAGGTGACCCTGATGTTCCCAAAAATCTGCCAGCGACGACGCGAGGCGAAGCTCGAGGCGCGGATCGTCGAGCCCCCGTGAAACTTGAAGAGCTGCCCGAAAATTGTCGTGCTCAACCTCGAGGCGCTCGAGCCACTCAGGGGCTTGGCGGTCGGCCGTCGATTCCTTATGCCGCGCGAGCTCCAGAAGAACCTCGAGATGGCGCCGCCTGATGTGGTCGCGCTCCCCACTCTCCTCGAGGCGCTCCAAGGCAAACTCACGGATCGTTTCGAGCATGCGGAACCGTTCTTCACCCTGCCGAACGAGGCTCTTCTCGACGAGAGAAGCGATCGTGTCGAGATCCGCGTCGCAGACCTGCTCGGCCGCAACCAGCGTGAAGCCGCCCACGAAGACGGCGAGTCGTGAGAAAAGCCTCTGCTCGGTCTCGTCGAGCAGCTCGTAGCTCCACGCAATCGTGTCGCGAAGGGTGCGTTGGCGGTCGGGGACATCGCGAGCGCCTCCTGTCAGCACAGCCAGCCTTCGGTCGAGCCGCTCGAGGAGGGCTGTCGGGGAAAGCACCTTGGAGCGAGCCGCAGCGAGCTCGATCGCAAGTGGAAGACCGTCCAGACGGCTGCAGATCTGAGCGACGGTCGGCGCATCGCCGTTAAGGCGGAAGTCCGGCTTGATGGCCCGCGCTCGCTCGTTGAAGAGGGCAACGGCATCACGATCGACAAGCTCGGGGACCGGGTACTCCCGCTCGGCCGAGACCCGCAGAGGCGCCCGACTGGACAGGATCGCCTTCACAGACGGGGCACTGAGAACGAGATCGCTGATTTCCGGCGACGCCTCGAGCAAATGTTCGAGGTTGTCGAGCACGAGGAGCAGCTCGCGGTCATGCAGAAAGCGCTCGAGAGCGTCCTCCGGCGGGAGGCCGCCGGTCTCCTTCAGCCCGAGGGCCTGAGCGATCGTGGGGAGAACCAACAACGGGTCCGCAATCCCCGCCAGTCCAACGAAGAAGGCGCCGTCGGCGAAGTCGTCGAGCAGATCGGCTGCGGCCTGGAGCGCCAGCCTGCTCTTGCCCGCGCCGCCCGGACCGGTGAGCGTGAGCAGACGAACGTCGGGACTTCGGAGCAGGTCGACGACCTCCGCGAGCTCTTGCTCTCGACCGATCAGCGGCGTCGGCTGAGGCGGAAGGTTGGTCGGCCGGCTCTCGAGCGTTACCGGCGGTGGGAAGTCACGCTCGAGGCCGTCCCCCACGAGCTGGAAGATCCGTTGGGGCCTGCTGAGATCCTTCAGGCGGTGCTCGCCGAGATCGCGCAGAGCGAACTCCGAAGGGAGATCGTCTTCGACCAGCTCTCGCGCCGTCTGCGAGATGAGCACCTGGCCGCCGTGGGCTGCCGCGGCAATGCGAGCGCCCCTGTGGACGTCCATCCCGACATACCCCTCATCCGTTCTTAGCGGCTCGCCCGTATGAACGCCGATCCGCGCTCGAATCGGCCCTGAGAGGAGAGCCCGCTGCGCGCTGGCTGCAGCGCCGACCGCGTCCCTCGCACGGGCGAACGCAATGAAGAAGGCGTCGCCCTGGGTGTCGACCTCGAAGCCGCCATGGCGGGCGAAGGCCTCCCGAAGGACGCGCCGGTGGTCGGCGAGCGCGTCGGCGTAGGCGTCGCCGAGCTCGTGCAGCAGGCGTGTCGAGCCCTCGATGTCGGTGAAGAGGAAGGTGACGGTGCCGACCGGTGGCTCGCCCATCTGTTCAAGGATCGCGCGGCCCGGCGGTTATGCCAAGTTCACTAGTGCGTGCGATCGCGCCGGTGGCGGAGCCAGCGCGAGGTCTCGCCGAGGGCGATCACGCCGATGAAAATCAGGCCGACGATCAGCATGGCGATGATCACCCTCTTGCCTTCCTCGGCCGCCGTCGCGGCCAGGGGTGCCGTAACCAGGGCGGACGCCATCGGGCGCGACCCTAACGAAGTCTCCGGTCGTGCGCGGCAAGCGCCAGCTCAAGACCGTCGCCCGCGTGCGCCTCGGCGAGCGCCGCGAGCGGTGACGCGTCGCCGCGCTCGCGCAAGGCGAGCCGCGCTTCGTCGAGCTCGCCGGCTCCGAGGAGGGCAGCGCTAGCGGCCCAGGCGACGGCGTCGCCCGGCGCGGAGTCGGCACGGAGCTGCGCGCAGAGGGAGATCAGCTCGGCCAGGTCGGCGACGGCCTCGACGCTGCCGACCTCGGCGATCCGAACGAGCCCGTGGGCGTAGAGGTAGTCGCCAAGGAGAAGCGCAGTGTCGGCGTCGGCCGAGACAAAGAGACGCGGGTGCCCGTAATGGACCAGGTAACCCTCGTAGATCGTCTCCAGCCCGAGCGCGCAGCGCTCCTCTCCGAGCGGCGAGAAGACGGGTTCGCTCTCGCGCTCGTTCTCGGGCCGCAGGGCTTCGTTCCAGAGCCGGCTCTCGCGACCGGCCTCCGAGGCGATCGTCGCCCAGACGTCAGTCGTCGAAGTCGGCAACGGCCTGAACCGTCCTCTCGATCTCGTCGTCGCCGTGCACAGTCGAGATGAAAAGCGCCTCGAACTGAGAGGGCGGGAAATAGATTCCGCGCTCGAGCAGGTGGCGGAAGAGAGCGCCATAACGCTCTGTGTTCGCCGCCTGCGCGTCGCTCAGATTGCGCACCAGCGCCTTGCGCATGAAGAGCGTCGCCATGGCGCCGACGCGCTGGACGGTTCCGAACGGCGCCAGACCAGCCTCGAGCCGGGCGCCGTGCTGCTCGAGCTCCTCGTAGATCTCCGGCTCGCGCAGGCGCCGCAACACGGAAAGCGCCGCCGCTGTCGCG
>VAWI01000012.1:0-402 GCA_005884005.1 Actinomycetota bacterium
CGAGCCCAAGCAGCCAAGGGTTCAGCTCGATGAATCGTTGGAGATCCGTCTCCGTCGAAGCCGTGTCAGCTATGAGTTCGGAATACGCCGTCGCGACGTCGCGGACATCTGCCATTCGGTCGCCGATCCGTTGTCCTAGAACCTCGCTAGCGACATATCTCCCCGTCCTCTGGGCCGTCACGGCCCGCAGAAACTCGACGGCAAATTCTCGGTCAACGTCTCCCGCAAACAGACCTTCAAGCGCATCCACGATCTCGGCGTTGAGACGCGACAGGCCTCGGAGCGCGCGTATCGCCGCGGCGGGATCAGCCTCCGCGCCGGTGGCGCTGACAGTTCCGGCGATGTGCCGGAGTTTCTCGATGCGCTCCTCGATATCGGCCGCCCACGCTATGAGTTCGCGAT
>VAWI01000012.1:443-201991 GCA_005884005.1 Actinomycetota bacterium
CCCGGTTATCCCCGACCCCAAGCTTTGGGCGTAGTAGGACGCGGCGGTATCGGGCTTTGCTTTCAGATACTGGCGAACGTTGACGACCACGACATACTCCGAGTCCGTCTCGAAAGCGTCCTCGTCCACGTCGTCGCGACCAGTCAGCAAAAGGGCAGGCGTCAGTCCTTCCCGACAGTCGTCTTTAACTAGACGCGTGAGCGATTGTCCGCCCGGGAATTGGCGACGCCTGCTCGAAAACACGTCGCGCCAGCCAAAGTCGTAATAGATCCTGACGCCGTTGAGGCGAGTTGGACTGCCCCTGAGGGTTTTTAAAGGGGGATCCCACGATTGAAGATCCACGGCCAAAAGGTATCGGGCGGAGCGTGACTTTGGGCAACGCCGAGCGAAAGTCACCCAAAAAAGTCGGTCTTCGGCGCAGCGCCCCCGCCCGCATGGGACTCCCTAGAGCCCGAGTTGTCCCTTTCGCGTCTGGCTTCGAGCACCCTTTAGCGCTCGCTTCTCATAGACCGTGGTGGCGGTCTTTTGGTGGCCGATTGGGGAAGCGGTATCGTCTATCGGATCCAGGCCGCCAGTCGCCCATAAGCATCCGGGGGCGCTCATCCGCCCGAAACGTTGTCAGGCTTCTTGACGCAGTGGCAACAGTACGGTCCCGTAAGCGCGAGTCCGTTCACTGGAGCGAACGTGCAGGTTGGTTACGGGCGTAGTCGAACGCGATTCGTATTCGTGCGAGTCGTCACGATCTGTGCGATCATCTCCCTGCGTTAGAACCTCGCGCGGTTGCGGCAGGAAACCTTCCGTACTCGAACTGGGCTCTGGTGTAGAGCGGGAGCCCTCCCTCTCTCCTGATTCCCACGTGAGGAGATGCAGGACATGACAATGCATCGAACGCTCGCCGCTGGCTTCGCCGTCGCTGCGCTCGCGGCCGCCGGCTGCGGCACGAATTCAGGCAACATCGCGGCGCCGTCGACGCCAACCCAGACCGTCACGCAGACGGTCACGGTGTCGAAGGCCGCGCCAGCTCCGGTTGTGCGCGCCCCTAGGCCGGTCACACCGACCTATACGAGCTTCAGCGGCAGCTACATCAGCGTCGACTATCCGGACAGCTGGAACGTCGATTCGAGTGAGGCCGCCAAGGGCGGCTATCTCGACACCACCATTCGGGACCAGACGAACCCGGCGCTGATGCTGCGAGTCGATCTGACGCCAAGTAGCTCTGCCGGCGATCTTGCCGCGACCGCCCAGCAAGTCGAGCAGTCGCTCGTTTCACAAGCCGGCTACCGCGTGTTTCGTTACAGGCCGAGTAGCTATCAGGGCTTGGCCAGCGTCGACTGGGAGTTCCTAGTCAGCGAGCACGGCGTCCTCCTCCACAAGCAGGACACGTTCTTCGTCGACGCGAGCGGCGACCAGATCGCGATCCTGACTGAGGCGCCGGCCGATCTCTACCCGAGCTGGCGCTCTGCTTTCGCACATATCCGTAGCTCCCTAACCACTGTCGGCGCCGCCCCGGTCGCGCCGCCTGCGGCGAGTCCGGTCAGCTTCTGCGACACCCATGCCTGCATCGACAACTTCGACGCTGGCGGTGGCTACATCGTTCAGTGCGACGACGGCATGTGGAGCCACTCCGGCGGCCTTTCCGGCGCCTGCTCTTATCACGGCGGCGAGAGCGGCAATGTCTACTCGGGCAGCAGCGGCTCCTCGTTGGGCAGCTCTGGGTCGAGCTCAGGCGGCGATCTTGGGCCAGGGAACGGAAGCACGGTCACCTGCGCCGATGGCTCGATTAGTCACTCGGGAGGAATTCAGGGCGCCTGCTCACACCACGGCGGCGTCGGTTAGGCAAAAAAGGCCTGGCATTCGGCCGAACGTCAGTAGGCGGAGCGTCGGTCTTAGTGCAGGCATCCGCGGTGCTCGGAGCTCGATCAATTCCGACGGCCGGCGTACGACTTCGGTCGCGATTCCCGGTAGCGGCTTGTCCTACCGCTCCCAGCGTGGCCTTCGCGCTCGCCCGTCGGGGCGGGGACCCTTCCACGCGGTGCGGACGACGTCGCTGCTTCTGCTCTTGCTCTACGCACTTGCGGGGAAGGTGGTCTTCTTCACGATCCTGGGAGCAGCCGTCGTCTCGGGGATCGTCTTGGTAACTCGCCGCCGGAGCCGCGTATGAAGCGCCCGCTTTGCGGGTCTTTTTCTTGTGGAGCTAGCCGGACTCGAACCGGCGACCTCCTGGGTGCGATGAGTCCCTTCCGCGGCTACTTGACCAAAACTTGACCACGGGCGGTTTTCGCAGTTTTTCGTCGCCAATTCAGAGAACAAAAAGGCCCGCTTAGCGGGCCTTTTGCTTGTGGAGCTAGCCGGGCTCGAACCGGCGACCTCCTGGGTGCGATCCAGGCGCTCTCCCAACTGAGCTATAGCCCCGGGCGGGCGAAGTGTAGCCGCCTCTACGGCGAGGCTGGAGACCCGGAGCCGGCGCCGCGCTTCTCGTTCAGGCGGCCGGAGCGAATCGTCTCGGCCATGTCGCTCGACTCCTCACGGTAGATGGAGCCGTCCTCGAACTCGATCCACGGGAACTTCTTCTGGCCCGTGCGCTCGATCGTCCGGATCCGGCTGGACTTGCGCCGGGCCGAGCCCTCCTTGACGACCTCATACTCGATGCCCTCGTCATCGAGCGCGTTCTGGACTCGCCAGCACGGGTGCGCGCCGAACTTCGCCCACATGCCGCTGCATCTATGCAGCTTGATCGCCATCAGCCTTCTCCCTTCGGACGGATGAGCGTGATGCCGTCACGCACCGTCAGCACTACCGACGTCACCCTTGGGTCGGTTTTGACGTGCTCGTTGAAGCCCTTGATCGCTCGGGTGCCCTCGTCGTCGGTGGGCTCCAGGACGCGACCACTCCAGAGCGTGTTGTCGGCGGCTATGAATCCGCGCTCGCTCAGCCGCGGCAGCACGGCCTCGTAGTAGTTCACGTAGTTCGGCTTATCGGCATCGATGAAGACGAAGTCGAACTCGCCTTCGAGCTTGACGATCGTCTCCAACGCGGGACCGAGGTGGATCTGGATTCGGTCGGCATACGGGCTCTGCTCGATGTAGCGGCGCGCAACGCCGGCGCGGCTCTCGTCCACCTCGCAGGTGTCTATACGGCCCCCCGGCGGCAGGCCCGCCGCCATCGAGAGGGCCGAATACCCGCTGTAGGTGCCGAGCTCGAGCACTCGCCCGGCACCGCTTGCGTAGACGAGGAGCTCGAGGAAGCGGCCCTCGACCGTCCCCGTGAGCATCTGTGGAGACTCGAGCGTTTCGCGCGTTTCCTGCGCGAGCGCGGCGAGGAGCGGCTCCGGCGGCGTGGTGTGCTCCTCCGCGTAGTGCTCGATCGGATCGGGGACGATCGGCATCGCCGGAATGTAGCTTGCCGCCGTGGCGGCGAGCAGGCGGGTGCTGACTCAGCGCGAGCTGAATCGAGCCGTGCTGGCGCGCCAGTTGCTGCTCGAACGCGCGAAGCTCCCGCTGCCCCGCGCCGCGGAGCGGATCGCCGGCCTGCAGACCCAGTACGCGCCTTCCGGCTACGTCGGCCTTTGGTCGCGACTGGAAGGATTCGAGCGGGACGACTTGACCCGGGCGCTCGAGCGGCGGAACGTCGTCCAGGCGATGATGATGCGGAACACCATCCACATCGCCTCGAAGCGGGATTACTGGCCTTTGATTCTCGCGATTCGGGCGGAGCGGAAAGCCTGGTCGCGGCGGGTCCAGCGTGCCAGGGACAGCGAGCTCGAACGCGCCGCGGAGAAGCTCCGCAAGGCGCTCGCCGGCGGACCCCTCACCTTGAACGAGATGAAGGCGCTCGGCGCCGACGTCTGGCGGCCCGGCGCCGCGATCTGGCTCGAGCTCGTCCGCGTGCCGCCCTCCGGGACGTGGGAGCGCCGCCGGGCCGATCTGTACGGCCTCGCCGAGAAGTGGCTTGGTCCGCCGCCCAAGCTGTCGGAGGACGAGGCAGTCGACCACCTCGTGCGCCGTTACCTCGGCGCATTCGGGCCCGCTCCCCGCACGGACATCGCCGGCTGGGCCGGCATGCGCGTCGGGTCAGTGACTCCCGCGCTCGAACGTCTGAAGCTCAGGCGCTTCGTCGACGAAGCCGGGCGCGAGTTGCTCGACGTGCCTGGGGCGCCCTTGCCGCATCCCGACACCGAGACACCGGTCCGTTTTCTGCCGACGTTCGACGCAACGCTCCTCGTACACGCCCGCCGGGCTGGGCTTCTACCGGAGAGGTACCGGTCGCGGATCTTCCACAGCAAGGCTCCCCAGTCCTTTCCGACATTCCTCGTCGGCGGCGCGGTCGCAGGCACATGGCGCTACCAGGACGGGCGGATTCGGCTTGACCCGTTCGAGCGGCTCTCTCGTGCGACAACGCAAGAGCTCGAGGAGGAAGCCGAGCGGCTAGCCGCGTTCCACGCGTGAGCCCCCGACGATCGCGTCCTCGCCACCGTGGAAGCGAACCCATGCCTTGCCCTTCCCGTCGTAGTCGGGCGACCAGACGACCAGCGTCGCCTCCCGGCCGCCGACGCGGACGCGCTCGGTTCCTTCCGGATCCTCGCCGCGCCAGACCCTGACGAACGGGTTGCGCTCCCATTCTCGCCCAATCGTCGTCTCGTCGGTGTGACCGGGCAGGACGCGCGTCTCCGGCGGCAGCCTCATCAGCACATCCATGACCGACTCGCGAATCTGCGCGAAGTTCCCGCCGCCGACCGCGTCCTTGAAGAGGACGTCGCCGGTGAAGGCGGTCTCGCCGTTGCAGACGAAAGCCAGGTGATCATCCTTGTGGCCAGGCGTCGGCAACGCCTCGAAGCGGAGGCCCCCCGTGTCCAGCGGACCCTTGACGATCTCGAGGCCGTAACGCTCGCGGAGCTCACCGTCGCCCGCGACATGATCGGCGTCCGCATGCGTCGTCAGCAGGTGCGTGACCATGAGGCCGAGCCGCTCGACGGCCTCGTGCAACGGCTCGAGCGGCGCGCCGGAGTCGACGAACACGCCGGTCCCGCCCTCGCGGTCCGCGATGAGATAGGCGTTCGACAGCCAGGCGGGATGCATGCTCCTTTCGACGATCACCGCGGGTACGCTACCTCCGCGAATCCGCAATGAGGAGGGCAAATGGCCGGTCTGATGGGACGCACGATGACGATCATCAAGGCGAAGTACTCGAGGCTGCTCAACCGGGCGGAGAAGCCCTCCGAGACGCTCGACTACTCCTACGAGCGCCAACTCGAGCTACTCCAGAACGTGAAACGCGGAGTCGCAGACGTGGTCACGGCCAAGAAGCGTCTGCAGCTGCAGACGCAGACGCTCGAGCAGAACGTCGTCAAGCTCGACACGCAGGCGCGCCAGGCGGTTTCGCAGGGACGCGAGGACCTCGCCCGCCAGGCGCTGGAGCGCAAGTCCGCCGTCCAGCAGCAGCTCCAGGGGCTCGACGGCCAGATCAAGCAGCTCGAGGCGCAACAGGAAAAGCTCGTGGGGAGCGAGCAACAGCTGTCCACGCGCGTCGAGGCCTTCCGCTCCGAGAAGGAAGTGATCAAGGCCCAGTACTCCGCTGCGGAGGCGCAGGTGCGGATCGGCGAGGCCGCAACCGGAATCGGTGACCAGATGGCCGACACGGGTGCGGCGATCCAGCGCGCGCGGGACAAGACGCAGGAGATGCAGTCTCGCGCGGACGCGATCGACGAGCTGACCGCGTCGGGCGCGCTCGAGGATTTCACCTCCGACCAGACGCCGCTCGACCGCGAGCTCGCACAGATGGCCTCGTCGTCGCAGGTCGACCAGGAGCTCGAGCAGCTGAAGAAAGAAGTCGCCTCGGGCGCCGGGCAGAAGGAGATCGAGAAGTAGCGTCTTTGGTGCACTTTCGCGCGCCAAGCGTCTGAATTTCGCCGTTAGGCTCGGGAACGGTGTAAGCGGGGGTAGCCCCGCGTCTCGCGCGCGCGTGAACCTTTAGAAGGTTTAGCAGGGTCGCGGGTCGGAGTGCTACAGCGGCGCGTTGAACAGCCCGAACCAGCGTGACAGGTCCGGCTCGATCGGCAGCTCCTTCTCGAGCTTCGCCTTCAGCTCGAGCTCCTCGGCGTTGTCCCGCTCCTTCTCGCCCGTCGGAACGAACGGCCAGAAGGCGCCGCGCTTGTAGCCGTAGATCCAGTAGACGGTTTTACGGTCGCCGAACTTGGGCTCGAACTTGAAGGCAGCCGCCAAGAGCTGCTCCCCGAAGCCCGCTTCCTCCAGGCCCTGAGCAACCGCGTGGATGGTCGTTACCTGATCTTCGAGGTCGGTGTCGCGGACGACGATCCATTCGTAGCCGAAGTCGTCCGATTTCCGCTCGAGCCGGGAGCCCGACTCGCCGGCGACCGCGTCCAGCACCTGCTGGAGGTCATTCTCGGCCCGGACGAACTCGCCGGCCGAGAGCGGCTTGAAGACGATCCCGCCCGCGCCCGCGGGCTTCAGCCCAAGCTCGGTATCGAGCGTCACGCGCGCGGTCGAAAGCGCGAACAGGCGCTCCTGAGCAGGGCTCTTGAGCTTCTTGCGGCCGAAGAGGACGTCGGTGAAGCCCAGCCTACGGCTCCTGGTTGAAGATGCTCGTCATCGAGCGGCTGGACAGAAAGCCTAGGCCGCGATCGGCCGGCCCATCTCGCGCGAGATCTCGGCCAGGCGCTCCAGCCGCTGCTCGAGCGGCGGATGTGTCGCGAACAGTGTCGCCGTGCGCTGCTTGACGCTTGCCGGGACGATGAAGAACGCATTCATCGACTCGACCTCGCGGAGGTCGCGTTGCGGGATCCGGAACATCTCGCTCGAGATCTTCTGTAGCGCGCTCATCAGGTGCTCGGGCGCGCCGGTGAGCAGCGCCGAGCCCCGGTCTGCCGCAAACTCGCGGTAGCGCGAGATCGCGAGGATCAGGATCTGGCTCAGGAAGTACGTGACCACGGAGACGAGCAGGACGATCAGCCACACCGGCACCGAGTTGTTGTTGTTCGAGTCCCGGCCGCCATAGCCGCCGAACATCCCCGCGTAGAGCCCGAAACGGGTCAGGACGCCGGCGAGCATCGCGAAGAAGCTCGCGACGGTCATGATCAGCACGTCGCGGTTGGCGACGTGCGAGAGCTCGTGCGCGAGCACGCCCTCGACCTCCTGCGGCTCGAGCCGCTCCCAGAGCCCGCGCGTGACCGCAACGGCGGCATGCGTGGGGTTTCGGCCCGTGGCGAACGCATTCGGAACGTCGGTGTCGATGATTGCGACCTTCGGCTTCGGCAGGTCCGCCATTGCGCACAGGCGCTCGATCATGGCGTGCAGCTCCGGCGCCTGGTCGCGCTCGACGATCTTGGCACCCGAGGCCAGCAGGGCGAGCTTGGCCGAGGTGAAGTACTGGAACAGGGCGATGCCGATCACGATCACGAGCATCGGAATCAGGCCCACGCTCAGCACCTGGAAAAGAACGACGGCGAAGATGACGTAGAGCAACCCGAGCATCGATGCGGTGATGAACATCCGCAGCGAGAGCCCGGCGTCGCGACCGTAAGACTTGCGCTTCATTGAGAATCGGCCTTCCTTGAGGGCAAAAGGTTTCACCGCAATCGTAGCCATCGGGCTCCTGTTGATGGGGGGGAACGCAGCCGCGGCGCCGCGGGTGGCCGTGCGCGTCGTTCCGCTCTTCTCGCCGGAGCAGTACGCCTCACGCGGCGCGGTCGGCTCGATGGTTCCGGCCTCCGGCTCGACGGTCAGCCGCAGAACGGCGCTTCTCTCGCTCACGCACGGGAAGCTCGAGAACTCCCTGCTCGGCGGGAAACCGGGCGGCAAGCCGTTGATCTCGCTCGGCGGTCCCTCGGCACCGGTGATGATCTACGTCACGCTTCCTCCACCCGGGAAGCACCACAACCTCGACCGCTATCCGATCGCGATCCTCGGGGGCGGCTACCACGGCCTGCTGCTCTCGAGCTCGACGCATGTTCCGGGACTTGTCTCAATCGCAGATGTGGCGCCGACGGTGCGCTCGCTCGAGCGCGGCACGAAGCCGATCCTGACCTCGCGTCCAGCCGGGGACGCCCCGACGCAGCTCGAGACGATGAACGCGCGGCTGAACGCGGCTCACTTCGCGCGCAAGACGAGCAACCGGGTGCTGATCGGGCTCGTGTTCGGATTTTCCGCACTCGCCTGGCTGCTCCGCTCGCCGCTCTTCGCCCGCGCGAGCCTGCTTTCGATTCCGGCGATGGTCCTCGCCTCGGCGGTCGCCTCGGCGCTCCACCTCGAGCACGCGGTCGCGTTTTGGAGCGGAGCGATCGCGCTCGCCTTGACGATGCCGCTCGCGTTCGGAGCGCGCACGCGCCGCGCCTTCGCGGTCGCCCTGGCTGTGCTGCTCGGCGCCTACACGGTCTTTCTCGGCGTCTCGCCGGCCACCGTCTCCCTTGCCGCACTCGGCCCGCACCCCGAAGGCGGCGGGCGCTTCTTCGGACTCACGAACCAGGTGGAAACGCTGCTCCTCGCCCCCGCACTCGCGCTGGGCGCCCTCGTCGAGCTGCCGCTGCTCGCGGTCGTCGCGCTCGCATCGCTCGTCGTCGTCGGGTGGAGTCGCCTGGGCGCGGACGGAGGCGGCCTGATCGTCTATGCGGCGGGCTTCGCGACGCTGGGGCTGCTCGGCCTCCGCGGCCGCGTCACATTCGCTCGTGCCGCGCTCGCCGGCGCCGGCGTGATTGCTGTCGGCCTGATACTGGTCGGACTCGACGCCCTGACCGGCGGCTCGAGCCACGTCACGCACGCAGTCGGTGGCGGCCCCGGTGGTCTCCTCTCCGACCTGGGCCACAGGCTCCACCTCTCCTGGCGCGGGATCGCGAACAAGACCGACCATCTCGAGATCGCGGTGGTCTCGTTCGTCACGCTCCTCGTGCTTGCCGTGCTGCGACCGCGCTCGCGGACGCTTGATTCACTGCTCGTCGCGCTGGCCGTGTCGCTCGCGGTCAACGACTCGGGCTTCGACATCCTCCGCTTCGGCGCGCTCGTGGCGATTGCCGTTTTTACCTGGAGCCGAACCGTAGCCCTGCGTGATTAGACTCACGCCCCATGCGTGTCGCCGTCGCAGTCCTCGCCGGAGCCTCGGCACTGCTGGTCGCCGGTTGCGGTTCCCAAGGCGTAGTGCTTCCAACCGCAAACGGCGTCAGCGGCACGCTGCCGAAGCAGAAGACGACGCCGGCGCTTGCCAAGGGTGATCCGGCTGCGGGCAAGAAGCTGTTCGCGTCGGAGGGCTGCACCGGTTGCCACACCTACGGGCCCGCCGGCTCTAACGCAACAATCGGGCCCGACCTCGACAAGCTTCCGCAGTACGCGAAGCAGGCAAATCAGGGCTCCCTGCAGCAGTTCGTCGAGACCTCCATCACGAGCCCTGGGAACTACATTCAGCCGGGTTACCAAAACGTGATGCCGACGACATACGCCAACCTGCCGCCGAAGCAGATCGCAGACCTCGTCGCGTTCCTGACGCAATAGCGGCCACTTGATCGACGCGAAGGCCGCGCGCAACGACCCCGACAGTTATCGGGCCGCGCTCGCGCGGAAGGGCGCAGCCGAGGGCTTCGATGCCTGGCTCGAAGCCGACGAGCGCTGGCGCGAGCTCGTGCCGAGGGTGGACGACCTCCGCTCGCGTCAGAAGCAGCAGGGCAAGCCCACACCTGAGCAGGTCGAGGAGCTGAAGCTGGTCAAGGAGGAGCTGCGCGAGACCGAGGAGCGGCTCGGCGCCGCGGCCGCCGCTCGTGACGCCGCCCTGGAAGCACTGCCCAACCCGCCGCATCCGGACGTTCCCGACGGCGAGACCGAAGACGACGCCGTCGAGATCCGCCGCTGGGGCGAGCCGCCGAAGCTCGAGCGCCCGCGCGACCACCTCGAGCTCGGCCGCTTCGAGATGGAGCGCGCGGCGCGCCTGTCAGGCTCGCGGTTCGGCTACATCGTCGGCGACTCGGCGCTCCTCGAGCAGGCGATCTTCCGCCTTGCCGTCTCACGCCTGGTCGACGGTGGGTTCACGCTGATGCGCCCGCCGGTCCTCGTCCGGGAGCAGGCGATGTACGGCACCGGCTTCTTCCCGACCGAGAAGTCGAACATCTACGAGATCCCTAGCGACGGGCTCTACCTGACGGGAACCTCCGAGGTCGCTCTGGCCGGGTTCCACATGGATGAGATCCTCGAAGCCGAGTCGATGCCCCTCCACTATGCGGCCTATTCGACCTGTTTCCGCCGCGAGGCGGGCGCCGCCGGCAAGGACACGCGCGGAATGTTCCGGGTCCACCAGTTCGACAAGGTCGAGATGTTCGTCTACTGCCGGCCCGAGGAATCCTGGGGTGAGCACGAACGGCTGCTCGCGATCGAGGAAGAGCTCGTCCAGACCGTCGGCCTGCCCTACCGCGTCGTCGACGTAGCGGCCGGCGACCTCGGTGCGCCTGCCGCCCGCAAGTACGACGTCGAGGCCTGGTTCCCGAGCCAGGAGCGATACCGCGAGATCACGTCCTGCTCGAATACGACCGACTTCCAGGCGCGCCGCCTCCAGATCCGCTTCCGCGCGAACGGCGGACCGCAGCCTGTGCACACTCTCAACGGCACCGCGGCGACCGACCGCTGGCTGCTCGCCGTCCTCGAGAACTTCCAACGCGAGGACGGGTCGGTGGAGGTTCCGGCGGCGCTTCGGGCGCACGGAGCGCCCGCGGAGATCAGGCCGACTTAGCTTGTTGGGGCGCGGGGGCGCTGACGTGAAGTCGGCGCCGCTGCTCGAGATCGCCCTCCGCCGCGTCAAGAGCCTGCTCGCGAGCGCTCAGGCTCTGCTCGAAGCGCTCGAGCTCCTTCTCCCGAAGGTCGAGGGCCCGCTGCCGGCGCTCGACGGACGCTTCGAGATCGGCGGCGTGCGCCTCGCGCGTGCCGAGGCCCTGTTCCGCGATCGCCAGCCAAGCGCCGCGCTCGGTCACCTCGGAGGAGAGCTGCTTCAGGTGGGCCTCGCGCTCGTCGAGCTCGGCAAGCTGCTGCTGCGCCTGCTCGAGGCGACGCTGCTCCTCGCGGAGATCGCGCAGCCCATTCGCGACCCTTGCCTCGGCGATGGCGAGCTGGCCCGCGCGGCCTTCGAGCTTTGCTGCCAGCCGCTGGATGCGGGGCTCGCGCTCGTCGACTTCCGCGGCGCTGCGCCGAGCGGCTTCCTCGCGCGGTTCGAGCTCCGCGAGCCGCCGCTCCGCCTCCACAAGCAGCTTCTCCGCGCGCACCTGGTCGGCCTCTAAGCGGACCCGGAGCCGAGTTAACTCGGCCTCGCGCGGAGCCAGCTCAGCCACCGCCGCTTCGCGCGCCTCGAGCTCGGCGAGTTTGCGCCTCACCTCTTGTTCCCGCTCCGTCACGCGCTGCTCGCGCTCGGCCAGCCGCACCTCGGTCGCGGCGACCCATTCGCTCCGCTCGTCAACCTCGACGAGCCGTGCGCTTACCTCGGCCTGAATGCTCTCGAGCTCGACGAGCTGGCGTCGCCCGGCCTCGACCCCTGCCTCGGCATCTCGGACGAGCCCTTCTCTACGCCGGAAACCTTCCGCCGAGTCGGCAAGCGCATGCTCGCGCTCGGCGAGATCCGCTTCCTGCGCGGCCAGCTCGTTCGACCGTTCGCCCAGCTCCTCCCACAGCGCGGCGACGCGAGCGCTTCGATCCTCGAGCTCGTCCGCGCGCTGGCGTGTCGCCTCCTCGCCGCGCCGCTCGCGCTCAGCGAGCGCCTGCCACGCAGCCTCCAGTTCCCCTTGGTCGGCGGGCATCGTCTTCAATTCTCCGTCATGCCCCGGCTACCCTTCTCGCTCGGCGGGGTGCCGGAGCGGTCGAACGGGGCGGTCTTTCAAATGGAGGAACCCTTGGTTTCCCCTTTTGCCCCCTCCTTTGGCCGAAAAGACGGGTTGCCGCAGCGAGCGGAGGCGAGCAAAGCCCGCCTCCGCGACAATGTGGGCCGGCGGGGTGCCGGAGCGGTCGAACGGGGCGGTCTTGAAAACCGCTGGCGGCCGAAAGGTCGCCCGTGGGTTCAAATCCCACCCCCGCCGCTTCGCTCGTTGCAAATGCACAAAATCATCAGCGCATGCTCAACCGCCCGCTCTTCACTGGGCTTTCCGGGGAGAGCCGGGGCCTGGGCGATACGAAGAGCTACGGCTCCTCTTCCAGCCTGGCCTTGGGGAAGGGGGGCTTCGACCCAAGGTCGATAAAACCCCGGCTCGTCAGGCCTATCGACCGCAAACACGTCGAGCTTGAAGGGCAGCGCACTTCAGTGGTTTGAATTAACCCGGCCGCTGTCTGTCCCTGCGCGTGGTGAAAAGCAATAGCTCGGCCATTCCTTATTTCAGCCCGATCACCATCGAGTCAGGGCCGACCAGATGCTCTGCGCGCGTGCTCTTGAAGCCGGCCTCGGTCAACCACCCCATGCAGTCGGTGGCCGTGTAGTCGAAGCCGCCCTCTGTTTCGATCAGCATGTTGAGGCTCATCAGGAGCCCAAACGCGTTTTCGGACCGGTCGTCGTCGATGATGGCTTCGTAGACGATCAGCGCACCGCCGTCCGGAAGCGCCGCATGCGCCTTGCCGATGAGTGCCTGCTTCTCCTCTAGATTCCAATCGTGGAGGACATGTCCGAGGACGTGTACGTCCGCTTCCGGGAGGTCGTCCGAGAAGAAATCGCCGCCGACGAACTGCAACCTTCCTTTCAGACCGTTCTGCTCGACATACTCCTCGAAGACCGGCGCCACCTCGGGGAGGTCGAAGCCAATGCCTGTGAGGTGCGGGTTTCCGAGGGCTATCTGCACAGCAAGGTCACCTTGCGCGGTTCCGATATCGGCGAAGCTTCGATACTCGCGCCAAGGGAACTGCCTTGCGATTGCCAGATTGGCGCCGTGGCTGAGCCCGGACATCGCAGCCAGGAACTCCCTTAGGCGGCGCGGATCGGCGTAGAGCGCGTCGAAGAAGGGCGTATCGCCTGTCTTTGCCTCATTCTGGAGCTGCCCGGTCCGTAGCGCTTCGGTGAGATGGCGCCAGAATCCGTACAAGCGGTGATTGGCCATCTCCAGGAGCCCGCCGACATACGAAGGCTTGCGTTTGTCGAGGAAGAGGTCTGTGCTTGGCGTGTTCGAGTAGACGCCATCGCGACGTTCGAGAAAGCCCAATGCGACGAGAGCGTCCAGAAAATCCCGGTACGCCCGCGCATGAAGGCCAAGCCTGTCCCTGACGGCTTCAGCGTCCTCGGGGTGTCTCGCGAGCTCGGTGAAGAGCTCCATCTCGACTGCGCTAAGAAGCACCTTTGAGGCCCAGAACCCAAGGCCGACCTGCAGGATGTGCTCCGGTGTCGGTTGGTCAGGCACCGTCCGCTCCTTCGATTCGACAGTCGATCACGAGCACGCCCGGATCACGGGCACGATCATGTCAGAGCGCGGATCGAGTCTAGTCGTCTCCTGAAGAGACGCAGGACGGGAGCCTCGCCTACGCCCGCTTCCCCGCGGCGAAGGAGAGTCGTTACCCGGGCGGATTGCTTCCGGGCGACTAGCTCATGACCAAAGAGGCTTGGGGCGCCTCCTGCGACGGAAGGCGACCCTGGTTGCGTTGTGATCGGGAGCGGCGACAGGCTTAGCTATGGCGAGCCCACCCGACGCAGCGCTCCCGATCCACATGATCGGTAAGTCGGAGTCGCTTTGCCTGACCCGTTTGGGCTGGTAAAGGCTCCTGGAAAGCGGACGGGCTACGCCGCGAGCGGAACGGCTCACGCTGCGACCTAGACTCGCGCCGTGACTCACACGCATCGGATCCCTGCGGCTTCAGTGATACTCGGGTGCGTATTCGTGCTGACCGCGTGCTCGGCCACTAGACACCCCGCCCAAGCAGCCACGCTCGTCTACGCGAGCGGTCGAATCGGAAAGCTCCAGATCGGCTCGAGCGGTGCCGGTGCGGTGATCGCGTTTGCCGGCCGACCGGATTCGGATCGACGCGGCCGCCAAGGCAACTTTGGTGTCGTCCCCTACCGGGCCCTTGGCTACGACTGCTCGCGAGTTGCCTCAAAAGCGGGCTGGCCGCTCAGACCGAAAGGGCCGTACTGCCAAACCGTTTTCTGGATCAACCTCCGCACCCGCAGGCTCGGCGACTTCTACACGACCTCACCACGCTACGAGGAAAGCCACGGTGTCCGGATCGGAATGGCAACCGCGACCGCCGAGCGGGTCCTTCACCAACGCGTCTACGTCGGCTGCGAAGAAAACCTCGGCGAGGGCCTCCTGGCAGTTGCCTTCACCGGCGGTGTCGGCCAGGCCAGCCGGGGCTCGCCTGGCCTACACCTCGCTGGCGGGCACGTGTACGCCTTCGCAGCCCACGGCGGGCGCAGCGACATCGGCGTCTTCGACTGCCTCTGACCGAGGCTCGCCTATCCCAGGAGGTCGCGTCGCGTGCCGGTCGTGACGGAGCGCTTAGCCGGGCGGCCAGCCGCGTCGGTTCTTCCGAACTGTCTGCCGCATCGTGATCAGACGGCGCCCGTTCCAGCCCATCCACGTCACCCGCACCCTGCGGTAGCAACAGTGAATACCGGGGCCGCGGTAGTCGACGCCCTCGCGGACGACAAGAGCGTTGGGGGCGAACGAGATCGTTCCTTGGTCTGAAGAGAGGTCTTTCACGAGCCCCTGGCGGACGCGGTAACCGGCATTGGCGAACAGGTGGTAGGTGCCGCCGCCGGCACTCCCGTCGGTGTCGAAGAAGACGAGAATCTCGGGTCGCCCGTCACCCGAGATGTCGCCGAGGCTCACGCGGAAGCCCTCGACGCCAACGACGTTGTTCACGAGCGTCTCGTACGTGTAGACGCGGTGCCACGCGGCGGCGTTGCCGCGATCGAGCTGCCAGATCGCGATGCCACGGCGCTGCCAGATCGCCGCCTGACCGTTGCGCGTCAGATGCGCTCGCTCCCAGGTGACGATCAGCTGCCGTGGCTTGCGGCCGACGTAATCCGCACTGTCGAGGGTCGCGTCGCTCGGAACGGCATTTGAAATAGCGAGCCCGTGCGGATCGGTCGAGCCTTCTACGAGCGTCGGGATCGCTGCCGGGATCCGCCGTGCTGTCCGCGAACCGTTCACAACCTCGACTTTCGTTGTCGTCGACAGAACAGTCCGGGTGTGGGCCTCCGAGCGCGTCATCAGCGCGAGACCGAGTCCGCCGCCGAGCCCGATGGCGACAAGCACTAGCCCGAGCAGGAGACGACGCATGCTCCGACTCTAGGAGCACAGGGACGTAGAGTCGACTTGCCTGCTAGAGGTTCCTCGTGTCGAGCCCAGAAGAGGGCCCGGCGCGCTTCAGGCGGGCAAGCGGCGGCGGCGCCAGAACCACCAGACGGCAGCCAGGGCCGTGGCGGCGTAGAGGTAGCCGATCATGAGATCGACCACGTAGTGGTTGCCGGTGTAGACGACTGCGAACGACTGGGCAAGTGGATAGATCGCACCGATCCCGAGCGCCCACCAGCGCCAACGCGTCTTCCACGCGATCGTGACGACGAAGAGGAAGCAGAGGAAGGCATAGCCGGCATGGAGCGACGGGATCGCCGCGTACGGGTTGGGGTCGATCAACCTCGAGACGGAGATCGCGTGGTAGCCGTGCGCGCCGGAGGGATCGGGCGCCGGGTTGTGCGGGATCCGGATCAACCCAGGCAGAAGGCCCTTTTCCCCCGCGGCCCATGGCGGGGCCGACGGGAAGAGCAGGAAGGTCAGCGCGCCGGCAAACGAGAGTACGAGCATCGTCGCCGCGAAGCGGTAGAAGAGCGCCCTTCGCTTGATCCAGAGCACGAAAGCGAGCAGCGGGGGCACGATGAAATGAAGCCGCATTACTGCGAGCACGACCGGGTCGTACCACTGCTGCGTCCCGTTCCAGAGCCAGTGCTGCAGCGACTCGGAGGGGACGGCCCCGAAGAGGAATTCGTCCGCGTTCAGCTGGGGGAGGTAATAAGGATGGGGACGCAAGAGGTGAGCAATTCCGCGAGACTGCGCGTAGATCACCAGCAAAGCGGCGAAGGGAACGAAATCGAGCAGATAACGACGTCCCCGGCGCAGCATGAGAGCGGGGACCAGCAGCGCGAGCAGGTAGCGGTCCGGCGTCAGCCCGAGCCCGAACAGCCAAACCGCGATCCCGAGCGCGAGGATCAACCCGGCCGACGCGAGCAGCGCCGTGCGGCGATCCAGGTCCTCGCGCGGTGGGCCCCACTTCTCGGCGGCCTCGCGGTCGCCCTCGCCGTACTCGTACGGCTTCCCTTCTGGAAGGCTCCACTCACCGCCGACGAGGGGGGGTACGCCGAGGTCGCCCGGCTGTGGAGCCACGGCGCGACTCTCTACGGCGGCGCCTGGGTCGACCGCCCGCAAGGCCTCGTAGTCGTTTTTCGCGCTCTCCATTTGATCGGCGGCTCCCCGTTGGCGATGCGTGCAGCCGCAGCGGTGATCGCGGCGCTCGTCGTCGCCGCGACGATGCTGCTCACCCTCCGGCTGGCCCGCGGCAGGATAACCGCCGTCACGGCAGGACTGCTGGCAGCAACCGTCGGGGCCTCGCCGTTCATCGAGTCCTTCACCCTCTCGGGAGAGCTGCTGGCGTCGCTTCCGGCCGTGCTCTCGCTCGTCTGCTTCTGCGCCTACCTCGAAGGCCGTCAGCGCGCCTGGCCGCGTAACAGACTGCTGCTAACTCTCGCCGGCGCCGGTGCGCTGACCGGGAGCGCCCTTCTCATCAAGCAGTCCGCCTTCGATGCCGGGCTCGCGGCGGTCGTGTACCTGCTCTGGCGTGAGCGGAAGCGCGGTCTCGTGCCCGTTGCCGTGCTTGTCACGGGCGCGCTCGTGCCCGTCGCGATCGCCGCCGCCAGCGCGGCGAGGCTGAGCGATTGGCTCTACGCCGTCCTGGGCTACCGCTTCCACGGCGACTCGATCGTGACGGGATCGGCGGCCGGTCGGGCCCACCAGCTCTGGCTTTCGTTGCCTCCTGCCGGCAAGGCGCTCGGGCTGCTCGCGCTGCTGGCGGCCGCCGGTTGGCGGCGCTCCCCAGTCCTGGCGCGAATCTGGCTCGGCGCCGCCGTCCTCGGCGCCGTCGGCGGCGGCAACTTCCACCCGCACTACTACCTCCAACTCGTGCCGCCGCTCTCGCTGCTCGGGGCCGTGGGCGTCCGCACCCTCTGGCTCTCCGCGTCACGGCCGGCAATCGCCGCGGCCGGGGCGGCCGCCGCAGCGACGTTCGCGCTGGCGATGCCTGTCGCCTGGGCGACCCCGACGAAGCAGGCGGAGACGATCTGGCCGAATGATCCGCACCTGATCCACGACGCCGTCCTTGCGCGGTACGTCCGCGCGCACACACGTCCGCATCAACGAGTCCTTGCGGTCTGGGCCGATGCCGACCTCTATTACCTGGCCGATCGTCGTCCCGCGGTCCGCTATCTGTGGTCCCGCAACGTCGCGTCGATTCCGGGAGCCCTCCAGGCCGTGCACCACGCCCTGGCGACACGGCGGGCAGAGCTCGTGCTCGTCGTCCAGCCGCCCGCGACGCTCGATCCGAGCGGCCGCACTGCTGCCCTGCTTCGGCGCGAATACCATCGCGTCGCGCATGTTGGCGGCGCGTCTGTCTACCGACGCAAGAGCCAGAGCACCGCGACGTAGGCCACGATCACGGGGATCACGACTGCGGCGTTCGCAGCCTTTCGCGTCTCCTATCTCGTGACCTAGGGTCATGAGATCCCCCGGAAGGGGGGTCAAATGTAGGCGCGATTCGCCAAAGATGAAGGGCGTGAGGCGAGTGCCTGCGGCTCTCTCCATGCCGCCTTCCGGCGGCCTTCCGGCGAGCGGAAACGGTCACCTGGATCGGCACGATCTCGTCGACTCGTACAGGCGGCTTGCGGACGTCTTCCACCACGTCCTCTCAGAGCAGAGCCTCGACACGCTGCTCGACCGGATCGCGGACACGCTCTCCGAGCTGATCCCGTACGACACGCTCAGCATCTTCGAAGCCGACGAGGCCCAGACCGAGCTCGTCCCGGTGCTCGCGCGTGACCGCTGGGCCGAAGAGATCCTGCGCAACAAGATCGGGTTCGGCACGGGCATCGCCGGGTGGGCCGCGAAGCACCGCGAGCCGGTGCTGACGAACGCCGCGCACCTCGATCCCCGAATGATGGTCGTGCCCGGCACGCCGGCCGACGAGCACGAGGCCTTGGTCACGGTGCCGCTAATCGCACGCGACTCCGTCAAGGGCGTCCTCAGCATCTACCGGCTCGGCGACCACGCGCACTTCGACAGCGAAGAGTTCGAGCTCGCGAAGAGGTTCGGTGACGCAGCGGCTCTCGCTCTCGACAACGCGAAGACACGCGCCCGCCTCGAGCTGCAGGCTCAGACGGACTCGCTGACCGGCCTCTACAACCACCGCTACTTCCATGAGCACGTGCGCTCGGAGCTGACCCGAGCGAGCCGGAACCGCGACTCGGTGGCACTGCTGATGCTCGACATCGACGACTTCAAGAAGATCAACGACATCTACGGTCATGGGATCGGCGACCAGGTTCTCCGCGAGCTCGCCGATCAGCTGAAGGCGGCCGTGCGCGGCTCGGACCTCGTCTGCCGGCTCGGCGGCGAGGAGTTCGGGGTGGTGATGGGCTCAGGCGGCACCGACGATGCGGTTGCGCTCGCGAAACGGCTGACCGAGCGCTTGAAGGAGCTCGACTTCGGCCCCGCCGGGAAGATCACGGTCTCGATCGGCGCCGCGGAGGGGCCGGTCAACGCATCCAACCCGCGCGAGCTGATCGCGTGTGCGGAGGCGGCGATGATGACCGCCAAGGCGCGGGGCAAGGACCTGATCGTGCTCTTCGACGAGTCGACGTACGAGCGTCCCGACACCGTCTCCGTCGCGAGCTCGCGCGTCCGCTCGATCGCGCATCTGAAGATGCTTCAGAGCCTCGCGGGCAAGCTCAACCGGCTCAACGACGTCCGCGAGATCGGTACGGCGATCGCAGACGAGCTCCGAGGCTTGATCGATTACCACAACTGCCGCGTCTCGATCGTCGACGGCGACGAGATCATTCCGATCGCCTTCCGCGGCGTTCTCTCCTCGCCGGCCGGCCATGAGGTTCAGATTCCGCGCTCGAAGGTCGGCGAGGGGATCACCGGCCACGCGGCCGCGGAGGGGAAGTCGCTCTTGATCGGCAATGCGCTCGACTGCGAGTACGCCGTCACGATTCCCGGCACCGAGCCTCTGGAGGAGTCGCTTCTTGCAGTACCGCTCTGCTACGGCTCGCGCGTCATCAGCGTGATCGTGATCTCGAAGCTCGGTCGCGACCAGTTCGACGAGGACGACGTCCGGTTGCTCGAGGTGCTTGCCGGCCACGCCGCGGTCGCGCTCGAGAACGCACGGTTGTACGAGTCCCAACGACGCGAGGCCGAGCACTTCAAGGAGCTGCTCGAGTTCAGTCGCGAGCTGGCGACGGCGGAGGGACTGCCGGAGGTACTCCAGCGGACAGTCGAGCTCTCAGCGACGATCCTGGGCGCGCCCAGGACATCGCTTTGGATTCAGGACGTTCCGACGCAGGAGCTCGTTCCGGGTGCGGTCTGGGGCTTCGACCCGGCCCGGCGAGAGCGGATCCTCGCGCTCAGCATCCCTCCCGAGCGGCTCGGACCGCTCGCCAAGCGGGACGAGCCGTTCGTGCTCGACAATGCTGGCGCGGCAGCGATCCATGGCACCCCGGAACTCGACGACGGAACGGCATTCGTCGTCGCCCCGATCAAGCTCGACGGGGGACGGGTCTGCTGCATCGTCGCCGCGATTCCGCCGGGGGCGCCCCACGAGCTGGACGAGGATCACATCGGCCTTCTCGCCGGACTCGCGCACCAGGCGAAGCTCGCGATCGCCAACGCCGCCACCTTCGAGAACCTCGAGGCGACCTTCGTCTCGACGGTGGCTGCGCTGGCAAACGCGCTCGAGGCGAACGACGAGTACACGTCGTCGCACACGCGCTGGATCACGGACACCGCCCTCAAGGTGGGCGCGACGCTCGGGTTCGACTCCAAAGCACTGAAAGAGCTCGAGCTGGGCGCGCTCTTCCACGACATCGGGAAGATCGGAATCCCGACGAGCATCCTGCTCAAGCCGGGCCCGCTGACACCCGAGGAGCGGCGCGTCATGCAGCAGCACCCTGAGCTCGGGGAGAAAATCCTGGCGCCGATCGATCGCCTCTCGGAGGTGCGCTCGATCGTGCGGAGCTGCCATGAGCATTACGACGGACGGGGCTATCCCGACGGAATCTCCGGCGAGAGAATTCCGTTGGAGTCGCGGATCATCCTGGTCTGCGACGCGTTCCACGCGATGACGACCGACCGGCCGTACAGGAAGCGTCTGTCGGTCGAGGAGGCCTGCCGCCGGCTACGCGAGGCCGTCGGCACCCAATTTGATCCCACCGTCGTAGAGGTCTTCCTGGCGCTGCGCAGCGAGATCTGGACGCCTCCAATGACTTCGGAACGGCTCGCGTCTTAAACCCGCCGAACCGCCCGGCGCGAATCGACCGCGCAGGAACTGACCGGCGCTGCCCAAAGAGGAAATACGCTCGGCAGCCTTCGGCCAGGAGGGGGAGATGGAACCACGCTTGACGACGGATCGGCAGCCCGCACAGTTACTGACGATGCTGATCGGCGTGACGTTCATTCTCGTTGGACTCCTCGGCTTCGTCCCCGGGATCACCTCGCACCTGTACGACGGGCTCGACTTCGCCGGGCACAACTCGCCGGCGAAGCTGTTCCACGTGTTCCAGGTCAGCTGGCTGCACAACATCGTCCACCTCGCGTTCGGGCTCGTCGGGCTGGCGTTCTCCCGCACGGCCGCGACCGCGCGCCTCTACCTGATCGGCGGCGGGGTCGTCTACTTGGTGCTTTGGTTCTACGGCTTGGTGATCGCTCAGAACGGCGGCGCGAACTTCGTCCCGTTCAACACGGCGGACAACTGGCTCCATTTCGCGATCGGCGCCGCGATGATCGGACTCGGGTTCGCGACCACACGCGCGCGACCGCTCGCCCCAGCCATCTAGCGCGCCCTCGTCTACCTTGAGTTCGCGTGGAGGTCGCCGGCGTGCTGCAGATGCTGGACGAGACCGGCGCTGAGGCCGACGTCCGGCCCGCGCTGGCTCTGCTCGCCGCGCCCGACCCGCTGGTCGAGCCGGACGAGCTGAAACCGGCGGTGCGTCGCGCGATGCTCCTGCTCGCCGCGGGCGGAGATCCGCTTCGGGAGCTCGAGCTGGACGGACGCGCCGTCAGCTCACTTGCTGCCGAGCTCGACCGTCCGGAGCGCCGAGCGGTTGTCAGCCGCGGGTTGGAGGCCCTGTCCCCGGAGGCGGCCGGGCTCGCAAATGTCTCCGGAGCCCTGGAGCAGCTGCTACTCGATGCCACGCTCGCGTGGCGGGCGTACGCCTGTGCGCTGCTCGCCGACGAGCTCGAGCCCTAGCCCCACCAGAACGCCGAGGCGATCACGACGTAGAGCCCGACGAGGACGACGCCCTCGGGCCAGGTGCTCTCGCCGTCGTAGACGACCACTGCGGTGACGACGGCCGCCAGAAGCAGAGAGACGGCGAGCAGCGTCGGAAAGACGAGCGTCAGACTCGTAGCGAAGAAGAGACTCGCGAAGAGGACCACGGGAGTCAGCGCCAGCGCTACCTGCAGCGACGAGTTCACGATCACAGCGATGGCGAAGTCCGGCCGATTGCGCAGGGCGAGCTGCACGCCGACGACGTTCTCAACCGCGTTACCGGCGATCGCGACGACGACCAATCCGGCGAACGTCTGGCTCATGTGCAGCGAGGAAGTGGCGGGCTGCAACGCCGAGACGAACCAGTCGCTGACGAACACCGCTCCCGTCGCCGCTGCCGCGAGCACGCCGATTGTCGTCGGCAGCGACCAGCGCGGGGGCTCGAGCTCCAGGCCGTCTGCCGCGATGAAGATACTGAGCGTCGAGACGAAGACGACCAGCAAGACACCGCCGCAGATCAGGCTCAACGTCTGCTCGTGTGCGGCGGCCGGAGTATGAAGGACATGAGCGAACGTGGGTACGGAAAGGATGGCCGCTCCGAGCAAAGTCAGCGTCGCGATCGTCCGCGCGCGCGGCGAGTCGAACCGTTGCACGCCGTTCCGGAGGCCTCCCGCGAAGAAAGCAAGTCCGAGGACGAGTAGGCTGTTGGCGAGCACGGAGCCGATCAGCGCTGCCTTGACGACCCCGACTAGTCCTTTCCGCAGCGCGAAGAGCGCGACGAACAATTCCGGGAGATTGCCGAGCGCCGACTGGACCGACCCGGCGCCGCCTGCCCCGAGCCTACCTCCGAGCTGCTCGGTCGCCGTTCCGACGAGGCGCGCGAGCATGGCGAGCGCCACGGCGGCTGCCAGGAAGCGCAAAACCGCATTCAGCCCCGCGAGATCGAACGCGCCGGCAATCCCGACCAGAGCCGCGCTGATCACGATCTCGGCCTGCTCTCGCCGCATCATGCCCGCACGCACCGCGCGACGCTATCAACGGGGGAGACGGCTCCCCCGAAACGAGGGATCGGAGGCTACAGCGCGGCGGCGGTCCAGCCGATAGCCAAACCGTGCGGCCAAACACGCCTAAGAGAGGGGACTTCTTCGTGCGCATTCGCGTCCTGGTACTTCTGCCGGTTCTTGCTCTCGCGGCGTCGTTCGCCGCGCCGGCTTCCGCCTCGCAGCTGGTCAACCGAGGGGTCACCAACATCAAGCTCGCGGTCGACAGCAAGGGCGAAGCGCTTGTCAGCTACAGAACCGTGCGCGGTCAGGCGCAGCACGTGCTCGCCTGGGGCGCGGTCAACGCGCGGCAGCCGAACCGTACGGTCAAGCAGGCTCGCTTCAAGCTCGACTACTCGGGCGGCTGGGGCAAGTACCACAAGCTCTACTGGAAGACCTTCCGCAACAGCTGCGGCGCCTACGACGGACCGGCGTTGGCCTGGATGATCACGGCTTGCAAGGCGCGCGACGGCAGCTACTGGGCGCTCCAGAAGTGGCAAGTTCACCTTCCCGATCTTGGCTTCACGCCGTGGACCGCGGGCTTGCGCCAATGGGAGCTCCATCTCTCGCACTGGACGACCGACCTCGCCAAGCTCGAGGTCTGGCAGGACTGGATCTACCACGGCCGCTTCCACCACATGTTCGGGCGTTACACGTATCTCGGCAAGCCGGTCTACGGCTTCGGCACGACGCACTTCGGCGCGCCGACCGACGGATACGGCCGGCTGCTCTACCTCGACACTCACAACTCGGCCTACGGCACCGGCTGGCGTCGCGAGAACTCGTTTGTGGCGCACAACCCGACCGGCGTCTTCTGCTACGGCTTCTTCAAGCACAACGCGGGCGCGGGAGGCTACGCGCACCCGCCGGGCTTCGCCGGCATGCGCCCGCAGGGCAACGGCGACATGTATCGGATGACGGCCGGGGGACCTGGCGTCACGCCCGACGTGATGTGGAGCGGCAACGGCCTGCACAACTTCAGTGCGAGCAACTCCGCCGATGTGGCGTTCGAAACAGCGATGAACTCGCAGCTTGATTCGATCCTCAACGGCGACAAGCTCTGCCGGCAGCACTAGGGCCGAAAGCCCTCGGACGCATTATGGCACCGGCTTTGCAGCCCGGGTTGAGACGGACGCCCGGGCGGAGCCCGGACGTCCTCTAGGTCGGCGTCGCAAGCGAACGCCTTAGCCGAAAGCGCTCGGACCCACTTACTGGCACCGGCTTTGCAGCCCGGGTTGAGACGGAGCCCGGGCGGAGCCCGGACGTCCTCTAGGTCGGCGTCGCAAGCGAACGCCTTAGCCGAAAGCGCTCGGACCCACTTATGGCACCGGCTTTGCAGCCCGGGTTGAGACGGAGCCCGGGCGGAGCCCGGACGTCCTCTAGGTCGGCGTCGCAAGCGAACGCCTTACGATCTTGGGAATGGGCGGCGAAGAGCTCCGCGGGCTGATGCGGCGATTCCCTGCCGGTGTCGCGATCGTCGGCGTCGACCTCGAGGGCGAGCGCCTGGGCCTCACGATCGGGACGCTGATTCCCCTCTCACTCGAGCCGCCGCTCGTCGGCTTTGCCGTCCGCCGTGAGGCGGCACTGCACGAGCTGCTGCGCCGTTCCGAAACATTCGGCGTCAGCCTGCTGGCCGCCGGCCAGGAGGCCGTGGCGCAGCACTTCGCGCGCGGCGTGCCGCCGATCGCTCTCTGGGAAGGCATCGGCGCCCGCGAGAAAGAAGGCCCGCCGCTGCTCGTCGGGGCGATCGGCTGGCTGACGGGTCGCGTCTCGGCCGAGGTGCCGGTCGGCGAGGACACGTTCTTCGTCGGGGAGGTCCTGTCCGTCGAGGAGGGAGCGCGCGAGCGGCCACTCGTCTACGTCGACCGGGGCTACGTCAACGCGTGATTGAAGCTGTTGTTTTCGACCTCGACGGCGTCCTGCTGGACAGCGAGCAGGTGTGGGACGAGGTCCGAGAGCAGCTGGTGAAGGAGCGAGGCGGCCGCTGGCACGACCGGGCCCACACGGAGATGATGGGCATGAGCTCCGTCGAGTGGTCCCGCTACATGCACGACGATCTCGGCGTCCCCTACCCGCCGGAGGAGATCTCGGCTGAGGTCGTGCGACGGCTCGAAGAGGTCTACCGCAGTCGGCTGCCGCTCATCGACGCCGCCCAGGAGGCCGTCGAGCAGCTTTCCGCCCGCTGGCCGCTCGGGCTCGCGTCGTCGTCGAACCGCGAGCTGATCGACCTCGTGCTCGAGCTGAGCGGGCTGGCCCGGTTCTTCCGCGCCACCGTGTCATCTGAAGAGGTCGCGCGCGGCAAGCCCGCGCCAGACGTCTATCTCGAGGCGGCGCGACGCCTGGGCGTTCCGCCGAAACGCTGCGCGGCCGTCGAGGACTCGCGCAACGGCATCCGCGCAGCGAAGGCCGCCGGGATGCGCGTGATTGCGATTCCGAACCCGCACTTCCCGCCCGACGACGAGTCCCTCGAGCTGGCGGACGTCACGCTTGGCTCGCTCGCCGAGCTGAGCCCGTCTACCGTCGGTTGAGTTTGCAGCGGCGTGGACGCTGCCTGCATGCCTTACGGACTCGAGTGGGCGGCTTCAGGACTGCCTGAGGCGGCGCGATCACCTGGTAGCTCCAAGTGCTCGTGCCGATGTCGGGGGCGAAATCGTACGCAGGGTCGGCCTCGGTCGTCGCCGCGGCGCCGATCCGGAAATCAAGACGGCTCGTGCCGCCCAGGTCGCGCCGGTTCACCTTCAGCGTCAGGGTCGAGCTTGCGAAGGAACCGCTGAACGAGGACGGGCGGTTGGTGAAGCTCCAGCGGCCGCCCAGGCAGCGGCCGAAGACGTAGCGGCCCCCGAGCACGTCGAGGGCATACTCGGCGCCGAAAACCCCGCGCGCGCAGCCGGTGCCTGTCTTGCTGTCCGCATCAACAAACACCGCGACGAGATCGGTGCCCCCGAGCGCGGTGCGGTTCGAGATCGAGATTCGGAAGACGACGTTGCCCGCATCGTCGTTCGAGACCTGGACCGCGGTCAGGTCGGGTGCCGCGACCGGCGCGTCGGCCGCCGCGTCGACGTAGGGCGAGCTGTTCCGCGCCCCAGCCAAGGGCGCGAGCAGCAGTACACACGCTGCCGCGGCCGTGCCAAGCGCCCACTTCGGTCCCCGCAAGTCCCCTCCCCGCCTAGCCGCCCCGTTCTCATGTCGCCGGGGTAAGCCCCGTTTCTCATTGTCGCCGGGGCGACCGCAAAAGCAACCTCAGGGGATGCGGCCGAGCAACACGCAAGCGTTGTGTCCGCCCAGGCCCATGGCATTCGAGAGCGCGACCTCGACCTGGGCTTGCCGCGCCTCGTTCGGCACGTAGTCCAGGTCGCAGACGGGATCCGGGTGCTGGTAGTTGATCGTCGGCGGCAGCTTGCCCTCGTGCAGCGCCAGCACGCACATCATCGCCTCGATCGCGCCGGCCGCCCCGAAGCAGTGGCCCATCATCGACTTCGTCGAGGAGACGGCGAGCTCATAGGCGTGATCGCCGAAGACGTCCTTGATCGCCTTCGTCTCCGCCGCGTCGCCCAGAGGCGTCGAGGTTCCGTGCGCGTTGATGTAGCCGACGTCTTGCGGCTCGAGGCCGGCCCGGTCGATCGCCGCCCGCATCATCTCGCCGACGCCGATCGCCTCCGGCTCAGGCTGGGCCATGTGGTGCGCGTCGTTCGAGGTGCCGTAAGCGAGCACCTCGGCGTAGATCGTCGCACTCCGCGCGCGTGCGGCCTCGAGCTCCTCCAGCACGAGCACGCACGCCCCCTCCCCCATGACGAACCCGGCCCTGGTGGCATCGAACGGGCGGGATGCATGCGGTGGGTTTTCGTCCTCGGCGGCCAGGCCTCGCATGGCTACGAACCCGGCCAGGATGATCGGCTGGATGGCGGCTTCGGTTCCGCCGGCGAGCATCGCGTCTGCGTCCCCTCGCTTGATCAGCTCGGCGGCCTCCCCCACCGCGTGCGATCCCGTCGCGCAAGCCGATACCGGTGCGTAGTTGGGCCCGCGGATTCCGAGCGAGATCGCGAGCTGCCCACTCGCGGCGTCGACGAGAACGCTCGGAATGAAGCTCGGCGAGATCCGCTGGTAGCCGCGCTCGCGCAGGATCTCGCCCTGCTGCATGATCCCCGCGATTCCGCCGATCGCCGAGCCGAAGGCGATCCCGACGCGATACGGGTCGAAACCGTTCAATCCAGCGTCCTCCACCGCCTCTTTGCCCGCGGCCAGCGCCATCAGGACGTTGCGGTCTAGCTTGCGCTGCTCCTTCGGTGAGGCGACGACACTCGGGTCGAATTCCTTGACTTCGGCCGCCACCCGCACCGGATACTCGCCGGCGTCGAAAGCGCGGATCCAGTCGATCCCACTCTCACCGGCGAGCGCAGCGCGCCAGGTCTCGGGCGCAGAGTTCCCAAGCGGTGTGACCGCTCCGAGGCCGGTGACAACGACTCTGCGCACGACTGCGCATTAGACCTGCGCGGCCGGGACGCGGTTGCGCCAAACCGACAAGCACCCGAAAGGCTGCCTGTCCTGAAACGTTCACGCCTGAACGGTGACGCCCTCTTCTTTCAGCGAGAGCTCGGCGAACTTGTCCCAATGCGCGTCGAGCTTCTTCGCCATCGCCTCCTCGTCCTTGCGGTTCTCGCGCGCGGCTTCCGCGGTCTCCTCATCGCCGGCCCGCTGCGCGATCCGCTCGAGCAGCTGGTAGCTCGCGATCTCGAGGTGCTCGGTCGTGTAGCCGTCGCGGGCGTTGCGGCCGGCCTTCTCGCCGCGGGCCAGGTCCACGACACTCTTCAGCAGCGCGCCGGCGATTCCACCGGCTTCCCTGACGAGCGATGGGCTGGCGCTGTGCGCCTCGAGCCGCTGCTGCATTCGCTCCGCGTGACGCTCGGTCTCGAGCTTGTGCTCGCGTAGCTCGTTCTTGATCTCCGCGTCCTCGGTCGTCTGGATCATGCCGTCCAGCATTCGCAGGACGTTCTGCTCCATCGCGTAGGCCTCGTCGATATGTTGGACGAGCTGCTGTTTCAGTTGCTCCGAAGCCATTTCTCCTCCTGTCTTGATTCGCTTCAGCTCGAACTTGCCGAACTCCCGGCCGCAAAACGTCGATCGGCCGCGATACCCCTCCGCGTCGCGCTCGAGGTCGTCGACAAAGCCGGCGAACGGTGCCCGGTAGCGCAGCGAAAGTCCGACCACGTCGAACGGCGCGCCCGGTAGGGGGCCGAGCTTCGTCTCACCCGACGCACCGGAGATCTCCTTGCGCACGCCAAGGAGCGGCGGCAACGCGCCGCCGCTGCGCTTGACCTCCCAGACCCCGTCGAGCTCGGCCACGTGACTAGTCTCCCGACGAAATGCCGCCCCGAAACCTGCCCTTTCCGCCGATGGAGGCCGAGCTCGGCGCGGGGGAAACCATGTTTCCTCCGCGAGCCCCCTTCTTCTTCGCAGTGACTTCATGCTTTGTGTGCACGGCTCCGGCGGGCAAAGCCCGCCTGCGCCTTCGATCGCTCATGGCGGCTCCGGCCAGCTAATGCCTCCGCGCGGACTTCCCTTCCCGCCGATGGAGGCCGAGCTCGTCACGGAGCTCCCGGAAGGCAACTGGCAGTACGAGCCGAAGTGGGACGGGTTTCGCGGGGTGATGGAGAACCTGAAGGGCGAGCTCGCCGTCTGGAGCCGGAACGCGCGGCCGCTTCTTCGCTACTTCCCGGAGCTCCGCGAGGTCGGCGAGCTGCTGCCCCCCGATTCGGCGTTGGACGGCGAGATAGTGATCGAGCGCGACGGCGTCCTCGACTTCGATGCGATGCAGCTCCGTCTGCATCCCGCTGAGAGCCGGATCCGCAAGCTCTCGGCCGAGATCCCGGCCCAGTTCATCGCGTTCGACGTCCTGCGCTGGAAGGGCGAGCCGGTCCACAAGCTGCCGCTCGAGAAGCGGCGTGCCAAGCTCGAGCGCGTCGGCAAGAAGTTCCGGCTCTCGCCGGTGACTCGCGATTCGGCCCAAGCCGGCGAGTGGCTGCAAAAGCTCGAGGCCGCCGGCCTCGACGGCGTCGTCGCGAAGCGGCTCGGCGTCCCTTACCTCCCCGGCTCGCGCGAGGGAGTCGTCAAGGTGAAGCCGTACCGCACCGCAGACTGCCTGATCGTCGGCTTCCGCTGGAGCGACAAGGCCGAAGGCAGGATCTCGACGCTCCTCCTCGGCCTCTACGACGCGAAGGGTGGGCTCGACTTCGTCGGCCACTGTTCCGGCTTCCCGGCGGCGGTTCGCCGCGAGCTCGAGGAAAAGCTGCCGAAGCTGCGCGCGCCGGGAGCGATCAGCGGTGATCGCGTCCCCGGCGGGCAGAGCCGCTGGACGCGCGGCAAGGAGCTCGACTGGAACCCGGTCAAGCCGAAGCTCGTCTGCGAGGTGCGCTACGACAAGCTTGAGAAGAACCGCTTCCGGCACGGCACGCGCTTCCTCCGCTGGCGGCCGGACAAGGATCCGAAGGACTGCACCTGGCGCGAGGTTCGCCCCCCTCGTCGCCCGGATGACCTCACCGTCCCGCGGCTGCTCGCCGCGCGCGGGCCTAGGTGAGCTTCAGCTCGCAGTAGACCGTGGTCGTGTACCTGCTGAAGCGGCTCGCGTTCTCGCTCGTCGCGCTCTGGGCAGTGACCGTGATCGCGTTCGTCGTCTTCCACGTCGTCGCCCAGCTTCCGGTCCAGGGACAGCCGTCGTATGTGACGCAGTACTGGTGGTTCTTCCGCGATCTCGTCTACCACCACGCGCTCGGGTCGGCGTTCTTCGGCAACCGCGACATCACGCAGGTCGTGCTTCGGCTCTTCCCCGTCACCGCCTCCGTCGTCGCCGGCGGCGCCCTGCTCTGGTTGGCGTTTTCCGTTCCGCTCGGGATCCTGAGCGCGGTGCGCGCACGATCGTTGCTCGACCGGGCCGTGCTCGCGACGACGCTGCTCGCGCTCTGCGTCCACCCGCTCGTGGTCGGGCTGGTGCTCTCGTACCTGGTCGGCTTCCGCCTCGGCTGGGCTCCAATCCAGGGCTACTGCCAGGTCTTCTCGCCCCCGGTCGCGGCCCCCTGCGGTGGGCTTGGCGCCTGGGCGTATCACCTCGTCCTTCCCTGTGTGACCCTCGCGGTCATGTTCGCCGCGCTCTACACGCGAATGGTGCGGGCTTCGGTGATCGACGAGCTGTCGAGCGACTACGTCCGCACGGCCCGCGCCAAAGGCGCCACGGAGACACAGGTCCTGGTCAGGCACGTCCTGCGAAACGTGCTCCTCTCGATCGTGACGATGGTCGGCATGGACGTCGGGATCGCACTCGGAGGCGCGATCTACGTTGAGGTCGTCTTCGGGCTCCCCGGTCTCGGCAACGAGGCCTGGCAAAGCATCGGCCGTGAGGACTGGCCCGTTTTGCAGGGGATTGTCATCTTCACCGGCGTTGTCGTAATCGCGGCGAACCTCGTTGTCGACCTGCTCTACGCAGCCTTCGACCCGCGCGTCCGTCTTCGTGCGGACCGGGCTTAGCTCAGACCCACGGTTCGAGCGCCGTATGCCAGGAGCGGTCGTCGAACCGATCGGGATCGGCCGGCTCGAGGTCCAGCGCCGCGAAGCGCGACGCGAGCGAAACCCGGCGGCGCCACATTCCGGCGGTCAGATCGCCGACCTTCTCGAGCCGCCTTCGCATCGTTTCCAGCGTGAATGCAGCCGGGTCGACACCGGGCACCTCGTCCCAGCGAAGCGGCGCCGAGGCGCGCGCGTCGGGAGTCGGTCGGATCGAGTAGGCGGACGCGATCGTCCGGTCGCGCGCGTTTTGGCCGTAGTCGACGAAGACGCCCTTGCGGTCGGCGACCTTCCAGGTCGTGGTCGCCACACGCTGGTCGCCCACGCGCCGCTCGACCTCCTGCGCGACAGCTTTCGCAAACCGCCGCACCTCGGGGAACGGGAGCTCCGGCCTGACCGGGGTCAGGATGTGCAGCCCGGTTGAGCCGGAGGTCTTCGGATAGCTCGGCAGCTCGAGCTCGTCAAGCACCTCTCTGACGACGAGCGCGATTACGAGGACGTCCTGCCACTGCCCGTCCGTGGTCGGATCGAGGTCGATCAGCATGTAGTCGGGCCGCTCGATGTCGTCGACGCGCGAGTGCCAGGTGTGCAGCTCGATGCAGCCGAGGTTGATGACCCACGCGAGCGCGGCCGCGTTGTCGATCACGGCGAAGATTGTCGAATGCCCGCTCGGGAAGCGGACGAACTGCTCGCCGACGTAGTCCGGGTGCGCAGGCACGCGCTTCTGGTGGAAATAGTCGCCCTCGACGCCGTTCGGGTAACGCTTCATGTGAAAGGGGCGACGCCGAATGTGGTTGAGCGCGCACTGCGCGAGATCGACGTAGTACTGGACGAGGTCGGCCTTCGTCAGCCCGCGCTCGGGAAAGAAGAGCTTCTCCGGGTTGGAGATCTTGACCTCGTGGCGGCCCACTCGCATCGTGTGGCGCTAACTAAAGCCGGTCCGAGCCGGCGAGGGAGGCATCGACCCCTAGAAGCAGCGAAGCCCGCCTATGTTGAACACAGACGGGCGACGCGAATGCCGGGAGGGAGTGATTCGAGGGGAGCCGGCCTAATCAGCATGCCTCGGCAGCGCCTTCCCGCCATGCCCCCGAAGGGTGATTTGGCGAGAGATCGAAGGTGGGTGCGGTACCCTGTTGCACGTTCGGAGAAGTGGCCGAGTGGCTGAAGGCGGCGCCCTGCTAAGGCGTTAGGTGGGGAAAATCCCTGCCTCGAGGGTTCGAATCCCTCCTTCTCCGCCTCGCCGTTCGCGGCGGCTGCGCCGCCGGCTCACTCGTACGGGGGGAAACCATGTTTCCCCCCGTATTGCCCCCTTCTCCTTCGCTGCGTTTTTGCGACTCGCGTCTCGCCTCCCGCCGGGCGAAGCCCGGCTCCGGCGGCAAACGCCGGCGCATCACGTCCGTGAGAGACAGCGGCTACCCTGCCGTCTGGCCGTACGGCTCCGTGGAGGGGTGGCAGAGCGGTCGAATGCGGCGGTCTCGAAAACCGTTTCGGGCGGTTTCGTCCGACGAGGGTTCAAATCCCTCCCCCTCCGCTTCTCAAGCCGAATCCCGCTGCGAAGCGGTCTCGGCCTTCTCAGCGCCGGTTCTCGCTTTACCGCCTGAAACCGCTAGAGACCGCCTGAGACTGGCGCTCACTGGCGCGCAACTGGCGCGCACGGAAGGATTGATTCGATGCTTTCAGTGCCTTCGAGGATCGTCATCATCGAGAAGGGCGGAACCCCCTGGTGGGTTCCACTTCTTGCCACCCTGTTGATCGGCGTCGCCGCGGCTATCGCTTCCTTCCTCGCGACGTGGTGGTTCAAGAAGCGCGACATCGACGGAGAGAACGCACGACAGGCAGCGACACTCGTCGACGATGCCGACAGGGCGCTCCCGCGCTCGACGGAGACGTTCACAACTCAGGTGAGTCAGATGCCGGATGACCCGCTCGACAAGGTAACGCGCCTACTCCGCGAGGCCCGTCTTCGCGCCCAACCACTAAACGACTTCGATCTCGACCAGCGACTAGGGACTGCTCTCTACTTCCTCTCCGATGCCCAGGAATGGAGGAAGCGACCCGTCGGCGCGCGCCCGTGGATGCACCGCGCGATCGACAACGTTCGGATTGGACTAGCCCCGTATCTCGCTCCCCCGCCACTCATTCCGTGGCGTCGCCCGAACGTATTCCTCGAAGTGCTGTTTCCGAGCTTCAGCGAATACATCGGGATCAAGCGGTTCGCGAAGGAGGACCCTGAGGCTGTCACCCAGGGCCTCGACGACTGGTTTGCCAAGGAGTCGGAGGAAAAGGCCGCCGAGGCCATTGAAGACCAGAGAGCGTTCGACGAAGAGCACAAGAGATGGATAGAGAGCGAGGAGCGCAAGAGATGGATGGAGGAACACGCCGACGAATAAGGGCAGGCGAGACGAACGCGTTGTAGCGAGAGCGAGAGCGCGAGCACTACCGGACGGGTTCCGTGGGACCAGCGCCGGGCCGTGGAGCCGATGCGGGACCGCATCGGTTACCCGAACCGGGACGACGCACAAATCCGCTGCTAATCGAGTGCCGCGCGCCAGTCGCGCGCCAGTTTCAGGCCGACCCAATCTCGCTGAGTTCCTGCAATCGGGCTTCGGCGAGTCTCCTTGAGCGTCTACACGCGCGTCTTCACGGAAGGCCGAATCGCTGTCCGTTTTTGCCCACGTCCCAGGTCCAGCCAGGGAGGGCCGGTGAGTGCGACGAGGCAGCTCGCGATCAGCGACACCTCCTCAATCGTCGCCTCTCGTTCGTCGAGATAGATCGCGAGCCACCGGGCTGCGAAGCGGCTATTCCGGCGTGGCTCCTTGTTGGCGACTAGGGCGGTCAGTTCCAGGGCGTCGGCGAGACTGAGCCTGCCCATCTCTCGCGCCGTCGCCTCGGCGAGGAAGAGGTTGCCGCGTTCGACCGCCCGCTTGAAGATTGTCCTCGGATGACCCTGCGAGGTCGTCCTACTTCCCTCCGGGGCCGGAGCGGCAACCGAAAAGTCTACGGCGGCGCGCGAGTGCAGCGACTCGTCAACGAGCAACGACGTTGCGCTAGCTTCATTGCAAGTGTCAACCCGTGAGGGAATCTTGAATTTTGGCCGGGCGCTGCCAGCCAAGGACCCGCTCGCGAGATGGGTCGCCGTCCTCTCGATGGCGTTGAACGACATCCTGCTCACGCATAAGTTGCTTGCCGAGGCGATGCTCTCCCACCCACACCGCCTCCTTACGCCGGCCCTCGAGTTCCATCCTCACCGCCTCCTCAACCGACCGTTATGGACGCTATGGACGCGCAAAACGGGTCGCAAGCACAGAGCTTGGCCAGGCGCGGAGCAGTGCAACAGTCCTCGCTAGCGCGCTCGAAGGACTGCTCGAAGAGGAACCGCGGAAAGCGCCACTAGCTTTTGCCGCGGCTGACGACCAGGTTCACCTTCGAGCCGCGCACCAGCTTCTTCCCCGCCCTCGGCCTCTCCGAGATCACGCGGCCCTTTCGCACGGTCGTCGACTTCGCCTTCCTGACCCTGCCGGTGCGGCAGTGGGCGGCGACGATTCGACGTTTGGCAGTCGCCAGTGGCTTGCGCTTCACGTTCGGGACGATGCAGAACACTTTCTGCGCAACCAGGCTGAAGGTGGCGGTCACGGTCTTGACGGCGTCGATCGTGACCGTACATGAGCTGCTGCCGCTGCAGGCGCCGCTCCAGCCGGCGAAGGTCGAGCTTCCGCCAGGGGTCGCCGTGAGCGTGACGCTCGTACCCGAGTCGAAGTCAGCCGCGCAAGTCGTGCCGCAGTTGATCCCGCCGGCGTTGCTCGTCACTGTCCCGCTGCCCCCACCCGCCTTCGCAATCGTGAGCGTGAACCTCGGCACCGCGGCACTAACCGTTTCGACCACCTGCGGCGCGACGTTGTAGCTGTCGTTTCCGGGCTGGTCGTACTTCACGGTGCAGGTGCCGGTGCCGCTCGTCATCGTGAAGGTGGCGCCCACGTTCGAGCAGACACCGGAGCTCGAATAGACGACGGCACCGGCGGGCGCAGTTGCCGCGACCGTGAAGCTGGTGCCAGAGACAGCCGTCGCTGGCGCGTGAGCCGTGACGATGATCGTCTGATCGGCCTTGGGGCTCACGGTGTACGTCACCGCGTTGCCCTCGAAATCCATCGCCGCGCAGAACGACGGCAACGGACACGAAACCGAGATGAGCGTGTTTGGGTCGATGTCGACCGGCGTGTTCCACGAGCTCCCGTCGTAGGTCACCGCGTGATCGCCCACCGCCGCGCAGAAGGACGCGGACGGGCACGACACCGAGAAAAGTACGGCGGTGGGATCTATGCTCGCAGGCGCGCTCCACGAGCCGCCGTTGAACGTCACCGCATTTCCGCTCAAGTCCACCGCCATGCAGAACGACGACGAGGGACACGAAACGGAGGTGAGGGCGTGCGTGCCGTCGATGCTCGCAGGCGAGCTCCACGAGCCGCCGTTGAACGTTACGGCATTGCCGCTCCCGTCAACCGCAGCGCAGAAGGATGGCGACGGACATGACAGAGAGTTAGGTCCAGCGATCAGACCGATGGGGGCTGGCAAGGTCCACGAAGAACCGTTGTAGGTCAACGCCCGCCCGCTCACGTCCAGGGCGAGGCAGAACGACGCCGATGAACACGACACCGACATGAGAAAGCTCGTGCCGTCGATGCTGGTTGGCGCGCCCCACGAAAATCCGTTGTACGTCAGAGCGTTGCCGCTCCCGTCAACCGCCGCGCAGAAGGACGCCGACGGACAGGAGACAGCGACCAGTCTGTTCGTACCGTCGATGCTCACGGGAGCGGTCCAGGCGCTGCCGTTGAACGTCAGTGCCCGCCCCGAGAAGTCCACGACCGCGCAGAACGACGCCGCGGGGCATGACAATTTGTCCGATCCGCCCCCCAGAACAACGGGCGCCGTCCAGGAGCTGCCGTTGTACGTGACCGCGAAATCGGTGCTGTCCAGCGCGGCGCAAAAGGATGAAGACGCGCACGACACCGACCTGAGACCCTGCGCACCGCCGACAAGGGCTGGGGCGCTCCACACGCTGCCGTCGTAGGTCAACGCGCGGCCGTTGAAGTCGACGGCGGTGCAGAAAGACGATGATGCGCACGAGACCGACGCGAGCCCATGGTTGGCATCGATGCTCGTCGGCGAGCTCCACGAAGAGCCGTTGTAGGTCAGCGCGTCACCGCCTGAGCCTGAGCTCACCGCCGCACAAAAAGACGATGACGCACACGACACGGACGCGAGCCCGTCCGCGGCGTCGATGCTGGCCGGCGCGCTCCACGAAGAGCCGTCGAAGATCAATGCGTTGCCCTCGTAGTCGACGGCCACGCAGAACGATGCCGATGCACAGGACACAGCGGCGAGATCGTTCGAGGGGTCGATGCTGACGGGGGCGCTCCACGAGCTGCCGTCGAAGGTGACTGCGTTATCGCCGACCGCCACGCAGAAGGACGCCGACGGGCACGACACCGAGTGCAAGCCGGCTGGATCGACGCTTGTGGGCGCGCTCCACGAGCTGCCGTTGAACGTCACTGCATTGCCGCTGAAGTCGACCGCGACGCAGAACGTCGACGAAGGACAGGAGACCGAGGCGAGCGGGAACGTGTCGATGCTGGCAGGCGCGCCCCACGAGCTTCCATTGAAGGTCGCGACGCCGCCGGCCCCGCCGCTGTCACCCGCCGCAACGCAGAACGACGCCGAAGGGCACGACACCGAGCTCCCGAAAAAGGCAGGATCGACCCGGACTGAGGCGGACCAGCCGGTGGACGCCAACGCTTGCGACGGCCCGACGAGCATCAGCAGTCCGACGATTCCGCCTACCAAGGCGGCGTACCGTGGAGACTGCTTAGCCGGGCCTAGACGGGGAGCCTGCCTCCTCATTTGCCCCTCCTCCTTCCGGCTAAGGCCACAACCGCAAAGAGCAGCCGTACGCTCATGACGGCCAGCGGGCATAGCCGAGGAGCGGCCGCGGCCTCGTCGACAAGTTGATCTCCCGCTCCTTTCTGCCACCTTGGTTGTGCGAGCGCTCTCCCGCGCCATGCCACGATGAGGTGGGAAAGGAGGCCCCGACGAACGATTCTCCTCCCTTTCAAGACGGAGTACAAGCAGGGGTTGCCGCCCTTACTCAATCGGTCGAGCTGGCGACAACGAGCCCATCAGCGCGGTCGCGCGGTTGACCCCTGGCCTCGAGCGTGGTTCAGTCGCCCAGACGGAGGAGGCATCAATGAGCACGTCCGGCAACACAGGCCCTCCCGGCCGGCCGCGTGGAATCGGCTTCGGGATTCTCATGTTCATCGTCACGCTCCACTTCTACTCGTGGTACTGGGTTTTCAAGACCCAGGAGGAGATCAAGCAGCACACGGGCGAGGGCCTCGGCGGGGTGCTTGGCCTCGTCATTTGGATCCTGCTCAACCCGGTGGAGGCATTCGTGATCCCATCGGAGGTCGGGAAGATGTACGAGAAGGACAGGCAGCGGCGGCCCATGAGCGGCTGGACCGGCCTCTGGCTCTTCCCGGGCGGGATCCTGATCATCCCGGCGATCGTCTGGTTTGTGAAGGTGCAGGGAGCTCTCAACCGCTACTGGGAGGGGAAGGCTTCGGCAGCGGCGGCTTCCGCCGCTCCTGCCTGAGCGAAGCCGCGCGCAGCTAGCTAGAAAGGATGGAGCAGACAGGATGGAGCCGCAGCCCTCGCGGGCGCGGCGTCCGATCGGGGCAAAATGGCCGGGCACACTCCAGATGTGACTGGCCGTACGACGCTGACCAAAGATCGCTTGGATCTTCGTCGAATCGCCCTCGCGACGGCCCTCGCCGCGGGGCTCGGGGTCGCCCTTGCCGTTGTCTTCCTGCGCCACGCGCAAGCAACGTCGCACGTCGGACCGACCTCGGCAACGCTCGACGAAGCCTTCAGCTCATTCCTAGGAGCTGGCATCGGGCTCGCACTGGGGAGCGCGCTCGGTGCGCTCTCGATCCGGCGAGGCTCTCGGTTAGCTGCAGGAGTAATAGCCGGAATAGCTGCCTATGTCCTCGTCCTCGCCCCGGTCTTGGTGATCACAGACGACGTGGCTCTTGCGGAAGATCTCAATCCTGGAGGCCTCGTCTTTCTAGCCTTTTTGCTTCTTGCGTTTGGCGTTTTCGCCGTTCTCGGCGCAACCGTCGGAGGGTTTATCGCGTCGTTCATGCATAGAGATCGCATGCAAAAGCGGCACCAGCACTAGTCTGCGGATGGATTCGACGCCGACGTGTGGGAAGAGGCGTGGGAGCAGTATGGGAACTCGGTGTTCAACTTCATCTATCGGGCGGGGTGAAGGTTGAGCGTGATTTCGCTGTCCACATCTACGAAGACGGCACTGCGCGATTGCGGTATTTAGCCCCCTGACTGGGCCAGTGTTCGGGAATGAAGCCCGAGCTTCGTCCGCCCGCGCCAGGGTTGAAGAGTTCGCTCAACCGACCGCTGCATCAAGGTGCGGCGACCAGCGTTAAGCTCGCCGCTCCAGAAACAGCGCGAAAGGAGGCGGAGATGCATGCTCTCGTCGTGCGCGTGACCATCCACAATGCCGACCGCACTCGGGAAGTGCTCAACAGCCAAGTTGTGCCACAGGTCTCGGGCGCGCCCGGGTTCAAGACGGGCTACTGGACGTGGACGACCGGCGGCGTGGAGACGAACGGGCTCTCGATGATCATCTTTGAGTCGGAGGAGAACGCACGCGCGGCGGGCGATCGGATAAGCGCCATCGCGGCTGACGCGCGCGACGACGTCACGCTCGATGGCGTCGAGGTCCGAGAGGTTGTCGCTTCGGCCTGATGATTTAGTCAATACTGGATCGTCTTCGCGGCTACAGCGGCGGTGCTCTCTCCCGTCGTGCTGGCCCCCCGCCTCTTCCCGCGGAGCGTAAGGCCGGACGGCTAGTCCGTCGCCCGGGCCAGTGTTCGGGAATGCACCCGAGCGCGGCGCTAGACCAGGGCACCAGCAGGGAGCTGTTGCTATGGGACAGGCTCTAGCGCTTCGGGACGGGTTGCCAGGCGGGTAGCCCGGTACCCCACGTGCCTAGCCCGTCCTCGGGCGTCACCAGATGGAGGTGGCCGCCGCCGCGACCCATGACGTACGTACCCGATCGGGTTGCCATCGCGATCTGTCTGCCGTCCGGTGACCAGACAGGCGCGCCGGCGACGCCGATCTCGCTGCACGCGCCGCGGCCGGCGTGCGCGGGCAAGACGCGTCTGCCGTCCGGCGTCATCAGACTGATGCGCCCACAGCGGCCGCGGTAGGCAATCAGGCGGCCGTCAGGCGACCAGGCAGGCGAGCCTCCGCGCGCGAGGACACGGCGGTTGCTTCCATCGGTCGCCATGGTCGATACGGACCAACGCCCGTCGGCGGACTTTGTCGCGAATGCGATGCGGCGGCCGTCGGGCGACCAGGTCGGGAACGCGTCGCGGCCCGCGGTTCCGGTCTTCAGGAGCTTCGCCGGTGCCGGTGCTGTGAGGTCGCGAACGTAGATCTCGCTCGGCGCCATGAAAGAGGCGGCGACGTAGGCGAGCTTCGAGCCGTCGCGCGACCACGAGAGCTGCGCGACGTGCCCGGTCGCGAGACGAATGTCACGCCCCGTCGCGAGGTTGTACAGGTGCAGCCCGTTGTAGTCGCTGGCGATGCTTACCGTGTCCGCACCGATGGCGAGCCAGCGCCCATTCGGTGACCAGGCAAAGCCTGTCAGCTCGTAGCAACCCTTCATGGCTGAACAGTGAAAGACAGCCCCCGTCGCCCCGAACACCCCGACCGCTGCGACCTGTTCGTCGTCGTACGGGACGTGATGGTTGGCGAGCAGCGTCAGCGGCCCGTTTGCGACCGGCCCGGCCGCTGCCGTTGCCCGTGCGGGAATTGACGGTTGCCGCTCCGGCGTCGTGCCCCCGCCGCCGCCGTGGTTGAAGATTCCACCGAACCCGACGCTGAGGACCACAAGAGCGGCAACGAAGAGTCCGGCTGCGATGCGCAGCCTTCGCCGTCGCGCCCGCTCGCGCGCCTCCTTGATTAGCGCCGTCAGCCACTCGCGCGGCCGGTGTGGCCGTGATGGGCCAAAGAGCCGGCCTTGGCGAAGTTTGCTGACGTCTATGAAGGTCGGGTCGATGAAGCTAGTATCCCTAGCACCATGCTCAAGGTCAAGCTTGACCGCAGCGAGACACTCGGCCTCCACGATCAGGTCGCTGCCGAGCTACGACGCGCGATCGCCGAGGGTGAGGCGCTGCCGGGCGAACGCTTGCCGCCGGCGCGGGACCTCGCGGCCGTGCTTGCTGTGAATAGGAACACCGTCCTCCGTGCTCTTCGCCTCCTACGTGACGAGGGGCTGCTCGAGTTCCGCCGCGGTCGTGGGATCACCGTCGCCGGCACGAGAGAACGGGGCGCCGTTGTTGCCCGTACTAAGGAGCTCCTTGAATTCGCCCGCGAGCAAGGCTACCGGCGCGAGGAGCTGGTTCAGATCATCCGGACGATTCCGTAGTACGTCGAGTTCCTTGGTAGCCGCCGAAAGAGGGCTAGCTCGCATGGCCCAGCGTGCGGGAATGTCCCCTGACGTTCCGCTGTTACGACGTGCTCTCTGGGAGCGGCAGAGACGACTCGGGACCGTGGAAGACGGCCTCGACGTTGTTGCCGTCGGGGTCGTGTACGAACGCTCCGTAGTAGTGCTCGTGGTAGCGCGGCCGGAGTCCGGGAGGGCCATTGTCCGTCGCCCCGGCGTCGAGCGCCGCCGCGTGGAAAGCATCGACCGTTGCCCGATCTGGCGCGGCGAACGCTAGGTGCAGCGGTGCAGTCGGCTCGCCCTGTCTGATGAAGAAGTCAACGCGGCTAGGCGGCCCCCAGCCGACGCCTCCTTCAAGCTCGACTTCCTCGACGCCGAACGGTGCGAGCGCTTGCCGGTAGAAGCGCCGGCTCGCCTCGGGGTCCCGAACCGGAATCGTAAGGTGGTCGATGAAGACTTGGGCTTCTGACATGGCGGCTCGTTCGGATTACGTTGTTACCAGGGTGCACGCTGCCGAGGCAAGGAGGGCGAAGAGCGGCGTTGGCTAAGCGTACGCCCGGTGGGGGCAGCCTGACGTGGGCCAGCGTCCCGGAATGTCACTTGAGCAGACCGCCCGACGCGGGGGGTCCAGGCGCCGAAGCTGGACGGCCATAAGGCGATACGGTCCCGACCATTCGACGCCTACCTGCTCTTTCGTTCATGCTCGTTTTCCTGACGTGGCTCGGTCTCATGGCGTACGTGTGGCTCTGGTCACGCCCCCAGTGGGGCTGGGGCTGGGCGCTCGTCGGCACGATCAATCTCACGGCGCTCGCGCTTCTCGCACTCGTTGTGACCTGGCTGATCACCCGCGCGATCAGGCGTTTCACCAGTCGCCGGTAGGCCCGTCGCCTTTTCTGTAGCAAGGACACAAGCCAAGGACGCCGGTCTGCGCGAGCGTCCTGACGCCTGAAGCATGAGCGGGCGCGCCGATCCTCTCCACGGATGCTCAGCCAGCGGCCTCGTGTCAGCAGAGTCGCCGACTTAGCCCCCTGCCATTGCCCCAACCACCCTGAACGGCTCGGCGCCCGAGGCGACCTCCTCCGGCAGCGGATCGTCTGCGGAATCGAGCGTGATGTCCTGCCCACACGCGAAGAAGCGGATGAAATCCCGGCGCTTGGCTGTCCCATGATCCCGAATCGTCCCTCGAAGGGCGGGGTAGCTCGCCTCCAGCGCATCGAGAACCGTGCGCTGCGTCGGCTGCTCCTGGTCGTCGAGGGAGACTTCCCCGTCGACGCCGGCAAGGGTCCGCAGGTGTTGCGGAAGGATGACGCGGATCACGGCAGCGTCTGCGCCTCGACCGAGAGCACGGCAGGCAGATCGCGCACGATTGCCGTCCACTTGTCGCCGCCGTCAGGCGACGCGTAGACCTGGCCACCAGTCGTCCCGAAATAGACGCCGCCGGGATCGAGGTCGTCCACCGACATCGCGTCGCGGAGCACGTTCACGTAGCAGTGGCTTTGCGGCAAGCCGTCGGTGAGCGCCTCCCATTCGTTCCCGCCCGTCCTGCTGCGGTAGACGCGGAGCTTGGCGTCGGGCGGAACGTGCTCGGAGTCGCTCTTGATCGGCACCACGTAGACCGTGTCCGGCTCATGGGGGTGAACCGCGATCGGGAAGCCGAAGTCGGAGGGAAGGTTCCCGCTCACCTCGTGCCACGACTCGCCGGCGTCGTCGCTTCGCATCACGTCCCAGTGCTTCTGCATGAACAGCACGTCCGGGCGCGACGGGTTCATCGCGATCCGGTGGACGCAGTGCCCGACCTCCCGGTCCTCGTCCGGCAGCTCGCCCGAACGCAGCCCGCGGTTGATCGGGCGCCAGGTCTCGCCGCCGTCGTCCGTGCGGAAGGCGCCTGCCGCCGAGATCGCGACGAACATCCGTTGGGGGTCATCGGGATGGATGAGGATCGTGTGCAGGCATAGGCCGCCGGCGCCGGGCTGCCATTGAGCGCCCGTCGGATGATCCCGGAGACCCGACAACTCCTGCCACGTCTGCCCACCGTCGACCGAACGGAAGAGTGCTGCATCCTCGACGCCCGCGAACACCGTGTCCAGGTCCGTGAGCGACGGCTCGAGGTGCCAGACGCGTGCGAATTCCCAGGGGTGCTGCGTGCCGTCGTACCACTGATGCGTGCCGGGGACGCCGTCGTACGCGAACTCGTTGCCGACCGGCTCCCACGTCTTCCCTCCATCGTCGGAGCGCTGGACGACCTGGCCATGCCAACCGGTGGATTGAGACGCGTACAGCCGGCCCGGATCGACCGGCGAAGCTTTCAGGTGGTACATCTCCCACCCCGCGAACAGCGGGCCCTCGACATTCCAATCGTCACGCGTACCGTCCGACGTCAGGACGAACGCGCCCTTTCGCGTACCCACGAGGAGACGCACTCGGCTCATCGATCCCTCCTTCTCGATCTCGAACGACCATTCTCTCCAATGACAAGTGGCGGCCATCGGTTTCGACCGCGTCAGTGGTTAGACCGCGTGGCAAAAAAGAAGTCATCGGTGACGCCGCCAGAAGCCGCTCGGGAACGAGTGAGACTAGAGTGCGCCACGCATCCCGAGTCCAGTGACGGAGGTTGCTGATCGACACGCAGGTCACGAGGCAGCATGTCGTCGACGTCCTCAGTACGGCTGGGCTGCCAGAGGAGGCCGAGGAGGCCCGTCGGTCGTTGCCCGACCCGGTTGACCTCGAGCGAGCGGCGCAGTTTCTCGAGCGCTACGGCATCACCAAGGACGTGCTGATCAGCCGCATGGGCGGAAGCCCATAGGCGTGACGTGCAAGTTCGCCTGGAGGTCGCATGGGCTTTGCCCGTGCGACCGTCTAATCCCGGTCGGGGTACTCTGCTCCGGTCCCGGAGAGGTGTCCGAGTGGTCCAAGGCGCCGCTCTTGGCGGCGCTTTCTGGAGGCCGCTCGGGCTTTGCCCGTGCGGCCGTCTAATCCCGGCCCGGGTACTCTGCTGCGGGTCCGGAGAGGTGTCCGAGTGGCCTAAGGAGCGCGACTGGAAATCGCGTATGGGCCGAAAGGTCCATCGCGGGTTCAAATCCCGCCCTCTCCGCCTCGGTCGAAGGCCCGCCACGCGGGCCTTCTTCGCTACGAGACCTTGAGCTTCACGTCCATGCCGGCTTGCTTGTGGCCGGTGACGCTGCAATAGACGTCGTAGGTGCCGCTCTTCAGGTCGACGGTGAGCTTTGCCGTCTTCCCGGGGCCGATGACCGGCGTTTTCTCATTGCTGACCCCGGGCCCGTTGAAAACCAGGTCGTGGGCGATGGCCCCCTTGTTCATCAGATCAAAGGTGTAGCTCCCGGTCGAGAGGGTCGTGCTCGGGAGCTCGATCTTGAACTCGACCTCTGTGACGGGGACGCTCTTGGGCGCCGTCGGCGCAGTGGTCGGCGGAGAGGTGGACGGCGCGGTGGTCGTGCTCACCGTCGTCGAGGGAGTCGTGGTCGGCAGTGTTGTCTGAGTCGGTGTGGCGGTCGACGTAGCCGTCGATTCTGCCGCGGCGTGACTCTCGCTCGGCTCTCGTCCGAAGAAGAAGACGGCGAACATCATGCCCACGAAGAGCGCCACCGACACCGTCAGGAAGGCCGGCAGTCCCCGCTTCCCAGGGTAGTCCGGCCGCAGCGCCGGGATCAGGAAGGCCGAAACCAGCGCGAAAACCACAAACGCGAGGCCGACGAGCCCGAGCCCAACCTTGTGGCCCGTCGAGAGAGCCGCGATCAGCACGCGGCGGAAATTACCGCATCGGAGCAGCCGGCTCGCCGGTGGCCACCGGCCAGAACGAGGGATTACGCGATCGACGAAGCGCGCCGACGAAGAGAAAGCGTTTTCGTGCAATGCGGCAACGAAAGGCGGCATCAATGTCTGCGGAACAGCTCAAGCGCAAGCTGCGGAATTTTCCGGCAGCGAAGCTCTCAGAACGTCTCGCCGCGTAATTGCGGCACCGGGTCTAGCGGAGCGACGGGCGAAGCCCGCCGCTCCTTTCTGGTCGGCGCCGCAAGCGGCGCCTTGGCGGCAGCGAAGCTCTCAGAACGTCTCGCCGCGTAATTGCGGCACCGGGTCTAGCGGAGCGACGGGCGAAGCCCGCCGCTCCTTTCTGGTCGGCGCCGCAAGCGGCGCCTTGGCGGCAGCGAAGCTCTCAGAGCGTCTCGCCGCGTAACGCGGCACAGGTTTTAGCGGAGCGGTGAGCGAAGCTCGCCGCTCCTTTCGTTTCGTTGCGTAGTCCGGCCAGATGCTCTAGCTTCCGGCACCGGGGCCATGAGCGAGCTTGAACAGCAAGGAGCAACGGACAAGTCCAGGACGGATGATGCCCCTGTTCTTGACGCTGACCGAGCTTCGGAGTCCGGCGCCGTTGGCGAGCATGTTTCAGCAATCCTGCGCGCTGCCGAGGAGGCCGCCGAGCAGATCCGTGCGGACGCACGAGAGCTCGCGAACCGGTTGCTCGACGAAGCCCGTGAATCCGCCGGGGTGAAGATTGCGGAGCTGACGGCTGAGGCCGAGCGGTCACGCCGGGAAGCAGACGACTACGCGCGCGATATGCGGATGGCAGTCGAGGCCTACGCGAAGAAGCACCGCCAGGAGGCGGAGGAAGCCGCGCGACGGCTGCTGGACGAGGCGGAGGCGCGCGCGAGCTCCGTCCTGGAGTCGGCCCAGGAAGGAGCCCGGCGGATCGAGGAAGGCGCCAAGCGACACCAGGAGACCCTGCGGGCCGAGACCCAACGGTTGGAGGAGCGCCGACGCGAGGTGCTCGACGGCGTTCGCGAACTGATGGCGGTCCTCGGAGAGCTCGTCGAGGACGCGAAAGCAAAGCCCCGCGAGCTCGACGCCGCGTTGGCGGACCGCCGACTGCTAGGCCGGCGCCGAACCTAACAAGCGGCGAGGCCGGCCGCGCGAGCCTCGATGTTCTTGGCGTAACGCAGGGTTCCGAGCGAGGGCGCGCCGCCGAGCTTCTCAACAGCCGTCGGCCCGGCGTTGTAGGCGGCCAGCGCAAGCTCCAGGTTGCCGTCGAAACGGCTCAAAAGCTGCCTGAGATAGCGGGCGCCCGCAACGATGTTCGCTCGCGGGTCAGCCGGCGCCGTCGTCAGCGCTCTCGCCGTCCGCGGCATGAGCTGAAGCATGCCTCGCGCGCCCGCTCCGGAGACAGCCTGGGGATTCATCCGCGACTCCTCCCACGCGACAGCTGCAAGCAGCGAGACCGGCAGGCCCGTTCCGCGGGACGCCTTGCGGAAGGCGTCCACGTAGGCCGCCGGGATTCCGCACGTCGCGCGGACTGACCGAGCCTGCTTCGAGGCCGTTGATTTTGCCGGAGCGTTCTCGACCAGTCGCGACCCTTCGGTGGCAAAGCCAAGCAACATGATCGCGAGGACGACGGCGCGAACGGTCCGCCAGTCGAGCGCGGAGCGCCTTGCTGGGTCGGAGCGTCGAGCGGCAGCACGGCGGCGGGACCGCGCGAAGAGGAGGTCCATTTCAGCAAGGTTCGACCAGGACGTCCGGGCATCCACGAGCGCCGATCCTACCCCCTGCTCGGCGTAGAAAACCGTCGCGAAAAGGATCCTGGCGAACAGTTACTAGATGGCGCGGGCTATGCGCGCTGAAGGTATGCGCAGGGTCGCCCGTTGCGCGGCAGTCGAACGACCTTCGTGACCGTGAACCGTCCCTCTTCCTCGGGCACGTCGACGGCGTGGCCGATACTCGGCAAAGCGCCGACGCGGTCGAGCAGGACGTAACCAGCGGTCGTCGGCACGCACAGCAGGTAGTGCTCGGTCTGCACCGGCCCGGAGGTGGTCGCCGTTGGCTGTTCCTCCGGCCAGACGTGCACCTGCACCTCGTTCCGGGACCTTTCCTTCTCCAGTTGCTCGCGGAGCTTGGCGAGCTCCAGTTCTTGGGCTTCGATCCTGGTGCGGAGGGACTCGATCAGCTCGTCGCGGTCGTCGGGCGCAGCCGCGACCGGTTGCTCGGGTTCGGGCTGCGGCTCGGGTTCGGGCTCGGGCTCGGGCTGCGGCTCGGGTTCGGGCACCGGAGGTGCTTCCTGCACCGGTTCGGCAGCCGGGGGGCGAAGCTCGACTGGCTCCGGAACTGGCTCTCTGGCCTCGGCGAGGGGCGTCGGCTCTGGCGAGATCTCGGGCTCACGCGGGGGTGGCTGAGCTTCCTGGGCCGGCTCCGGCGCCGGAGGCCGGAGCTCGACAGGCTCGGGCAGGGGCTCATTTGCCTCGGCAGGCGGCGTCGGTTCGGGCTCGGGCGGCGAGACGTCGGCCGTGAAGGAGATCTGCTGGACTGGCTCCAGGGCCGAGGGACGAAGCTCGACAGGTTCAGGCGTGGGTTCTGCAATTTCAGCGGGCGGCGCCGGCTCGAATACGGGCTCGGGTTCCGGCGTGGGCGGAGGGGGCGCTTGCGCGGAAGGCTCAGGAGGCGGAGGAGTCGCAAGCGGCGAGATCGCAGCGGGAGGGGACGCCGGCTCCGTTGGCTCCTCGAGGGCGGGCGTCGGCGTTTCCGCCCGGTGGAGCAGCGGCGGCGGCTCCGCGGGTAGCTCGGATTGAGGCGGCGGCTCCTCAGGTGCGGTCGGCTGGGGCGGCTCCTGCTGGGCGGGGGTCGGCGCAGCCGGAGCCTGCGGCTGGGCCGGCTCCTTGTGCAATGGCGTCGGCTCCGTCGGCTCGGCTCCCTCCCCCTCGTCCGCAGCAGCGGGCGTAACGAAGGGCTCGGCCGTCCGGAGCTGGGGGATCGCCGCCGCGTCGGGTGGCCGAAGCGGCGAGACCGGGGTTCCCCCTTCTGCGGCGGCGCGCCTCGCGACGATGCCGCCGAGCCCGCTTGCGAAGCCGTACTCCGTCTTCAGCACGCCGCCATGCTGCTCTGCGAGCGCGTTTGCGAGCGCAGGGCCCGAGATGAACCCGCGCTGCACGATGATCTCGCCCAGGCGGCGGCCGGTTCGCGCCTGCTCCTCGAGAGCTTGAGCAAGCTGCTGCTCGCTGAGGAGGCCGGCAGCGACCAGGATCCTGCCGAGCTGAGGTGCTGGAAGTTGCGCCGCGTCCACGATTCTAGTATCGGCTTGGCCGTTCGATTCGTGAGAGCAATTGGCGGCGTCCGGGCCGGTGTCGAAACTCGGCCGATGATCACCGAGGAGATTCGACGCTTGTCAACATGGGGCGAGCGTCACCGCCGCCTCTTGGCCCGTCTTACTCTTGCCCTCGGAGTGACGCTGGTCGTGGACGTGATCTGCGCTGTGCTGGTGTGGTATTTCGAGCACGGCGTCAAGGGCGGCGACATCTACGGCTTCGGCGACGCAGTCTTCTTCTCCACCGTCCAGCTGCTGACGGTCTCGTCGCAGATCAAGAATCCGCTGACGGTCGGCGGTCGGTTCGTCGACGTCTTCCTCGAGATCTGGGCGCTCTTCGTCGTCACAGCGATCGCCGGCTCGTTCGCGGCGTTCTTCGGATCCGCGGACAGTGTCTTAAGATCGAGCGCTCACAAATAAAGGCTGTCAGGCTCTCGGGTAATGCCCGACGAGCTGCCGGAGCTGATCGTGAGCGATGCCGCCGCCTGGCGAGCGTGGCTCCGCGAAAACCACGCCGACCCGGCCGGCGTCTGGTTGGTGCTTGCCAAGAAAGGCACGGAAGAACCGACCAGCCTCACCTACGACCAGGCGCTCGAGGAGGCGCTTTGCCACGGCTGGATCGACGGCCAAGCCCGGCGTCGCGACGAGGCCACCTACCGCCAGCGCTTCACTCCCCGCCGAAAACGCAGCGCCTGGTCGAAGCGAAACACCGGCATCGCCGAACGCCTACGAGCCGAAGGGCGGATGCATCCAGCCGGACATGCGGAGGTGGAGCGAGCAAAGGCCGACGGCCGCTGGGAAGCCGCGTACGCGGGACCGGCAAGCATCGAGGTTCCGCCCGACCTCGCCGAGGCGCTCGCCGCCGACCCGAAGGCACTTGCGATGTTCGACACCCTCAACAGCCAGAACCGCTACGCAATCCTCTATCGGATCGCTACCGCCAAACGTGCAGATATCCGCGCCCGCCGGATCGAGCAGTTCGTCGCGATGCTCGCCCGCGGCGAGACCGTCCATCCGCAGAAAAGCACCCAGCCGGGATGAACGGGCGGCGCGGTTGAGAGCAGTGCGCCCTCCGTCCACATCGGCGACGATTAGACGTCGGGTCTACAAAAGGGGGGCTGGCATGTATCGGCAACGGATTCGTCAACAAATTCTCTACGGAGAGTTCCGTGAATACATGGAGATCGCGGAGGAGGTCATCGCGCTTCGACAGAAGCTCGGGCTCGCAGCGCCGACTCTGTGGGCGCCTACGTTCGGCACGGCCAACGAGGTCGTATGGGAAATCAACTACCCGGATCTCGCAACCTACCAGCGCGAGAACGAAGCGTTCTACTCAGACGCCGACGTGATGAAGCAATGGCGTCGGCTCTGGCAGCATGCGGTACAGGGTTCCATAAAGGATGAGCTGCTGGAGGAAGCGCCGCACATCGCCTAGCGCACTGTCTGTGTAGGGGTGGCGAGCCCCGGCGTCTCCAACCGGGCTTCGAGTTCCGTTTTCGAGCAGAAATATCGGGCACGACCACGACGAAACCAGGAAGGGGATCCGATGAAAGCTGCGCTTCGCGCCTCGCTCGCCACCCTGGTCGCGGTTGCCGCACTTGTGGCTCCCTCGGCCGCGGCGGCGGCACCCACCTCGATCAGCTTCACGATCGTCGGCTACGAGTACGCCTTCACCTCGACCGCCGGTTCTTTTGCCGGCCGCGCAAGCGGCAATGCGGGCGAGGCCGCTGTCTGGAACGCCTATGTCGAGCATGATCGGCTCGGCTCGAACCCGACCTACGTCAACGGTGGCTCGTTCGGCATGGCGACGACCAGCCCGAGTGGTGCGCTCGATTTCATCAGGGGAACGTTCGCCCACCACGGCGGCACGATCACGACGCTGAACGCGGGTGCGAACTGCACCAATCAGCAGTACCGCGTGAGCGACACGTTGCAGAACGTCGGGACAAGCACGACGTCGGGCGGCTCGGGCAGCTTCGCGGTCACGCTGACGCACTATCGCTACTCGCTGTTTGGGCACTGCGTGATCTACAAGGCACGGGTGTACGGAACCATCAGCTTCAGCTACTGAGAACGAAGGCACGTACGGCGTCAGCTAGTTCGACGGACAGGCAAAAGAAGGAGGCTACGGATGCCCGCGAAGGTCCAGTTCACTTCGGGAGAGTCGATGACGCTGGCAGAGAATCTCGACCAAGTGAACCAACAACTCGGCACTCAGACCGCCGGATTGTTCAATCGCGTCGAGGGTGACAATCACACGCGCGTTACCGTCTTCGCCTCTGCCATTTCGTACGTCCAGGAGATGCCCGACGAGGACATTGGGGGTGGGCTTCTCTAACGACTACCAGGGTCACGCGCCCGTTTCGCGGCGAGTCGGCCCCCCGGAGGGTCTGGTCTGCCCGAACGTTTGGGGGGTTCGCGGGCCCGGCGCGACCGCGTAGAGTCGCGCCGCGACGTCGCCGCTTGAACCCTAAGCGCGCAGCGCCTGCGGTTCACACAGACACGAGTTATCCACAGTTTCCACAGAGAAGTGGGGAGTGCTTTCTGGACCCCAAGCAAGAGCCTGAAAGGCCGCCTGCGCCCGCGCCTGAGTCCGAGCCTCCGGGCGAGTTTGTCTCTGAAGACCTGCGCGCCGACTGCGCCCGCTTCCTCGAGGAGCTACGGGCGCAGATCGAGGGGCGCGCCGATCTGCCACCACGGAGTACAGGGTGGGTGCCGGGCCGCCCGGAGTGACCGCGTCTCCCCAGCGGGTAGGCGCCGCACGAGCATTCCCGACGCCGTTGGTACGCCGACCCCCGTAATCATCCGGATTTGACGTAGCCAACCGCTTTGAATGGGCCGAACCGAACTTGGCAGTGCGCAAACCACGCGTCGTTCGTGGTCCGTCCGTTGAAGCTTAAGCTCTAATGACCTGGCCGCGAAGGGCGGTCAGACCAGGATGAACACACGGTTCTGAGTACGGAGACCGAGCAGGGTCAACGATTATCGTCCGCCGGCCTGAGCGCGGCCGAACCCGTGATCCCGGCGCATCAGTCAGATTCCGCCGCGGCTGACGACGAGGTTTACTCGGGCGCGGGAGGGCCGGCGCGCGCCCGGCCGCGGGTTTTGGGCAATCACGTTTCCCCTTTACGCATGCGAGCGCGCGCGGCGGATGCTGCCGATTGAGCAGTGTCGATCTCGGATCGCCGTCTTCGCCTTGGCGAGCGGCTTGCCCGTCACTTTCGGGACGACGCAGGCGGCGGGGTTGGGCGCACCGGAGCTATTCAGCAGGACCCGCGACGGTGTTCGATCCAGCGTCGGCGACCGCAAGGTCCGGCTTGCCGTCTCCGTTCAGATCCCCGGCGGCGATGCCGTGCGGTGTGGTGTTCGCCCCGACACCCAGCTGAACCTGGCTCTGAAAGGTGCCGTCGCCCCTACCTGCGAGGAGCGAGATCGAGTTCGACTGGAAGTTCGCGACGAGCAGATCGCCCGTACTGTCGCCGTTCACGTCCGCAACCGCGACAAACTGGGGGCTTCCGCCGGCCGCGTAGCTGGTCGATGCCGCGAATACGCCGCCACCGATTCCCAGCGAGGTCGAGACCGCCCCCTGCCCGTGGAGCGCGGCGACCACATCGAGCTTGCCGTCACGGTTGAGGTCGGCGACGGCCACCGATTGCGGTGGGCCTGGCAGCACATGGAGGACGGGTGTGCCGAAGCTGCCGCCACCGTTGCCCGGCAAGACCGCGAAGGCTTGCCCGCCGTAGTCGGCAGTGACGAGGTCGGGCTTGCCATCTCCGTTGAGATCGCCGACGGCTACCGAGATCGGGTTGTTCGGCACCGCGTACGCGACTGCGGCCGACAGAGCACCCGTGCCGTTGCCGAGCAGAACCGAGACGTCGCTCGAGTTCAGGTTGGCGGTGATGACGTCGAGCCTGGCGTCGCCGTTGAGGTCGGCGAGCGCGACGATCTGCGGGCTCTGCCCGACCGGCGTCGACGTCGCGGCTGCGAACGTGCCGTCGCCCTTGCCGACGAGGACGGAGACACTATTCGCGTCGGAGTTCGCCGTTACCGCGTCGAGCTTCCCGTCGCCGTTCAGGTCTCCCAATGCGACCGCTGCTGAAAGCTCGCTGTCGGGTATGGAGCGGGCGGCCCGCCTCCCCCGCTGCCGTTTCCGAGCAAGACCGTGAGGTCGTTCGAGTCCGAGTTCGCCGTGACGAGATCGAGATGCCCGTCGCCGTTCAGGTCCGCGGCCGCAACCGAGGATGGCCCGCGGCCCCCAGGAAAGAATTTGGGGTGCGCGAATGAGATCGGGCTACTGGTTGCAGCCGCAGCGGTTGAAACCGCGACCACGACCGACGCAGCCGCTAGGGCGAGGCCCATTTGGGCACTCCTCTCGTCACCAGAGGCGTATCACGTCGATGGAAGGGGAATCAATGGCGCGGCACGGCCCGCCCTTTACTTCAGCTTCCTGGTCGGCTTCTCGATCAGCAGCGATTGCAGGGCTTTGAAGAATGGGCGGAACTTGTCAGTGCGCAAACCGGGTGACCCTCACCGCCCAGACGCTCGCGATCGCGTGACGTGCCGGTCTTGCTAAGGAATGAGCAAGCGTCCGTCGTCGAGCACAAGGAGGCCGTCGAGGTCTACCGTGGGCCGGAGCAGCAGCCCGTCGATGTGCACGCCTGCGACATTGACACCGCCCAGGCCAGCGCTTGTGCCGAAGGCGAGATGGATGGTGCCGACCACCTTCTCGTCTTCGAGCACGTTGCCGGTAAGAATCGCCGCCGGATTTGTGCCGATTCCGAGCTCTGCGAGCGAGCGGCCGTGCTCGCCGCCCGCGTCGAGCGTCTGAAGGAGCCAGTCGCCGGCCTCGGTGTCGGCATCGGTCGCGCGGCCACGCCGAACGGTGATTCCAACGGGCGAAGTGAGCCGCCCGTAACCTGCGAGCGAGCCGTCGAAGACGATCGTGCCGTCGCCGACGTTCTCGAGCGGCGCGATATACGCCTCGCCGGCAGGGAGATTCCCGAACATCCCCCGCTGCTGCAGGTTGCCATCGTCGCTGCGGCCCGTCCGTCCGCCGAGGCTGAGAACGATCTCGGTGCCGGCCGCGGAGGTGACTCGAGCGGTCGAAGCTGCGGTCAGCCGCGCTGCGAGCCACTCGCCCTTTCGCTTGAGCCCCCCGTAGTCGACGGGCAGCGCGCGAGTGAAGATCTCCTCCGTGATGGTCGGCAGTGTGGCGATGCGCGCCCCTCGCCGTGTCGCCTCCATCCGGGCCTGCGTCTGGCTGAGGGAGGTGGATGTCGGCGCGAAGACGACGTCCGCGCGCGCCATCGCCTCAGCGACCTCGGCCGGCGGCTCCTCACCATGCCGCGACAAGGCCGGAAATGTGAGCACCGTCACTGCTCGCGCGCGCGGAGTCGCGGCTGCCACGAGCGACTCCGCGATCACCCGCTGTTCGTCGTTGCAGACGACGAGTACCGAGTCGGCCGGCCCAACGCCGAGGCAGTCGAGCGCCGCCTCCGCTGGAGCCGTCAGACTAGAGGACCGCGCCACGCCACCCAGCCTAGTCTCGAGGGGCGGTAGACCGGTTCGACGACTGCCAAGTGCAGTGGGCGCGGCTGGGATCGAACCAGCGACCTCCCGCGTGTGAAGCGGGCGCTCTCCCGCTGAGCTACGCGCCCCGGCAGTTCTGAGCGTAGCGCGGGTACGATGCGGTTGCCCGCGGCACTGAGAGTGTTCGAACCGCGTCAGATCCGGAAGGAAGCAGCGCTAAGAATTCCTCTCAGGTGCCGCGGCTTTTCGTTTTCAAGGCCGATCCCGGCTTGGCCGGCATCGGCTCGCAGCCGTCCTCGTAGAACTCCGATCCGTTCGAAGTCGTAATGGCCGGCGAAGCCGGCCGGACTTCGAACGGGAGCCCGCGTCAGATCCGGAAGGAAGCAGCGCTAAGAATTCCTCTCAGGTGCCGCGGCTTTCTTCAGCGACAGCCGGGGACGGATCGGCCGCCGCAGCGGGACCGGTCGCCGTCCCGCGCATCAACACGCCCGCCGCAACGGCGCCGGCGAAGACGATCGCGCAGCCGACGAGCAGGACCGCGTTCAGTCCGCTGACGAACGCGATCACTGCCGAATGGGCCAGCCCAGGACGGCCGCCGACCGCACGTGTTCCCGCTGAGCTCACCGCAGCGGCCAGCGTCCGGCTGTGCACGTGCGCCGTCGAGGCGAGCGACGCGGAGACGCGATCCTCGAGCACGGCGCCCAGCGCGGCGACTCCGATCGAGACGCCGCTGAGCCGGAAGGTGTTGTTGATCCCGGACGCCATGCCCGAGCGGGCGGGGTCGACCGTCCGCAGGGCGGCGGCGGCAAGGATCGGATTCGCAAGACCGATGCCGATTCCCCCAACCACGAAACCGGGGAGAAGCGCAGTCCAGCGGGAGCCGGTCGTCAGACCGTGCATAAGCAGCAGGGCGATCGCCACCAGCAGCAAGCCGAGCGATGCCAGCACCCACGGGTGTACACGCTCCACGATTCCCCGACTCGCGATCGGCACGACGAACACGAAGGCGGTCAGGGGCAGAAACCGAAGGCCGGCGCCCAGCGGCGACGCGCCGAGAATGTCCTGCAGGTAAATCGAGAGGTATGGGAAGAGCGCGAACATACCGGCGCCGATTGCAAAAGTCGCGACCGAGACCCCGACGAAGGCGGGCCGGCGGAAGAGCGACAGGTCCAGCATCGGCCGTTCCTGTCTCGCCTCGACGACCACGAAGAGGACCAACAGCGCAGCACCGGCGACGAGTACCGAGAGGATCAAGCCGCTCGCCCAACCCTCCGCGTTTCCGCGAAGGAGCCCGAAGACGATCAGGAACAGCGCCGTCGTAAACGTAACCAACCCGGCGAGATCGGTGCGGACCGAACCGACGTCGCGCGACTCGGTCATCCGCGTCCGCGCGACCAGGAGCGCAAACGCCCCGACTGGGACGTTGACGAAGAAGACCCACCGCCAGCCCAGCGCGTCGGTGAGGATGCCGCCGACGAGCGGGCCCGAAGCCACCGCCGCGCCGACGGTGGCGCCCCAAACGGCGATCGCGCTGAAGCGGTCCGCGCCGCGGTACTCATGTCCGATCAGCGCGAGCGCGGTCGCGAACAGCGCCGCGCCCCCGATCCCCTGCAGGCCCCTGGCGACGTCGAGCGCCGTGATGTTCCAGGCGAGCCCGCACAACAGCGAGGCGCTGGTGAAGACCACGACGCCGAACATGAACAGGAGGCGCCGCCCGAATCTGTCGGCGAGGGCTCCCGCGGTCAGGATCAGCGCTGCAAGCGCGAGCGCATATGCGTCGACGACCCACTGGAGCCCGGTCAGGTCGGCGCTGAGCCGGCGCTGGATGCTTGGCAGCGCGACGTTCACGATCGTGATGTCGAGCAGCAACATGAACGTCGTCACGCAGACCGCGACCAACGTCCACCGCCGAGTGTTCAGCGACCCCGATTCCACGGGCGGCATCATAAAAATGAGATCGCTCGCTGCGCGGAAGTCGGCTGACCCCTCCGCTGCCGCGGGCGATAGCATCGAGCCGTGGCCGCCCTTTACCGGAAGTACCGCCCGCAGGGGTTCGACGACGTTGTCGGGCAGGAGCCGGTCGTCCGCACGCTCAAGAACGCCATCGATGCCGGGCAGATCCGCCAGGCCTACCTGTTCGCGGGGCCGCGTGGGACCGGCAAGACCTCGCTCGCGCGGATCCTCTCCAAGGCGCTGAACTGCGAAAAGGGCCCAACCTCCCACCCCGACACCGAGTGTCACATCTGCCGGGCAATCGCCGCCGGGACCTCGCTCGACGTGGTCGAGATGGACGCCGCCTCGCAGCGAGGGATCGATGACATCCGCGACATCCGCGACCACGCCGTCCTACAGCCGGTCGAGGGCCGCTACAAGGTCTACATCCTCGACGAGGCGCACCAGCTCACGGACGCCGCCTTCAACGCCTTGCTGAAGTTGATCGAAGAGCCCCCGCCCCACCTCGTCTTTGTCTTCTGCACGACCGACCTCGCCAAGATGCTGCCGACCGTCCGCTCGCGCTGCCAGACGTTCGTGTTCGCGCGCCCGCGGCTGCCCGAGCTCGTGCGGGTGCTGCGCTGGGTCGCCGACGGCGAGGAGATCGAGGTGCCCGACGCGGCGCTGGCTCTCGTCGCCCGGGCCGCGCGAGGCGCTTACCGTGACGCGGTCTCGACGCTCGACCAGCTCGCGGCGGCCACTGGGAAGAAAATCTCCGTCCAGGACGTGCTCCAGCTGCTCGGCGCGGTCGAGGAGGAAGCGCTCTTCCGTCTCTGCGACCTGATCGTCGATCGCGACACAGCGGGGGCGTTGACGTTCATCGAGGAGCTCTCGGAGCAGGGGCAGGACCTCGGCCGGCTCGTCACCGACCTGCTGGAGCACCTGCGCCATCTGTTGCTTGTCCAGCACATGGGCCACGTGCCCGATTCGCTGCCCGTGACCGAGGAGGTGCGCGAACGGCTGCACGAGCAGGCGAACCAGCTCGGCGAGGCGACCGTGTTGCGGCTTTGCGACCTGCTGGCAGTGGCGGTCGAGGACATGCGGCAGGGCGCCGACCCGCGCCTGCCGCTGGAGCTGGCGCTGGTGAAAGTGACGCGGCCGGCCGCGGACCTCTCGCGCGAGGCGACGGCCTACCGCCTCGAGCAACTCGAGGAGCGTGGCCTGTCCGGACCGGTCCCCGTGCCTGGCACCGGGACGAGTCCGCCGGAGACACCATCGGAGCAGGCACCTGCTCGCGAGCCGCCGGCCGTCGATCTCGAGCAGCTGCAAGAGGTGTGGCAACGGGCAGTTCTGCCGGCCGTCGAGGAGAAGTCGATTCCGACCGCATCGGTTCTACGCGAGGCCCATCCGGCCGGCCTCGCCGGCGACACCCTGACGCTCGAATTTCCCCGTAATGCAGCCTTTCACCGCCAGCTCGCGGAAGAGCCGAAGAACGCGACCCTGCTCGCCGACGCGCTCTACGAGGTGACCGGACGGCGGCTCGCGCTTGCCTTCGAGCTCGGCGCGAACGGCGGCGACGGCGAGCCCCCCGAAGAAGAGCCGGCCGGCGAGGACGACCTGGTTTCGCTGATCAAGGAGACATTCGACGCCCGCGAGGTAGAGGAGTAGTGCTCCTTCCGGTAGTGGTTTCGCGTTTCTGGCGAGTGCCCGGGGTCGCCACGCAAGGACGCAGGGAGCATCAATATGCGGGCATATTGGCGCGACTGAGGACGCCGCATGGCGGCTCCGGGCGCCGCCAGAGACGCACTGACTACTGCCGGAAGGAGCACTGACTATGGCGATGGACTTCGAGAAGCTGATGCAGCAGGCCCAGCAGATGCAGGAGCAGATGGCGAAGGCCCAGGAAGAGCTCGCCGGCGAGACGGTCGAGGCCTCGGCCGGCGGCGGCATGGTCAAGGTCAAGGCGACCGGCGGGCTCGAGATCACGGAGATCACGATCTCCCCGGAGGCAATCGACCCCAACGAGCCCGAGCTGCTCGCCGACACGGTGTTGGCAGCTGTCAACGAGGCCCTGCGCTCGGCCCAGCAACTCGTCGAAGCGAAGCTCGGCGGCGCCATGGGCGGGATGCAGGGGCTCGGGCTCCCCGGCCTGTAAGGGCGATGGCCGTCCCCGATCTCCTCCGCAGGAGCCCGCTCTTCGCCGGCTTCGACGACGAGACGCTGGAGCAGCTCGCCGCTCCGTTCGCGCAGGTGGAGTTTCCTGCGAACCACGTGCTGATCGAGCCGCGGACGCCAGGTGCGGGCCTGTTCGTGATCTGCGACGGAACGGTCGTCGCCGAGGCGCACGGGCGGCAACGCGAGCTCGGCCCCGGCGAGGTGGTTGGCGAGATCTCGCTGCTCGAGGAGGACGGGTTGCGGCGAGCGCGCGTCTTCGCGAAGACGCCCGTTACCTGCCTCGCGCTCGGCCGCGCAGACTTCGATCGGCTGCTTTCGGAGGAGCCCCGGCTCGCCGACGCGATGCGGAAGCTCGCGAGCGAGCAGCTCGCCGAGCTCGAGGGCTCAGGCTGACTCCGGAGCCGGGGCGACCGTCCGCATAGGCAGAATTGGCCGGTGGTTTCACCGGCGATCGACAACCTCGTCGCACAGCTGACCCGCCTGCCCGGCGTCGGCACCCGGACGGCCCACAGGCTCGCGTTCCACCTGCTCAGGGCGCCCAAGGATGAGGCGCTTGCGCTCGCGTCGGCGGTTCAGGACGTGAAGGAACGCGTCCGGTTCTGCAAGGAGTGCGGAAACCTGACCGAGGAAGAGCTCTGCTCGATCTGCGAGGACGCCCGTCGCGATCGGACGATCGTCTGCGTCGTCGAGCAACCGGTCGATCTGATCTCGGTCGAGCGGACGCACGAGTATCGCGGGCTCTACCACGTTCTAGGCGGAGCTCTCTCACCGCTCGACGGCGTCGAGCCTGAGCATCTGCGAATCGACGAGCTCCTCGGGCGGGTCGAGCGAAACGGGATCGAGGAGGTCGTGCTCGCGACGAACCCGAACATGACCGGCGAGGCGACCGCGGCCTTCCTCGCCGACCGCCTCCGCGGGCGCGTGCGGGTTACGCGGCTCGCCAGCGGGTTGCCGGTCGGCGGGGACCTCGAATACGCGGACGAAGTAACACTCGGCCGAGCACTCTCCGGCCGCCGCGAGATCTGAGCAGAGGGCCTCCGGACCTTGATTCGGATTCAAACGGCCGGTGCGGCAAAGCCGCCCCGGCCTCCAGGTCGGCGCCGCACGCGGCGCCTTGGGCCGCCGCGAGATCTGAGCAGAGGGCCTCCGGACCTTGATTCGGATTCAAACGGCCGGTGCGGCAAAGCCGCCCCGGCCTCCAGGTCGGCGCCGCAAGCGGCGCCTTGGCCCGCCGCGAGCTCTAGACGGAAACCGGGTCGTAGACCACGGCGTCGGCGACGGCCTCGTCGATCGCGTCGAGCGTCTCGTCGTCGAGCTCGATCCCGGACGCGGCCGCGTTGTCCTCGACCTGCTCCGGCCTCGAAGCGCCGATGATCGCGGCAGCGACGTTCGGCTCGCGCAGCACCCAGGCAATCGCGAGCTGAGCCATCGTGATCCCGAGTCCGTCGGCGATCGGGCGCAGCCGTTGAACAGCCTCGAGCACCTGGTCTGAGCGGAAGCGGTCCATCGCCCACCCCATCTGCTCGCTGCCCATTCGCGTGCCTGGTGGCGGCGGCTCGCCGGGCTTGTACTTGCCGGTGAGGACGCCCTGCGCGAGCGGAGACCAGACGATCTGAGAGATCCCGTTTGCGGCGCAGAGCGGGAACACCTCGTGCTCGGGCACGCGCCAGAGGATCGAGTACTGCGGCTGGCTCGAGACGAACTTCTCGTCAGGCGGGCTGAGGTGGAGCGCCGCACGAATTTGCTCCGGAGTCCACTCGCTGAAGCCGAGGTAGCGCGCCTTACCCTGCCGGACAACCTCCGTCAATGCCTCCATCGTCTCCTCGAGCGGAGTCTGCCGGTCGTAGCGATGGCACTGGTAGAGGTCGACGTGATCGGTGCGTAGGCGCCGGAGCGAGTCGTCGATCTGCTTGAAGACCTGCTGCCGCGAGAGCCCCTGGTTCTCACCGCTGTCGTCCATCGGGAAGAAGAGCTTGGTCGCGAGGACGTACGAGTCGCGCGGCCGGTTCTCGAGGAGGTCGCCGAGCAGGGTTTCTGCGGCGCCGCGGCCGTAGACGTTCGAGGTGTCGAAGAGGTTGATGCCGACCTCGAAGGCCTTGTCGACGCAGGCACGGGCGGCGGCATCGTCGACCCCGCCCCCGTAGGTCAGCCAGGAGCCGAGCGCGATCTCGGAGACCTCGAGGTCGCTGGAGCCGAGTTGACGGTAGCGCACACCCCATTCCTACCGAAAGGGGTCAGGGTGGCGGAGAAACGGCGCCTACACTTCGGCCGATGTCCACGACCGAGTACGAAGCGGTCCCCGCGGTTGCCGGCGAGGCCACGTCCCGCGCCGGAACGGTGGTGATGAAGTTCGGCGGCACGTCTGTCGGCGACCCGCAGAAGTTGAAGGACGTCGCAGCACGGATCGTGGCCGCACACGGAGAGGGAACACGCGTCGTCGCCGTGCTCTCGGCGATGGGCGACACCACCGACGAGCTCGTTCGTCTCGCCTACGAGATCTCTCCGCGCCCGGAGCCGCGCGAGCTGGACATGCTCATCTCGGTGGGCGAGCGAATCTCCTGCGCCCTGGCCGCGATGGCGATCCACGACCTCGGGGACGAGGCGATCTCGCTCACGGGAAGTCAGGCGGGGATCGTCACCGACACCGTCCACGGCAAGGCCAAGATCGTCGACGTTCGCGCCCGCCGGATCCACGAGGCGCTCGACCAGAACAAGGTCGTGCTGGTCGCGGGTTTCCAGGGCGTCTCGACCGACCTCGACATCACGACGCTCGGCCGCGGCGGCTCCGACACCACGGCCGTGGCACTCGCCGCCGCCCTCGCCGCCAGCCACTGCGAAATCTACACCGACGTCGCCGGCGTCTTCAGCGCCGATCCGCGGATGGTCCCGAACGCGCGCAAGCTGCACGCCGTCAGCTACGACGAGATGCTGGAGCTCTCCGCCTCGGGTGCGAAGGTGCTTCAGCTACGCTCGGTCGAGGTCGCGCGAAACTACGGCGTCAAGCTGCATGTTCGCTCGACGTTCAGCGACGGCGACGGCACCTGGGTGACCGAGGAAGACGAGCGGATGCTTGAGAAGGCGATCATCTCCGGCGTTGCCCACACCTTCGACGAGGCCGTCTACCGCGTGCAATCGGTCGACCGCGCCGACCTCTTCGCCGCGCTCGCCGATGCCGGGGTGAACGTCGACACGATCATCCAGACCGGCGACGAGATCGTCTTTTCGGCGCCACTTGGCGACGGTGGCGACGCGGAGAGTGCGCTGGACCGCGCGTCGGCAGACTGCGACCGCATCGACGGGCTCGCAAAGGTGAGCCTGATCGGTGCCGGCATGAAGAGCCATCCCGGCATTGCGGCCCGCACGTTTGCGACCCTCCGCGACATCGGCGTGGAGGCGCGCTTCATCGTCACCTCGCCGATCAAGATCTCCTTCTTCGTCGAGCGGGCCGACGCGGAACGGACCGTGCTCGCCCTCCACGAGGCGTTCGAGCTTGCCTCCGCGGGGAGCGAGCGAGAGCACTAAGCGAGTGGTTTTGGCCGGTACCGCTGCCCGGTTCCTGGGTCGCGAGCACCAAGCCAGAGGCCGCGATCGCGCGCAGGCAAGGCTGGCAGCCTCGACAAGGGCGAGTGTGGACTCTGGCGCCGCGTGATCGCGGGCCAGGGAGCCGGCGAACGTTGCCGGTCAGGCCACCGGCTCGCGACGATCGCAGCGGAGGTCGGTACGCCGTTCTACGCGTACGACCTCGACCGCTTCCGCGAGCGGATCCGGGCGTTCGAAGCGGGACTCCCTGACGTTCCTCACCTGACCTGCTACGCCGTCAAGGCCAATGACGCGCTCGCCCTCCTCGCGATCGTCGCAGCCGAGGGACTCGGCGCCGACGTCGTCTCGGGCGGCGAGCTCGCCAAATGCGGGAAAGCCGGCATCACCCCCGCAAGCATCGTCTTCTCGGGCGTCGGCAAGCGCGATGACGAGATCCGGGCGGCTGTCGAGGCCGAGATCCGCTCCGTCAACGTCGAGTCACTCGAGGAGCTCGACGAGGTCTCTGCCGCCGCCCGTCAGCTCGGGCGCGTGGCGCCGATCTCGGTCCGGGTTAATCCGGACGTCGCCGGGGGCGGCCACGAGTATCTGGCGACCGGAGGAGCAGCGAGCAAGTTCGGGCTCGAGCGGGCCGACGCGAGGGAGGCATTCCGGCGGGCCGCGACCGACGACGCGCTCGATCCGGTCGGCCTCTCCTTCCATGTCGGCTCCCAGCTGCTCGACACCGAGCCGGTCCTCATGGCCGCTGAGCGCGCGGCGGAGCTCTGGCGTGAGCTCGCCGACGCTGGAATCCGGCTGCGGGACTTCGACGCCGGCGGCGGCCTCGGGATCGCCTACGACGGCGGCGCGGAGCCCGACGTCCAGGCCTACACCGCCAGGCTGGCCGAGCTGGCCGGCAGCGTCGAGGCGACGCTCATTCTGGAGCCCGGCCGCCATCTCGTCGGCCCCGCCGGCACGTTCGTGACCCGCGTCCTGCACGTGAAACGCGCGGGCGGGAGGACGATCGCCGTCTGCGACGGCGGCAGCAACGACCTGCTCCGCCCTGCCCTGTACGGCGCCGAGCACCCGATCACCGTCCTTGTCGAGCGCGAGCGCGAGCGCGCCTTGGTCGATCTCGTTGGTCCGCTCTGCGAGAGCAGCGACTTCCTGGCACTTGATCGAACGCTGCCGCTGCCGCGCCGAGGAGACCTGATCGCGGTCGAGCTCGCCGGCGCCTACGGACGCGTCATGTCTTCGACCTACAACGCCCGCCCTCTTTGCGCGGAAGTGGTGCTCGAGCAAGGAAGCTGGCGGGTGAGCCGCGAACGGGGCACCTATGACGACCTCATTCGCAACGAGCGCCCCTAGACGTAGCAGGCACAATCCCCGCGTGGGACGCGACCAAGCAATCGGCGTCGTCGGCGCGACCGGCGCCGTCGGCCGGGTCACGCTCGGCTTGCTCCGGGAGCGCGGCTATCGGAACGTGCGTGCTTTCGCGAGCGCCCGCTCCGCCGGCGCGGAGGTAGACGGCCTCACGGTCGAGGAGGCGACTCCCGACGCACTGGCCGCAGGAGACCTTGATCTCTGCCTGTTCTCGGTCGGCACGGCTGCGAGCCGCGAGCTCGTACCCCACGCCGTTCGCGGCGGCGCGGTCGCGATCGACAAGTCGTCGGCCTACCGCCTTCAGGACGGGATCCCGCTCGTCGTCCCCGAGGTGAACGGCGAGCGAGCGCTCGAGCACGAGGGCATCATCGCCAACCCGAACTGCTCCTCGATCCCGCTCACGTGCGTGCTCAAGCCCTTGCACGAGACCGCGGGCGTCGCCCGCGTCAGGCTCTCTACGTACCAGGCCGCTTCCGGAGCGGGCGCAGATCGGATGGAGCGCCTCCGCGCCCAGCTTCCCGCTGATGGCGACCTCGAGATGGACTGGGAGTTCGACGGCGAGGAGTTCGACGAGGAGACGAAGCTGCGGGCCGAGACGCGCAAGATCCTCGAGCTTCCCGAGCTGCCGCTCAGCGCGACGTGCGTCCGTGTTCCCGTCATGGTCGGCCATGCCGAATCGGTCTGGATCGAGACCGTAGAGCCGCTGTCGCCCGACCAAGTCCGAGAGCTGCTCGCGGCAGCCCCGAGCGTCCGGGTCGAGGACTTCCCGACCCCGCGCGGCGCAGCCGGCGAGAACGAGGTACTCGTCGGGCGGATCCGTGCCGACCGAGCGGCGGAGGGCGGGGGCATCGCGCTCTTCCTCGCCTGCGACAACCTCCGCAAGGGCGCGGCGCTGAACGCGATCCAGATCGCCGAGCTCCTGGCGGCGCGGCGACCCGTGCCCGCGTAAGCAAAAGAACTTCGGATTCCGCTCCAAATTCAAGAAATCCGGCGCTGCGGACGATGAATCACCCAATGCGGCTTAGCGACCCCAATCCCGTTCCCCTCGGGCAAAAGCCCCGTCTCCAGCTCGGCGCATTGCTCGTCGAAAAGGGGCTGATCACCGAGGCACAACTCAGCGAGGCGCTCGTCGAGCGTCGGCTGAACGGCGGATTCCTCGGCGAAACCCTCGTGCGCCTCGGCTTCGTCTTCGAGGACGAGCTGGCGCGGACCCTGGCGGAGCAAGCGGGCGTCCCCTTCGTCAACCTGGAGGCGAATCCGGTCGACCGGTACGCAGCCGGGACGTTGTCGCGCGCGCTCGGTGAATCCTTGCTGGCACTGCCGGTCCGCTTCACGCCCGAAGGAGGCCTCGTGATCGCCGTCTCCGACCCGACTGACGACACGGTCATGCCCCAGCTTCAGCTGGCGATCAACTGCCCGATCGTGCTCACGGTCGCGACACCGTCGAGCATCCGCTCCGGCTGGCGAAGCATCGCCGCCTAGGCGTCTCCGGACGGATTACGGCCTCTGCGGCACAGGTGCCGGCGAGAAGGCCTCGCGGACGAGCCGGAGCACCTTCGCGCGACGACCTTCCGCGACCGGGATCAGACCGCCGAACTCCAGCCGTACGAGCTCGACGGGGCCCGCCGTCCGAACGGTCCGAAAGCCGAAGTCGGAGAGGAAGTCGCGCGGGAAGATCGTCTTGTGCACCTGGAAGCGTTCGTACTGTGACTCGCCCTCGGGATAGCGGTACGCGAACGTCTCGAGCGCCTTCGCGCCCTTGTCCCTTGCCTCTCCGATCGCCGCCAGAAAGAGCGACTGGAGAACCCAGGGGCTCGTGCGGTCAACGAGGTAGGCGCAAGTAACGAGAACGGCGTCCTCCGAGGGCGGTCCGGCCGGCAGCTCGAACGCGCGCGGGAAGAACTGGGCCGGTCCGTACTGCATCGATCCGATCACTCGGCCGTCGTCGTCGTAGTAGAGCGCCCCCCAGGGTCCGAAATCGTCCTCGGCACGATCGATCCAACGGTTCTTGTTCGCCTGCCTGCCGGTTTTCGACTGCCACCAGACGCAGCTGTGGCAGACGATCGGAGTCTCCTCGAGCGTCAGTCGCGTCAAGCCGCGGATCCGCGTCGGCGTCACTGGACCGGTCCAACGGCGTCGATCACGACGTTGACGGCGGCCGGGCGTGATCCGGTCATCCGCTCGAGATATTCGAGCACGCGCCGCTGGACGTCGCGCCCGAGCTCTGGGAGCTGAGCTCCCCAGTCCACGTCCAGGTGCAGCTCGATGCTGACGGCGCCGTTCTCGCCGCTGACGCGGACGCCGCGGTGCCTGTGCAGCTGGCTCGCGACGAGGCCGCGGACGCCGTCGATCTCGCGAGCTGCGTCGGCGGCATAGCGGGCGAGAACCTCGCTCGAGATGCTTGCCTGGCCCGACACTACATCGATTGTACGAGGATGAGCTCGGTCGCCTCCGGCCGCGCCAGGAAGCGGAACGGCGCGAAGGTCGTGCCGAGGCCGGCCGAAACGTGAAGCGTGGCGCCGTTCCTCCGGTAGATGCCGTGGACATAGCGCCAGCGCGGATGAGCGAGCGGGATCCGACGGCCCGGGAGAGGCAGCGTGATCTGGCCCGCGTGAAGATGACCGGCGAGCACGAGGTCGAAGGCGCCTTTCGGCAGTCGGTCGATCACATTCGGGAAGTGGCAGAGCAGGATTCGTAGATCCGCCTTGGGGTCGGCGAGCCTAGCCGGCTGGGCGAGCCCGCGATAGTAGGAGCGCGGGTCGACGCCCACGATCTGCACGTGGCGCCCTCGCACCTCGAGCGTCTTCGCCTCGTCGAGCAACAGCGTCGCCGGCTTCAAGTCGCCGACGGGAGAGCGCGTGGCGAACGGGTCCTTCGTCTCGGCGAAGTCGTGGTTGCCAAGCACCACGTAGCAGTTCGGCAACCGTGCCAGCAGTTCCCGCAGCAGCGATTCGCCGCGACTGCGAGACAAAAGGTCTCCCGAGACGAGCACGAGGTCGGGATCGCGCGAGGAAACCCACTCGACTCCGTGGCGGGCCGCCTGCTCTCCCCGGGAGGGAAACCCGAGGTGAAAGTCCGAAAGGTGCGCGATCCGAAGACCGGCGAGCTCGGGAGGGAGCCGCTCGAGCGGGCATTCGAGCTCTTCGAGCCTGACCCAGCCGGCCTCGAAATGGCCCCAGGCGAGTGCGCCGGCGGCGGCGGCGCCGGCGCCGATTGCGATCGCGGTCCGCATCGCGCGACACTGTAGATTCGAGATCGTGTCCGACCCGCTCGAACAGCCCGCCGACAGCCTGGCGGCGCTCGAGCGGATCGCCGGCGAGGCCGAGGCCTATCTCGCGTCGCTTGCGACCGCGCCGGTTCGGCTTGGGCGCTCCGACGAGGCCGCCGAGGCCTTCGACGGAGCGCTCCCGGACGAAGGGCTTGGCACGCTGGCGGCCCTTGGCCAGCTGATCGAGCCCGGGCTCGACGCGCACGTCCGCTCCTCCGGGCCGCGCTTCTTCCACTGGGTGATGGGAGGAGCCACACCCGCGGCGCTCGGCGCAGACTGGCTGACGTCGCTGCTCGACCAGAACGCCGGTGGCTGGGACGCAAGCCCGCTCGCATCGCGGCTCGAGCTTCTCTCCCTCCGCTGGCTTCGCGAGCTGTTCGGGCTCCCGGCGAATTGGGACGGCGTGCTGGTGACCGGCGGGCAGATGGCGAACTTCACCGGGCTGGCTGCCGCGCGTCAGTGGTGGGGCGAACGCCACGGGACCGACGTCTCGGTCGACGGACTAACCGGCTTGCCGCCGGCGCCGGTTCTGACGAGTGGCTTCGTTCACGTGACCGGCCTGAAGGCATTGGCGATGCTGGGACTTGGACGCGGCCGCCTGACGACCTGCGCTGACTCGGTGGGCGGCATGGACTTGGCGGCGCTCGAGCGGGAGCTTCGCGACCTCGACGGCGCACCGGCAATCGTGATCGGCAACGCCGGCGAGGTGAACACGGGCCTGTTCGATCCCGTCGAGGGGATCGCCGACCTCTGCCAAGAGCACGGCGCCTGGCTGCACGTGGACGGCGCGTTCGGGCTGTTCGCGCGCGTTTCCCCTCGAACGGCCGAGCTCGCGGCCGGCGTCGAGCGGGCCGACTCCGTGATCTCGGACGGGCACAAGTGGCTGAACGTCCCCTTCGACTGCGGCTTTGCGTTCGTGCGCGACCCGGAGCTTCTGGGGCGCACGTTCGCGGCCGGAGCGGCCTACCTGCCGGAAGCTGCGGAAGACCGCCCGATCTTCGCTTATCGCGCGCCGGAGCTCTCGCGCCGGGCGCGCTCGCTCGCGGTCTGGGCGACTCTCGCCGCCTACGGCCGCAGCGGCTACCGGGCGATCGTCGAGCGCTGTCTCGACAACGCCGCACGCTTAGCCGCGCAAGTCGAAGACTCGAACGATTTCGAGCTCCTGGCCCCCGTCCCGCTGAACGTCGTCTGCTTCCGATACCGACCGCCCGGAACGCCTGAATCGGAGCTGGATGATCTGAACCGGCGCATCAGCGAGGCAGTGCTGACCGATGGCCGCGTCTATGTGGGCACGACGAGCTGGGGCGGCAAAGTCGCCTTTCGCCCGGCCTTCGTCAACTGGCGGACGACCGCCGCAGACACGGATTTGATCCTGGAGACCCTGCGAGACCTCGGCTCGCGGCCGGCCTCCTAGAAGTCAGACCTCGAGCTTCTCGAGCATCGGGTCGACGGGGACGACGTGACGCTTGAACTTGAGCTCGGATTCCTCGAGCCCCGCGGCGACGCCGACGAGCTGCGAGAGGTGCAGGATCGGCATCTTGAAGTCCCTGCCAGTCGTCGCTTTCAACTTCGACTGCCACGCGTCGAGCGAGAGGTGGCAGAGGGGGCATGGTGTCACCATCGCATCGGCGCCGGCCTCCGAGGCCTGCTCGATCGGCTGGATCAGCTCGCCCATCGCAACGTCTTCCCGCGCCTGGATGATCGGGAAGCCGCAGCACTTGATCTTGGCCGGGTAGTCGATCGCCTCGCCGCCACAGGCGTCGATGATGGCCTCGAGCGACCAGGGCCGATCCGGGTCCTCGAAACCGAGCAGCTTCGACGGCCGCAGGATCTGACAACCATAAAACGGCGCGATCTTGAGTCCCTTCAGCCCCTTGTGGGCGACCTGACGGAGACGCTCGGCGCCGTCGTCCTCGACGATCAGCCAGAGCAGGTGCTTGACCTCGATGTCGTCCTCGTAAGGAGGCACGCCGACCGTCGCCAGGTTCGTGTTCACGCGCGCGCGCAGCTCGGAGTCGTTCAGCAGCTGGAAGTTCGCCTGCCGGAGGTTCAGCGTGCAGACGTTGCAGATCGTCATCAGCGTCTCGGCGCCGGTGGCGGCACCGTAGGCCAGGATCCGCGCGTTCAGATGCAGGTAGTAGTCGGGCTCGGCCTCGTGGATGTCGCCCGCACCGCAGCAGGTGACCGACTCCAGCTCGTCGAGCTCCAGCCCGAGCATCGGCGCGAGCGCCTGGGTCGAGGTGTCAAGCTCCTTGGCCGAAAGCGACGCCAGACAACCCTTGTAATAAGCAACTTTCATTCAGCCCGTCCTACGAGCGAAGCGAAGTCCAAACCGGTCGCCGCGGAAAATGCGGAGCATTTTTCGCGGCTAGTCATCCTTCGGCCTTCGGCGGTTCTTCTCGGGGCGTGACCTCGGGAGCATCTCGCCGGGCCCCTCCCGCGTCCGTGTGCTCGATCCGGGCCAGCGCGCGTTCGCCCTGGACGATGCCGAGCGCGCCTTCGCGACCCTGCTCGCGGACGAGCTGGTGGAGTGCCCGCGCCTCCCCGACGTCCGCGGCAACGTGCGGCGGCACCGGCGGCGGCACCTTGCCCCTCCTGGCGAGGCCGATCGCGAACTTCGTCTGCTTGACGGCGGAGACGATGCCTTGCGTCTTCGGGACGAGCTCGGTCTCGCGCAGCCAGCCGGTGGTCTCCGCCGACTTCACGAACCACTTCGCGTGCTTCGCGCCCATGTCGCGGTCGATCCCTTCCTTGACCGACTCGGCACCGAGCTTCGCGATCGCGTCGCGAGGGTCGACGCCCTTGGGGCAGCGCTCGTTGCAGAAGTAGCACCGGGTGCAATCCCAGATCCCGTGCTCGTCGTTGTAGTCCTCGAGCCGCTCGACCGAGGCCTGGTCGCGGGTGTCCCCGACGAAGCGGAAGCCCTTCGCAAGCGCCGCCGGCCCAAAGAACTCGGGGTCCGACTCCATCGAGTTGCACTCGGAGACGCAGCAGCCGCACATAATGCAGAGCGCCTCCTTTTGGATCACGTTCATCTCCTGCTGGGAGACAATCCGCTCCCGCTCGAGCACCTCGTCGTAGCCGGGCTCGAGCCACGGCTTCATCCGTCGGATCTTGTTCCAGAACGGATCCATGTCCACGACGAGGTCCTTGACGATCGGCATGTTCCCCATCGCCGAGATCACCGGCACGTGGCCGCGCTCGACGATCGGAAGCATCCGCTCCTTGCACGCGAGCACGGCCCGGCCGTCCATGCGCATCCCGCACGAGCCGCAGATCATCATCCGGCAGCTCTTGCGATAGGCGAGGGTGCCGTCCTGCTGGTCCTTGATCAGGTCGAGCACGTCGAGCAGGCAGGCCCACTCGGGCGCCTCGAGCTCGTAATCCCGGAGCTCGCGGTCACCGCTGTCCGGGTCGTAACGCCAGATCTTGAGCGCGACATCCATCAATAGGTTCTCTCCATCGGCTTCCATTTCGTCATCGTCACCGGCTTCCAGTCGAGCACCGGGGCCTCGGCGACCCAGCGGACGAGGGTGTGCTTGAGGTAGTTCTCGTCGTCCCGGTCGGGATAGTCGTAGGGGCGCGCGTGGGCGCCGCGGCTTTCCTTGCGGGCGAGTCCGCAGACGACCATGCACTGGGCCAGCTCCAGCAGGAAGCCCAGCTCGAGCGCCTGGGTCAGGTCGTTGTTGAAGACGTCGCCCTTGTCGTCGACGACGACGCGCTCGTAACGCTCGCGCAGGCCAGAGACGATCTCACCCTGCTCGCGCATCTGGTCTTCGCGGCGGAAGACGCCGAAGTTCTCGTGCATCGTTTCCGCCAGCTCGTTGCGGATCGACCAGGGGCGCTCGCCGTCGGTGCGGTCGAGCAGGACCTTGAGATCCCGCTCGGCGTCCGCTTCGACCGCCTCGGGCACCTCGATCGTCGTGTGCATCAAGGCCCAGTCGGCCGCGTGGCGGCCGGCCTTCTTCCCGTAGGTGATCGTCTCCATCAGCGCGTTGCCGCCCAGGCGGTTGGCGCCGTGGACAGAGACGCAGGCGCACTCGCCGGCGGCGTAGAGGCCCTCGAGCTCCGTGCGGCCGTCCAGGTCGGTGTCGACGCCCCCCATGTGGTAATGGGCGCCCGGCCGTACCGGAATCGGCTCTTGGATCGGGTCGACGCCGGCGTAGGTCATCGCCAGCTCACGGGTTCCATGCAGGCGCTCGATGATCTTTTCGGCGCCGAGGTGACGCATGTCGAGCAGGACGTTGCCGTCGACACCACGGCCCTCGTCGATTTCGGTCTGCTCGGCACGCGAGATGACGTCGCGAGAGGCGAGCTCCATCGCATTGGGGGCATAGCGCTTCAGGAACCGCTCCCCCTCCGAGTTCAAGAGGTACGCGCCTTCGCCGCGGGTGCCCTCGGTGATCAGGATCCCGGTCGGCGCCAGCGTGGTCGGATGGAACTGCATCATCTCCATGTCCTTCAGAGGGACGCCGGCCCGAAGGGCCATCGTCATCCCGTCGCCGGTGCACGCGTAGGCGTTCGTGGTACCGACGTAGAGCCGGCCGGCGCCGCCGGTTGCGAGGATCACAGTCTTGGCGCCGATCGTCTTCAGGCCGCCGTTCAGCAAATCCCAGGCGATCACGCCCTGGCAGCGGTCGTCGTTGATCACGAGCTGCCAAGCGAAGTACTCCTCATAGGTGGGGATGTCGCGCTTCATCACCTGCTCGTAGAGGACGTGCACGAGCACGTGGCCCGTGATGTCGGCCGCGTAGGCCGTGCGAGGCTCTCCGGCGGCGCCGAAGGGGCGCTGGGCGATCCGGCCGTCCTCGGTCCGCGAGAAGACCGCGCCCCAGTGCTCGAGCTGGTAGACGTCGCCGGGCGCCTCGTCGCAGAGCACCTGGATCGCGTCCTGGTCTCCCAGGTAGTCCGAGCCCTTGACCGTGTCGAAAGCGTGCTTCTCGGGATCGTCCTCCGAGGCGTTGCCGAGCGCCGCGTTGATCCCGCCTTCGGCCGCGCCCGAGTGGCTGCGCACCGGGTGAATCTTGGAAAGGAGGGCGACGTCGGCGCCTGCGTCGAAAGCCTCGATCGCCGCGCGCATCCCCGCGCAGCCGGCACCGACGATCAGCACGTCGTGCTTCGCCTCCACTCGCTCGGACGCTATCGAAAGCGCTGCGGCTGCGGCTTCGTTGCAGCTGAGGCTAGACGCGCGGCCCCGCTGCGGCCACCCCCGGCCCGGCGTCCACCGCGAACTGTCCGAAGTTGTCACGGAACATCCGCGCCAAGTCCAGCGCCTTGCGGTCATATGCCTCCGGGTCGCGCCAGGTCGAGCGGGGGTCTAGCAAGCTCGCCTCGACGCCGGGGACCTCCGTGGGCACTTCGAACCCAAAGACATCGTCGGTCCGGAACTCGGTCCCTGCGAGCTGGCCTGACAGCGCGGCGTCCAGTAGCGCCCGCGTCGCCGCGATCGGCATCCGCTGGCCCTCGCCGAACGGCCCGCCGGTCCAGCCCGTATTGACCAGCCAGACCGTCGCGGCGTGTCGCTCGAGGCGATCGCCGAGCATACGGGCGTACACGGCCGGCGGTTGCGGGAGAAACGGTGCGCCGAAGCAGGCCGAGAACGTGGGCTGAGGCTTGGTGACCCCGATCTCGGTGCCCGCGAGCTTCGCCGTGAAGCCGGACAGGAAGTAGAACATCGCCTGATCGCGCGAGAGGCGGGCGATCGGCGGCAGGATGCCGAATGCGTCCGCGGTCAGGAAAACGACCGAGCTCGGATGGCCGGCACGCTTGCTCGGCAGCGCATTTGCGATCTGCTCGAGCTTGTAGGCGGCGCGCGTGTTCTCCGTCTTGGAGTCGTCGTCGAGATCGAGCGTGCCGCGCTCGTCGATGATCACGTTCTCGAGCACGGTGCCAAAGCTCTGCGTTGCCTTGTAGATCTCGGGCTCGGCTTCCGGCGACAGGCGGATCACCTTTGCGTAGCAGCCGCCCTCGATGTTGAAGACGCCGTCGTTTGACCAGCCGTGCTCGTCGTCGCCGATCAGGTGGCGCTCGGGGTCGGCCGATAGCGTGGTCTTGCCCGTGCCAGAGAGCCCGAAGAAGATCGCAACGTCGCCCTCGTCGCCGACGTTGGCGGAGCAGTGCATCGGCAGGACGCGCTCGAGCGGGAGCCGGTCGTTCATCAGCGTGAAGACCGACTTCTTGATCTCGCCCGCGTAGAACGTGCCCCCGATCAGGATCTCTCCCCGGGTCGGGTGCAGGACGACGAAAGTCGAGCTGCGGGTGCCGTCATCCTCGGGCTCTGCCTCGATGATCGGGGCATGGAAGATGACCGCGTCGGGCTCGAACTCCGCCAGCTCCTCCTCGGTCGGATCGATGAAGAGCGTCTTCGCGAACAGAGCGTGCCAGGGGCTGTACGTGATCAGGCGAACGCCGACCCGATGAGCCGGATCGGCAGCCGCGAACGAGTCGACGACGTAGAGGTCCTGGTGTTCGAGGAACGACGTCACCTTGTCGCGGAGCCCCTCGAAATGCCCCTCATCCAGCTCCTGATTGACCGTGCTCCACCAGATTCTTTCCTTCGACCCCGGCTCGCGGACGATGAACTTGTCCATCGGCGAGCGCCCCGTGTGGCGTCCGGTGTCGACGACGATGGGACCGCCCTCGGCGAGCCGACCCTCGTCGCGTCGCAGCGTGTGCGTGTAGAGGATGGACGTCGAGGGATGGAGATGGACCCGGCCGCCGGCATCTATGCCGTGCTCGCCGAGATCGATTCTCCCCTCGGTCCCGATCGTCATTGCCACGCCGCGTCTCCTTTCCGATGGCGCAAAAAGCGAGACCCGGCTCTCGCGGGTCAAGGGCCATATCGTACGCGCGCTGGGGTTCTGGGGCGGCTTGTACCGTGGCGGGATGGAGCTGCAGCCGCCCGATCCGCCCCTCTCCGACGGGATCGTTTCGCTGCGGCCATGGGTCCTCGACGACGTGCCGGCGATCGCCGCTGCCTGCAACGACCCTGAGATCGCTCAGTGGATCCATCAGCTACCGAGCCCGTACACCGCACGGGATGCCCGCGAGTACGTGTTCTCGACAGAGGCGGCCTGGGGCGACCGCTTGGGTGCGTTTTTCGCGGTGGTCGAGTGTGCTTCAGGCCAGGTCGTCGGGTCGATCGCGTTGCACGTGACCGACCGCGAGCTGGCGAACCTCGAGGTGGGCTACTGGACTGCGGCAAGGGCCCGCGGGCGCGGCCTGACAACACGCGCGCTGAGGCTCCTTTCCGGCTGGGCCCTGCGCGAGGTCGGCGCCGAGCGGGTGCAGCTTCGTGCAGACGTGCGCAACGGGGCGTCAATCCGCGTCGCGGAGAAGGCAGGGTTCACGTGCGAGGGAACCCTGCGCGCGAGCGGCTTCAACAGCCGCGAGAACAGGCGCGTCGACTACGCCGTCTACTCGCTGCTGCCGAGCGAGGTGGGCTAGGAGGGTCGAGCGAAACGGAGTCTGTGCCGTCGGGCCGCGCTGCTCGCCCCCAGGCGGTGTCCTCAATCGCGCCAATAGCTTTGGCTATTGACGCTCCCTGCGTCCTTGCCTGGGAACGACCATCGCACCCCGACGACGAGCGCCGTTCCGCCAGACCCTCCTAGAGGCTTCGGCCTCCCGAGCGCGAACCGCGCCTGGTGGACCAGCGAATCGATCGGTTCCTGGCGAGCCCCGCGCTGTCGGATTCGACGCGCCGCGCATACGGGGTCGACGTTCAGCAGTTCAACGCCTGGCTAGCGAGCCGCGGACTGACGCTGGACGACATCGACGTTCGCTCATTCGCGGATTACGCCGCCGAGCTGGGCCGGCGCCGTCCGAAGCTGGCTCCGGCCACGATCGGACGGAAACTTGCGGCGGTGCGGGCGCTGATTCGCTTCGCACTCGGGCCGGAACGCGTTCCCGACGCGTCGTTCGCCCCGCGCCGGCCGCGACGACTTCCCGAGGCTCCGAAGTCGGAGGAGGTCGACGCGGAGCTCGCGGGCCTGGAGCGCGACGGCCCTCTCGGCCTCCGAAACCGCGCCCTGGGCGAGCTCGTCTATTCGGCTGGGTTACGTAGCCGCGAGGCTGTCGACTTGAACCTCGGAGACGTCGATTTCGAACAAGAGCTCGTTCACGTGCGGGGCAAGGGCGGCAAGGAGCGGATCGTTCCTCTCGGCGAGGAGGCCGGCCTCTGGCTTGCGCGTTATCTGCACCAGGCGCGCCCGGAGCTGGCCCGCGGCGCCGAGAACGCGTTCTTCCTTTCTGCGCGAGGCCGGCGCCTCGATACGAGCACCCTGCGGCGGCTGCTGCCCCATCCCCACCGGATGCGTCACGCGTTCGCCACCCACCTGCTGGAGGGCGGCGCCGATCTGCGCACGATTCAGGAGCTGCTCGGCCACAGCTCGCTCTCTACCACCCAGGTCTACTCGCACGTCGACGGCCGCCGGCTTCGCCGCGTCTACGACCGCTCGCACCCCCGGTCGTAGCTTCGCCTCAAACCGAAGTGTTCACGCGCGCACGCAAAGGGCGCAGCCCCCACCCTCATTGGGTGGGGTTCTTCCCTCCTCCCTCGACGTCGACGATACCCGGTTGTCGCCACGTGTCTGTGTCGCGATCGCGCCGATTCGGCGCCAAAACCTCGGTGCGCGGGCGAATCGCAGCATGTGACCGGACACGCCAAAACGCAGGCGATCGGGCCGACGCCGCGAAGTCAGACCTGGATGGCAGCACCGGCCAGAGATGCGGACCTCGAAGGCTTTCTCGCGCTCCTGGCCGCTACGCGGGCACCGCGGACGGTCGACGCCTACCGCCGCGACCTCCTCGACCTCACAGCCCGCGTTGGGGGGCCGCTCAGCGCCGTCACGACCGAGGAGCTCGAGCGCTACCTGGCCGAGCTGCGCGCCGAAGGCCGCGCACCTGCCACGATCGCGCGCCGGACAGCGGCCGCGCGATCCTTCTATCGCCACCTCGTCCTGCTCGGAGCGCGGACCGACAACCCGGCCGCGGCAATCGCGCTGCCACGCAAGGCACGTCGGCTCCCGCGCACGCTCTCGCCGTCGGAGGCGGAAAGACTGATCGACGCCGCAGCCGGGACGACGCCGCGTGCGCTCCGTGACCGTGCCTTGGTTGAGTTGCTCTACGGCGCAGGCTTGCGCGTCGGCGAAGCGGTCGGCCTCGGCAAGACAGACGTCGATCTCGAGCAGCGCCTCGTCAGAGCTACCGGCAAGGGCGCAAAGGAGCGGATCGTGCCGCTTGGCCGGCCCGCGGCGGATGCGCTCCGGCGCTATCTCTCGCGCGGACGTCCGCACCTCGACCGGCGCCACCGGCCGGAGCTCTTTCTCAACGCGAAAGGCGGAGGCCTGACGCGCGCAGGAGTGTTCCTCGTGCTGCGCCGGCTGGCCGAGAAGGCGAGTCTCGAACCGGAACGGGTCCACCCTCACCTGCTCAGGCACTCGTTCGCCACGCACCTGCTCGAAGGCGGAGCTGATCTCCGCAGCGTCCAGGAAATGCTCGGCCACGCCGACCTCGCCACCACTGAGCTCTACACGCACGTCAGCGACCGCCGTCGCCGCGAGCTCTACTTCAGCTCGCACCCGCATGCACGACGTCGCGGGGTTTCAAAGGGCCGATAAATGTCGAGAACCAGGAGGAATGTCGCTTGACCCGCACATCCTGGGACTCGTTGCCTCGACTGTCTGCACCGCGCTGCTGATGGCGCTCTCCGGCATCGACAAGAGCCTGCTCGACTGGAAGAATGGCCGCCGTCACTGTCCGTCTTGCGGTAGGCAGCTCCGCAGCGGGTGCATCTGCCGCTGACGAACCGGGATTAGAAGGGCCTAGCGGCCCTTTTTCTTCAGCAGCTCCGCAACCCGCTTTGCGGCTGCCCTCAGCTCCCGGTCGGCCTCGTCGTCGGCCGCGAGGCTTTCGAGGATCACGATCGTGTCGCGCTGCGGCGAGCCGTTCTTGAGGCACATCACGGCGAGTCGACGCACGGCCGGGTTTTCCTCACCGTCCGAAACCAGCCGGTGCAGCAGCGACCGGTCTGCGTTGACGTCGCCGGGGTGATCGCGGGAGAGAAGCTCGAGCGCGAGCAGTGCAGAACCTCGGCAGGCCGGGCTCTCGTCCTCGAAGCCCCGCCGGAGCAGCTCGAGCTTCTGACGGAAGCGAAACTGCCCGATCGCGCGGTAGGCGACCGCGCGCTCTCGATAATCCCGGCTGCGCGCGGCCGACTCGAGCTCCTCATCCCATTCGGAGCGCAGCTGCGCCAGCTCGCGCTGGGAGCCCTGCTGCGCGAGGCCGTCGGCCTGAGCAGCGGCCTCGGCGAGCGTCAAGAGACCGACTGGAGCGAGCGGGTCGCCGGGCCCACGTAGCGCGCCGACGGGCGGAAGAGACGGCCGGTGCGCTTCTGCTCGAGAATGTGCGCGGACCAGCCGGCCACGCGCGAGCAGGCGAACATCGCCGGCGCAAGCCGAGGCGGAATCTCGGCGACGTCGAGGACGATCGCCGAGTAATACTCGACATTCGTTGCCAACACGCGCTCGGGGTGCCGCTCTTGCAAGGCGGCGAGCGCGACCTGTTCCAGCTCCTCCGCGAGCTCGACCTGCGTCGATCCCAACTCCTTCGCGGTGCGCTTCAAGAGCCGCGAGCGCGGATCCTCGGCTCGGTAGATGCGGTGCCCGAAACCCATGATCCGCTTGCCGGCGGCGAGAGTCTCCCTGACCCAGCGCTCGGCATCGCCCATCTGTGCCACCTCTTCGAGCATCGGCTTGACGTAGGCCGGCGCCCCACCGTGTAGCGGTCCCGAGAGCGCACCGACAGCGGCCGAAAGCGAGGCGCCGCAGTCGGCGCCTGTCGAGGCGACGATTCTCGCCGTGAATGTCGACGGATTCAAGCCGTGCTCGGCGGTGCAGATCCAGTAGGTGTCGATCGCCTTCGCTTGACGAGGATCGGCCTCACCGCGCCAGCGGAGCAGAAACTTCTCGGCCGCGGTCTCGCCCTGGGCGACGACATCGTCCGGGACGACGTCGGTCTTGCCGTCGGCGACGCGCGCCGAGCGAGCGACGATCGACATGATCTGCGCCGAGAGCCGCCCGAGGTCCTCGCGAGCCTGCTCATCGGAGATCTCGTTCAGCTTGCCCAGCCCCCAGACCCCTGAGAGACGTGCCGTCTCGGCCTGTAGATCGGAGGGAGCGTTCCCCGTGAGGGCCGCCGGCTCGTAGGGCTCCGGATCGGGCATCTTCGAGTCGAGGTCGTCGTCGACCAGCAGCCCCCAGACGTTGTCGTACGGGTAGCGGCCGACGAGCTCCTCGATGTCGATGCCGCGATAACGCAGCGAGCCGCCCTCGCGGTCGGGCTCGGCGATCTCCGTCTCGACCGCGACAACGCCCTCGAGACCGGGCTTGAAATCGTCTGCCATCGCGCCGAAACCTACCGGGACCCGGACCGGTGGAGGCGAAGCCTGAGCGGAGCGGAGCGATCGGTGGGTTCACCCAGCAGGTCGCCAACAAGAGCTTGGATAGGCTCCCCGACCGTGGCGCACGAAGTGACGCTGATCCCCGGCGACGGCACCGGTCCGGAGCTGACCGAGGCGACGCGCCGCGTCCTCGAAGCGACGGACGTCGAATTCGACTGGGACGTGCAACAGGCCGGCGCCGACGTGATGGACCAGTTCGGGGGCAATCCGTTGCCGGAGCCGACGCTCGAATCGATCCGGCGCACCGGCGTCGCGATCAAGGGCCCGATCACCACGCCTGTCGGCGGCGGCTTCCGCTCCGTTAACGTCGGCCTGCGAAAGGCCCTCGACCTCTACGCGCAGGTGCGTCCGTGCAAGACCTACGAGGGGGTCCGGACGCGCTTCGACGACGTCGACCTGATCATCGTCCGCGAGAACACGGAAGACCTCTACGCAGGGATCGAGTACGAGCAGGACAAGCCGGAGACGCGTGAGCTGATCGACTGGATCGAGGCCCACGGCGGTACGCTCCGCCACGGAGACGCCGGCATCTCGATCAAGCCGCTCTCGGTCTCGGGAACCCGCCGGATCGTGCAGTTTGCGTTCGACTACGCGCGTCGGAACGGCCGCCGCAAGGTCACGGCCGTGCACAAGGCAAACATCATGAAGTTCACGGACGGGCTCTATCTGCAAGTTGCGCGCGAGGTCGCCGAGGAGAACGCCGACATCGAGTTCGACGACCGAATCGTGGACAACATGTGCATGCAGCTCGTCCAGCGCCCGGACGAGTACGACGTGCTCGTGTTGCCGAACCTGTACGGAGACATCGTTTCCGACCTCGCGGCCGGGATGATCGGCGGGCTGGGCATGGCGCCGGGTGCGAACTTCGGCGAGGATGCGGCGATCTTCGAGCCGACGCACGGCTCGGCGCCCAAGTACGCCGGCCAGAACAAGGTCAACCCGATGGCGCTGATGCTGTCGGGGATGCTGATGCTCCGGCACCTCGACGAGACCGAAGCGGCCGACCGGCTCGAGAACGCGATCGCGGACGTGATCCGCGACGGCGCAAGCGTCACCTATGACATGAAGCCGTCACGCGACGATCCGACCGCGGTCGGCACGAGCGAGGTCGCGGACGCGATCATCGACAAGATGGGGGCACGCGTGTGAGCGAGCGGCGGAAGGTCACCGTGGTCGGCGCGGGCGCAGTGGGCGCGACCTGTGCGCAGGTCTTGGCGCAGCGCGACTACGCCGACGTCGTCCTCGTCGACATCAAGGAAGGCCTGCCGCAGGGCAAGGCGCTCGACATCAACCAGATGGGCGCCGTCCTCGGTTACGAGCCCAACGTCGTCGGCTCCAACGGCTACGAGGAGAGCTCCGAGTCCGACGTCGTCGTGATCACTGCCGGAGTGCCGCGCACCGGCGACATGAGCCGCGACGATCTCGTCTCGACGAACGAGAAGATCGTCGCGCAGGTGATCGAGGCGGCCGTCGTCCAGAGCCCGGAGGCGGTCCTGATCGTCGTCTCGAACCCCCTCGACGCGATGTGCCACGTCGCCAAGAGCGTCAGCGGTTGGCCGAAGGAACGCGTCTTCGGAATGGCCGGGATTCTCGATACGGCGCGCTTCTCGACCTTCATCGCCTGGGAGACCGGGGCCTCGGTGAAGGATGTGACCGCGATGGTGCTCGGCGGCCACGGCGACGAGATGGTGCCCGTCGTCTCGGCGACGACCGTCGGAGGTGTCCCGGTGCGGAAGCTGGCCAGTGAGGATGCGATCCACGCGATGGTCGAGCGGACGGCCAAGGGCGGCGGCGAGCTCGTGAAGTTCCTCGGCACCTCTGCGTGGTACGCGCCGGGCGCGGCCGCTGCGCAGATGGTCGACGCGATCATGCTCGACGAGAAGCGGGTGCTGCCCTGCACCGCGTACCTCGAGGGCGAGTACGGAATCGACGGGCTCTACATCGGCGTGCCTGTCAAACTCGGACGCGGCGGGATCGAAGAGGTGGTCGAACTCGAGCTCTCCGAGGACGAACAGACGATGCTGAACGAGTCCGCCGACGCGGTCCGCGAAGTCGTCGGCGTGCTGACGACCTAGTGTCGGCCTGCAGTCCGGTCTTGGTGCTGGGGACGAATCGACACAGTTCTGCCGCACTTCCGGCACAGATGCGTGCGCACATCCCCGGTACGCTCGCCGCGGGTGGCGGGTGGACTCTCATCCCCACCCAGGGTGGGGATGAGGCGGGAAGGGGGTCCCGGTGGAGCTAGGCCTGAAAGGGCGGACGGCAATCGTCTGCGGTGCCTCGTCGGGGATGGGGCTGGCGACGGCCGAGGCGCTCGCCCGCGAAGGCGCGAACGTCTCGATGTTCGCGCGGCGACGCGACGTCCTCGACCGCGAGGCCGAACGGCTGGGAGCCCTTGCGGTACGCGGCGACGTCACCAACCCCGCCGACCTGAAACGGCTGGTCGACCGCACGGTCACCGCCTTCGGCGGCATCGACATCCTGGTCAACAACAGTGGCGGACCACCGCGAGGCCCCGCGGTCGGGCTGACGGACGATGACGTCGAGCGCGCTGTCGAGCTACTGCTGCTCTCGGTCATCCGCCTGACCGGGCTTTGCCTCCCGCAGCTCGAGCGCAGCGGCCACGGCCGGATCGTCAACATCGCGTCGAGCTCCGTCCGCGAGCCGGTCGACAACCTTGCACTCTCGAACGCGATCCGGCCCGGCGTGATCGGTTGGGCAAAGACGATGGCGCGCGAGCTCGGCCCCCAAAAGATCACGGTCAACTCGATCGCCCCTGGCCGCATCGAGACGCCGCGGCTGATGGAGATCTACGCCGAGCGCTCGCGCGCGTCCGACATGGAGCAGATTCCGCTCCGCCGCTTCGGCCGGGCCGAGGAAGTCGCCGACGTGATCTGCTTTCTCGCCTCCGACCGCGGCAGTTACGTCACCGGGGCCGTGATCCCGGTCGACGGCGGCCTGACGCGTTTCTTGCTCTGAGGCGCGAAGCAGCTCTGACCCGGTCGCCCCGAAGCTCGTAAGTACCATTTGGGCGATGCGATCGCTAACGCTCGCCCGGGCGGCCGGCGCGGGCCTCCTCCTGGCCGTGATCGCGCTCAGCGTCCTTTATGTGATCCCCTCGAACAAGTACTACGTGTTCCTGCCCGACCGCGCGCATCCTCTGGAGCCGCTCGTGAGCATTTCAGGCGAGCACCCGGCCCCGCAAAAGGGCGGCGTCTACTTCGTGGACGTCCGCTTCCGCAAGGCCCACCTGCTGGAAGACCTGCTCGGCCGGCCACTCGCACGCGGCGCCACCCTCCTCCCGGTCCGCGACGTGCTCGGTGACGCAACGGCCAAGCAACAGCAGCGGATCGACCTGACTCAGATGGAAGACTCGCAGAGGATCGCCGCAGCCGTCGCCCTCAGACGCCTCGGCTACCACGTGCGGACTCGGATGCCGAATGTCATCGTCCGCGGCGTCCTGCGCAAGGCGCCTGCAGACCGGGTGCTCCGGCCGGGAGACAAGCTCTTGGCCGTCAACAGCAGCCCCGTGCACAGTCTCTGCGGGCTGCACACGCTGATCGCGAGCCACCGACCCGGCGACCCGCTTCGCACGACCTACAGCCGCTCGGGGCGCCTCGAAACCGCGACGATCCGGACGATCGCGAGCCCCGACGACAGGCGCCAAGCCGCGATCGGGATCCTGGTCGACGAGACCGGCGGGTCGATCGGCAAGCTTCCGATCAAGGTCCGCATCGACACCCAGGGCGTCGGCGGCCCCTCGGCCGGGCTCGCCTTCGCGCTCGACCTGACGGAGGAGCTCGGCCACGACGTCGACCGCGGCTACAAGGTCGCTGCGACCGGCGAGCTCGCGCTCGACGGCTGCGTGCTCCCGATCGGCGCCGTCAAGCAAAAAACGATCGGCGCGCGCGAGGCGGGTGTGGACGTTTTTCTGGTGCCCGCCGGCTCGAACGCGCGGGTCGCCCGCAGGTATGCGCACGGGCTCCGGATCATCCCTGTGCAGAGCTTTCCACAGGCGTTGCACGCTCTGGCAACACTGCCTTCGAAGCACCCGGCAAAAGCCTAAACCGCCCTTTTCCGAAAGCCGCGCAAAGTGCGCAAAGTTCCAAGAACGGCTCCTTGATCTGCAGGGCAATCGCTCTATGATCCCCTCCGTTCGGGGAGCGCGGCCACTTAGCAAGGAGAGAGATGAGCAAGGCAAGCAAAGCAACCTGCGATGACTGCTACTTCCGACGCGCGGGGCTTTGCGCCCTCTCTCCCGAGACTCCCTGCCCTACCTTCCGGGCCGAGAGTCGCGGCGCGTTGATGCGACCGCGCCAGCCGCAACTGGTTCCGCGGCCGCTCGCCGGGATCGCTGCCCGCGCCGCTGCCTAGACTTCGCGGCGAATGCCGCGCTTTCGTAAGCCGAGCGAGGAGCAGATCCGGGAGTGGCAGCCCCGCTTCTGGGCGAAGCTGCTCGGCCTGGTCGTGATCGCCTCCTACGTAATCGCGTTCATCATCGAAAACCACAAGAGCGTGCACCTGCACTTCGTGCTCTTCACGGCGAAGGTCTCCCAGATCTGGCTGATCCTGCTCAGCCTCGTGATCGGGGCTCTCGCCGGGGCGCTGCTAGCCCAGCTCCACCGTCGCCGCAGCCGGCACTAGGCCGGCCAGCCGCGAGACGCCCTCGTCGATCTCGGCAGGCGAGGCGAAGCTGAAGGCGAGACGGGCCGAGCCAGGCTCGCCGCCAAAGTCCGGGCCGGGGACGAACGTGACCCCCGCCTCGGTTGCCCGGCCGAGCAATTCCGTGGCGTCGATGCCGTCGGGCAGCTCGAGCCAGAGAAAGTAGCCGCCTTCCGGCCGCGACCAGCCCGCGCGCCCGCCAAGCTCGCGCTCGAGCGCCTCGAGCATCGCGTCACGCCGTGCGCGAAGCAGCGCGCGCACGCGCTCGAGGTTCGGTTCCAGCAACCCTCGCCGCAGGAACTCGAGGACCGTGGCCTGGGTGACGAGCGCCGGCGTGATGTAGGTCGAGGCGACGACGTCTTCGAGCCCGGCCGCGATCGCCTCGGGCAAGATCACGTAGCCGACCCGTAGGCCGGGGGCGATCGTCTTCGAGAAGGAGGAGCTGTACATGACGTTCCGCCCGCCCTCGAGCTCGAACAGGGTCGGGAGCACGTCACCCTCGAACCGAACGAGCCCGTACGGATCATCCTCGAGAATCCGCAGGGATCGAATCTTCGCCAGCTCGGCCAGGTCTCGGCGGCGCTCCTCGGAAAGCGTCACGCCCGTCGGGTTCTGAAAGGTCGGGATCGTGTACAGAAAGGCCGGCGGCTCGACGCTATCGAGCAGGCGCTCGAGCTCGTCGAGCTCGAGCCCGTCGTCGTCGACGGGGACCTCGTCGAAACCGCTCAGAATGCTTCGTGGCCGATCGTACGTGGGTCGTTCGACGATCACGCGGCCGGCTCCGGCGAAAGCGGAGAGGACGAAGTGGAACGCCTGCAGCGACCCGTTCGTGACCACGACGCGCCCCGGATCGACGCCGTGCCGCTCGCCGATCCATTCGCGCAGCGGCTGGTAGCCGAGCGTGTGGCCGTAGAGCAGCACTGAGGCACCGTCTCTCTCGATCGCCGTCTTGGCGCAGTCGGCGAGCTGCTCGACGGCCAAGAGCTCCGCCGCGGGCACGCCGCGGGCGAACGAGATCGTGTTCACCCCCCGAGTGTACGAGCCGAGCTAGACGGTCACCGAGGCAGGCTCCGGCTCCTCGGGCCCACGGCCGATCGCGATCCGGATCGCTGCCGCACCGGTCCCTGCGGCGACGAGTGACAGTGCGGCCTGCAAGATCCAGACCGCGGAGTCCCCGAAGCTCTTTCGCACCTGCAAGCCGATGAACGGTGCGAGCGCGAAACCGATCGCTCCCATCGACCCAAACGCCCCCATATAGGCACCGCGAAGGTCGGGCGGCGCGAGCCCGGCGACGGCCATCTGCGAAGTCGGCACCCAGAGCATCTCGCCGATCACGAACAAGAACAGGATCAGCATCACCACCGGCAGCGCGTCGTTCACCGACAGCAGGAGGAAGGGCACTCCCATCAGCGGCAGGCCTACAGCGAGCTTGACCGCCGCCGGGACTGACGCCGCGCGTTGGGTCAGCCGCAACTGGAAGAAGGTGACGAGGAGCGGATTGACGATTACGAGAAAGCCCCACGTCGAGCTCGAGTAACCATGCGAGGAGACGAGCGAGATCGGCAGCACCGTCTCGAAGGCGACGTAGACGAGCCAGGCGAACGCCGCGGAGAGAAGGAAGAGCAAGAACGGGCGGTCGTGGGCGATAACGGCGAATGAACCGCGGCTCGGAGGCTCCTCAGGCGCGTACGCACCACGGGCCGGCAGGAAGAGGACGGCGAGCGAGAACCCGAGCGCCGACAAGGCCGCGGCGCCGATGAAGAGCGCGTTCCAGCTACCAACCAAGAGCAGCAGCCCGCCGAGCGGCGGGCCGAACGTGATGCCGAGGTTGGAGGCGACGCGAACCGCCGCGTAGGCGGACTCATGCCGCTCCGACGGCACGAGGTCAGCGACCAGGGCCTGACCGGCGGCGTTCCCGATCTGAAAGAAAAGACCTCCGAAGCAGAGCACGAGTAGCCCAGCCTTGGCGCTGCTGCCGGCGGCGACAAAGCCGAGCACGACCGCGGTCTGTCCGATCCAGCCGGTCAAGATCAGCAGGCGCCGGCCGAAATGGTCCGAGAGGTGGCCGCCCAGATAGCCCGAACCAACACCGATGAGCGCACTGACGAGATAGGCGAGCCCGAGCAGAGCTTGGTCCGCCCCCAGCTTCTTGATCGCCCAGATACCGACGAAGCTCCAGACCGTCGAGCCGGCCAGCGACCCGGCGAAGTTGATCGCAAGGATCGGCCGCAGAGCTCGATCCGTGTCCGAGCCGAAGATCACGCGATAGAGCGCTGCCAGTGGCCGCACGGCTTGAGAGTGCCAGACGCCTCGAAGCTAGCGGCCGCCGTCGGCGATCCGACTCGGACGCGATGGCTCGTCCGAGGGAGACCCACTTTCAACACACATGCCGATTGTCAGTTGAGCGCACTCGATTCTCGATGCCAACCCGCCGCCTGATCGTCGCCGTCCTCGCTTTCCTCACCGTCGCGGGCCCTGCCCGCGCGGCGACGCCGACGATCCTGGTCAAGTTCAAGCAGCCCTCGGCCGCGGCCAATCGGATCGAAGCTCTCGGCGACGATGCGGTCGGCCAGACCGCCAACCGGGTTTCGATCGTCCGGCTTAGGGCCGGCGAGTCGGCGGCAGCCCGGATCGCCGCGTACAGCGAGCGCGCCGATGTCCTCTACGCAGAGCCAAACGCGCGGGTGCAGGCGCTTGCGCTCGATCCCCCCAACGATCCCTACTTCTCCTCGCAGTGGGCGTTCGATGTCACCGGCGCCCTCGGCGGCTGGTCGCTCTATCCCGGCGCGTTCGGGGCGACCGGCGGCGCTCCGCTCGCAGTCGTCGACACGGGGGTCTCCGCGGCGCACCCGGACCTGACCGGCCGTGTTCGCACCGATCTGGGCGCGACCTGCCTCTACCCGAGCCCGTGCACGGCCGGCCCTGCGACCGACGACGAGGGCCACGGAACACACGTCGCCGGGATCGCGGGCGCGGCTACCAACAACGGGATCGGAGTCGCCGGAGTCGCATTCTCGTCGCCGATCATCCCGGTCAAGGTGCTCGACTCGACCGGGAGCGGCTACGACTCCGACGTGGCGAGCGGGATCGTCTGGGCCGCTCAGCAGGGCGCGCGCGTGATCAACCTCAGTATCGGCGGGGCGTATTCACAGACGATCTGCAACGCGGTCTCCGCAGCCGAGCAGACCTACGGCGCTCTGATCGTCGCGGCAGCTGGAAACGAGTCGTCCTCGGCACCGAGTGCCCCCGCGGCTTGTCCGGGCGCCGTCGGAGTAGCCGCCACGGACGACCTCGACTCACCCGCCTACTTCTCGAACTACGGCTCGCCGGATGTGTTCGTCTCCGCGCCCGGAGTGCATATCGATTCCACCTGGCCGGGCACCTATGCCGACGAGAGTGGAACCTCGATGGCCTCCCCGTTCGTCGCCGGAGTCGCAGCGCTCCGCTTCGGCGAGCATCCGGAGTCGACACCGGCCGATGTTCGCGGCGTTCTGGCCGCGACCTCCGACAAGGTCGGCGGCGTCGCCTACGGAACCGACCCGTACAACACCTGCGCGGATTGCACCTGGCAGCAAAGCTACGGCTACGGTCGCGTCAACGTCGGTGCCGCGCTTGCCGACGCCACGCCGCCGCCCTCGTCCCCTCCTCCGCCACCACCAGCCTCGCCTCCGCCTCCGCCTCCGCCGCCTCCTCCCGCGCCGCCCCCTCCGGTGCTCCCGCTGCCGAAGCCGCCCGATACCGTTCGGCCGGTCGTGCACGCATATCCGGCGACCGGGCGTCGTGGCCGAACGATCAAGTTGACCTATCGCGTACGGGACGACCGCGGTGAGACGACCGAGCAAGTCTCCGTTTATCGCGGGCGCTCACTGATGACGAGGCTTGGACGCACGTTGAGGCCGACCGACGACACCCTCGTCTACTGGCTTGCCTGGCGCGCGCCGCGGCGGCAGGTCCTGGGTCACTTCTGTGTCCGAGCCGCCGACGGAGCCGGCAACGTCGCCACGAGTTGCGCCACGCTGAAGATCCGCTAGTCGGGACCGACTAAGCCCCCACCGCGCTCGCAACCTCGGCGGCGAGTTGGGCCGCCTCGGTCGGCGTCGTGCCGACGCGGACGCCGTGGCCCTCGAGCGCTTCTTTCTTACCCTCGGCGGTGCCCGCCGTTCCGGAGATGATCGCTCCCGCGTGGCCCATGGTCTTGCCGGGAGGCGCCGAGAAGCCCGCGATGTAGCCCACGACCGGCTTCGTCATCTCGGCGCCGATGAACTCGGCGGCCTTCTCCTCCTCCGCACCGCCGATCTCGCCGACGAGGACGACGACCTCGGTCTCGTCATCGGCCTCGAATCTCGCGAGCACATCGATAAAGGACGAGCCGACGACCGGATCGCCGCCGATGCCGACGATCGTCGAGTTGCCGAGGCCGAACTGGGTGAGCTCGTGGCCGATCTGGTAGGTCAGGGTGCCGGAACGCGAAACGAGGCCGATCCGGCCCCCGCGGAAGATCTCCGCGGGAATGATCCCGACGTTCGCCTTGCCAGGGGAGAGCGCGCCGGGACAGTTGGGCCCGAGCATCGTGATCCCGCGCGGCTGGATGTAGTTGTAGATCCGCAGCATCTCGTGTGCTGGGAGGCCCTCCGCGATGCAGATGACGGTCGCGATGCCCGCGTCGACGTCCTCGTAGATCGCGTCCGCGGCGAAGCGGGCGGGGACGAAAACCATCGACGTGTTCGCACCTGTCTCTTCGACCGCCTCGGCGACAGTGTCGAAGATCGGGATCCCCTCGAGGTCCTGGCCGCCCTTTCCGGGAGTGACGCCGGCGACGACGTTCGTCCCGTAGTCACGGTTGCGGAGCGTGTGGAAGGAGCCTTCCCGGCCGGTGGCGCCCTGGACGACCAGCTTCGTGTCTTTGTCGACGATGATCGCCATCAGGCCACTACCGCTGCGACTTTCTGGCCTTGAGCACGATCTTGACGTCGGTCCAGGCGGTGCCGTCGCCCGTCATCCGGTCTGCGAGCAGTTCCCTGACCCGCTCGGCCTCCTCGCCCTCGCAACCGGTGCGGGCGAGCCAGTCCTCGAGCGGGTGCACTTTCTCATGGAGCTGCCGCTGCTCGACCTCGAGCCCGGCGCCGGTCAGGAGGTTGACCCACTCAACCTCGGTGTAGTTCCGAACGTGGGTCGGATCGCGCAGCTTCTCCGCCTCTTCGTGCAGGTCGCTCGAAAAAAGGGTGTCCTCGATCACGACGACGTCATTCGAGACGCGCGCCATCTCCTCGACGCCCTTGCGGACGTCCGCGAAGTGGTGCGGGGCGATCCGCGAGACGACGCAATCGAACGATCCGTCCGCGAAGGGAAGATCTTCGGCTCGGGAGACGACATCAGGCTTCATGCCGCGCGACCGGTCGGTCGTGACCACCTCGCAGCACTGCTCGCGCAGGCGGCGTGCTACATGGCCGCCGCCGGTCGCTACGTCGAGCACCTTGCGGCCGGGGCCGGGGGCGCACCACTCGACCACGAGGTCGAGGTCGGCTCCCTCCGCATGCGTCTTCGAGTCGCGGTAAGCCTGTGCGCGATCGTCCCAAAGCTCGGTCATCTCGCCAACTCCACTGCGCGCTTCGCTCCCTCGAGCATCGTCGGCTCCACATGCAGGTTTTCGGGCCCAGCCTCGGCGAGAAGCTCGCGCCCCTCCTCGGCATGCGTGCCGTCGAGACGGACGACGATCGGATGCCGGATCCCGATCTGCTCGAGCGCCGCGAGGATTCCGCGTGCGACCTCGTCGCCGCGAGTGATCCCGCCGAAGATGTTGAAGAAGATCGAACGCACCTGCGGATCGGCGGCGATCACGTCGAGCGCGTCCATGACCCCTTGCGCGTCGCCGCCACCGCCGAGGTCGCAGAAGTTCGCGGGCCGACCGCCTGCGAGTGCGATCACGTCCAGCGTCGACATCACGAGGCCGGCTCCGTTGCCCAGGATCCCCACCTCGCCGTCGAGCTTCACGTACGTGACCCCCTTCTCGCGCGCTGCTCGTTCCTCCGGCGGCACGGCTTCCGGATCGCGCATCGCCTCGATCTCGGAGTGCTTGTAGAGCGCGTTGTCGTCGACGGTGAACTTCGAGTCGAGCGCTCGCACGTCGCCCTCGGGCGTCACGATCAGCGGGTTGATCTCGCAGAGCATCGCGTCGGTTCCGACGAAGCAGGCGTAGAGCTTCCCGACGATGTCGAGCACCTGCTTTTGCTCGTTCGGATCGGCGATGCCGGCGCCGTAGATCAGGCGGCGCGCCTGGTAGGGCTGGTGTCCCTCCAGGGGATCGATGTGCAGCCGCGCGAGCTTCTCCGGCGTCTCTTCGGCGACCTGTTCGATCTCGATCCCGCCCTCGGTCGTCAGCATGAAGAGGGCTTTCTTCTCACGACGGTCGAAGGTGACCGAGAGGTAGTACTCCTTGGCGATCTCCGAGGCGCTCTCGATCCAGAGCTTGCGGACGACGTGACCGTTGATGTCGAGGCCGAGGATGTCTTTGGCCTTGCGCTCGGCGTCGTCCGGGCCGTCGGCGAGCTTGACTCCGCCGGCCTTGCCCCGGCCCCCGGTAAGCACCTGGGCCTTGACGACAACCCGGCTTCCGAGCTCCTCCGCGGCGACCCGAGCCTCGCCCGGGGTCGAGGCGAGCCGCCCGTCCGAAGTCGGGATCCCGAAGCGGCGAAAGAGCTCCTTGCCCTGGTATTCGTAGAGATCCACCGGCGGCGGACTTTAGCCGCCGCCCGATGGCTCGAGCGGAGGTCGGGGGCTGCCGCTCGACACGCTCGAGCGGCCGGCAGGGCGAGCTGGGACCGCTCCGGTCCGCGCCTTCGAAGAGGCTGCCCCCCTTTTCGGGGGGTATTCAGGATCCGGGGAGCCTGCTACTTTCCGGGGCCCGCAGTACTCCGAGGAGGGTTCAATGAATCGCCTGTTCACCGGCCTTGCCGGGCTGATCGCGATCTTCGCGTTCGCCGGCGGGTCCGCCACAGCAGCGCCCAGCCCGAAGCTGCCTCGCCCGCTCCCGGCACACGGGCAGCAGAGGGTCTGTACGGCCGCCTTAATGGGGCTTGCGTATTGCGACGCTCACGTGGTTACAGCCGACGGCGGGGCCGCGCCCCTCGCAACGCCGTCCTATCAGTACGGCTATACGCCCCAGAATCTCGCCGCCGCGTATAAGTGGTCCGATCCGACCGGTTCAGCTTGGACGTGGAACAAGCAGACGATCGCGATCGTCGACGCTTACGACAATCCGAACGCCGCATCCGATCTCGCCGCTTACCGCAGCCAGTTCGGCCTGCCGGCCTGCTCCTCTGCGAACGGCTGTTTCGCGAAAGTCAACCAGCGAGGAGGCACGGCGCCTCCGGCGGCCAACACCGGGTGGGGGCAGGAGATCGATCTCGACATCGAGATGGTCTCCGCGGTCTGCCCGAACTGCAAGATCCTGCTCGTCGAGTCGGACTCGAACAGCTTCACCGACCTCGGCGCCGCAGTGAACGAAGCCATTGCGCTCGGCGCCACCGCGATCAGCAACAGCTATGGCGGCGGCGAGTTCTTCGGGGAGACGGGCTATGCCGGCCCGTACAACCATCCGGGCGTCCCGATCACTGCGAGTTCGGGCGATGGCGGCTATGGGGTCGAGGTTCCCGCCGCCTACAACACGGTCGTGGCGGTCGGCGGCACGAGCCTGACCACCGCGGCAAACGCGCGCGGCTGGACGGAGACTGCTTGGAACGGCGCCGGTAGCGGCTGCAGCTCGCAGATCTCGAAGCGCACATGGCAGGCCGACACTGCGTGCTCGCGCCGGATGGTCGCCGATGTTTCGGCGGTCTCCGACCCGAACACCGGCGTCGCGGTCTACGACAGCTACGGCTCGAGCGGCGGCGCCAACTGGTACGTCTTCGGCGGCACGAGCGTCGCGGCGCCGATCATCGCCTCGGTTTACGGACTGGCGGGCAACGCCGCCGCAACGGACTACCCGGCGCGGCTTGCTTATGCATCGCCGGGCTCGCTGTTCGACGTCACGAGCGGGTCGAACGGCAACTGCACGAAGAGGCACAACACCTCGACGAGGTACTACTGCACCGCCGGCCCCGGCTACGACGGCCCGACCGGCCTCGGCACGCCGAACGGACTCGGCGGCTTCTAGGTGAACCATCGCCTGCGCGCCGGTGTCACGCCGGCGCGCAGGCGGCTTCTGCGCCCTGACTAGACTCGATCGGCGTGGACGCGATCGTCGTCGACGAACTTCGGAAGCGGTACGGCGCGGTTCAGGCGCTCCAAGGCGTTGGCTTCCGGGTCCGCGCCGGCGAGGTCTTCGGCCTGCTGGGCCCCAACGGAGCCGGGAAGTCGACGACCGTCAAGGTGCTCGCGACGCTGACGAAGCCGGACTCGGGCCATGCCGAGGTCGCTGGCTGCGACGTCGTCGGCGAGCCGAACGCGGTCCGCCGCGCGATTGGCTACGTGCCGCAAAGCTCTGGCGTTGACCGCGACGCGACCGGCCGTGAAAACCTGACGCTGCAGGGCCGGATCCAGGGTGTCGGCGGACGCGCGCTCGAGGCGCGCGTCGATGAGCTGCTCGAGCTGCTCGGGCTTGCGGAGGCAGCCGATCGTGTCGTGCGCGGCTACTCGGGCGGGATGAAGAGGCGGCTGGACGTCGGGCTCGGCCTCGTCCACCGCCCGCAGGTGCTCTTTCTGGACGAGCCGACAACGGGCCTCGACCCCGAAGCGCGAGCCTCGATGTGGGACGAGCTGGAACGGCTGGCCGAGGGCGAGGCGCTGACGATCCTGCTCACGACGCACTACATGGAGGAGGCCGACCAGCTTGCGGACCGGCTCGCGATCGTCAGCCGCGGCCGCGTGGTCGTCGCGGGGACCCCGGAGGAACTGAAGCGGAGCCTCCGCGGCGAGGCGGTCGAGGTCGAGCTTGCGGACGGACGGGCTGCGGACGCCGAGTCGATCGTCGCAGCACTGGAGGAAGTGCACGAGGCGTCGTCGGAGGGCCGCAAGCTGCGCAGCCGCGTCGCCAGCGGCGCCCGCGCGATCCCCTCGATCCTCTCGGCGCTCGAGGCGAAGGGCATCGGCGTCGAAGCGGTTACGACCCACCGGCCTTCGCTCGACGACGTCTATCTTCACTACACAGGACGAGAGTTCGCGGCCGAGGACGAGGCCGGAGGGCGTGACGACGGTTCCGGGGGAGACGGACGATGACGCTCGCCGTCCGCCACACCTGGTTCATGGTGGGTCGCCAGCTCCGAAACTTGATGCGAGAGCCGATCTGGATCGCGCTCCTGCTCGTCCAGCCGATGGTCTGGCTGCTGCTCTACGGCCAGCTCTTCAAACGCGTCACGCAGCTGCCCGGTGGCGGCTTCGGCACCACTTCGTACATCACGTTCCTCGCCCCGGCGATCGTGATCATGAACTCCTTCTTCGGAGCGACCTGGAGCGGTATGGCGATGATCAGCGACCTCGACCGCGACGTGCTGCCGCGCTTTCTCGCCACGCCGGTCAGCCGGATCTCCCTCGTCGTCTCGCAGATCGTCCGCTCGGCGCTGATCGCCGTCATCCAGGGCGTGATCATCCTGCTGGTCTCGCTCACCCTCGGCGTGAGCGTCCACACCGGGCTGCTCGGTTGGATCGTGATCCTCGCGGCGGCGGCGCTAATGAACTCGGCCTTTGCGGGGCTGTCGCAGGGAATCGCGCTCCTCGTACGCAAGGAGGCGACGATGATCGCGATCGCCAACTTCATCGGGCTGCCGCTGTTCTTCCTCTCGTCGACACTGATCTCGATCCGCCAGGTGCCCCACTGGATGCAGATTGCGGCGAAGTTCAACCCGGTCAACTGGGGCGTGATCGCGGCGCGGGAAGTCGTCTTGCGCGGTACGCACTGGGGGTCGGTGGGACTGCACCTGGCGCTGCTGTTCGGCCTGTCCGTTGCAACCGCGGCGTTCGCGACTTGGACGTTTCGGGCGTACCAACGGACGATCTAAGCCTCTGGGCGCGAGAGTATTCGCCGACCGGTTGAGACGGCCGCAGCGGCCAAGCCCCCGACCGCCTCCGGGTCGGCATCGCAAGCGACGCTTTGGCAAAGAACCATCTGAGCTCGCAAAGGTGACCGGCTCGCCGAGTGGCCTGGCAAGCGGCTTAGGTCTCGTCTTGCGAGACCACGCAGACAATCTGGCCGGTCGTGACTGCCTGACCGGGCTCGACCGAGAGCTCCGTGACGACGCCATCACGGTGGGCCGTGATCTCGTTTTCCATCTTCATCGCTTCGACGATGCAGATCACCTGGCCGGCACGGACCTCGTCGCCCTCGGCGACCTCGACCGCGAGCACCGTGCCCTGCATCGGCGTCACGACCGCGTCCCTGGCGGCGCCGTGATGCGCGCCGGGGCCGCTTCGCTCGCGCCTCCGACGGGCCAGCTCGGCGAAAGGCGGCTCAGGGACGAGCGCCTTGACCTCGTAGAGCCGCCCGTCGAGCTCGACCCGGGCGACGCGCTCGCGAAGCCTGCCGTCCGGTGACTCCGCTAGATTTGTTGTCTGATGAGACAACCGATCCGCTTGCTCCGCCAGCTCCTTCGATTCCACGACGCCGTGACACGTTTCTCCAGCGGCGAAGCACGGATGTTCCAGCAGCGCCCGGTGGAATCCGAGCAGCGTCGCGATGCCGCCGATCTCGTACTCGTCGAGGGCCCGCAACATCCGTCGTCTGGCATGGTCGCGGTCGACGCCGTGGACGATGAGCTTGGCGATCAAAGGGTCGTAGAGGCCGACCACTTCGCTTCCCGCCGCCACGCCGGAGTCGACTCTCACGCCCGGCCCCGCAGGCTCCCTGTAGCTCGTGATCCGCCCAGGGCTGGGCAGAAAGCCGTTCGACGGATCCTCCGCGTTGATGCGGCACTCGATTGCGTGCCCGGTCAGCCGGACGTCGTCCTGGCGCAGCGATAGCGGCTCTCCGCCCGCGATGAGAACCTGCTCGCGCACGAGATCAAGGCCGGTGACGACCTCGGTGACGGTGTGCTCGACCTGGATCCGCGTGTTCATCTCCAGGAAGAAGTAGTTGCCGTCTCGGTCGAGTAACCCCTCGATGGTGCCGACGCTGCGGTACCCGACTGCCCGGGCGGCATCAATGCCCAGCCGGCCGATCCGCTCACGGAGCTCGCCGCCCACCGCGGGCGAAGGCGTTTCCTCGACGAGCTTCTGGTGACGCCGCTGGATCGTGCAGTCGCGCTCGCCCAGGTGGAGCAGGTTGCCGTGGGAGTCCGCGAGAATCTGAACCTCGACGTGTCGCGGATCTTCGAGGTAGCGCTCGACGTACACGGCAGAGTCGGAGAAGTACGCCTCGCCCTCGCGGCGCGCTGACTCGTAGGCGCGATCGGCCTCATCTGGCTCCGAAACGACCTTGAGCCCCTTGCCCCCGCCGCCGGCCGATGCCTTGATCGCGATCGGCCAGCCGAGCTCGCCGCCGAGGCGACGGACATCATCGGCGGACTCGACCGGCGCGGTTGTGCCTGGCACGATCGGTACACCCGCGACCGTCATTGCCTTCCGGGCGGCAGTCTTCGAGCCCATCACGTCGATCGCCTCCGGCGGGGGGCCGATCCAAACGAATCCCGCCGCCTCGCAGGCGCGCGCGAAGGCGGCGTTCTCGGCAAGGAACCCATACCCTGGGTGAACCGCTTCGGCCCCGGCGCGCGCGGCCGTCTCGAGCACCCGTTCCTGGCTGAGGTAGCTCTCGGGCGGCGGCCCTGGCCCAATCAGGTACGCCTCGTCTGCGGCAGCAGCGTGCAGCGAGCCGCGGTCGGCCTCCGAGTACACAGCGACGGTTCCGATCCCGAGCTCCCGCAGGGTGCGAAAGATGCGAATGGCGATCTCACCGCGGTTGGCAACGAGGATTTTCGAGAACACGGTCACTCGCGAATATTCTCCTCGTCGCCCGGTCTATTGGTCGCGCCCAGGTGCCTGGTCTTCGCAGTCGAGATTCTCGGTGATCCCCTGGTCTCGCCAGCGGCTTTCGTAAGCAGGGGGCACCTGCTGCGGCTTGAGCAGCCGCTCGAGCGCGAGCTCAACGGCTTCCCTTTCGTCGGGATCCGGCTCGGGTTGGATGACGAACTCCACCGCAAGAGCCTAAAGGCGCTCGCTTGCGAGGCCGACCGGGAGGACGTCCCGGCTTCGTCGGCGGTCCGTCTCAGAAAGTCTCAACAGTCAACGGCTCTGCCGGCCGGGATCTGAACGGTTCTAAAGGCGCCGACGCGTCCTGACGATACGAACGGCGGGATGAGCCGTCTGCTTGCGACCACCGCTGTCTTTGCCCTGCTTGCGTCGCCCGCCGCTGCGCGGAACCAGGGCACGACGCAGCCCGCCTCGTGGGCTCAACCCCAGATCAAGGTCGTCGTCTCCCACGGACTGATGGCGAGCAGCGTCCAGGCGTTTCATCCGAACGACCCGCTCACCCGCGGGGCGCTAACGGCCCTCGTCTCCGGTCTGACGTCGGCGCGGCCGACCGCCTCCACCCAATCGGCGGCCCCGGTCACGATCGCTCAGCTCGACTCCACGCTCGTCCGAAGCCTCGACCTGAGTGAGGCCGCTATCGAGTTCGCGGCTGCAGCGCGGAGCGCCGGCCTGGCCCCGCCGAGCCGTTTCGGCACCGAGGTCGTCGCGCGCCTCCTGGGACTGCGTACCAATCACCCGGCCCAGCTCGATTCGCTCGAGCTGCTACCTAGCCAGCCGGCCACACGGGCCGAGGCCGCCTATTCGGCGGCGCAGATTCTTGCCTTCAGGGGCTCGGAAACGCAGCAGGTCGAGCAACTCGCTCAGACGTTCGTGTTGCCCGCCCTCTCCCCGTGGCAGACACGCATCCTGCAGACCGCCGTTCGCTTCATCGGCTATCCCTACGTCTGGGGCGGGACCAGTGAGAAGACCCAGGCGCCGTTCGGAGTCCAGTCCCCCGGAGGGTTCGACTGCTCCGGGTTCGTCTGGCGCGTCTACAAGCTCCAGCCCTACCCTGGCGGGGCCGCGCTCGCCGGCACGCTGAAGGGCCGGACGACATTTGCCATGAGCGGCGAGGTACCAGCCGCCAAACGCATTCCGTTTGCCCGCCTGAAGCCGGGAGACGTTCTTTTCTGGGGCGCCGGCGGTCCTCGCTCCAAGCCTGCGCAGATTGACCACACCGGGGTCTACCTCGGTAGCGGCTGGTTCATCCACTCGTCGGGGTACGGCGTCGCTCTCGCGCCCCTCTCGGGCTGGTACAAGCAGCGCTTCGCGTGGGCGCGGCGACCCCTCGCCGAAGCCGGCCTCAGCTCCTAATCGCGATCACCCGTCCGGGTGATGGCCTGGCGCGCGGCGAGAGAGAGAATCGCCCTGTCCGCGTAAGGAAAGAGAGGGAGGTCTTCAATGCTGCAGTGGAAGCCGAGTCTTCGTCTTCTACTTGTCGTTGTGGCGTTGGTCGCGTTTGCGCTCGCGCTCGGCTGGGTCGATGCCGCCGAATTCCTCGAGTGGTAGCCGGGACACGATGAGCGAGCCGCCGCCCGCACGCCCGAGCCTCTACCCACTCGTCGTTCCCGTCTGCGTCGTCGGGCTCGCCACCGTCGTCGCCGCAGCCGTCTCGTTTGCAACGGCCACACATGGGATCACCGTCCTCGCCGGGCTTGCAGCGTTCCTCGGTGCCTCCCTCCTCGCCGACCGCTTCCCCGTTCCGGTGGACGACCTGGACGCCAGCGGGGTCTCGCTTGCATTCGTGTTCGGGCTCGCGACAATCGTCCTGTTCGGCTGGGCCGCCGGAGTGCTCGTCGTCTTCGCGACGCCGGCAGTCATGCAGCTTCTGGATCGCAGGCCTCCTATTCGCATCGCCTACAACTCGTTCGCCTTCGCGCTGACCGCCGCGAGCGCCGGACTGGTGATCGCGCCGCTCGGCGGCGAGACGCCGGCCCACACCGCGGCGCGCGTCGCGGTCGCGACCTATGCCTGCTACATCGTGAACGTCCTCCTGATTACTGCGGTCGTCGCGCGTGCGACCCGCCGCTCCTGGGGCGGCCTGATCGCCTCGAGCGTCCGCAAGACGATCCTACCGTTCACGCTGATGGGCTCGGCGGTCCTGACCCTCACCGTGCTCTGGCAGCGGGCCCCCCTGCTCTCCCTAGCGCTCGTGGGTCCGCTGCTCGCGATCCAGCTGTACCAGCGGGCGCTGCTGCGGGCCCTCCGAGCCATGCGCCTCGCGCTGACCGATCCGCTGACGGGGCTGGGCAACCACCGCAACTTCCATGAACGGCTCGCGCGAGAGCTCGAGGACGCGCTCCGCTACGAACGGCCGCTCGCGCTTTGCCTGGTCGACGTGGACGATTTCAAGAGGATCAACGACCGCTTCGGTCATCCGGCCGGCGATCGGGTGCTTTCGCAAGTCGCGGCAAGGCTGCGCCAGACCGGCGAGGCATTCCGGCTCGGCGGCGACGAGTTCGCCGTCCTCCTGCCTGGGTATCAGGGGCATGCTGCGTTGACGGCCGGCGAGTCGATCGTCGACCGGATCGCAACGCTCGACTTCGGCCATATGGGCGCGATCACCGTGAGCGCCGGGATCGCACTGGCTCCCGAGCACGCGCGAGACCGCCACGAGCTCTTGAAACTTGTGGACAGCGCTCTCTACTGGGCCAAGGAATATGGCAAGAATCGCGTGCGTGTCTACCAACCGGACGTCGTCGAGTTCGCGGAGCTGCAACGGCTCGCGAACGCTGGCGACCGCGCCGCGCGCCTGCGCGCCGCAGCGAGCCTCGCGAAAGCGGTTGATGCCAGGGACGTTTATACCGGGAGCCACTCCGAGCGCGTCGCGCGGCTTGCCGTTCGACTGGCCGCACGCCTCGGCCTTTCGCGCGAGGAGCTCGAGCTCACGCAGCTCGCCGCCAGCCTCCACGACGTCGGCAAGCTCGCCCTCCCGGAGGACCTTCTGCGTAAGCCGGCACCGCTTACCGCGCCGGAGTGGGCCACGTTGCGCCAGCACGCCCAGATTGGCTTTCGAATGCTCGAAAGCCTCGGGGTCGACCCGGTGGCAGAGTGCGTGCTGCATCACCACGAACGCTGGGACGGAACCGGGTATCCCGATAGCCTCGCCGGGACCGAGATCCCGGTTGGCGCTCGGATCATCTTCGTTGCGGACGCCTATGACGCAATGACGTCAGATCGTCTCTATCGAGGTCACCGCTCGAACGACGAGGCCCTGGCGGAGATCGTCCGTTGCGCAGGCACACAATTCGACCCTTCGGTGGTCGAGGCCTTGGCCGCCGAGCTCGAGCCCGCTGAGCCGGAACCGCTGCCGCAGCTCGAATACGCCGCCGCGGTCTAGAGCGGGATGTTGCCGTGCTTCCTGGGCGGGCGTCGCTCTCGCTTCGTCAACGCCGTCTCGAGGGCGTCGATCAGAACAGGTCGCGTGCGGCGCGGCTCGATTACGTCGTCGACGTAGCCGCGCTCCGCCGCGGTGTATGGGTTCGCGAACTGGCTGCGGTACTCCTCGATCAACTCGGCACGGCGCATCTCGGGATCCTGAGCCTCCTCGAGCTGCTTGCGGAAGACGATGTTGACGGCCCCCTCTGGGCCCATCACTGCGACCTCCGCCGTCGGCCAGGCGAAATTGAAGTCGGCGCGGATGTGCTTCGAGCTCATGACGTCATAGGCACCTCCATATGCCTTGCGGGTGATCACGGCAAGCTTCGGAACCGTGGCCTCGCAATAGGCGTAGAGCAGTTTCGCGCCGTGGCGGATGATGCCACCCCATTCCTGAGCCGTCCCGGGCAGGAACCCGGGGACGTCGACGAACGTGACGAGCGGGATGTTGAACGCGTCGCAGGTGCGCACGAAGCGCGCCGCCTTCGTCGCGGAGTCGATGTCGAGCACGCCGGCGAGCGCACGCGGCTGATTGCCAACGACGCCGACCGGGTACCCGTTGAGCCTGGCGAAAACGCAGACGATGTTCTCGGCCCAGCGCTCGTGCACCTCGAGGAAATCGCCGTCGTCGACAACACGCGAGATGACGCTCTTGATGTCGTAGGGCTTCGCGGGATCGTCCGGGATCACCGAATCCAGCTCGGCGTCCTCACGTCCTTTGGGGTCCGCAGGCTCCGCGTACGGCGGCGGGTCGACGTTGTTTTGGGGGAGGAACGAGAACAGATAACGAGCGTCCTCGAGACAAGCCTCTTCGCCGGGCGAGATGAAGTGAGCAACGCCGGATTTCGCGGCATGCGTCGCCGCCCCGCCGAGTTCCTCGAAGGTCACTTCTTCGCCGGTCACCGTCTTCACGACGTCGGGCCCGGTGATGAACATGTACGAAGACCCCTCGACCATGAGCACGAAGTCCGTCATCGCGGGTGAATAGACGGCTCCTCCTGCGCACGGGCCCATGATCAGGCTGATCTGCGGGATCACTCCCGAGCACTGGACGTTTCGCCAGAAGATCTCGGCGTAACCGGCGAGCGAGACCACGCCCTCCTGAATTCGAGCGCCTCCGGAATCGTTGATCCCGATCAGCGGGCAGCCGAACTTCGCGGCGAGATCCATCACCTTGCAGATCTTCTCGGCGAAGACCTCGCTCAAGGACCCGCCGAAAACGGTGAAGTCCTGCGAGAAGACGAAAACCTTCCTGCCGAAGATCGTTCCGTACCCGGTGACAACGGCATCCCCATAGGGACGGCGCTCCAGCATTCCGAAGCTCGACTCGCGATGTCTGACGTAACGGTCGAGCTCGAAGAAGGAGCCCGGGTCGAGCAATTTTTCGACCCGTTCGCGGGCGAGCAGCTTTCCCTGCTCGCGCTGGCGCGCGACCGCGCGCTCGCTTCCTGCGTGCCGCGCCTGCTCGCGGAGCTCGGCGAGCTGCCGGAGCTTGGTTCCGGTCGAGTCGGCTTCGGTCGCCATGACCCGAGCGTATCCCGACCGCGGCTTACTTGCCTCGAGTCCTCTATTCAAGGAGAAGGAGCCGGCGCCGAAGTCCCCCTCTTGGGGGAATCGCGGCCCAATCCTTCCGCTTAGCCTCCGTCAGAGGCCTGCGGCGGCCGAAGGAGAGAAACTTGCGGCACTCGTACATCGATCGTCCACGACGCATTCGTGCGCCACGCGCGACGGCTCGGTCGCGCTCGCGATTTCTATCGCTCGCGTTCGCACTCCCGATCGTGGCTGCCCTCTGGGTCACCATCGGCCTCCCGATGCTGTCGCAGCTGACCAGCGCAACGGGTGGCAGCCGACTCGCTAGCAAGGTCGTCTTCGAAGCACAATCGAATGGGCCGAGTGGGCCGGCCGGCGGCAATTCCGCCCCGACGACCGAGATCGCAGCCGTTGTTTCCGACAAGGTTCTGTCCGCTTACCACGCCGAGGTTGCACGGCGCGCGCGGGCTCGTGCCCAGGCCCGTGGCCATCTTCAGGCCTCGAAGGGAAAGACGCAGGCCAAGCCGACGCTGCCGGCACCGGCCCTGCCTTCGCCGGCACCTGCCACGGCGACGTTGGCAACCGCCGACACGTCAACGTCCGCTTCGGGTCAGCCAAGCGACGCCTCACCGCCGGCGAAGGACAAGAGCCCGGGCAACGGAAGTTCCGACAGTGGGGGCAGCGCGGCCAATCCCGGGTCAGGAAACAACGAAGGGTCGACGAGTGGCCCGGGGGGAACCGGAGACTCCGGCAGTGCCAACCCTGGGACAACGGGCGACAACGGCGGCACGAATGACACCGGCGACACGGGCGCCACCGGAGAGACGGGCGACACGGGCGACATCGGCGGTGGCCGCGGAGCCGGTGGAAGCGCATCTTCGCCTGCCCCGCCTCCCCCGCCTCCTCCGCCACCTTCTTCGCCCCCGCCGCCTCCGCCCGCCGGCTCGCCTCCGCCTCCTCCCCCTCCGCCCGGATCGCCTCCGCCTCCTCCCCCTCCGCCCGGATCGCCTCCGCCTCCTCCCCCTCCGCCCGGATCGCCTCCGCCTCCTCCCCCTTCGTCTCCGGCTCCTGCTCCTGCTCCGAGCAGGTTGCCGGCACCGGCCGACGTTCAGACGTCCAACGGTGGTGGGCTGCAGGGCCAGATCAAGAAGGGTGACGCGATCTCCTTCATGTTCGCGAGCGTCCCCGACCCTTCTTTGATCCTTTCCGGCTGGAACGGGTCGGGCGCGACCGTTACGCTCCGGATCGTCGGCAACGGAAAGAACGATGTGCTCGTCGTGCTCAATGGGTCGACCGGGGCGCAGTTGATGTCACTCGGCTCCGTCCAGCTCGGCGGCAACTACACGCAGGGCGTCGGCATTGGCGTGACCGTGCCCGGATCGACCATGACCCTAAGCGGCACGGTCGTGACGATCGTCCTGGGTACGCCTTCCGGCAAGGTTCACGACGAGAAGAAGGCCGGAACCATGGTGTGGACGACACCAAGCGGCGCCGCAACCGAGTCCGGGTCTGCAGACACCGAGTTCTAGCTCCGTTTAAGGGTCAAGGACGACCCCGTTGGGGTCGATAAAGCTCGCAGATGGCGCCTGCGGCCCCTGCGACGAGTCCTGGCCACGATCTGCCCTCCGGTGTCCGGCGCCGGGGCAGTCAGCGGGCGATCTCACGGCGAGCTCTGCTGCAGCTGCTGGCCGGCGTCCTCGTCGTCGGCCTGATCCCAGTGGTCGCGACGTACCGCATTCTCGGCACGAACGCCCTCCAGAACGAGCGCGCACGAGCCGACAGCGCGCTTCGCGGCCAGCTCCAGGGCGCGGGCCAAGAGCTCGGACAGCTGGGGGACGATGCAGCAAGTCGCGCGGACGACCTCGCACGCTCGCCCGCCCTGCAGCATGCGTTCATCGCGGCCGACCGTGAGACGATCAAGCGCATCGCGGCCGGGGCCCCGGGGGTACTCTTCTACCTTCACGGCGCGCATGTGGCCGGCACGCGCCCGCCAATCGCCTTGGCGCGGTCGATCTCGCTGACGGTGAACGGCGAGAGGATCGGGACCGTCGTCGCCACGATCGCCTTGAACCGCAGGCTTGCGGCCCGACTGCGGCGCGTCGCGCCACATGGCCGAGACGACCGTCTTTTGATCGTTCGCGAGCGGAAGGTCGTCGGGACCGGGCAGCGGATTCAGCTCCGCGGACACTCCGTGCAAGTGGGCGGCGAGAGCTACCGCGCCCTGCTCTCACGCGTACCGAACGCAGTCGGAATCAGCCTTTTCGCCGTCCGCCCGGAAAAGACCATCAACGCCAGCGTCCAGCCCTACCAGCACCGCATCTTCTACGCAGCGCTCGGCTCGTTCGCCCTCCTTGTGCTCGTCGTGCTCATGTTTGCACGGCCGATCCTGAACACGCTCGGAGACTTCCGCCGAGTCGCCTCTCAGGCCGCGACCGACGGCCTGACCGGCCTCGCCAACCGACGGTCTTTCGATGACGAGCTGGCGCTCGAGTGGCGACGCGCCGAGAGAGTCGGCGACTCGCTCGCGTTGGTGCTCGTCGATCTCGACGACTTCAAGAGCATCAACGACGAGTTCGGCCACCAGGCCGGCGACGCGGTTCTCAGGCGTGTCGCTGCGATTCTCGACTCTGGCGGCCGCCACGCCGACCTGGCAGCTCGCTACGGAGGCGAAGAGTTTGCATTGCTCACCCCCGAGACCGAGCTAACCGGCGCGACGAAGCTCGCCGAGCGTCTGCGCGCCGAGCTCGAGGCCGCGACGATCGAGCTTCCCCACGGCGGCAAGCGGGGCGTGACTGCGAGCTTCGGGGTCGCCGTCAAGGGCGAGCTCGAGGGAGCCGAGCAGTTGGTCGCGGCGGCCGACGAGGCACTTTACGAAGCGAAGCGAAGCGGCAAGAACCGAGTCGTCGCGGCGCAGCCGCAACCGAACGTCGCCACTGCGGTCCCGGTTTAGCGAATCGCGTCACATCCGCGAGGCACAATCCGGCCATGCGAGTCTCGGCGAAGGTCGACTATGCCTTGCGTGCGTGCGCGGAGCTCGCGGCCGCCGGCGAGGGCCCGGTCAAGGGCGACCGCCTCGCGCAATCGCAGGAGATCCCGCTCAAGTTTCTCGAGAACATCCTCCTGGATCTCAAGCACGCCGGCCTCGTGCAAAGCCAGCGCGGCGCCGAAGGCGGGTACTGGCTCTCGCTCCCCGCCGACGAGATCTCGCTCGCGGACGTGATCCGGGCGGTGGAAGGTCCGATCGCGAACGTCCGCGGCCAGCGGGCCGAGCAGGTCGAGTACGTCGGGCCCGCCGCGCCGCTGCAGCAGGTTTGGGTCGCGGTCCGCGCGAACCTGCGGGCCGTGCTGGAAGCCGTGACGCTCGCCGACCTCGCCGCAGGGCGGCTACCCGACGAGGTCGCGGCCATCGCCGCCGATCCTGACGCCTGGCTCCCGCACTGACTCGGACGATCCGCGGGCAGCCATCGGGGCAGGTCGAGCGCGAGGGGCTAGCGGGTGAAGACGGTTTGGCGACTCGGCTTCACGTAGACGATCAGCCCCCGCTCGAGCTCGAGGGCCTGAGCCTCCTCCTGTGTCAGCTGCGCGAGCAAATGCTGGCCATCGTCTCGCACCAGCTCGGCCCGGACCTCGAACCCCAGGTGGACTACTCGCTCGACCATCGCCTCGGTCGACTCGCCGTCCGGCTCGAGGCTGAGGCTGATGTCGCGAGGCCGCACGAACGTGTCCCCGATCTTGTTGACCGGGCCGACGAAGCTCATCACGAACTCGTTGGCCGGCGAGTCGTAGAGCTCACGCGGCGTCCCGACCTGCTCGACCCGACCCTGGTTGATGACAACGATCTGGCCGGCGACCTCCATCGCTTCTTCCTGGTCATGTGTGACGATGATCGTGGTCACGTGCACCTCGTCGTGGAGGCGGCGGAGCCAGGCGCGGAGCTCCTTGCGAACGCGCGCATCGAGGGCGCCGAATGGCTCGTCGAGCAGCAGCACCTCGGGGTCGACCGCTAGTGCGCGGGCAAGCGCCATCCGCTGCCGCTGGCCGCCCGAGAGCTGCGCCGGGTAGCGCTTCGCGAGACCTTCCAACTGCACGAGCTCGAGCAACTCGTGGACGCGATTCGCGATTTCCGGCTTCGGGCGCTTGCGCACCTTCAATCCAAAGGCGACGTTCTCCCAGACCGTCATGTGCTTGAAGGCGGCATAGTGCTGGAAGACCATCCCGACCCCGCGCGCCCGCGCCGGCTGGTGCGTGACGTCGTCGTCGCCGAGCAGAACCTGCCCGCCGTCGGGCTCCTCGAGGCCCGCGATCACGCGCAGAAGGGTCGACTTGCCGCTGCCGCTCGGGCCGAGCAGAGCGGTCAGGGAGCCTTCCGGGATCGCGACTGAGACGTCGTCCAGCGCGACGAAGTCTCCGAACTTCTTGGTCACCTCGACGACCGTGATTCCCATCAGGCCTCCTCTTTCACGACGTTGGATTCAGCCCCATAGCCCTTTCGGCGACCGAACCGCGTTAAGACGGCCGTGCCGGCAGAGCCGCCACGGCCTCCAAACGGCATCGCAAGCGATGCGTCGTTCGGTCGGAACATTCGCATAGCCAGCACCGTGGCCAGCGCGATCAGCGCCAGCACGACGCACGCGGCGAAGGCACCGGTCGTATTGAACCCTTCGAACTGCGACTGCACGTACAGCGGCAGCGTCTCGGTCTTGCCCTCGATCCGGCCCGAGACGATGCTGACGGCACCGAACTCGCCGATCGCGCGCGCGGTCGTCAGCACGACGCCGTAGCCGACGGCCCAGCGGATCGCCGGCAGCGTGATCCGCCGGAAGGTGGTGAACGGGGCCGCGCCGAGTGTCTCGGCCGCCTGCTCCTGATCGGTACCGATCTCCCGCAGCACTGGCACGACCTCGCGAACGACAAACGGAAGCGAGACGAAGATCGTCGCGAGCGTCATCCCCGGCAGCGCGAACAGGATCTTGATCCCATGCCCCGCGAGGCCGCCGAGCCACCCGCCGGTGCCGTAGAGCAGGTACAGGGCGAGCCCGACGACGACCGGCGAGAGAGCGAGCGGCAGGTCGACGACCGCGTTCACGAGCCCTCGCCCCGGGAAGCGGTGCCGGACGAGCGCGATCGCGAGCACGACGCCGAAGAGCGTGTTCGCGGGAACCGCGATCGCCGCGATGATCAGGGTGAGCCAGAGTGCATGCTGCGCCTGGGGATTCGTCACGGCGGCCCAGGCCGGGTGGAAGCCGTGCTCGAAGGTCCGGTAGAAGACGAGGCCGACCGGAAGGAGCAGCAGCAACGCGAGGTAGCCAAGGGCGCCGAAACGGAGGGCGTGCTTAGCGGTCATGCCGGGTCCTCCAGTGGCGGAAGGCGCCGATCGCGAGCAGCACGCCGAGCGAGATCAGGAGCAGGAGAACGGAGACTGCCGCGGCGCCGGCAGGGTTGCCGGATTCGATCTGGCCGGCGATGTAGACGGAGGACACCTCCGTCTTGAACGGGATGTTGCCCGAGATCAGCACGACCGATCCGAACTCGCCGACGGCGCGGGCAAACGCGAGCGCGACGCCGGAGAGGATCGCCGGGAGCAGGTTCGGGAAGACGATGCGCCGGAAGACCGCGAGCCTTCCGGCGCCGAGCGACTCGGCCGCCTCCTCCATCTCCCGGTCGAGCTCGAGCAGCACGGGCTGCACGGCGCGCACGACGAACGGCAGCGTCACGAAAAGCAGCGCGAGCACGAGCCCAGTGCGCTGAAAGGCCACGTCGACGCCGAACGGGCTGCTCGGCCCGTAGAGCTCGAGCAGGACCAGGCCGGCAACGACCGTCGGCAGCGCGAACGGGAGGTCGATGACGGCGTTGACGATCCCCTTGCCCGGGAACGAGTCGCGCACGAGGACCCAGGCGATCGCCGTGCCGGTGACGGCGTTGAAGGCAGCGACGAGCACGGACACTCCGAGGGTCAGCTTCAGCGCCGACGAGGCTTCCGGCTTCGTGACCTCGTGCCAGAACGTGTGCAGTCCCTGCGACCGCGAGCTCCAGACCAGCGCCGCGAGCGGCACGAGCACGATCAGGCTCAGGTAGCCGACCGCAATCCCGCGGGCGAGGCCGCCTCCGGCGCGTCCGAGGACAGCGCCGGGGCGCGAGACGGGGACGGCCGCGCTAGTGGCCAATCACCTTCACCATGATTCCGGCGCTGTGGTCGAAGAAGCGGTACTGAACCGACTTCCATCCACGCAACCCCAGAGCCTTGGAGTCGATCGTGAACAGGCTCTTCGGCTGCTTGAAGCGATACTTCGAGCTGCTCGCGACCGATTTGAGCACTGGCCTGTAACCGGTATCGCCGAAGAGCTTCTGCGCCTTCGACGACCACAGGAACTTCAGAAAGGCCTTCGCCTCGGGGTGCTTGAGGCCGCTCTTCGTGAGCGCGACCGGGTTCTCGATCAAAATCGTCTGCTTCGGCAGTACGTACTCGGTGTGCACGCCCTTCTTGTTCGCGTAGATCGCCTCGTTCTCGTAAGTGAGTAGGACGTCACCCTTACCGCTGGCGAAGACCTGTGTCGCCTCGCGGGCGCTCTTCGGCAGTACAGACACGTTCTTGAACAGCTTCTTCAGGTAGGCGATCGCCTGCGCGTCCGTCCTGCCCTGCGCGCGCTGCGCGCCGTACGCGGCCATCACGTTCCACCGAGCCCCGCCCGAGGTGAACGGGTTGGGTGTGATCACCTGAACGCCGCTCTTCGTCAGATCTGCCCACGTATGGATGTTCTTCGGATTGCCGTTTCGAACGACAAAGACGACGACCGAGTCGGTCACCATCCCGTGGTGCTGGTTCTGGTTCCAGTTGCTCGGCACGATGCCCTTCTTGACGAGCGTCGAGACGTCAGGCTCGAGCGAGAGGGCGACGATGTCGGCGCTGAGGCCGGCGGCGACGGCGCGCGACTGGTCGCCCGAAGCGCCGTAGGACTGATTGAAGGAGACGCCCTTGCCTGCCGAGGTTCCCTGGAACGCCGGGATGATCTTCGCGTACGCGTCCTTGGGCGTGGAGTAGGCGACCAGGCTGAGGGACGTGCTCGCGGTCGCGGCCGTTGCGCCGACGACGACGCCGGCTGCCAGAATCAGAAGTGGCAGGAAAGAAAGTGAAATACGCCTCATTCAGTTCTCCTTATCTGTCCTGTTTCTCGACTGAGATGCTGGACAATACGCATAGCCTGCGGACAGCGTCAAATCGGAACGTAGAGTTGCGTCCGTGGAGCCGCTCGACCGCTCGACGATCTGGCCGTACCGGGACGGCGAGCCCGGCGAGTTCTACTACCAGCGCTACGCTCATCCGACAGGGGTCGAAGCGGAGCGAGCGCTCGGCAAGCTCGAGGGCGGCGAGGCGCTCCTCTTCCCCTCGGGGTCAGCTGCAATCACGGCGCTCGTCCTAGCGGAGCTCGCGCCCGGCCAGACGGTCGCGCTTGCCGAAGGCGCGTACTACGGGACGGGGGCACTCTTCACCTCACTCGAGCGCTGGGGCCTGCGGTTCGTGGAGTTCGATCAGACGGGCCCCCCGGCGGCCGGCGCCGACCTCGTCTGGCTCGAGGCCCCGTCGAATCCGTTCCTGACGATGCCCGACCTCGAGGCGGCCGCGGCCCATCCGGGGCGCGTCGTCGTCGACTCTACCGCCGCGACCCCGGTGTACCTGCGCCCGCTCGAGCATGGCGCCGATTACGTCGTGCACAGCGCCACGAAGTACCTCGGAGGGCACCACGACCTCTTGCTCGGCGCCGTCGTGTGCCGCGATGCAGACTCGGCGGCGAGGTTGCGCGAGTTCCGCGGACGAACCGGAATCGTCGCGACACCGGACTCGGCTTGGCTGCTGCTCCGAAGCCTGAAGACGCTGCGGCCGCGACTCGAGCGACAGACGGAAACGGCGAGCGACCTCGCAGCGCGCCTCCAGCGACTCGACGCGGTCGAGACGGTCCGTTACCCCGGCTTCGGCGGCCTGCTCTCCTTCGACGTCCGCGGCGACGCCCGCCGCGTCGAGACCTCGCTGAACCTGATCGCGAACGCAACCAGTCTCGGCGGCGTCGACACCGTGCTGGAGAGCCGGAGCCGCTGGGAGGGCGGCCGCGTGCCCGACAACCTGCTCCGCCTGAGCGTGGGGCTCGAGGACGCCGACGAGCTCTGGTCGGACCTCGAACAGGCGATCGCGAACGCATGAGCGAGCGGCCGACCGTCGTTTTTTTCCCGGAGGGCGCGTTTGGCCCGACGAACAACTGCGTCGGAATCGGCCAAGTACTCAAGGCGCGAGGCGCGCGGGTTGTCTTTGTCGTCGAAGAGTCATTCGCCGGGACGCTCGAAGCGCAAGGATTCGAGGAGGCGCTGATGCGCCTCAAGCCTGTTCCCGATGGCTCTGCCCTGGTTACACCCGGGCAGTTTTGGAAGGACTTCGTCCGCGAGACGGCGCCCGAATTCCGGAAGCCGACACTCGAGCAGCTCGAGGGCTTTGTCCTCCCCGTCTGGCAGGAGCTGGTCGACGGAGCGCGCTACGTGGACGAGCGCCTGCGCGAGATCTTCACAGAGCTCCGCCCCGACGTCATCGTCGAGGACAACGTTGTCGGCTTCCCGGCGGTCGTCGCGGCAGGTGTGCCGTGGGTGCGAATCGTCTCCTGCAACCCGCTCGAGCTGAAGGATCCGGCTTTGCCGCCCACGTTCTCGGGTTATCCCGCCGCAGACCGATCGGGCTGGAACGAGTTCCGGGCGCGGTACCGCGAGTTGCACGAGCCCTTGCAGCGCCAGTTCAGCGAGTTCTGCGTTGAGCGCGGGGCGCCGCCGCTTCCGGAGCTCGAGTTCATCCACGAATCGCCCTTCCTTAATCTCTACCTCTACCCGCCGGAGACCGATTACGAGCGCTCGCGCCCGCTCGGAGCCCGGTGGCAGCGGCTCGGTTCGTGCGTCCGGGAGCCGGACAGTTACACGGGTCGGCCCGGCGATCCTCGCCCAGCGATCTATCTCAGCCTCGGCAGCCTCGGCTCGGCAGACGTTGGCCTGATGCAGCGGCTGATCAATACGCTCGGCGAAACGAACTACTTCGTCGTCGTCAGCATGGGCCCGCAGCACGACGAGCTGACGCTGGCCCCGAACATGACCGGCGAGGAGTTCCTACCGCAGCCGGCGATCCTCCCGCAGGTCGATCTCGTGATCACACACGGCGGCAACAACACGGTCACCGAGTCCTTGCATTTCGGCAAGCCGATGGTCGTGCTGCCGCTCTTCTGGGATCAGCACGACAACGCTCAGCGGATGCAGGAGCTCGGACTCGGCCGCCGCCTCGACACCTACGGCCACGAGCCGAAAGAGTTGATCGAGGCAGTCGACGGTTTGCTCGCCGACCCGCGGCTGCCAGGTCGGCTCAGTGGGATTTCGCAGCGGCTCCAGGCAGAGCCGGGAACCGTGAAGGCCGTGGATCTGATCGAGAGCCTTGTGGCGGCCGGGCCCCTCAGCGCCGGTCGATCACTTCGTCGATCAGGCCGTACTCGAGCGCCTCGCGCGGCGTCATGAAGTTGTCGCGCTCGGTGTCGCGGGCTATCAGTTCGAGCGACTGACCCGTCCTCTCACCGAGAATTTCCTCCAGGCGGCGCTTCATCCCGATCGCCTCGCGGGCCCGGATCTCGACGTCGGAGGCTTGCCCGCCGAACCCCGGCGTCCACAGCTGGTGGATCAGGATCTTCCCGTTCGGGAGCGAACTGCGTTTGCCCTTGGCCCCGCCGGCCAGGAGAACCGCGCCAATCGACATCGCGATTCCCACGCACATCGTGCGCACGTCCGGCTTGACGAATTGCATCGTGTCGTAGATCGCTAGACCCGAATAGACGTCGCCGCCGGGCGAATTGATGTAGAGCGAGATGTCCTGCTCGGGATCCTCTGATTCCAGGTGAAGAAGCTGAGCGTTGACGACGTTCGCGACTTGATCGTCGACCGCCGAGCCGACGAAGACGATCCGTTCGTCCAGCAGGCGCGAGTAGATGTCGAAGGCCCGCTCCCCTCGGCTCGTCTGCTCGATCACGGTCGGAACGTACGGTGTCATGCCGGGACCGCCTCGTGAACGTGCGCGGGGGCGCGGGCGATCTCGACCGGGACGCCGTAGACCGAGAGGCCCTCGGCGATCGCCTCCGCGTCGTCGAGCGTTGCCGAAACGTAGAGCGCGAGCGGGTATGCCGTAGCGGCGCGCCAGCCGAGCTCGCCTTCGAGGCGGTTGCCCCAGACCATGGCCCGGCCGAAGACTCGGTCGCCCCCGACAGATAGGTAGTGGCGCCACTGTTCCAGCGACTTCGCAAGATGGATTCCGCATTCGCACAGCGGGTCAGGGGCTTCGTGCCGAAGTCGGTAGAGCTTTTTGCAGTCAGCGACGGCCGGCCGCCCGGGAGGCCAGAGGCTGCCGTAGAGGACGCTCCGCAGGCGCGTCCGTCCCCCGTCGTGCTCGACGCGCCAGATCTTCCAGCCCACGACCGGCTCGGCCGCGTTCGTGACTACTTCAGGCGTGGCTCCAATGCGCACGATATCTAGATATCAGACAGATATCGTGCCGTCAAATACCACCCAAGAGCCGGAGGCGGGACTCGAACCCACGACCTACTGATTACAAATCAGTTGCTCTACCAGCTGAGCTACTCCGGCGCACCTTGATGGTAGCCGGGCTCCTGGACCGTCACTAAGACCCGCTGCGGCGCATTGTTCGAGTAGCCGCCGACGTTCCAGGTCGCTTCCTGAGGCTGAACGTTGCCCGCCTCGTCGTGCGCCCGGCAGGAGAGGACGTACTCCCCGGGGTCGTCCGCCGTCCATTCGTAGCGCCAGCCGCGCCAGCCCCAGCGTGAGTCGAGCGGCTCGAGCAGCCCGTCGGCCCACGTCTTGCCTCCGTCGGTGCTGACCTCGACGCGCGCCACCGGCGCCCACCCGGACCAGGCCCGACCTTCGAGGACGCACGGGCCGGGCGGAACGGTTCGCTCGCGCGTGTTGAAGTCCGGGATCCCAGGAGGCACCATCAGCGCGCGCGGCTGCATGCGGGTGACCGGAGTTCCCTCGTCCTCCTCGTCGTCCCGGTACCGGTACGCCGCGGTGTGCTGATAGCCCCGGAAGGGCTCGGCGACGACGGTGATGCCGGCTAACCATTTGACGTTCGTCATTCCGTACCAGCCGGGAACGACCAGGCGAAGCGGGAATCCGTGCTGCGGCAGCAGGGCCGCGCCGTTCATCTCGTACGCGAGCAGGACGTCGTCCGCCAGCGCGACGTCGAGCTCGAGGCTGCGCTGATAGGTCTGCTCGACGCCTTTCTCGAAGCCGCGGTCGAGCCCGGTGAACACCACCTCCATGGCGTCGTCGAGTAGCTCGGCCTCTTCGAGGATCAGCCTTAGCGACACGCCAGTCCAGTTCGCGTTTCCGACCGCCTCGAGCAGCCAGGGCTGGCTGACGACGTGCGGCGCCAGCAGTGCGCGGCCGTTGCCGGCGCACTCCATCGTCGCCGTCACTTCGTGTGAGGGTCGGTTGCATAGGTCTGCAAGCGTGAGGGTCAGCGGCTTCGCGACCCGCCCATCGACGCTTAGGGCCCACCGGTCGGCGTCCACGTCCGGGATGTCGTAGTGGATCAGGAGGTAATGGAGTCCCGCCGGCGTGATCGGGTAGCGCAGCGCCTCGAGCGGCAGGCCGTGGTTGCGGGCCGCCAGCTGCAGCTCTTCCTGACTGATTGCCGCGTCCACTCGGCGGCCAGATTACCGGGCTACTGCAGGACCTGGCGCGCCTGTTGGTGCTGAAGAACCTTGCGCTTGACCCGCTGCAGCGCGTTGTCGATCGTCTTCGTGTCGCAGCCGAGCTCCTCGGCCATCTGCTCGTAGGACGACCCCTCGAGGTAGAGCTTCAAGGCGTCGGCCTCCAACTTCGAGAGGCCGGTACCGAGCGAGAAGACCAGGCTCTGTAGCTCTTCGGTCGAGATCACGCAGATCGACGGGTCGTCGACGCTCGGGCCGGGAAGCGCGTCGCCAAGCGTCACGTCCGAATCGGAGTCCTGCCCCGCTGGGGTGTTCGAGAACGAGATGTAGGTGTTGAGGGGCGAGTGCTTGAAGCGAGTCGCCGTCTTGATCGCAGTGATGATCTGCCGGGTCACGCAGAGTTCCGCGAAGCTCCGGAACGAGGTCTCCTTGTCGTGCCGGAAATCGCGCACCGCCTTGTAGAGGCCGATGAGGCCCTCTTGGATCAGATCGTCCGGGTCGCCGCCGGCAAGGAAGTACGAGCTCGCCTTCAGGCGGACGAAGCCGGTGTAACGACGGATCAGCCCGTCCAGTGCAGCCTGGTCGCCGTTGCGGGCGCGGACGACGAGTTGAAGATCCGCAAGCTCACGCTGCTGTCGCTGAGCCGAATACGCTGGGGCTGAACGGGCCGGCATTCGCTCCCCTCTCTACGGGCAGGACCCAATCTCACGTTGAGGTTGAGGTGACGGTAGCAAGGTCCCAACGAAAACACAAGACCTTGCGTTTATATCGACTTAACCGGACCGATTGCGTCTCAGCCGCTCCAACCGGTCCCTTGTCGCGCCATCGAGTCGCTCGGCCAATCTATGCGGCCGTTCCTCTTGCTGGCCTGCGGGCTCCAGGTCGCGCACGAAAGTCGCCGAGCTCAGCTTCATGACTTCCTGGCCGGAGGTGCCACGCACGGCGAAGTCGGAGGAGACGAGGCAGACCCGTTCCTGGCCCCGAAATTCAGCGGCAAGCCGCTCGAGCAGCGCGTCCGCGTGCCGGGCGTACCGGACCTCGAGCGGCCCGTGCGTCCGTTCCTCCCCGACGCCGTCGAAGACGACCACGCCGCGGGCGCCCCTGAGGGCAACGAAGCTCGCAAGCCGATCGACGAGCTCGCGTGGATCGGAGAACGTCCCGGCGTGCAGGACGTTGTAGCCGTCGAAGAGGTAAAGGGTCGGCTCAGCCACCGTTGCGCTGCCTCCGGGCCTCGTACAGCAGAACGCCGGCCGCAACGCTGACGTTGAGCGATTCGACCTCGCCGGCGAGCGGAATCGAGACCGCGGCGTCACAAGTGCGGCGGACGAGCGGCCGGACGCCCTTGCCTTCGGCGCCGAGCACGAGGGCGACGCCGCCGGTCAGGTCGGCCTGCCACAGTTGGGTCTCGGCGTCCCCAGCGGCCGCCCAGGCCCAGAGGCGCGGGCCCTTCACCTCCGAGAGGTAGCGGGCCATGTTCTTGACGACCGCGACAGGGAGATGCTCGATCGCGCCGGCCGAGGCGCGGACGACCGCAGGAGTCACGCGGGCCGCGTTGTGCGCCGGGACGACGATTCCGGTCGCGCCGGCGGCCTCTCCTGTACGAGCGACCGCGCCGAGGTTGTGCGGGTCCGTGACCTGGTCGAGGCAGACGAGCAGCGGCGAATCGCTCGCTGCGAGCTCGTAGGCATCCGCATAGCGATAGGGCTCGGCCCAGGCGAGGACTCCCTGGTGGTCGCGCGTTCCCGCCGCTTCGGTCAGGTCCCGCTCGGGCTTGACCCGGGACCTGGTCCCGAGGCCTGGCTCGCGCAGCCACGGCTCCGCCTTGAGTGCCCGCTCCGTCACCCAAAGCTCGAGCACCTCGCGCGGCCCCCGCAACGCTTCGCGCACGGGCCGGCGGCCGTATATCTGCTCTCGGGTCACTTGGGGACGAGCTCGAATCCGTCGGCGACATCGCGGACTTCCCACCCCTGGTCCTCGATCTCGACGCGAAGACGATCCGCTTCGTCGAAATCACGGCTTGCCCGCGCCTCTCGCCGCTTCTCCGCGAGGGCAACGAGGTCCGCCGGTGCCGCAGCCGCTTCGGCGAGCTCGCCGAGCCCGAACAGCTCCAACCCCCACCGCAAGGACGCGGTTCGGCCGCGAGCCCGCCAGTCGTGGAAGAGCGCGAGCGCCTCGGGCGTGTTGAAGTCGTCGTCGAGCACGCGGGCGAGCGCCTGGCGGTCGATCTCTTCCGGCTCGGCTTCGAGGCCGACGAAGTGATTGCGAAACGTTTCGGCCTGCGCACTCGCCTGCGCGAGCACCTCATCGCTGAAGTCGATCGGCTTGCGCCAGTGAGCGCTCATGAAGTAGAGCAGGATCGTCTCGCGCCCCCACTCTTGAACCGCCTCGCGAAGGGAGACGATGTTGCCGAGAGACTTCGCCATCTTCTCGCCGGTCAGCTGGAGCATCCCGTTGTGCATCCACATGCGCGCGAATTCGCTGCCTGCGCCGCGCGATTGGGCCAGCTCGTTCTCGTGGTGCGGGAAGATCAGATCGTTGCCGCCGCCGTGAATCTCGAAGACCTGGCCGAGGAACTTCTCGGCCATCGCCGAGCACTCGATGTGCCAGCCCGGGCGCCCGGGCCCCCACGGCGATTCCCAGACGGTGTCCTCGCCCTCCTTGTGTGCTTTCCAGAGCGCGAAGTCGCGGGGGTCCTCCTTCAGCTCCGCACGCTCGGGCTCCTCGGACGGATTGCGGAGCGCCTCGTCGTCTCCCAGCCGGCCCGACAGCCGGCCGTAGTCGGGAAACGCAGCGACTCGAAAGTAGACGTCGCCGCCGGCGGGGTAAGCGAGCCCGCGGTCGATGAGCTTGCCGATCAAATCGACGATCTCGGGAACGGTTTCTGTCGCCTTCGGCTCATGGTCAGGCCGGCCGAGACCGAGAAGGTCGGTGTCTTCGACATACCATCGCGAAGCCTGAGTGGCGAGCTCGGCGCTGTGCCCGGGCGCTGCGGTGTAGATCTTGTCGTTGATGTCGGTGATGTTCTCGGCGAGCCGGACTTCGTAGCCGTTCTGCTCGAGCCAGCGCTTCAGCCACATCGAAAGCACGAACGGCCGCGCGTTACCGATGTGGATCCGCTGGTAGACGGTCGGCCCGCAGAAGTACATGCGGATCGGGCCCGGCGGCGAAGGCAGCTCGACGAGGCCGCGCGTGTAGGTGTCAAAAAGCCGCATCGACCCTCCGCAGGGTCTCGTCTTTCGACAGAGCCTCGAGCAGGGCGGCGAGCTCCGGCCCCCGCTCCCGGCCGGTGAGCGCAAGGCGCAGCGTCTTCAGGTCGCCCCCGACGGCCTTCAGTTCGCGGATGAGGCCACGGGCGGCGTCGTGGTCGAGGCCGTTGCTAGCGCGCTCGCGAAGCTCCTTGAAGCGCTCGAGCGTCGGCCGCGCTTCGGCGGGGAGCTGTGCTGTCACGGGCTCGAGGACCTGCCGCGCGAGCTCGCGCGCCTCGTTCAGGTCGCGGGCGCCGCGCAGCACGGACACGAGCCCGACCGGCGCCTCCGCGGCCTCCGCGAGCTCAACGTCCGGCATCTCCGCGATCGCCTCGATCGCGAGCCGCCTGATCCGGGGCAGGTCGTAGTGGACGTCGTGCTTCGGGAGTCCAAGCTCCTCGAGGTAGCGGCGAACCGCGGCGGCCGGAATTCCCTGCTCGCGCAGTGAGGCGACGGTCGAGCCGGGCGTCCGCTTCGAGAGCTTGCGGCCGTCCTCGCCGAGGATCAGACCATGGTGGATGTATTCCGGCGGCGTCGCTCCAAGCGCCTCGGCCAGCTGCCGATGGAGCCGCTCGTTCGGCCTGTGGTCGTTGCCACGGATGACGTGCGTGATCCCGAAATCGATGTCGTCCACGACACTTGCGAGGTGATACGTGGGGGTGCCGTCCTCGCGCAAGAGCGTGATTCCGTCGAACCGGGCGCCGAGCTGCTTGCCGGCCTCCGCGTACCGAGCCGACCGTCCGCTCTGCCGGACCGGCCCCTCGTCCCAGTCGACGCCGAGCCAGCCGAGGTCGGCGAGGATCGCGTCCTCGCCGCCGGGAACGTTGCGCTCCGGGTCGGTGTCGTCGATCCGCAGCAGCATCCAGTCTCCGAACGCCCGGTTCGCGACCGCGCTGAGGGCGTTGCCGACGTGGAGAGATCCGGTGGGGCTGGGGGCAAAGCGCACTTTTCGCATTCCGAGCCGAAAGTTACTGTCCCGGCGATGCGTGAGTCGTTGCTCGCCTGGTTCGAGACGAACGGCCGCGACCTGCCGTGGCGCCGGACTCGGGATCCCTACGCAATTCTCGTCTCCGAAGTAATGCTCCAGCAGACTCAGGTCGAACGGGTCCTGCCGAGGTACCTCGCGTGGCTCGAACGCTGGCCGACCGTCGAGACGCTCGCTGAGGCAACGGCCGCTGAGGTAATCCGCGAGTGGCAGGGACTTGGCTACTACCGGCGCGCGCTGAGCCTGCACCGAGCCGCCGCGCAGATCGCCGCCGACGGGTGGCCTGACGACCTGACCGACCTACCCGGCGTCGGCCGCTACACGGCCGACGCCGTCGCCTGCTTTTCTCTGGGCCGGAACGTCCTCCCGGTCGACACCAACGCCTCGCGCGTGCGCGAGCGCACCGGCGAGGCGTTCGACGCAGGCTGCGCCCAGGCGCTGATGGACCTCGGTGCGACGGTCTGTCTCGCACGCATCCCGCGGTGCGGGGCCTGCCCGCTCGCCGAGATGTGCCCCTCGCGCGGTCGGCGCTACGAGCCGTTGCGCAAGCAAAGCCGATTCGAAGGCTCGTTCCGCCAGCGACGCGCGGCTACGCTCCGGCTTGTAGCCGCCTCTGCGCGCCGAACAGCGGACCTCGATCCCGCAGCGGTAGCCGCGCTCGAACGCGAAGGCCTCGTCACGGTGAGCGCCGGCCGCGTCACTCTGCCGGGCGAGAGCTCAGTACAGCTCGGAACTTAGTAACAGTCTGTTACTTGGATATCGAGAGCCGCAGCGGTCTCGTCGGCGGATTCAAGCGCCCTTCGGGCCACAGCCAACCGCCGGGACGTAGTAACAGTCTGTTACTTGGGAGTCGAGCCGCCGGCCGCGGTGGCGCGCTCGACGAGCGCAACGGCCTGCGCGGCCAGACCCTGGCCACGGCCGGTGAAGCCGAGCTTGTCCGTCGTCGTCGCGCGCACGTTCACGCGCTCTGCGTCGACCGCAACGGCGCTGGCGAGCCGCCCGCGCATCTGCTCGCGTAGCGGCGCGATTCGCGGTTCCTCGCCGATCAGGATGCAATCGGCGTTGACGAGCTCCCAGCCGGCCTCGCGCACCTGAGCCGCGGCGCGCCGCAGCAGGTCGAGCGACGAGGCGCCCTCCCACTCCGGCTCGCCCGGCGGAAACAGGGAGCCGATGTCACCGAGGCCGGCTCCCCCGAGCAGAGCATCGATCAGGGCATGGGAGATCACATCACCGTCCGAATGACCGGCAAGCCCGCGGGGCGACTCGATCACGACCCCGCCGAGAACGAGCGGAACGCCCTCGGCGAACGCGTGCGCGTCCACGCCCAACCCGATGCGGAGCTCGCTCATCCGAGCGGTTCCTGCCGGCGCTCGCGCAGTTCGAAGACCGTGACCGTCTCATAGCCGGCGGCGCGAGCGAGCTCGAGTGCGCGATCCAGATCTCTACCGACGTTCTGCGGGATATGCGCGTCCGACGCGAGCGTGATCGGCACTCCCCGGGCGTGACAGGCCTCGAGCAGGGGCGGATCCGGATAGACCTCGCCTACGGGCTTGTGCAGCCCGGCAGATGAGACCTCGACGCAGAGGCCTGCGGCCTCGATTGCGTCGGCTGTCTCTTCGTGCAGCCATCGGGCCGCCTCGGCGTCCGCACGTGGCCCGTGGTGCTTGACGAGATCGGGGTGAGAGAGCGAGTCGAACAACCCGCTTCGGGCCGCATTCCGCAACCAGACGAAGTAGCGCCGCCAGGCCTCGTGCGGGCCGAGCTTCTCGACGAGACCCGGTTCCTGGTCGACCGGGAACCCGTCGACGTAATGGACCGAGCCGAGCAGGTAGTCCCAGGGATAGGGCGCGAGGAGATCCGCGGTCTCACGCTCGCGGCCCGTGACGTAGTCGACCTCGAGACCGAGCTTGACCGGGAGTCCGCGCTCTTTCGCCTCCACTACAGCCCCGACGTAGCGGTCGAGGTCCCAAACGCAGCGATCGAGCATGTACTGCTGATCCCATAGTTGACGGGTCTGCTCGAAGTAGTAGAAGTGCTCGGTGAAGCCGATCTCGTCGACGCCGCGCGCGACGGCCACTTCGACGAATTTCTCCACCGCCTCGACCGAATGGTCGATCCGCTCCTCGGGGTCGCGCAGGTGCATGTGGTAGTCGACGATCAAAGCAACGAGGCCACGAGCTCGAGGTCGGCAGCATCGGTGACCTTGACGAGTCTCGGGTCACCGGGCACCGTCGTCACACGGCCTCCACGGGCTTCCACTAGGGAGGCGCAGTCGGTTGCACCCGCGAGGTCGCCCGCGATCGCGTCGCGGAGAACAGGAGCAAGGAACGCCTGGGGGGTCTGGACCGCGACGAGCTCCTGGCGCGGCAACGTCTCGACGATCTGCCCGTCCCGGACGCGCTTGATCGTGTCCGCAAGCGGCACTGCCGGCACGGCGCCGTCCCAGCCCTCGTTCAGGGCCGTCAAGACGCGCTCCAGCACTTCGCCGGGAAGCACGGGACGAGCCGCGTCGTGGACGGCGATCACCGCTGCTTCGTCTCCCACTTCGGCTACGCCCGCGCGAACCGACTCGGCACGCGTCTCGCCGCCGGCCACACAGGCACTGACCTTCGCGCAACCGAGCTCCTCGGCGACGAGGATCGAGGGCTCCTCCCAACCGGGTGGAGCCACGATCACGATCTCATCGATCCAGTCCGAGCCCTCTAGACGTTCGAGGCTCTCGGCGAGGAGAGGCCGTTCGCGAAGCTTCGCGAACGCCTTCGGGCGGTCTGAGCCGAGCCGCTCGCCGCGGCCTGCGGCGGCCAACACCGCCCAAACGCTCAATTAAGCAGTCGCCGCGACCTTCGTCGTCTTCTTCTTCGGGCCGCCGTTGGCGAGGACGCTGTCGAGCCACTCGGCCGCCTCGTCCTCGTCCATGTCCTTGGCGTACATCAGCTCGCTGGCGAGAATCTTCTTCGCCTTGACGAACATCTGCTTTTCGCCGGTCGAGAGACCCTTTTCGTGGTCACGAAGCGAGAGGTTCCGGACCACTTCGGCGAGCTCGAAGATGTCGCCGGTCTTCATCTTGTCGCGGTTGTGCTTGAAACGCCGGTTCCAGTTCTTCGGCATCTGGGTGCCCCCGCCGGTGAGGGCCTTCAGCACCTTGTTGACCATCTGCTCGTCGATCACCTTGCGCAGACCGACGGCGTCTGCGTTCTCGGTCGGGACATTCACCGTCATGTCGTTGTGAAGGATCTTGATCGTCATGTACTCCCGCTTTTGCCCGAGCACCGTGCGGGATTCCTTCTTCACAACCGTTCCTGCGCCGTGGTGTGGATACACCACCTTGTCGCCGACCTTGTACAAGCCGACCCTCCCTTTTCATCGCTGACATCGCCAGAACGCCGACGGAGTCGAGCCCGTCGGCGCGTACCGGCCAGTATACCGAAAGCCGGCTGAAAATGCCACTATTTCCAGGGACTTTCGGTTCTTGTGCAAAAAATCCCTGCTCAGAGCGAACTCAGTGCTATAGCTGGAGATACCGATCGACGAGGTTATGCTCCTGTAGCCGGCGGAGGCCCTCGCGGATCTCGCGTGCACGGACGGCGCCGACGCCGTCGACCGCCTCCAGGTCCCGCTGAGACGCCCGGACGATCCCTTCGAGCCCGGCGAGCTCGGTGACAAGGCGATGGATCACGTTCTCCGGCAACCGCGGAATGTGCGTGAGAACGCGGTAGCCGCGTGGCGTCACGGCGTAGTCGAGCGGGTTCGTCGTCGCCGGATACCCGAGCATGGCCAGCAACTCGAACTCGAGCAGGTCCTGGTAAGGAAGCTGGGCCAGCGCCTGCAAGCCCTCGGCGACGCGATCGGCTCCCCCGTCGGCGTGATAGTCGTAGACGATCGCGGCCTTCTCGGCGGGTACCTCGCTCACGTGCTCCTCGAGCTGCATCCGAATCAGCCGGCCCTCCGAGCCGAGCTCCGTGCAGGCCCGCTCGATGTAGTCGGCCATCCGCGTCGTCAGTTCTGCGCGCTGTAGCACGACCAGGACGTCGTCCAGCATGACGGCGTTCTGGAACTCGAGCGCCGTCAGCCGCGTCAGCACCTGATCGAGACGCTGACGGTAGGTCTCGAGCGTCGCCAGCGCCTGGTTGGTCTTCGCGAGCACGTCGGCGATCGGGTCGAGCTGGTAGCGGCTGTCGCCGATGAAGACGGTCACAGTTTCCCGTTGTTGCGAGATCGAGATCACGAGCGCTTTCGTCTGCCTTGCGACACGTTCCGCCGTCCGGTGGCGGGTGCCAGTCTCGTTCGACGGGATCGTCGGATCCGGCATCAGCTGAACATTGGCTTGAGCGATTTTCGCGATCGCGCTGTTGACGATGATCGCACCGTCCATCTTCGCCAGCTCGTAGAGGAGCTGCGGCGTGAAAGCCTGGTCGAGCCGGATTCCGCCGGAGAACATGAACGACAACTCCGCTGGCTCGCCGATCACGATCAAGGCGCCTTCGCGAGCACGGATGATGTCGTCGATCCCTTGTCGCAGCTGTGTTCCGGGTGCGATTCGCGAGATCGCGGTCAGGACGCTGGGCTCGATCCGCGGATCGAGCTCCGCGGCGCTGCGAGGAAAGCCCAGCGGCGCGGCGGGCCGTCGTTCCTGCCTATCTACCCTCGGATCTGTCGCCATCGAGCCCCGCCCCTATCGCTCTGCGCAGAGTCTCCGCTTCGAGAACGCCTAGTTTGCCACTAGGAGTTCCTGCCGGAGCGACAACCTGCCGGAGGCCGAACTTCGCGCACTCTTCCAGGCGCCTGTCAGCCTGGGTCGCGGCGCGAAGCCGGCCTGTAAGCCCGATCTCACCGAATGCCGCGGTGCCCTCCTCGACCGCGACGCCGCGCGCAGCCGACGCGATCGCAAGCGCCACGGCGAGGTCGGCGCCCGGCTCATCGATGCGAACGCCGCCGGCGACGTTGACGAAGACGTCCGCGGCACCGAGGGCGACACGCGCATGTCGGGAGAGGACGGCGACGATCATCGCCAGTCGCTTGGGATCGACGCCGGTCGCCACGCGTCGGGGCATCGCAAGGTCGGTCGGCGCCACGAGAGCCTGGATCTCGAGCAGGATCGGCCGCGTTCCCTCGAGCGCGCAGGCGACAGCGGCGCCCACTTCGCCTTCCGCGCCCCGTCCAAACAGCTCCGACGGCTCGGGAACGCCGACGAGGCCAGCGCCGGTCATCTCGAACAATCCGAGCTCGTTGGTCGACCCGAAGCGGTTCTTCGCCGCACGCAGGACGCGGTGTGCGTGGTAGCGGTCGCCCTCGAATTGGAGCACGCAGTCGACGAGATGTTCGAGCACGCGCGGGCCGGCGACCGTGCCGTCCTTCGTCACGTGGCCGACTAGGAACGTGGCGACGTGAGACTGCTTGGCGACGCGCAAGAGTCGCGCAGCCGCTTCGCGAACTTGAGCGACAGAGCCCGGAGCAGAGCCGACCTCGGACGAGTAGAGCGTCTGCACCGAGTCGATCACGCAAACGTCCGGCCGCTCGCGCTCGAGCGTCGCGCACACAGTCTCGAGCTCGGTCTCGGCGAGGATCTCGACCTTTTCCGCACCGCCGAGGCGGGCGGCGCGCAGCTTTACCTGGGCAGCGGACTCCTCCCCGGTGACGAGCAGTGCCCGTCGGTCCTTCGAGATTGCGACGAGCGCCGAGAGCAGCAGCGTCGACTTGCCGACGCCCGGCTCGCCACCGACGAGCACGAGCGAGGCCGGGACAAGTCCGCCCCCGAGCACGCGGTCGAGCTCGGGGACACCCGTCGCGATGCGCTCGGCCTCGTCTGCCTCGACATCGACGAGCCGCAGCAGCGGCTTGGCGGACGCGCCGACGGCCGTCCCGGCCGACTCCTCGACGAGAGTCCCGAACGCTCCGCAGCCCGGACACTTGCCGAACCAACGCCCGGCGCTGTAGCCGCATTCCATGCAGGCGTGCTTGAGGGCCGCTTTCGCCACGCGGCCGAGTCTACGGAGGCGGTCCGACGCCGAACGTGACGGGACCGTGACAACTCTGATCCGTTGTCGTAAAAGACAACTGGCGTAAGCCCGATCGGTCCGTACGGTCGAGGGAGTCGACCAAGGAGGACGCATGAAACGAGCTTTTAGAGCGACCGCAACGGGGGTGGCGCTGACGATCACGGGCGGAGTCGTCGTCGCGCTTGCCGTCTTCGGCGTATTCGGCGCGCATGGCGCGGTGCCGAGAACTGGCCCGCTCAGCGTCCACGCAGGGTTGAATGACCCGTCAGGAGCCGTCGTGCGGCGAGACGGTCTCTTCACGGCGAAGGGCGGCCGGAGCCAGCTCGGCGCGGCCGTCTCGGGCGCGATGATCGGCCCGCTCTCTCCGGTCGCTGTCCGGTCGAGCGACGGCAACATCGTCGCCTACAACACCTGGCAGGAGCTGAGGACGGTCGACGAGGAACAGTCGTTCTCGAAGCAGGGGATCCCCGACGGCGACGTTCTCGGAACTCCCTCGCTGAGGGTGCACGACGACGCAGGCAAGGACTTCCTCCTGGCTCGAGGCGCCTACTCGGCCGCGTGGCGGCAGGACGGCGCGATCGCGTTCGTCAAGGGAACCGATCCGAACTTTCGAGCCGGTCGCAGCTATACCGGACAGGTGGTCGTCCAAGGCGACGTCCACGGCCCCGAAGTGGCCTGGACGTCGGAGCTTGCTCATTACGTCGTCTATGCCTGGGCGGGCGACAGGCTCCTTTTCTATCGCATCGGTTTCGGCGAAAAGCTGGAGCTCCTTGTCGCCGACGGCCCCGGCCACATCCGCTCCCTCACCGACGGCAGCGCGATCGCGGTCAGCCCGGACGAGACTCGGATCGCCGTTCTCAGCCAGGACGCCACGAACGTACGCGTGCTCGATGTCGCGACCGGAAGCGAGTTGTCGTGGCTCGACGTCACGACGGCGACGCCGCCGCTCACCTGGCTCGCCTACTCGGGCTCGTGGGTCGGAGACCACATCGTCGCTCCTGCAAGCGCCGGCCTCGCCGTCCTCCACGTCGGACCGCGCTCGCTCGAGCTCGAGCAGGTGCTCAGCCTCGACCACGCCCAGTTCCCCGTCGGCGTGCAGCAGCCGCGCTTCGTCGACGACGCCGGCAACGAGATTGCCGCGTCGGCCGATATCCCGCCGGCGAAAGGGGGAGCAGGAGTCTCGTTCCTCCTCCGGTGCGACCGCATCGCCAGAACCTGCGAGCGCGGAGAGCCCGCACCGGCGAAGGACTGGTTGCGCCTCGTCGACGACGCAGGCGCCGCGGATGAAGGAGGTCACTGATGAAAGTCCGAGCTGCGATTGCGGCTGCTGTCCTGGCGGTCGCCCTGATGATTCCGGCGAACGCGTTCGCGTACCTGACCTGGTTCGAGTTCACGCGCCAGTCGAACATCGCCTCGACATTGACGATGGCCTGGCAGTACGGGCCGGGTTACTACGGCACGCAGAGCTGGCGCGCGGGCTCAGGCGTCTCGACGGACGCATGCTGGGTCGGCCACGGGTGGCTGCCGACCGGCTACTACGACCTGAAGGGTCACTGGGACAACTACAACGGCGCGATCGCGGGCCGCGTGTTCTACCTCCAGAACAAGCCGTGCTGGAACGGCACGTGGCGCACGGAGCTCTTCGTCCACTCGGAGGAGACCGCCGGCCAGGGCCAGTACTGCCCGACCGCCGGCGACGATCCGTACTGCTGGGAGGGCGACTACGACTACTACTCGAACGGCTGCATCAAGGTCTCCCGCGCGGGCTATCCGAGCGACCTACGGCTCGTTCATAACGGCTGGCACGGAAAGAGCGGCGACTACCGCCACGGTTACTTCACGATCAACAACTGGCTTTACGTTCGCGGCTGAAGCGGCGCGAAGTCCCTCCCCAGGGAAAGCGAGACGGCGGCCACAAGCCGCCGTTTCGCTACTCGTCGTCTGAGTGCTCTTCGTCGTCCGCGGAGTCGCTGGGCTCCTCCGGCGGGACGGTGACCTTCTCCGGCGTGATCTCGCCGGGGATGACCGTGATGTCGACTTCGTCTTCGTCCTTGCGCTCGACCAGGATCGTCGAGCCGGGCTCGAGCGAGCGGCCGAGCACGAAGTCCGCGAGCGGATCCTCGATGTAGCGCTGGATTGCACGGCGCAGAGGCCGGGCGCCCATCGCGGGGTCGTAGCCCTTCTCGACCAGCAGCTCCTTTGCCTCGTTTGTGAGCTCGATCGCGACTTCGTGCTCGCTCATCTGCTCGCGGAGGCGCCGGAGCACCAGGTCGACGATGGTGGTGATCTCTTCCTTGGTCAGCTTGTGGAAGACGATCACCTCGTCGATGCGGTTGAGCAGCTCAGGCCGGAAGACCTTCTTGAGCTCGCCGAGCACCCGCTCCTTCATGTCCTCGTAGGAGAGACCGCTCTCATCGCCGATCGAGAAGCCAAGGGTCTGATTCTTCGAGATCGTGCCTGCACCGATGTTCGAGGTCATGATCACGATCGTGTTCCGGAAGTCGACCTTGCGGCCCTGGGCGTCGGTCAGCCTTCCGTCCTCCAGGATCTGGAGCAGGATGTTGAAGACATCGGGGTGTGCCTTCTCGATCTCGTCGAGCAGGACGACCGAGTAGGGCTTGCGGCGCACAGCCTCGGTGAGCTGGCCACCCTCGTCGTAGCCGATGTAGCCGGGCGGCGAGCCGACGAGCCGGGACACGGAGTGCTTCTCCATGTACTCCGACATGTCGACCTGGATCATCGCGTCCTCGTCGCCGAACAGGAACTCGGCGAGCGTGCGCGCGAGCTCCGTCTTCCCCACGCCTGAGGGGCCGAGGAAGATGAACGAACCGGTCGGGCGCTTGGGGTCCTTGATCCCGGCGCGTGCGCGGCGGATCGACTTGGAGACGGCGATGATGGCCTCCTCCTGGCCAATCACGCGCTTGTGGAGCTCGTCCTCCATCCGGATCAGCTTCTGCGACTCGGCCTCAGTCAGCTTGAAGACCGGGATGCCGGTCCACATCGAGACGATGTCGGCGATCTCCTCCTCGCCGATCTCGGGCTGCTCCTCGGTGCCCTCGGAGTTGCGCCAGTCCTCTTCGAGCTCGCGCTTCTTCTGCGTCAGCTTGCGCTCCTTGTCGCGCAGCGACGCGGCCTTCTCGAACTCCTGGGCCTCGATCGCCTCTTCCTTGTCCTTACGAACCTTCTCGATCTCGTCCTCGAGCTCGCGGTAGCGCGGCGGCGCGCTCATCGTCTTGATCCGCATGCGAGAGGCGGCCTCGTCGATCAGGTCGATTGCCTTGTCCGGAAGGTGCCGGTCCTGGATGTAGCGGTCCGCGAGCGTTGCCGAAGCGCGCAGAGCCTCGTCGGTGATCTTGCAGCGATGGTGCGCCTCGTAGCGGTCGCGTAGACCGCGCAGGATCTGCACGGTGTCGTCGACCGAGGGCTCGTCGACGCGAATCTGCTGGAAGCGCCGCTCGAGCGCGGCGTCGCGCTCCAGGTACTTGCGGTACTCGTCGAGCGTGGTCGCGCCGATCGTCTGCAGCTCGCCACGTGCGAGAGCCGGCTTCAGGATCGAAGCGGCGTCGATCGCGCCCTCGGCAGCGCCCGCGCCGACGAGGTTATGGAGCTCGTCGATGAACAGGATGATGTCGCCGCGCTGGGTGATCTCCTTCATCACCTTCTTGAGGCGCTCCTCGAACTCGCCGCGGTACTTGGAACCGGCGACCAGCGCCGCGAGGTCGAGCGTGTAGATCTGCTTGCCCTTCAGGAGCTCGGGCACCTCGTTGCCGGAGATGCGCGCGGCGAGACCCTCGACGACGGCCGTCTTACCGACGCCGGGCTCGCCGATCAGGACCGGGTTGTTCTTCGTGCGGCGGGAGAGAATCTGCATCACGCGCTCAATCTCCGTCTGGCGTCCGACGACCGGGTCGAGCTTCGCCTCGGCGGCGAGCTTGGTCAGGTTGCGGCCGAACTGATCCAGCAGCTTCGAGCTCTTCGACTTCTCGCCGGGAGCGCCGCCGGGACCACCCTGCTGGCGCCGGCCGGGGCCGGAGAGCATACGGATGATCTCGTTGCGGATCTTCTCGGCGTCGGCATCGAAGTCGAGCAGGATCCGCGCCGCGACGCCTTCGTTCTCGCGCACGAGGCCGAGCAGGATGTGCTCGGTGCCGATGTAGTTGTGGCCGAGCGACAGCGCTTCGCGGAGCGCCAGCTCCAGGACCTTCTTTGCCCGCGGGGTGAACGGAATCTGGCCGGTCGTGACCTCGTCGCCCTGGCCGACGATCCGGGCGACCTGCGCGCGAACCTCCTCGACGGTGATATCGAGCGACTCGAGGACGCGGGCCGCCAGGCCCTCCTCCTCGCGCAGCAGACCGAGCAGGATGTGCTCGGTGCCGATGTAGTTGTGCTTGAGCGCGCGCGCCTCGTCCTGGGCCAGGACGACTACTTGGCGGGCTCTTTCGGTGAAGCGTTCGAACACGTATTCCCTCTCTCGGCTTCCGGGACCCTACGCCTTAACGTCCGCCCACTGTAGCGAACGGTTCGGGGGGCACCGAAGGGCACGCGACCGGGCTTTACCGATCCGTTACCACTGCCTGCGCGGCGGGGTCGAATCGGTGCCCAAACCGCCTGAAATGTACGCTTCGAAGTGCTTTGCGCCCCCGTGACGCGGCCCAGCCGAAAGCGCTCGTCACCGGCGGCGCCGGCTTCATCGGATCGCACCTCTCAGAACTGTTGCTCGAAGCAGGCTGGGAGGTCTTCGTCCTGGACGACCTCTCGACCGGAGCGCGCTCCAACATCGCCCACCTGGAAGAGAGGCGCGACTTCCATCTGGTCGTGGAATCGATCCTCTCACCGTCAGTCGTCAGCGAGCTCGTCCACAAGTGCGACGTCGTCTACCACCTCGCCGCAGCAGTGGGTGTCCGGCTGATCGTCGAGCAGCCTGGGCACGCGCTCCTCACCAATGTCCAGGGCACGGAGAACGTGCTCGAGTACTGCGCCCGTTTCGGCAAACGGGTGCTGATCGCATCGTCGTCCGAGGTCTACGGCGACCACCGCGAGGAGAAGCCGCTCGCCGAGGACGCGCGCCGGATCTACGGGCCGACAACTGCCCGCCGCTGGGCCTATGCCGACTCGAAGGCGATGGACGAGTTCCTTGCGTTGGCGCTGAACGAGGAGCGCGGGCTCGACTGCGTGATCGTCCGTCTTTTCAACACCGTCGGCGCCAGGCAGAGCGGCCAATATGGGATGGTGATCCCGCGGATGGTCGAGAGGGCGCTTGTCGGCGAGCCGATCGAGATCCACGGCGACGGAACCCAGACCCGGTGCTTCTGCCACGTCGCCGACGCGATCCAGGCTTTGCACGGCCTGGTCGAGGAGCGTTCGACGAGCGGAGAGATCTTCAACGTCGGATCGACCGAGAGCATCCGAATCCGCGACCTCGCCGAGCGGATCAGGACCGCGACGGAGAGCGACTCCGAGCTCCTATTCGTGCCTTACGACGAGATCTACCGGCACGGGATCGTCGAGGAGATGCTCCACCGGATTCCTTCGATCGACAAGGTCGGTAGGGCGATCGGCTGGGCACCCTCACGCTCGCTCGACGACATCCTCGCCGACGTGATCGAAACCACCCGGCGGCCCGCCCGGGCCTGAGGCGTCGCCTGCGACGCCTAACTGCGCTCTCGAAGCGCGGGAAAGAGCACGACGTCGCGGATGTTGTCGCGGCCGGCCAGGACCATTGCCAGCCGGTCGATCCCGAGCCCGACGCCCCCTGTCGGCGGCATCCCGTAGGCCAGCGCCTCGACGTAATCGGGGTCGCCCGGCTCGCCGCCTGCCTCCTCGGCCTGCTGCTCGAAGCGAGAGGCCTGCTCGTCGGGGTCGTTCAGCTCGGTGAACGCATTCCCGAGCTCGGTGCCGCCGACGAAGTACTCGAAGCGCTCGACGGTCGTCGGCTCGTCATCCGTCGCGCGGGCGAAAGGCGAAAGCTCGACCGGGTAGTCGTGAAGGATCGTGGGCTCGATCAAGGCCGGCTCGACGAAATGGCTGAGCGCGTGATCAACGAGCTGGGCCCAGCTTTTGTCCTGAGAGGTGTCGACGCCGCGCTCGGTCAACCGGAATCGCAGCTCGTCCGGGTCTCGCGTCCAGAGGCCTTTCTCCTCGAGCGCGTCGACGAGCTTGAGGCGGCGCCAGGGGGCCTTCAGGTCGACCTCGTGGCCGCGGTAGGTGACCCTTGTGCCGGCCGTCGTGTCGCGGGCCACGGTTTCAACTAGCTCCTCGACCCGCTCCATCTGGTCGCGGTAGTCGGTGTAGGCCTCGTACCACTCGACCATCGTGAACTCCGGCACGTGCTTGTAGGACAGTCCCTCGTTCCGGAAGTCCTTGCCCAGCTCGTAGACCTTCTCCAGACCGCCGACGATCAGCCGCTTGAGGTAGAGCTCTGTCGCGATCCGCAGGTAGTAGTCGGCGTCGAGAGCGTTGTAGTGAGTGACGAAAGGCTCCGCGAAGCCGCCGCCGTAGCGCGGCTGCAGGACGGGCGTCTCGACCTCGAGGAAGCCCTGGTCGTCGAGGTGGCGCCGGACGGCGCCCACGATGCGGGTGCGTAGCTCGAAGTCGGCGCGCGTGTCCTCGTTTACGAGCAGGTCGAGGTAACGCTGCCGGTAGCGGGTCTCGAGGTCGGTTACTCCGTGGAACGTGTCCGGCAGAAGCCGCTGGATCTTCGCGAGCAACTCGAGTTCGTCGACCGCGAGCGAGGGCTCTCCGCGCTTCGCGCGCGCCGGGGAGCCGGTGACACCGACGATGTCACCCAGATCGACGTCGATCGGGCCGGTGCGGCTCGTATCACAGAGGAGCTGGATGCGCCCCGAACGGTCGACGAGGTCGAGAAAAACCAGCTTCCCCATCTCCCGGCGCCCCATTACGCGCCCCGCAAGGCGCCGCTCGTCATCGGCCTCGCCGCCCGGCTCGAGCCTCTCCGCCTCGGCCCGAACGGCCGCGATGTCGTCCCGGTTCGGGAAACGCTTCGGCAACCTCATCGCCGCGCGAGCCTAACGAGCCTGCGGGAGTGACGGTTTCGGCACGAACCGGTCTCCCACTACCCGGAGTTTTCGAATTAGGCTCGAACGTGGGTGGGTGCGGTGGGAACCCCAGCACTCGCGCGTGAAACCTTTACCGTCAGCCGCGATGGCTTCCTCCGAGCTCGTCCCGTTCATCGACGGCCACAATGACGTTCTGCTCGCCATGCATCTTGCCGGTGCCGGCCCCGAGGCGTTCCTCACGCGTCGTCCCGATGGGCATCTCGACCTCGAGCGCGCACGTGAAGGAGGATTCGCCGCCGGGTTTTTCGCCGTCTTCGAGTTGCCCCACGGCGAGGAGGAGCGCGCGGCGACCCGGATCCCGGATCGCAAGCCACCGTACGCGCTGCCGCTTGCCGGGCCGATCACGACCGAATATGCAAAGCGTGAAGCCGGGGCGATCGTCGACCTGCTCGAGGAGCTCACCGGAGGCGGAGAGGTGCACGTCGCGCGGTCGGCCGCGGATCTCGAGGCCGCGCTAGGTGGCGGCCTCCGCTTTCCCTCCTCGCCGGACATCGGCGGGGGCCTCACGGAAGCCGGAAGGCGGCTCAGTCTCAGAGTGCAACAGCCTCGGGATCCTGATCGACCTCGCGCACCTGAACGAGCGTGGCTTCTGGGACCGAGGCGCCGCTCGTGGCCAGCCACTCGAACGCCCACGCGCTGTCGCCCAACTCGCGGAACCTCACCGACGCGCAGGTCGACGAGATCGGCCGCCGGGGGGGGCATCGTCGGCATCACCTATCACGCGGGCATGCTGACCGAGGTCGGCGGTGTCGATCCGGATGTTCCCCTCGCACGGGTGCTCGACCACGTCGACTACGTCGTGGCCCGGATCGGCATCGACCATGTCGGCTTCGGCTCGGACTTCGATGGCGCCACGGTGCCAACCGAGCTCGGCGACGCGTCCGGCCTGCAGCGCGTCGCCGAAGCCCTACGTGACCGCGGCTACAACGACGAGGAAGTCGCGAAGCTCGCCCACGGCAACTGGCTTCGCGTCATTAGGAATACCTGGATGAACTGATCCGCGTTGATAACGGTTGCCGCGGAGGCAGGCTTTGCTCGCCTCCGCTCGCCAGCGTTGTCCTTCAGCGCCCCCCGGAGAAAGTCGTCATGGCCGCGCGCAGCGCGGCCGGACTTTCTTCGGCTAAGCGGCTTTGATTTCGAGAATTTTGTACTTCATCGAGCCGCGGGGAGCGGTCACCTCGACCGTCTCGCCCTTCTTGTGGCCGATTATCGCCTTGCCGACCGGCGACTCGTTGGAGAGCTTGTTCTTCGCCGGGTTTGCCTCCGCGGAGCCGACGATGTGGTACTCGACTGTCTGCTTGGCTGTCACGTCGCGCAGCTTGACCTTCGAGCCGACCGAGACCACGTCCTTGGCGACGTCTTTCTTGTTGATCACCTTTGCGTCGCGCAGCCGCTCCTCGAGCATCGCGATACGGTGCTCGAGCAAAGCCTGCTCGTTCTTGGCGTCGTCGTACTCGGCGTTCTCGGCGATGTCGCCGAATTCGCGCGCGATCCGGATCCGATCCGCGACCTCGCGCCGTTTGTCGTTCGAGAGGTACTCGATCTCCTCTTGGAGCTTCTTGTGTCCCTCTGGAGTAAGGATGACTTCCTTCACAACTTGCCCTTTCCGAAAGAAAAGCGCGGCGCTATCGCGCCGTCGCGGGCGCGAATAGTAGCTATACATTCAGGCGGTCGCAACAGCAGCGACGTTGACGATTGCCGCTCTATGCAGGTAAATCTTCACGAATCCTGGCGCATCGGTGAGGTTGAGATCCCGAGCCGCCTCGTTTTGGCCCCAATGGCGGGCGTCAGCGTGCAGGCGTTTCGGCGCCAGGGACGGCGTTTCGGCGCCGGACTTGTCTGCTCCGAGATGGTTTCGTGCGCGGGCCTGCAGCACGGAAACGAGCGCACCTTGGGCTATTTGCGCATCGCCGCCGACGAACGTCCGCTCGCGGTGCAGATCTTCGGCTCGGATCCGCCGGTCATGGCAAAAGCCGCCGCGATGGTCGAGGACGCCGGCGCGGACATCGTCGACATCAACTTCGGCTGTCCGGTCAAGAAGGTGACGAAGACCGGTGCGGGTGCGACGCTGCTCGACGACCCCGATCGAGCCTGCCGAGTCGTCGAGGCCGTGGCGTCGGCAGTGTCGGTGCCCGTAACGGTCAAGCTGCGGCGGGGTCTCGAGAACGGATCACGAGCGTGTCTGACCGTCGGGCCGAGGCTGGTCCAGGCCGGCGCGGCATCGCTGACGCTCCATCCCCGCTCCGCCAAGCAGATGTACACGGGCACCGCCGACCACGCGCTGACCGCCGAGCTCGTCTCGCTCGTGGACGTGCCCGTCGTCGCCTCCGGCGACGTCAGCTCCCGTGCGCGAGCGCAGACCGTGCTCGCCACGACCGAAGCGGCGGCCGTCATGGTCGGCCGCGCGGCGCAGGGTAACCCGTGGGCGTTGCGCGAGATACTCGACGGCGAGGAGGTCGAGCCTTCCCGTGAGGAGGTGGTCGCCGAGCTGATCCTGTTTATGCGCGAGACCGTCAGAGAGCTTGGCGAACACCGCGCAACCGGATTCCTTAGGAAGTTCTACGGTTGGTATCTGGGCCGCGGGCGCTTCCCGCGCGCCTTCAAGGCCGCGTTGACTCAGCTGCCCACGATTGCAGATGTCGAGGCGCGTCTCCTCGCCGCCACGCCGGGTGCCCGCTTCGTACTCGCCCGCCTTGAGGAAACGCTGCCCCAGGGCGACGATGTCCTCCTCGACCTGCCGATCTCGATCTACGGCGGCGGTTAACGCTTCAAGTCCGGCACCGGCCGGCGCCGGTGCCATGACGACTTGAAGCGTTTTCCGATGAAACTCGCAAGCGCTGTGTGCTGAGGCGGGCAAAGCCCGCCTCAGCTGCGATCTTGTTCCCGCTTGTTCAGCTCCCAGACACGCCGCAGGCCTTCGAGTGTGAGATACGCGTCTACACGGTCGATCGTCTGCGCATGCGGCGCGATCAGCTCTGCGAGGCCTCCCGTGGCGACGACCGGCGCCGTCTCGTCGCCGAGCTCGGCCCGGATTCGCTCGACGATGCCGTCGACCTGGCCGGCAAAGCCGTAGACGAGACCCGAGCGCAGCGCCGACTCGGTTGTCTTGCCGATCGCGGTCTCGGGCGCGGCGAAGTCGACCTTGACGAGGCGCGCGGCGCGTTCGAACAAAGCGTCCATCGAAACCTCGATCCCGGGCGCAAGGACCCCGCCCACGTACTCACCTGTGGCCGATACGACGTCGAAGTTCGTCGAAGTGCCGAAGTCGACGACGATCGCGGGCGCGCCGTAGCGTTCCCTAGCCGCGACCGCGTTCGCGATTCGGTCGGGTCCGACCTCTCGCGGATCGTCATAGCGGATCGGGATTCCGGTTTTCGTACCGGGCCCGAGAACGAGCAGGCGCACGCTCGCTCCCGCCGCGAGCTCTTCGTAGGAGCGAATCAGCGCCGGCACTGTAGACGCGAGACAGATCCCCTCGAGCGAGCCGAGGTCGAGCAGTCCGCCCAGGAAGAGCCCCAGCTCATCGCCCGTTCGTTGGGGCTCCGTAGCCAGTCGCCAGCGCCGCGTCAGCTCACTGCCCTCGAACAACCCCAGTGCTGTTTGCGTATTGCCGACGTCGACTGCCAGTAGACCGGGCATGGCGAAAGCGAGGCTATCCACTAGAGTCGGAAGGCACATGGCCCTCCTGCGCGTGCGCCGCCGTCGCCGGCGGACGCGTCCGCTCCAGGAAGCGGAGGCGTACGCACGTTGTCACGGCGACCGAGGCAACGACGTCAAGCTCGTCCAGCTCCCGCCGCGGCGACCCCGCTACCTCGCGGTTCTGCGCACGGGCGAAGAGCTGCGCCGGCGCTTCGAAGAACGCCTCGAACGGCGCGAAGCCTCTTGATTCGGCTTTTACGCGCCCGCCGGCGCGAACTAAGTCTCGTCGTCGCCGGAGGCGTCGCTCGCGATGCCGATAAAGACCGTGGCGGCTTTGCCGCTGCGGCCGTCTAAACCCGGTCTAGAGAAGGTCCCGAGGCGAATTACTGCTCGTCGTCGCGCGACAGAGGCTCGCCGATCCGCTCGGCGAGGTCCTCGGCCGTCAGACTGGGCTCGTCGCCCTCGCCGCGGAGCTCCTCGACGGTCACGTCACTCGAGGTGTAGACCTCGGCCCGCGGGATCATCCGGGTGGGCCGGTTCTTGTCCCACACCCACACGTCCTCCATGCGAAGGTGGAAGAACGGATAGCTGGGTTGCGGGACGTACTGGAGGTCGAGCTTGTTGCAGAGATAGGTCGCGTCCTGGGTGAGCACGCAGTAGCGGAACAGCCCGAAGACCGCCGAGTACTCCTTCTTGAGTGTGAGCTCGAGCTCCGCCTCGAACTCGTCGAGCTCGTCGATGTGGGACATGAGGCGGTCATTCTAGCTCTGCGAGCAAAGCCGACACTCGGCCGCGGCCCGGCACGACGAGGCTGGGATCGAGCTCCGCGAGCGGCTCGAGGACGAACCGCCGCTCATGCAGGCGCGGGTGCGGAATCTCGAGCACGTCCTCATCTATCGTCTCGGCGCCGTAGAGGAGCAGGTCGAGGTCGATCGTGCGCGGCCCGTAACGAGGACCCTCGCCACGGATGCGGCCGAGATCGCGCTCGATCTCGAGCATCAGGTCGAGCAGCTCTCGGGGTGACCGCGTCGTCTCCAGTCTGGCCGCCGCATTGAGAAAGCGGGGCTGATCCTCGTAGCCAACCGGTTCGGTCTCGATCGGAGCGGTCGAGCTCAGAACCCAGGTCCGGTCGTCCCCGTCGAGCCGGCGGAGAGCTTCAGCGATCGTCCTCCCTCGCTCGCCCAGGTTCGCCCCGAGTCCGATGTAGGCAATTGTGCTTTCCTTCGTTGGCTTGAAAGGTCGCTTCCTGACCATCGGGGTCATTCTCGCCGCCCTTGCGATCGCGCCGGTTGCGGCTGCGATGGGGTTTGCGCATCCCGCTGCGCGAACCGCGACGCCGCCGCATCCGGGCGCTGCAGTCCTCGTCCAGCTGTCCGATCCCGGCGGAGGCCTCTCGCCTGAGCTCCGCGCCGCCAACGCGCGCCTTGTTTCTCCGGCGCTGAACGTGTGGCGCGTTGCAGGCGCTCGCGCAGCGGGTGTGGTTGCGGCGCTACGAGCCGAGCATCTCCTCGCCCGTGTCGAACCCGATCGCCGCCTCGTCTCCTTCGCCCACCGCTCAACCTCAGCCGACCCGCTCGTCCCGAGTGAGTGGTGGATCCACGACGTCGGCGACGACCAGGTTGAATCGCCTGCTCCCGGCGTGCCGGTCACGGTCATCGACACCGGCCTCGATCTCACGCACCCCGAGTTCAAGTCGCGCCCGGACACGACAGCGCTCAACCACCAGACAGTCGTCTCGGCCGACGACGTACACGGAACGGCGGTCAGCTCGATCGTCGGCGCACCGTCCAACGGGGTCGGCCTTGTCGGCGTCTACCCGCAGGCGGCCTTGCAGGAGTGGGACTTCGGCGACAGGTCGCTCTCCGAGATTCTCGCCGGAATCGACGCAGCCACCAAGCGCGGGCGGGGGGTTATCAACATCAGCGGCGGGTTCCTCGGATTCGACACGTTGCTCGAGCAGGCCGTCGACCGTGCGCTGCGCCGTGGTTCGATCGTCGTGGCCGCGGTCGGCAACGACCGGGAGCAGGGCAGCCGAAGCTTCGTGCCCGCAAGCCTCCCACACGTCCTCACGGTGGGAGCGACCGACCAAAACGATCATGTCGCGTTCTTCTCGAACCGCTCGAGCGCGCTCGACCTCGCCGCCCCAGGGGTCGCGATGCCGGTTGCGGTGCCGGCCTTAGGCGATCCGAGCGGCTACTCGACCTTCGACGGCACGAGCTTCTCGGCGCCCCTTGTCGCCGGAGCGACCGCTTGGGTTTGGACTCTGCGGCCCGAGCTCGACCCGACCCAGCTTCAGGACGTCATGCGCGACTCGGCGCGTGACGTGGGCCCGAAGGGGTGGGACGCCGACACCGGCTTCGGCATCCTTTCGATACCCGCCGCGCTCGCCGCGAAGACCCCTGCGAAGGACCCGCAGGAGCCCAACGACGACATCAACCTTGTCCGGCCCCACGCGGTTACTGCGAGCGGAACGCGTCTCTCCACTCCGGCCCGTCTGCAGGCGCGGCTGGACGTGACCGAGGACCCCGAGGACGTCTACCGCGTCTGGGTTCCGGCCCACTGGCACATCTCCGCCGGAACGCACAGCACCTCGAACGTCAATCTGGCGCTCTGGGGGCCGAAGACCCGAACCGTCTACGAGCGCGGCAGCGCACTGCGACGCGACCTGGTGGCCTACAGCGAGCGCACAGGGAGCCGGCCTGACGCCGTCACCGGGCGCAATTCCGCGCGCCGGGGGGCCTTCTACTACCTGGACGCGTTCCTCGGCAAGCGAGTCGGCGCAGCTTCGTATTCACTCAAGGTTTCCGTTTCTCGACGGTAGCGGCAGTCCACTCGACCGGCGCCTCCAGTCGAACGGCCGGCTTGCGCACGCGAACGCGGGCAGCCTCGAGCTCGAAGCGCTCGACCAGCGCGGTCGCGACCGCCGTTGCGATCGCCTCGAGCAGCCGGAATTGCCGGCCGCCGGAGATCTCCTGCACGCAGCGAACGACCTCGCGGTAGTCGACGGTAGCCTCGAGCCGGTCGGACGTAGCGCCATCCGGGACCTCGAGCCAGATGTCGTAGAGGAAGGGCTGCGGCCGTTGGCGCTCCTCCTCCTCGACACCGTGGGCTCCGGCAACCTCGAGGCCGTAGAGCTCCACCGTGACGCTCATCGCGCCACGATCGCTCGAGCAGTAGTGAGGGCCTCGACATGCTCCCGCACGTCGTGCGCGCGCAAGATCGAGGCGCCGCGCTCGTAAGCGAGAACGGCAGCTCCGAGGCTCGCGGCCGTGCTCCCCGCTTTCGCCTCGGGATCACCCAGGACCTTGCCGAGCGAGCTCTTGCGGGAGATGCCGACGAGAATCGGGCGGCCAAGTGCCGTCAACTCGTCGAGCCGGCGCAGGAGCTCGAAGTTGTGCTCGACAGTCTTGCCGAAGCCGATCCCGGGGTCGAGGCAGATCAAGTTCTCGCGGATCCCTTGCGAGACCGCGAAGCTGAGCCGGTCATCGAGGAAGTCGATGACATTGTCGACCACATCTTCGTACCGGGGGCCGGCCTGCATCGTCCTCGGCTCGCCCTGCATGTGCATCAGGCAGACGTAAGCGTCATGGTCGGCCACGACGCCGACGAGCTCGGGGTCGCCGCGCAGGCCGGTAACGTCGTTGACGAGCTCAGCCCCGAGTTCGAGGGCGCGCGCTGCCACTTGCGATTTCGCGGTGTCGATCGACAGTGGGAGCCCCTGGAGCGCTTCGAGCACCGGGACCACCCGGCGAAGCTCCTCGTCGAGGGAAACGCCCTCGGCCCCCGGTCGCGTCGACTCTCCCCCGACGTCGACGATGGCCGCACCTTCGTCCAGCAACCGCCTGGCGGCAGCGGCGGCGTCGCCTGGATCGAAGTTGACGCCGCCGTCCGAAAACGAGTCAGGCGTCACGTTGACGACGCCCATCACGGACGGGCGCGGAAAGCGCTCCTCGAGCGGTACGTTCACGTACACCAGCCTAGTGCTCCGCCCGTGGCCAGTGGTCTGGCCGGCAACGTTCGCCGGCTCCCTGGCCCGCGATCACGCTGCGCCAGAGTCCACGCTCGCCCTTGTCAAGGTTGCGAGCCTTGCCTGCGCGATCGCGGCCTCTGGCTTGGTGCTCGCCAAAAAACGGGCAACGTCACCGGCCAGACCACTAGATTGGCCGCATGGGGGAAGTCGAGGCACGTCGCCGCGCGGCGTGGCGTTTCGTTCGTGCGGTCGTCCGCTCGCAGGCCGGCGGGGTCGTCGGCGCGGTCCTCTCCGGGCTGCTCTGGCAGACCGGCGCAATCTCGGCGCCGCTGATCGTCAGCTACACGATCGACCACGGGATCGTGCCGCGCGACCGCCACACCCTCGTCGTGTGGCTGCTGGCTCTCCTCGGCGTCGGACTGCTCGAGGTCGTCGCCGGCGGCATGCGCCACATCTACGCGATTCGCAACCGCTCCGCGTCAGACGCCCGCGTCCGCGACGCGATCTTCGCGCATGCGCTCCGGCTCGACGCCTCGTACCACGACCGCGTCGGCCCCGGCGAGCTGATGAGCCGCGCCTCCTCGGACGCGGAACACGTCGCGCGCATGATGGATGCGATCGGGCACACGATCGGCTACGCGCTGACGGTGATCGCGGTCTCGGTCGTGATGCTCGTCGTCGACGCGAAGCTGGCGCTGCTGGTGCTGCTGCCGCTTCCGCTCGTCAGCGTCGTGGCCTGGATGTACTCGCGGCGTTATGACGAGCGCACGCGGCGCCTTCAGCAGGCGTGGGCGGACGCGGCGACCCTGGTCGAGGAGACGGTCAGCGGCATTCGCGTCGTGAAGGGACTCGGCGCCGGCGCCGCCCTCTCAGGCCGTTTTCGCCGCCGGAGCGAGGTCATCGTCGGGCGTGCGCTCGACGTCGCGCGGCTCGACGCCGTCTTCAATCCGGCTCTCGAAGTGCTACCGCTGATCGGGATCGCCGCGGTCCTCTGGGTCGGCGGCCGGCAGGTGATCTCGGGTGGGCTGAGCCTCGGCTTGTTCGTGGCCTTCAACGCCTACGTGGTCATGCTCGTCTGGCCGCTGCGCGTACTCGGGCAGCGAGTGTCGACCCTGCAGAAGGCGCTCGCCGCCAGCGCGCGGATCACCGAGGTGCTCGAGGCCGAGCCCCGGCTGCGCGAGGCGCGCCATCCGCGCGAGCTCGAGCGCCCCATCCGGGGCGACGTGCGGTTGGAGAGCGTGCGCTTCGGCCACGAGGGCGGCCGGCCGGTGCTCGACGGCCTCGAGCTGGAGCTGCACGCGGGCGAGTCCGTCGCGCTCGTGGGGGCCACCGGCTCAGGCAAGAGCACGGTTGCCGGCCTGCTCGCGCGGCTTTACGACCCAGACGGCGGCCGCGTGTTGCTGGACGGCCATGACGTGCGGGAGCTCCGGCTCGCCGAGGTACGTCAGGCGGTCGCGCTCGTCTTCGAAGAGACGTTCCTCTTCACGGAGAGCGTGCGCGAGAACATCCGCCTCGGTCGTCCGGACGCCGACGACGACTCGGTTCTTCGCGCCGCCGCGCTGGCCGGCGCAGCTGAGTTCATCGCCGAGCTTCCGGACGGGTATGAGACGATCCTCGGCGAGCGCGGCTTCTCCCTGTCGGGCGGACAGCGCCAGAGAATCGCGATCGCGCGGGCAATCCTCGCCGATCCCGCGGTGCTGGTCCTCGACGATGCGACCTCCGCCGTCGACGCCACCAAGGAGCACGAGATCCGGGCCGCGCTCGCGAAGGTGATGCAGGGCCGTACGACGCTCGTGATCGCCCACCGGCCGGCGACGATCGCTCTGGCCGACCGCGTCGCGGTGCTCGAGGACGGTCGGATCGTGGAAGAAGGAACGCACGCCGCCTTGGTGGCCCGTTCGGCGCGCTACCGCGAGCTGCTCGCGCTCGAGAGCGAGGCCGCGTGAACAAGCGGGCGTCCTTGGGTGAGATTTGGCGCGTGACGCGCGGGTTGATCCGCCCAGTCCGCGGCCGCTACCTCGGCGCGGCCGCAGCCGTGATCGGCTCGACCCTGATCACGCTGGCCGGCCCCGCGCTCGTCCGCTACGCGGTCGACTCCGGAATCTCGAAGCACGCGCGGGGCCCGCTCGATGCCGCCGCGGTGGCCATCCTATGCCTGGCGGCAGCCAAGCCCTTCGTCGTCCGCGCGCAGACGCTAATGGCGGCGACCGCCGGCGAGCGCTTCCTCGGCTCCCTGCGCACCGCGGCATTCGACAAGCTGCAGGCACTCCCACTCGGGTTCTTCGAGCGCGAGCGCGCCGGTGTGCTGCTGTCACGGCTGACCTCCGACGTCCAGTCGCTGACCGAGTTCATCCGCGAAGCGCTGATCGAGGTCGTCGGCAGCGGCCTCCAGATCGCCCTGACCGTCGTGGCCCTGGTGATCCTCTCGCCGACCCTCGCCGCAGTCTCGCTGGTCGCGTTGCCGATCCTGATCGCCTCGAGCTGGACGTTCCACCACAGCGCGGGCCGCGTCTACCACGCGATCCGCGACCGGGTGGCCGAGACGTTGACGGCGTTGCAAGAAGGTCTGGCGGGCGTGCGCGTCGTGCAGGCTTTCCGCCGCGAGCGGCGCACCCTCGAGGCCTACAACCCTCGCAGCCAAGCGCAGGTCCACGCTTGGCGCCGCGCCTCGTTCGTGAACATCCGCCTCTTCACGATGATCCCGCTCGCGCAAACGGTGGCACTGCTCGCGGTCCTGCTCGTCGCGGCGTCGATGTATCGCCATGGGTCGATCTCGACTGGGACGATCGCCGCTTACGTCCTCTACCTGGTGCAGCTGTTCGACCCGATCGCCCGCTTCAGCGAGTGGCTCGGCGAGTTCCGCCAGGGCCTGGCCGCGCTCGGAAAGATCGTGGGGCTGCTGCAGACGCCGAACGCAATCGTGGAACGCCCCGGAGCCGTCGAGCTCCCGGGAAGCGGAGCGCTCGCACTGCACGACGTCACGTTCGGCTACGACGGTGAGCGGCCGGTCGTCCACGGCGTGACGCTCGAGCTGGAGGCGGGCGAGCACGTGGCGCTGGTCGGCGCGACCGGCGCCGGCAAGTCGACGCTGGCAAAGCTGCTCACGCGCCAGTACGACCCGCAACGGGGCGAGATCACGTTCGGCGGCGTCGATCTCCGCCAGGCGACACTCCAGTCGCTGCGACGCCGGATCGTGATGCTGCCGCAGGAGGGCCACCTGTTCAGCGGAACGATCGCCGACAACGTGCGCCTGGCCGATCCGGATGCCTCAGATGAGCAGGTCGTGCGCGCGCTGAACCGAATCGGCGCCCGCGAGCGATTCGAGTCTCTGCCCGAAGGTCTGGAGACCGATGTCCAGACGCGGGGGCTGCGGCTCTCAGCCGGCGAGCGGCAGCTGGTCGGCATCGCTCGTGTGGCGCTCGCCGACCCCGCAGTGATCGTGCTCGACGAGGCGACCTCAAGCCTCGACCCGGCGACCGAGGCGGCGGTGGAGCGCGCGCTCGCCGCCGTCGCGGCGGGTCGCACGGTGGTCACAATCGCGCACCGCCTTTCCACAGCCGAGCGGGCCGACCGCGTGGTCGTGATGGAGCACGGCCGCGCCGTCGAGGTCGCCTCGCACGAAGAGCTCGTCGAGCAGGGGGAGCGCTACGCCAAGCTGTGGGCGTCGTGGCAGGCGGGCCTCGAGCTCACGGCTTGACGGCCTTCAGGTACGCGCTGGCCATCCGCCAGACACCTCGGCCTTCCTCAACGAAAGGGCGAAGGTGCTCGGCGAATTCCTCGCGCTCCTCGGGCGTCAGCACCTCGTCCATCGCCTGCGCGATCGTCGGGATCTTGGGATTGCCCGAGCTGTTGAGAAACGCCGGCCACGGCTTCGGCTCGGTCCACCTCACCTCCGCCTGAAGCTCGAGTTCGATCGGGAAGAATCCGGCGTCCGCCGCGAAGCGGACGAGGTCGCGCTCGTCGAAATCGAGCATCGGATCGGTCGGCGGCTGGATCGCCTCGTAGACAGCCTCGACTCGCTTGGCGAGATCGTGCAGGCCGTCGCTCGGATAGCCCCAGAACCCCTGACCGCGTTCGCACATGCCGAAGCGGTTGATCGGCTCGAAGAGCGAGACCCTCCCGCCGGGCCCAAGCACGCGAAAGAACTCGCGGAAGGCGTATTCCTTTTCGACCACGTAAATGAGCACCGAGCGGGTCGTGACGACGTCAATGCTTCCGTCCGCCAGGGCGGCGAGCTCGTGCGCAGGCGCCTTGACGAACGTGCAGCGGTCTGAGACGCCCAGCGCGTCCGCCGTCTCACGGCAGAAGTCGAGCAGGTCCTGCGAGATGTCCGAAAAGACGACGTGCTCCGCGCCGCGCTCGAGCGCGCCGAAGCCGATCAATCCCTCGCCGCAGCCGACGTCGAGCAAGCGGTCCCCAGCTGCGAGGCTTGCACGGTCGAGCACCTTGTCCCGGACGCCGGCGAGCTGCTCGAGCATCTCGCGCCGCACCTCCGGATCGCCGCCGTGGCGGTGCTGCGCCAGCCACGCGGCCCAAATGTCGCGCCGGCCTGTCATCCGGCTAGCCCTTGTCGCCTTCGGACGGCGGGGCTGAGGCGTCGCTCGCGACGCCGACTAAAAGGCCGTGGCGGCTTCGCCGGCATGGCCGCTAAACCCGAGACGCAACGGCGCTACCCTTTTGCGCCTTCCGGCGGTGGAGGCTGCATCGTCGCTCGCGACGCCGACTAAAAGGCCGTGGCGGCTTCGCCGGCATGGCCGCTAAACCCGAGACGCAACGGCGCTACCCTTTTGCGCCTTCTGGCGGTGGAGGCTGCATCGTCGCACCGGGCAGGGGGAAGGGCCGCGGCTTCGGCTTCGGAAGTCGCTTCGGCTCCTCGCTTGGCGTCTCCGCCTCCGGCTGCTCGTCTTCGTCGGCGAAGATCTCCTCCTGCGGCGCGCCGGCGAGCAGGCGCTCGAATTGGTCCTTGTCGATCGTCTCGCGCTCGATCAGGATCGCCGAGATCTTGTGCAGCTCGGTCATGTGCTCCTTGAGCACGGTGACGGCAAGGTCGTGCGCCTCCTCGATAACACGCTTGATCTCGTCATCTATCTCGCGGGCGATCTCCTCGGAGTAGTCCGGCTCGGCACCCATCTCGCGGCCGAGGAACGGCATGTCGTGGTTGCGGCCGAGCACACGCGGGCCCAGCTTGTCGCTCATGCCGTAGCGCATGATCATTTGCTTCGAGATCGACGTGACCTTCTCCAGGTCGTTCGCGGCGCCGGTCGTCACCTCGTGGAAGACGAGCTCCTCCGCGGCGCGGCCGCCAAGCGTCATCGCGAGCTGTTCCATCAGCGCGGTCTTCGTCGTCAGGTAACGATCCTCGCGGGGCAGCGAGATCGTGTACCCGAGCGCCTGGCCGCGGCTGATGACCGAGATCTTGTGTACCTCGTCCGTGTGCTCGAGGTAGTGCCCGACGAGCGCGTGGCCGAGCTCGTGGTAGGCGGTAATCTTGCGCTCCTCCTCGGAGAGCAGGCGCGTCTTCTTCTCGGGGCCGGCGATCACGCGCATGATCCCTTCCTCGAGCTCCTCCTGCTGGATCACCTTCTTGCCGCGCCGAGCGGCGAGCAGGGCGGCCTCATTGACGAGGTTCGCGAGATCCGCGCCGGTGAAGCCGGGCGTGCCGGCGGCGAGCGTGTCGAGGTCGATCTCGGGCGCGATCGGCTTGCCCTTCGCATGCACCTCGAGGATCTTGCGGCGGCCGATGCGGTCGGGCCGGTCGACGACGATCTGACGATCGAAACGGCCGGGGCGCAGGAGCGCGGGATCGAGAATGTCGGGCCGGTTCGTGGCCGCGATCAAGATGATGTTGTCCTTCAGCTCAAACCCGTCCATCTCGACGAGGAGCTGGTTCAAGGTCTGCTCGCGCTCGTCGTGACCGCCTCCGAGGCCGGCGCCGCGGTGGCGGCCGACCGCGTCGATCTCGTCCATGAAGACGATGCACGGAGCGGCCTGCTTCGCCTGCTCGAAGAGGTCGCGGACGCGCGAGGCGCCGACGCCGACGAACATCTCGACGAAGTCGGAGCCGGAAATCGAGAAGAACGGCACGCCGGCCTCGCCGGCAACGGCGCGCGCAAGCAGCGTCTTGCCGGTGCCGGGCGGTCCGTAGAGGAGCACGCCTTTGGGAATCCGCGCGCCGAGCGCCTGGAACTTCTTCGGGTTCTCGAGGAACTCTTTGATCTCGTGCAGCTCCTCGACGGCCTCGTCCACTCCCGCGACGTCCTTGAAGCCGATCTTCGGCGAGTCCGGCGCCATCCGCTTGGCGCGGCTCTTGCCGAAGCTCATTACCTTCGAGCCGCCGCCCTGAACCTGGTTCATCAGGAAGATCCAGAAGGCGAACAGGAGCACGAACGGCAGCAGCGAGGTGAAGAAGCCGATCCAGGACCAGTTGCCAGTGCCCTTCGAGTCGTACTGGACGCGGTTCTTGTCGAGCGCCGTCTCGATGCCGGGCACGGACTGGTCGGCCGGGTAGTGGACGGAGTACTTCTTGCCGTCCCTCAGCTTGCCGCTGATCTGCCGCTTGCTGGGGTTGAACTCCGCGCTGCCGACCTGGCCGGCGTTGATGTCCTGGCGGAACTCCGAGTAGGTGACCTTCTGGGTGTTCTTCCCGTGGGGAATCAGCGTCTGGCTCGCCAGGTAGACGAGCAGCACGATTACGAACAGGGGAAAGAGTGCGCTACGGAAGAACCGGTTCACGAAACCTCTATCGGCAGGGTACCAGGGTGCATGAGCCTCACCAATCGCCCGTTCCGGGCTGGTTCGGAGCTAGATACCTAGCTAGATACCTTCGGGCAGAGCGTCGTCGCTGAGAACTGCGACGTAGGGGAGGTTTCGGTACCGCTCGCCGAAATCCAGCCCGTATCCGATCACGAAGCGGTTCGGAATCTCGAAACCGACGTAGCGGACGGGCACGTCGATCTCCCGGCGATCGGGCTTTGTCAACAGCGCGCAGACCTCCAGGGTCGCGGGCTCCCGGGACTCGAGATTGCGCATCAGGTACGAGAGCGTCAGGCCGGAGTCGATGATGTCTTCGACCACGAGGACGTGGCGCCCCTCGATGTTGATGTCGAGGTCCTTCAGGATCCGAACGACGCCGGAGGAGTCGGTCGACGCCCCATAGCTGGAGATCGCCATGAAGTCGACCTCGCACGGAATGGTCAGCTTGCGCATCAGATCGGCCATGAAGAAGACGGCTCCCTTGAGGACGCCGATCAGCAACAGGTCGCGGCCCGCATAGTCGACAGAGATCTCGGCGCCGAGCTCGGCGATCCGGGCGCTCAGCGCCTCTTTGTCGATCAGGATCTCGCCAACCGCCGACTCGAGCTCAGTCTGCATTCCGCTTAGCCTTCGGCTCGCTTTCACCCGGGAAACCGTGTGTCCGCCGTCTGCCCTCTTCTTCAGGGATCGCGTCGGGCGCGCCGCGCATGTCGGCACGCCCGACGATTGCGTTGGGATAATCGCCGCCTCCCGTCGAGTCGTCGGCGATGCGAACGGCGTGCACGCCATCGGCCTCGATGATTCCGGGCACTGCGATTACTTCCCGACCGCGCACCACAAGTGGCCACGCCTCGCGCTCTGAGCGGGGGATCTTGGCGTCGACGAACACGTCTTGGATCTTCTTCCGGCGACCGGCAAGCCTGTCGCCCGGCCTCCAGCCCCGTACCTTAAGCCCTGCGAGCTTTGACTCGATCGTCCACTGGCCCCAGCGCACCGCGCCCTCGAGGGCGACGGGGCCCCGTTCGAGCCAGGCGCGGTCGTACTCGCGAACGACCTGGATGCCGCCTCCGAGATCGACCCGCTTCGAGCCCACCGGCGACGAAATCAGCTCGGCAAGGCCAGGCTGCAAGGTCGGGCGCAGCTCCAGCGCGCGTAAAAGGTTGTCGTCGGCGGCCGGGTGAATCTCGCGCAAGAGGGGCAGGATGCGCTCGCGGATCAGGCCGCGCGTCGTGTCACGGTTCGTGCTGTCGGTGCGGTACTCCAGGCCATGAACCCTGCAGTAAGTTTCTGTCTCGTCGCGCCAGACAGGCAGTAGCGGGCGGACGACGCCGTCCTCGCGCCTGGGCTTGATCCCCGTCGGACGGCCGCTCGTCACCAGGCGGTAGAGGATCGTCTCCACTTGATCCGAGGCGGTGTGGGCGGTGGCACGGAGACGGTCCGTCGCGAAGCCGTACCGAATCTCGCGCAGCTTCTCCTCGGTCGTACCCCCACGGCCGTCGACGATCTCGGCCTGCATCAGCTCGCTACAGAAGCGGGCGTCCTGATCGGCCTCGTCTCCGCGCAGCCCGTGGTTGACGTGGAGCGCGGAGACCAGGTAGCCCAGCTCACGGAGGACGTGCCAGGCGCAGGTCGAGTCGGCGCCGCCGGAGACGAGAACAGTCACCTCTCCGCCGGCCGGGATCAGGTCGAGCCGACGGATGTGATCTTGCACGCGCGAACGCAGGTCGCCCGTATCCATCGCGAAATTGTTGCAGCACGAAGCGCTTGTTCGCGAAGCGGATCAGTGAAGGGGTCTCCGTGGAACAATGGGGTTCCCCGGCCAATTACGTCATCGCTAGAGCAGAGGCGAGATGTCGCAGCCGCGCCTGGCAAGTGCGGGCTCGGCTTCGAGGAGCACGTCGTGCGCGAAGTTCGCAAGCCCGTACGCATGGAAGATTTGCTCGCCCGGGTCACGGTGTTTCGCCCGCTGCTCCATCGCCTTACGGTACGCGGCGAACATCGCCACGAGCAGCGTGCGGGTTTGCTTGAGCGACGGGTCGGTCGGGCTCGTGGCGCCGACGATCTTCGCCGCCCGGGCGGACTCGGCGGCCACATCCCCGGGCGTGGCGTCGCCGTCCAAGAACTGCTGTCCCCAGAGATCGACCGCGACCATATTCGTGCGGGCGCCGTCGATGAACGCGCGATCCGTCACCGAGCAGGTGTGTGAGACGGGGCCGCCCGCCGTCGCTCGGCTCGAGGTCGCGTAGGTCAGCGCGATCGCGGAAGCCAGCAGCACGCCGAGCCCGTAGAGGGCGATTCGCCGCATCGCCTCCATCATCGGAGACGTGCGGAAAGAGCGCCTCCCTCATCTGGTGGTTCACCACCGGTCAACTGGGGCGACGAAGTGGCATCCACCCGGGTCGGCGAACCGAGTCTCTCGGCGGAGGCCCCGGCGGGAGCAGCCGGTGTCCGGCATACGAGGCAAGCTCCATCGCCGCCCAGCGGCCGATCCAAAGGCCGAGCGCAATGTAGGCAAGGCGACGGGCCCGCCTCAGAAGATCAGGCTCCGGTAGGAGATCGTGTGCCGCATCCCGACCGCCTCGTAGACGTGGATTGCGACGGCATTGTCGCGACGGACGAACAGGCAGACCGTAGGCACGCGGGCGAGGAGCAGGCGGCAGAGGTCACGCATGCCTCGCTTCGCGTAGCCGTTCAGCCGCGCCTCCGGGTCGACCCACACCTGCTGCAGCTGCAACGCGCGCGGCGTCCAGGCCGACGCTTCGGCCTTGAACAGGATTGTCCCGCCGTCGGTCCAGAGCCAGGAGCGCCCCTCGTCGATCTGGGCGCGCGTCCGCCAGCGGAACCCTTCGGGGTCGCGCTCGAGCGGATCGATCCCGATCTCCTCGCGGTGCGCCGCCGCGCAGGCCGGCAGAAGCAGCTCGAAATCGTCAGGCTCCGCGGGCCGCAATCCCGTCTCCCCCGGTTCCGGAGCCTCGTCCAGCACGTAGACCGGCTGATCGGGGCGGTCCGCGCGCGGCGACGGCAGGATCGGCGAGGCGGCGGTCCAGAGGTCGGACACAGCCCCCTGCTCGCCGATGATCATCCGCGCCTGGGCGGCCTCCGCGAGCTCGGCGAACGCCGCGCAGCCTTGTCCCGAGGGCACGAGGTTCGCTCCCGCGTGGCAAAGCGCGGTCACGCGACCACGCTGCGCCAGGGCGGTGAAGCGGCCGAGGCCGCGCCGGGCGATGTCCTCGAGGAAGACGCGCTCGATCGGATCCTCGGCGCAAAACGCAAGGATTTCGTCGAGCTCGGGCTCCTTCAGCGCAGCCACGCTGCAATCGTGCACGAGACGGTGGCGAGGCGCCTGAGGCGTCGCTCGCGATGCCGCTTGGAGGTCGTGGCGGCTTTGCCGCCGCGACCGTCTGAACCGGTCACTTGGCCGGTCGGCGCAGCGCAGCGCAGCCGGCTCGGGCCTGAGGCGTCGCTCGCGATGCCGCTTGGAGGTCGTGGCGGCTTTGCCGCCGCGACCGTCTGAACCGGTCACTTGGCCGGTCGGCGCAGCGCAGCGCAGCCGGCTCGGCTTAAGGTTGCGTCGTGCCGATTCACGTCCGCGCCGAGCCCGGCGACTACGCGGAGGCCTGCTTGCTGCCGGGCGACCCGCTCCGCGCCCAGTACATCGCGGAGACCTATCTCGACAGCCCGGTCCAGCGAAACAGCGAGCGCGGCATGCTCGGCTACACCGGAGAGTTCGAGGGGCGACCCGTATCGGTGCAGGCGACCGGCATGGGCTGTCCCTCGGCCGCGATCGTGGCCGAGGAGCTGGTGCAGCTCGGCGTCAAGCGGCTTCTCCGCGTCGGCACCTGCGGCGGCTTGCAGCCGGACCTTCAGCTTGGCGACATGATCGTCGCGATCTCGGCCGTCGCGGCGGACGCGACGGCGCAGCATCTCGTCGGCGGGGAGCCGCACACGCCGACTTCGGACTGGGAGCTCGTGCACGGGGCGGTCCACCACGCAAAAGAGCTCGGCCAGCCGCTCCGCGTCGGACCGATCGTCTCGAGCGATCTCTTCTACAACCCGGACGGCGAGCAGTACGCGCGCTGGTCCTCTCGCGGCATCTTGGCGGTCGAGATGGAGGCGGCTGTGCTGTTCACACTCGGCGCCCTTCGTGGCGTCCAGGCCGGCTGTCTCCTGACGGTCAGCGACGTGGTCGTCGAGAACGAGTTCAAGCGGATCTCGGACGATGAGCTGCAGGCCGCCGTCGACCGCATGACACGGATCGCCCTCGCGACCGCGACCGCCGACCCGAAGCATTAAGGCGCTGGCTTGCGACGCCGACACGCTCCGGCTTTGCCGGGGGCGTCCGTCCAATCCCGGTCGGCAAAGCCGCCGCCGATGAGCCTTCTCGAAACACATGAATGAGAGCCCCCGCACCGTCTTCCTGGTCAACCCGGCTTCGGAGAACGGCGCCACCGGCAGGCGGTGGCCGGAGATCGCGAACCGTGCGTCCGCGGCAGGGCTGAGCGGTGACGCACTGCTGTCGGAGCGGCCCGGACACCTGACCGAGCTCGCGCGGCGGGCGGCCGACGACGGCGCCGAGTTGCTCGTCGCCGTCGGAGGAGACGGGACCGTCCACGAGGTCGTGAATGGAATCGCGGGCCGCGCCGGGGTCGATCTCGCAATCGTCCCGCAGGGCACCGGCCGCGACTTCGTGCGCACGTACGGGATTCCACGTGGACTCGACGACGCCTTGCGCACGGCCAGGGACGGCGGAGTCCGCGAGATCGATCTCGGTCGGGCGCGGTTTCGCTCCTGGAAGGGCAAACCCGCGGAGGCGTACTTCGCGAACATCGCCAGCGCCGGCATGAGCGGAGCGATCGCGAAGCGCGCGAACGAGACCAGCAAGGCGCTGGGCGGCAGGGCGTCGTACTTCTGGGCAACCTTCGCCGTCTTCGCCCGCTGGCGGACCTCAGAGATCACGGTCGGTGTGGGCGAGGAAACGCGGCGCGCGCGGATGCACGACGTCGTCGTCGCGAACGGCCGCTACTTCGGGGGCGGAATGATGATCTGCCCTCAGGCGGAGCCCGACGACGGCATCTTCGACGTCCTCCTGATCGGGAACCTGACGAAGCGAGACCTGCTGTTCACTCTGCCGAAGACCTATCGCGGGAAGCACTTGCCGCATCCGAAGGCCGAGCTACTTCGTGGTTCGACCGTCGAGATCGACGCCGCCGAGCCGCTGCCGGTGGAGCTCGACGGCGAGCAGCCGGGCACGACCCCGGCGCGGTTCGAGCTCGTTCCGCGCGCCCTGCGGCTCCGCGTACCCGCTTTGTGATCCAGCCGGCTAGGAGGATGGGCTCGAGCCGCTGGTCCCGCCACCGCGTTTCTGCGTCTTTCCCCGCGACTGCGTCGAGCCAGTTCGCTTCGCCGCGGACGAGCGCGAGGAAGCCGGCTTGCGCGCCGAGCCGCGCCCTGTGGAGCGCGCGCCGCCGGACAGCTGATCGACCCTCCGCTCGAGCGCGTCGACCCGCCGCGTCAGCTCGTCGAGGCCGCGCATCCGCTTCTGGAGCTCGTCGACCCGCTCCCGCAGCGTGTTGAGGCCGTCGAGCAGGCTCTTCGCGCCGGGAAGCTCAGTGATCCGCCCCAGCAACTCCTCGCTGATCCCCATCAAACCGCCCTGTCGTCGTGAAGCCATCGGATTCCTTTCGTCGTTTCGTGCCCCGTGACGCTCAGGCTAACCGCTCCTGATACGTACTCGTTTCACGAAGAGCGAAACGGTACGCCTCTGCCAAGCGGAATCAGGCGGGCCTGAGCGTCTCCGCCTTGTCACAACTTCTTCACCCTTTCGAGCGTCGTAGGTTCCGAGGGCGAAGCTACTTTGAGTGACATGCGTAAACCAATCCCGTTCCGGGCTCCGCACCGGCATACCAAGGTGACGAGCTACACGCTGCGCCAGCGGGAGGGCATTCCCTACGAAGTCGAACGCGTGCACTGCAGCCAGTGCAGCCGGCTGCTCGGCGAACGTCAACTGCGCCGCGCAGTCGCTTAAGCGCCGCGACGCACATCTCCCAACAGCCGGGTTTAGGCGGTCGCCTAGGAAAGCAACTCGTCGGCGACTGCGCCGAGGACTTCCCCGGCGCTCCCTTCCAGCTTCAGATCGGCGCGCCGGTCATACGGCGTCGGCCCCTTGTTGACGATCGCAAGGCGCCCGCCGGCCGCAAGCGTCTCCTCGGGCAGCGCGGCTACAGGATGCACCTCGAGCGAAGAGCCCACGACGAGCAGGAGTCGGGCCCGCCTCGCGAGCTCGAAAGCCCGCTCGATCGCGTCGGCCGGTAGCAGCTCGCCGAAAAAGACGACGCCGGGCTTGAGAATCGCGCCGCAGCGGTCGCACGAAGGGGCGTCTGCGTGCGCGAGCTTCTCCATGACGGCCTCCCGTGGATACGAGGAACCGCAAGCAGGACACGTTGCGGTGCGGATCGAGCCGTGCACCTCGACGAGGTTGTGGCTGCCGGCGCGCTCGTGGAGGAGATCGATGTTCTGCGTCACGATGGCCTCGACGAGACCGCCCCGCTCGAGCTCGGCAAGAGCTCGGTGCGCGGCATTCGGCTCCGCTTCCGTCAGCATCGCGATCCGGGGCTTGTAGAAGGTCCAGACCTTCGCGGGCTCAGCTCGAAACGCGGGCAGCGACGCATATTCGTCCGGGTCGAACTCCGCCCAGATTCCGGTCGGAGATCGGAAGTCGGGGATCCCGCTCTCGGTCGAGACGCCGGCTCCGGTCAGAACGACGCACGGCTGGTTCGCCCTGATCAGACGGGCGAGCGCCGACGCGGCCATGGCGCCGATCGTAGAGAGTTCGGCCGTGGACTTTGGCTTCTCGACCGAGGTGAAGGTTCGCTTTGCCGAGACGGACGCGCAGGGTATAGCGCATCACGCCGTCTACCTCGTCTGGTTCGAAGTCGCGCGGATCGAGTACCTCGCCCGCTTTCGCGGCGGCTATCCAGAGCTGCAGGCCGAGGGGATCGAGGCACTGACACTCGACGCGAACGTCAGCTTCCGCGTGCCGGCCCACTTCGACGACAGGCTGGCCGTCTACGCGCGGTGCAGCGACGTTCGCGGAGCGCGCTTCCGGTTCAGCTATCGCGTCGAGCGCGAGGGCGAGTTGATCGCAGACGGGTCGACCGGACACGCGTGCGCCGACGCCCGCACGCTGCGCCCGACCCGGGTGCCGGTTTGGCTTGTCGAAGCGATTACAGAGGTCGAAGGTTGACCTGCCATCCTGGGGAACCTCCCGATCGCCTTGCGCTGGTTTCCCTCCGCTTGGTCCCGTTACGCAGACAGGCGGCTCCGCCGCCGGCTCGTCGAGGAGATCGTCAAGGCCGAGCCCTGAGCTAGGTATGCCTGGGGAACCTCCCGATCGCTTCGCGCTGGTTTCCCTCCACTGGTCCGCTTACGCGGACAGCGCCTACGGCGCCGTAGGCGTCGTGGTCGTGGTCGTCGTGGTGGTGGTCGTCGTCACCGGCGGCTTCTTCTTCCTCTTCTTGGCCGGTGCGGGTTTTGGCTTCGTCCCGACGAGCATGAGCTTGGGCTCGGCCCGGTAGGACGAGTACCACGTGTCGTCGTAGAGCAGCTTGCTGTGCTGGTAGACCAGTCGGCGAACGCTGGTCGAGCGCGAAGGCTCCCCACCGTCCACAACCGTGGTTTGACCCCTGGTGAGACTCGGATCGGGCTCGTGCTTGACCGGCGGGGGCCCCGTCTCGACGAGCGGGCGCGCCTGTGTCACGACGCGTCGGTGCTGCGGCGTCCCGTACAGCCCGACCGTAAGCGAGTACGAGCCGACGAAGGTACGCAGCAGCAGCCAGTGCGGTGTGTCGTTGACGAAGCGCAGATCAACGTCCGGATAGTCCACGGTCGCATCGCGGCCAAGCGGGTAATGGCTGATGTACAGCGCGTGGTTGGTGCGCGAGGTGATCTTCAGCCCTGCCTCGTATGCGGCGTTGAAGACGGTCGTCGAGACCTGGCAAACGCCGCCTCCGAGGCCCGTCCCGAGCTCACCGTTGATGATCACCGGTGCCTCGCGAAAGCCTTTCGCTGCGGTTCGCGCGCCGGTCGCCCGGTTGAACGAGAACGTCGACCCTGGAGCGATCACGTGACCGTCGAGTAGCTGCGCGACGAGCTGGACGTTGTGGACGCGATTCGCGTCGCCGCCGTAGATCGTCTCGTAGCTTCCGACGAGGCCCCGAATGCCCATCGCTCGCGCTTGGCGCGTCGTACGCCCCGGTTTCTCGATCGCGACGACGATGCGCGCTGTGCGCTCGTCTTGCGAGAGCGCCGCCTCGAGCAGGCTCGCCGACGTTGCCGCCACGTCCAGCTTCCGGCCCAGTCGCGACGGGATGATTCCGACCTCGCCGCCCTGCGAAACAGCGAAACCGGCATTGCGGGCCGGCCGGTTGAGCGCTCGGGTGAGGCGCGCAAAATAGCGCTCGGCCGCAGGCCCGCCGATGCGCAGCCGCGCCGAGCCCTCGCCGGGCAGGACGAGCATTGCTCGTAGCTGCTGCGGGGCGATCGTCCAACTGATCGTCCGCCAGCGCATCTGGACGGGTCCAGACAACGCGATGCGAACGCGTGCAGCGGCGGCGGCGAGCTCGCCGGCCGAGATCGTGGTCGACTCGCTTCGAACGGGCAGAGCGACCGGTTGCCGCGAGAACCCCGCCAGCGCCGCGACGACCACACGTGCTGCGGCCGGCCGAGCGAGCTTCTGCCCTGCGCTTCCCCTGATCACGACCGGCTCGAGGCCGTGGAGGCGAAGCTGCGGATCGCGGTGCGGCCGGTAGATCGCCCGCGCGAAGCGGTTCAGCTCGAAGCCGAGCGCCGCTTCGTAGACGCGCGCCGGCGGCGCGAACTGGGCCCCGAAGACTCTCACGCCGATCCGCCGAAAGCCGCGCAGGGGACCAAATCCGTCCCCGTGGCGCCGCGCGAGTCCAACCGCGGCGTGCCAGTCGGCGCGGACCCCGAGCTGCTGTGGGGTTACGCGCCAACGCCGCTGACCGGCGACGAAGACCACCGGGACCCGCTCGAGTCTGCGGGCACGCCGCTCGAGTAGCCGCTGCGCTGCGCCCGGTTTCATGCCGCCGACGTTCACGCCATCGATTCGCACCCCGGCGGCGATCCGCTCAGGTGACCCCGCGAAGACGAGCCCGAGAGCGGATCCGGTCACAGCCAGGGCCAGGAACCCAAGCGCGCCGCGCTGGACGCGCACGCGCATCGAGGTCCTCCGCTTGCGCCGAGCGCGCGCGGAAACGGCCCGTGAATCCGCAGCCACGAAGGCGGGAGTCTAGCGGCGCCGCCAGGCGGATCGGCCGCCGCTGACTGCTTATTCCGGAAGCGCAAGGTCGGGAGCGATCCACCCAAAAGGCGTCGCTTGCGACGCCGACCAGAAGAGGTCGCGCCGACATGGCGGCGCGACCGCCAAACCCGCTACCGCGATGAACCAGCCTTCCGCGGCTAACCGCTCCTGGGCAAAAAAATCTCGCGTGCAATGACGAGCCGCTGGATCTGCGAGGTGCCCTCGTAGATCTGGAAGAGCTTCGCGTCGCGCATCAGCTTTTCGACCGGGTACTCCTTCATGTAGCCGTAGCCGCCGAAGATCTGCACGGCGTCGGTCGTCACCTTCATCGCCGTGTCGGCGGCGAAGCGCTTGGCATAGGACGATTGCAGCGTCGCGCGCTTGCCCTGGTCGATCAGCCACGCGGCCTGCCACGTCAGCAGCCTTGCGGCCTCGATCTCCGCGGCCATGTCGGCCACGAGGAAGTTGACGCCCTGGTTGATCGCTATCGGCTGGCCGAACTGGACGCGGCTCTTCGAGTACTCGACGGCATGCTCGAAGGCCGCGCGCGCGACTCCGACCGCACCCGCCGCGGTGCCCGGCCGTGTCAGGTCCAGCGTCCGCATCGCGATCTTGAATCCCTCGCCCTCCTCGCCAAGCCGGTTCGCCGCCGGCAACCGCACCTCCTCAAAGGCGAGCGCGGAGGTGTCTGTCGAGCGCTGGCCCAGCTTGTCGAGGTGCTTTTCAACGACCACGCCGTCGGAGTCGGCCGGGACGAGGAAGGCCGACAGACCGCGGTGACCTGCCTCCCGGCCGGTCGAGGCAAAGACGACGAACCATGCGGCTTGCCCGGCATTCGTGATGAACATCTTCGACCCTTTTAGGACGTAGTCGCCGCCTCGCAACCCGGCCGTCGTCTGGATCGCCGAGACGTCCGACCCCGCGCCCGGCTCGGTCAGCGCGAACGAGCAGAGCAGCGGCTCCTCGAGCAGCGGCGGCAGCCACTCTCGCTTCTGGTCTTCGCTCCCCGCGAGCAGCACGGGCAGCGAGCCGAGAATGTTCGCCACGATCGACGTCGCGATGCCGGAGCAGCCCCAGGCGAGCTCCTCGCCGATCAGGATCTGCTCGAAGGCCGACAAACCAGGGCCGCCGTATTCCTCCGGTATGTGCGGGTTCATCAGTCCGACGTCGTGCGCCTTCGCGATCACGTCGGCGGGATGGTGCGAGCGCTCGTCGTAGTCGGCGGCGACCGGTCGGATCTCCCTCTCGGCGAACTCTCGCGCGAGCTCCCGCAGCGCACGCTGTTCGTCGCTCAAGGAGAAGGAGATACCGCTCGTGATCTCGGTCGCGCTCACGATTGACTCGCGAGTCAATATAGAGGCAGATGACCTGAGAAACGTTTCGGAAAACCGACGTCACGTCCTGCCAGCCTGATTAGACGGACGACCCGGCCAAGCCGGGACGTCCTCCAGGTCGGCGTCGCAAGCGAGCGCCTTGGTAAATCAGCGGAAACCGGGCTCGTCGGCCGGCGCCCGCAGAGGGCTGGTCGGCAGGCCGGCGCGCGGCTCGCGCTCGTTGTAGCCGCCGGGAGCCACGTCATTGGGCGCGTCCGGGTGGAAGAGCGAGGCGAGCTGCTGGACCTGGCCGCGGCCGGCGCCAAGCTCGAACATGCCGCCGCCATAGAGGCCGATTCCGCGATCCTCGCAGTAGTCGTAGAACTCGAGCAGCTCACGGACGAAGCCGAAGCGCGAAGGCTTCACGTTCAGCGTCCGAGGGCCGAAAGGGAGCCTTTCGACATCGGCCACGGAGTGGATCGGGGCGTCCCATGTGATCCGGTCGCGGTGTGGCCGTAAGGCCTCATCCGTCTCCTCGGTCAGCGCCGGGTCCTCGAGCCAAGCCTCGGGGAAGCCTTCTGCGACGCGCCGGTAAAGGGCGACGTCGGGCGGAGCCGAGTCAGGATCCGAGTAGAACGCCTTGTAATCGACTATGTCGACCGTGCCGGTCGCAGCGAGCTCGTGAACGAGCTCGTCCGTCCATTCGCTCGAGGGATCGAGCTTGAAGCGCAGCTCCGGGTAGAGCACCAAGCGCCGTTTCAGCGCGTCGGCCGAGGGCGGATCGCCGAGACCGGGTGAGACGACGAAGGTCACGGCTCTCCGCGTGCGGCCGAGCGCATCGGCGAGCGAGCGCCCCGCCTGGCGCAACGCCAGATCGAGCGCGGCACTTTCGTAGGCCCAGCGCTTGTGCGGCTCCTCGATCCCGAGCGCCGAGGAAAAGGATTCGAGCACCCAGGCGCCGCCCAACGGGCGGGTGGGACCGGCCGCCTGCTCGCGATCATGCGCCTCTGCGTACCAGGTGACGTCCTCGCCGAGACCTTCCTCCCCACCGCCAGCCAGGCGGACGAGCGTCGTGACGCGGAGGAGATCGCGCGTCACGGGAGCCTCGAGCCGCTCGAGTCGGTACTCCGCGATCTCGAGTGGCAGCTCGGCGATCCGCGCGTACATCCCGGCCAGCCGTTTCACGTGTTGACCCTACAAAAGCGAAAGAGCCCCGGTGCCCCGGGGCTCTTCCCCACCGTCAGGCGCTCGCGGCGCCTCGACTCACTTCTTGCCGTGACTTTTGCCGGTGGCGTGGTGCTTGGCCTTGGCTGCGTTCTGATGATGCTTGCCCTTCCCGTGATGCTTGTGGCTCTTGGCGGTCGGAGCCGGCACCGGCGGACACGGGTTCTGGTCGTCGACGACGAAGTCACCGTGGCGCAAATGCGCCTTCAGGGCATGGCGAGAGATCCGGATCTTGACCCAAGGATGCTTCTTGGAATGAGTCTTGTGGCAAACAGTCACTTTTTTGCCGGGGTACTGGCTCGCGGCTGCCGGGCCGAGATCGAGCGCGCGCATGCCGGCAAACGCTGCCGAGGCGAGAGCAGCGCCAGTAACGAGCGTCGCCACACTGGCAAGGACGAGACGTAAGCGGCGATGAGTCCAGATCGATTTCATTTTTTAGACCCTCCTGGAAGATCGAATGCGGGGCACCGCAGTTCGACGTGTCCATCGACCATTCTCGCAAACTACTCAACCCCCTCCTGAGCGGATTGGCTCCAGCGGGTTCAGGAGGTGCGCCCGTTCGACAGCCCGCCTTTGCGTCGTTCCTCGAGTAACCAGGGCCAAGTCGACCCAGGAATCCCAGTCGGATGCGTCCTTCCGGAGCGCGGTCAGGAAATCGCGCCTGGCTCCGTCGAGGTCTCCTTGCGAGAGCAACGCCTCCCCGTGCAGGCGCCACGGCTCGGGCGACCACGGCACGAGGCGCTTGGCCCAGCGTGCATCGCGCGCCGCCCGGGCCGGCTCGTCGGCATCGAGCGACGCACTCGCGGCGGCGAGGATCTGGTTGCCAGCGAGAGCCCCGAGCGCGACCAGCGCCAGCAGGACTGCGGCGCCGACTCCCGCCGTCCGCGCTTTCCGGCCGACGGGAGGCCTCGGCTCGCGCCCGGCGAGAATCAGCAGCGCAACCGCACATCCAAGCCCGGCGAGCGTGACCGCCGGCAGCTCCCAGTCCCAGTCCTGCGCGGCCTGGACCAAATAGGCCACATAGCCTCCGAAAGCAGGCGCCGCGAGCGGCTGCTTCCGCGCAATCACGCCGGCCGCGACCGGGAGCGCGAGCAGGGCCGCGAGCAACCCGAGCCCGACCGGCCCTAGCTCGGCCAGGGTCTCGAGATAGAGGCTGTGCGCGTCGAGAACCGGCAGGTCAGCCGGCCGCGAACGCAGCCACTGGCGCTGGAAGCTTCCTGCACCGGAGCCGAGCCACGGATGCCCCTCGTAATCGCGCCAGGCGACGTGCCAGTACTGGGCGCGGCTGCTCCCCGAGAGGCTGAAGAGGCGCCGGCTCCGGTCCGCCTTGACGGAGGGCGCCGCATGTGAGAACTGCCGAACGGCGCCGCTCGGGCCGCCGACACGCACGAGCGCGATCGCGCCGGCGCAAATCACCACGATCGCGACAGCGACCATGGCCCGCCGCGACATCCGTGGCGTGGCGAGCCCCAGGGCAGCGATACCGCCGGCGGCCAGCGCCAGCCACGCGCCGCGGCTGTATGTGAAGTAGAGCGTCGGCGCGAGCACGAGGACAGGGGCGGCTGCGAACGGTCGCCGCAGTCGGACGGCGAGACCCAGCGCGAGCACGATGCCGATTGCCGCGATCAGCCCGAGCGCGTTCGAGTATCCGAGCGGGGCGGCCAGCCGCCTGGTCGCATCGGCGGAGACAGAGGCGACGTCATACGACCCGGGGCCGCCGAACGCCCGTAGGGAGAGCGCCCAGACGGCCACCAGGGATACGGACGCGAGCAGACCGGCCAGGAAGCGCGTCACCTGACTCCGTTCGAGCAGCAGGAAGGCGGCGACCGCAGCCAGGTAAAGAAGGAGCCGCTCGGCATCGAGCACCGAGGCGCTGACATCGTTCGACCACGCGGCCGAAAGCCAGGTCCACGCGGTGAAAGCACCAAGCAGGCCGAGAAAAGCACGGGCCAAGCCATGCGGAGACCTGGCGCGGCCGAGGACGAGGGCGGTTCCAACGATGACGAGCGGCAAGAGCGTGCTCCAGCCCCACGCGGTCGCGTCGAAGCCTCCGTTGTCGAGCGCCACGCCGCCGACAAGGGCCAGGGGCAGGAGGAACGGGCCGAGCGCGCGGGCGCGTCCATAGACTTGCCCCGTGGACTTCGAGCTGACCGACGAGCAACGACTCATCCAGGACACGGTAAGGACGTTCGTCAACGAGCGCGTGCTTCCCAGCGCAATCGAGAACGACATTGCGCACCGCCTAGATATGTCGGTGATCGAGGGGATGGCCGAGCTCGGCCTGCTCGGCATCGTGATCCCGGAGGAGTACGGCGGCGCCGGCCTGGACTTCGTCGCCGAAGCGCTCTCCTGCGAGGAGATCGAGCGCGGGGAGGCTGCCTTTCGAACGCTGATCTCCGTCCACGTAGGCCTCAACTCGCTCGCGCTTCTGCGCTACGGAACCGAGGAGCAGATCCAGCGCTGGCTCGTGCCGCAGGCCCGGGGCGAGAAGATCGCGTGCTTCGGCCTGACAGAGCCGGCGGCGGGCTCCGACGTCGCGGCGATGAAGACGACCGCACGCCGCAACGGCGACGTCTACGTCCTCAACGGCTCGAAGAACTGGATCTCCTACGCCTCCGTCGCCGACCACGCGCTGGTCTTCGCAAAAACCGATCCCGCGGCCAAGCACAAGGGCATCTCGGCGTTCGTGCTCGAGCAGGGGATGCCGGGCTTCACCGCTGCCGACACCGAGCACAAGCTCGGCGTCTGGGCCGGCTCGACAGGCGAGCTGTTCTTCGAGAACGTCGAGGTGCCGGCCGAGAACCTGATCGGCGAAGAGGGCCAAGGCTTCGAGATCGCAATGTACGGGCTCGACCAGGGCCGGTTCACGGTCGCAGCAGGGGCCTGCGGTGTCATCCGGGCGTGTCTGGAGCGATCGGTCGAATACGCACGCGAACGGGAGACCTTTGGGCAGCCGATCGGCAAGTACCAGTTCGTCCAGGACATGATCGCCGAGATGGTGCTCGGGTACGAGACGTCGAAGCTGCTCGTGATGCAGGCGGCGTGGATGAAGAACGAAGGCAAGCGAAACACGCGCGAGACGTCGCTCGCGAAGTGGCACGCGACAGAGACGGCGTTCCGCGCCGCGCATCTCGCCGTCCAGGTTCATGGCGCCTACGGATACTCAGCCGAGTACGGGATCGAGCGCTATTTCCGCAACGCCCGGGCGCCGATCATCTACGAGGGGACGACCCAGATCCACAAGCTGATGCAGGCCGAGCACGCGCTCGGCTTCAGGGCGCTGAACGGCCGCGACGGCGAGGTCTCGCCGCTCTGCTCATGGGCGCCGGCACTCGCGCCCGTGCAACGTGAGCGCCCTGTAGCAACCGGCGCTTGAGGCTGGATCAGACGGGCGCCCCTACCGGCGGTCCGCCAACCTCGGCGTCTGCCTCTGCCTGCATCAACCTGACCAGCAATGGGATCGCTCCGAGGATCGGCAGGGCGCAAACGGGCCAGAGGATCTGGTAGCCGTTCGTCGCATCGAGGTACGGTCGGGCGAGATCGATCGCGATGCCCGCGACCGGAGCCCCGATCAGCAGCCCAATCCCCTTTGTGGTCGTCGCGAGTCCCGAGACCGCGCCGCGGTGCTCCGCCGGAACGATCTTGTAGAGCAGGCCCCACGCGAGGGTCATCACGGTTCCGCCGGCAATCGCCACGGGAATGATCAGCCCGAAGTACCAGACGTGCCACTGCTCGGCGAGCCCGCCGACGAGGAAGCCCGTCCCGTAGATGAACGAGGCGAAGAAGATCACGCGCGCGATCCCGAACCGGTCGCCCAGCCGGCCCGCGAAAACGGCCGCGATCACGTAACCGACCGCGACTGCGGCCAGGATCTCGCCCGAGACCGTCTTCGATTCGTGCAGGCCGTCGATCACGTAGAGGATCACGAAGCTCCGCGCGGCCGCGAACGTACCCTCCCAGGCAGAGTTCGCGAGCAGGAAGCGCCGGACGTCCCCCTCCTGCCAGAAGATGTTCCAGCTCTGCTTGATGTAGGCCCAGAAGCCCGCGAAGACGCGTCCGTGCCCGCCGTCCTCCCGCACAAGCAGGATCGTCAACCCGCAGGCGGCGGTCGTAACAAAGGCCGCGGTCAGGAACGGGGCAGGCTGCCAGACCTTGAGCAGGAAGTTTCCGCCAACCAGCGCGATCCCGAGCGCGATCCCCCGCAGCACGTGCTGGACCCCCTGCGCGCGGCCGTAGGCCGAGGGGGGTAGCACGTCCGGATAGAGCCCGCGATACGGCGGCTCGTACAGGTAGTACGCGAAGTAGAACGCGAGCACCAGCAGCGTCGTCGTCCAGAGGTTCGGCATGAACGGGATCAGCAGCAGGCAAAACGCCATCGGCCCGATCGCAACGAGCATGAACGGGCGGCGGCGGCCGAGCGGCGTGTGGAAAGAATCGCTCCACGGGCCGACGATCGGCGACAGCGTCAGGGCGAAGAAGCCCTCGGCCCCGATGACGAGGCCGATCAACGAGCCGGACGTCGTGAACGTGTGCAGGAGTGGCGGCAGCGCCACCGAGATGGTCGTGATCGAGAAGGCGAGCCCGAAAGCGCCGAGGCCGAGCGTCCAGAGCAACCGCCGCTGAACCGGCGGCAGCATGGCCAGCTCGTGCGAAACCGTCTGGGTCGACATCAGGCGGGAGCCGCGGCCCTGTCCTGAGCCAGCCCGCCCGCGACGATCTCGACCACGGCATGCTCGGCGCGGCTCACATCTTCCTCGCGGTCGGGGAGCTGGCCGAAGGCCCAGCCGGTGAGGATCTCCTCCAGCGCGCCGTACCAGATCGTCGCCGTCAGACGCGCATCGACGTCGTTGCGAAACTCACCCGTCTGCTGGCCCTGCTCGACGATCCGCTGGAGCGCCTGGTAGGCAAGGTCGATCTCGTCGGTCTCCTCCTGCACCTGCGAGCTGCGCGTCACCTCTCTGACGAGCACGCGTACCAGCTCCGGGTCGCGCTTCCAGGTTCGGAGCACGATCTCGGTCACCTTCCGCACCTGCTCCCGCGCCGGCTCGTCGAGCTGCTCCACTGACCGGATCGTCGCCAGCATCGCGCCCCAGGTCTCCTTGAAGATCGACTCGAGCAGAGTCTCCTTCGAGCGGTAGTAGTGGTACACGAGACCGTAGGCGACACCCGCCTCCTTGGCGATGTCGCTGACGCGGCAGGCGTGGTAGCCCTTCCGAGCGAACGCCCGCACAGCCGCCTGCAGGATCTGTCGCCGCCGCTCGTCCTGGACCTTCGAGCCCTCCGTCACCGCGGTTGAGTGTAGGAGAGTCGCCGGTTTGCGGGCAAACGCGTCACTTTTCGTCCGGCGGGGTCGCTCCGAGCGCGCCACCCAGATGTCCGAGCGCCTGCGCGAACTCGCTCGGGATGATCCAGACCTTGTTCGCCTCACCGTGAGCGATCTCCGGTAGCGCCTGAACGTACTGATAGGCGAGGAGCTGAGGGTCCGGCTTGCCTTCGTGGATCGCTTTGAAGACTGTGTCGATCGCCTTGGCCTGGCCCTCGGCCTCGAGAATCTGTGACTCGCGTTGCCCTTGGGCGCGGAGGATCGCGCTCTGCTTCTCGCCTTCCGCCTCGAGGATCTGCGACTGCTTGACGCCCTCGGCGTTCAGGATCGCGGCACGCTTGTCGCGATCGGCGCGCATTTGCTTCTCCATCGATTCCTGTACCGATGCCGGCGGGTCGATCGCCTTCAACTCGACGCGATTGACTCGGATCCCCCACTTGCCCGTCGCCTCGTCGAGGACGCCGCGCAATTGCGCGTTGATCTGGTCGCGGGACGTTAGCGTCTGCTCGAGGTCGAGACCCCCGATCACGTTGCGCAGCGTCGTTACGGTCAATTGCTCGATCGCCTGGATGTAGTTCGCGACCTCGTAGGTGGCGGCCTTCGGTTCGGTGACCTGGAAGTAGATGACCGTGTCGATGCTGACGACGAGGTTGTCCTCGGTGATCACGGGCTGCGGCTGGAAGGAGACGACCTGCTCTCGCAGATCGATCATCTCCCGGATCCGATCGATGAAGGGGACGACGATCGCAAGGCCCGCGCTCAGCGTGCGCGAGTAGCGGCCGAGCCGCTCGACCACGCCGGCCCGGGCCTGCGGAACGATCCTGATCGTTCTCGCGAGCGTGACGAGCACGAACGCAGCGACAACCAGGACGACAATCAGAGTCACCATCGAAAACCCCCTATTCGAATACGAGCGCGGTCGCGCCCTCGATCTTCGCAACTTCGACGCGGGTGCCGGGCTCCAAGGTCTGTTCCTCGAAGAAAGCGCGGGCGGACCATTCCTCGCCGCCGATCCGGACGCGGCCGCCGTTCGCATCCACCCGCTGGAGGACGAGCGCCTTCGTGCCGACGAGAGCCGCCGTCCCGGTCCGCATGAGCGCCGGCATCCGGATGTGACGTCTGGCGATCGGCCGGAGAAACGCGAGCGAGCCGGCCGAGACGGCGATGAAGACGATCAACTGGAGAACCACACCGGCCCCGACGCCGGCGGTGACCGCGGCACCGACGGCCGCGAGCGCCACCGGCCCGAGGAAGAACAAGCCCGGGGTCAGGAGCTCGCCGATCGCGAGAAGAACGGCTGCGATCAACCAGATGACGAGGCCCGTCACGTGTTCAATTGTGACGCAGCCGCTTCAGGCCGGCGAGAGCCCGAGCGCGGCGGGCAATGCGAGGAGGTCGGTCAGCTTCTCGTCGACCTCCGGGTAGCGGTTCTCGCGGTCGAGCAGGAGTCCTCGCATGCCGACCGCTTTCGCGCCTTCGACGTCGTCTTCGATCGAGTCGCCGACCATCACGGCGGCGGCGGGCTCGACCTCGAGGCGTCGTAGCGCGGCCTGGAAGATGGTCGGGTGCGGCTTCGTCTTGCCGTGGATGCCCGAGCTGACGGCCGCGTCGACGTCGAGCCCGTGGTGCCTGACGAACTCGTCGAGGTTGCGTCCGGTGTTCGAGACCAACCCGAGCTTGAGCCCGTGCGCGCGCAACCCCGCGAAGGCCGGCAGGACGTCTTCGAAGATCTGAAAGTTCTGCGCGTGCTCCCACGCGCGCGTCATCTCGACCGCGCACTCGTAGGCACGGTCGGAGGTGCCGCCCATGCCCCGGACGATCTGCTCCGTGAAGAGCACCCAGACCTCTTCGTCGTGGTCGAGCTCCGGATGTCGCTCGAGCGTTGTGACGGCGTGCGCGCGTGCCTCCGCGTAGCGCCCGGGGTCGAGCCCGAGCCCGAACCGCTCGCCGAGCCGCCGGTAGCCCTCCGGCCCGAGATCGGGCCCTGGCTTGGCGATCGTGAAGTCGACGTCGAAGAGAACCGCGCGGAGGGGCATCAGGCTGCTTGTAGCAGGCAGATAGCTTTGCGGCGTGGAAGGGATCTCTCAGCCGGCTCCGAGGCGCCGCTTGCGGTGCCGACCTGGAGGCCGTGCGGGCTTTGCCCGTGCGGCCGTGTAAACCCCGGGTCTTGGGAGACGGTGAGTTGACCCAGGCGGCATTAGGCGGTCGCGCAAGGGCCTTTCAGGCTCTGCGGCACCGCGATTTTCGGCTGTTGTTCGCGGGCCAGGCGGTCTCGCTGGTCGGCGATGCGGCCTTCCTGACCGCGCTCGGCTGGAAGACGTTCACGATCGCGGGGGCCGGCAAGATCGGGCTGGTTCTCTCAGTGCAGGGAGCGGGGCTACTGACGACGCTGCTGATCGGGGGCGCTCTCGCCGATCGTTACGAGCGGCGCCGGATGATGATCCTCTCGGACGTCTGGCGCTTCGCCGCGGTCGGCACGCTCGCCGGGCTCGACGCAACGGGCCATCTCGGCGTGCCGTCGCTAGTAGTCCTCGCCGGAATCGCCGGCCTGGGCGACGGTCTCTTCTATCCCGCCGTGGGCGGAATCATTCCGCTTGTCGTGGATCCCCTGCACCTTCCCTCGGCGAACGCGCTGATGGGAGTCGCCCGCTGGGGAGGCTTCGTGGTCGGACCCGCCCTGGCCGGATTTCTCTATCACGGGGCCGGATCGTCCTGGGTCTTCGCGATCGATGCGCTCTCGTTCCTCGTCTCCGGAGTGCTGATGCTGCTGTCCCGGCCGCGGGCGATCGATGTGGAGCCGAGCGTGGGAACGCTGACCGAGATCCGCGAGGGCGCGAGCTATGTCGCCCGGATCCCGTGGCTGTGGGTGACGATCGCCCTCTTCGCCGTCATCCTGATGCTCCAGCTGGCGCCACAGCAGGTGCTGCTGCCGAAGCTCGTCAGGGACCACTTCGACCGCGGAGTCGGCTCGTATGCGGCGCTCTCGGCCATGGTGGGCGTCGGCACCGTCTGCGGAACGCTCCTCTTCGGGCACCTGCAACCGCGGCGGCGGCGTGGCGTGATCTCGTACTGGCTCTGGCTGATCAACAGCCTCGCGATCGCTGGACTGGCGTTGGCGCCCTGGTACCCGCTGGCCGGCGCGCTCGCCCTGGTGCGGGGCGTCTGCATCGGATTCGGCGTCGCCGTCTGGGAGACGATGCTCCAAGAGCTCGTACCCGCGCGCCTGCTCGGCCGGGTGATCAGCCTCGACTTCTTCGGCAGCTTCGGGCTGATGCCGATCGGTCTTGCGATCTGGGGCGGGCTCGCCGGCATCGCGCCTCCAGGGCCGATGATCGCGGGCGGGGCGCTGGTCTCGGCAGGCATGATCGCGGTCGTGCTGACTCGTCCCTGGCTCCGAGCCGTCGAGTGACGCGTTCCCCCGAGCAGATCCTCCGCGAGGCGACGTCGATCGCGGTCGTCGGCGCCTCGCCCAACCCCGACCGGCCGAGCCACGGCGTCATGCGGTACCTGCTCGAGCAGGGCTACCGGGTGATTCCGGTTCGGCCGCGCGACTGCGACGAGGTGCTCGGAATCCCCTGTGTGCCGACGCTTGCGGACATCGGTGAGCCGGTCGACCTCGTCGACGTGTTCAGACGGCCCGAATACACACCGGGGGTCGCGCGTGAGGCCGTCGCCTCGGGGGCAGGGGCGCTCTGGCTCCAGCTCGGGATCGTCTCGCCGGAGGCCCGGGCCATCGCCGAGGCCGGGGGACTCGGCTACGTCGAGGACCTCTGCACACAGGTCGTCCACCGACGCCATTTGTCGTGAGACCGGTCTATTGGAAGCCGAAATACGCGACCCGAGGGCAGCGGCATCGCGCGTGGGTCAAGCAGCAGGCACGGCGGGAGGCCGCCCTGCGCAAGGAACCTAGACCTTCCCTGCTCTCGCGTTTAGCGGCGTGGCTGCGGGAATAGTTGAGCCCGCAAGTTTCGTTATAGCCGAGCGTAACCGGAACAAGGAGATGTCATGTCCTACGGACTCCTGCTTCTGCGCGTTGTCGTGGGTGGAACGATGTTCTCCCATGGTGCGCAGAAGCTCTTCGGCTGGTTCGGCGGTCCCGGGCTGCGCGGAACCGCCGGCTTCTTCGAATCGCTGGGCTGGCGGCTGCCGCTTGCCTTGGCTTTCCTGGCCGGCCTCGCTGAGACGAGCGGCGTGGCATTCGCACTCGGCCTGCTGACACCGCTCGCGGCGCTCGGGATCGCGGTCGTGATGCTGAACGCGATCTTCGTCGTCCACTGGCGAAACGGCTTCTTCAACGGCAACGGCGGCCTCGAGTTCCCGCTCACGCTCGCGACGGTCGCCGTCGCGGTGGCGGCAACCGGCCCGGGCCGCTTCTCGATCGACCGCCTCATCGGCTGGGACGACAACATCAGCGGCGTCTGGTGGGGCGCCGGCGTCGCAGCCGCCGCGCTGGCGATCTCGTTCCTGACCGTGACAGTCCTACGCCATCGCCAGGTAATCCAGGAACAGCCCGCCGCCTAAACGTAAACGGATAGCTGTGCTCCCGCCGGCGGAGCCCGGCTTCGCCGGGCGGGAGCCGCACGCTCCGTCAGCGTTTCCAGCACCAAGAAGAAGGGGGCCCGCGGGGGAAACATGGTTTCCCCCGCGTTCATGGTTTCCCCCGCGTTTAATCGGGGTGCCCAGATTTGAACTGGGGACCTCTCCGACCCGAACGGAGCGCGCTACCAGGCTGCGCCACACCCCGGGAGAGGCAAGATTAGCCAAGGAAGTTTTCGATCGCCTCCGCGCAGAGGTCGGGGCGTTCGCCGATCAGCAGATGGCCGCAGTCGGCGATCACCCGCAACGGTGCGTCGAGTCGGCGTGCGAACTCGAAGGCGTCGACGAGCGGAAGTTGGTTGTCGCGTGCGCCCCAGAGGACGAGTGTTGGACAGCGAAGGTCGCCGAGCTCCGGACGAACGTCGTCGGCGACGACCGCGCGGGCCGCGCTGACCGAGTCGCTCGTCAGCCGCGTGCCCTCGAGGAAGCCGTCCACAGCCTCAGGTGAAAGGATCAACGGGTCGGCCGCGCCCCAGTGGCCGAAAACCGCGTAACGCAGGAACGGGCTGCCCGCAACGGAGTCTGCCCAGGGCGCGACCAGGCGGCGGGGGCCGATGATCCCGAGGATCCGCAGCCCGTACCTGGCCCGGCGCGACGTCGACGAGATCCCGGCGGCGGCGGCGAGCACCAGCGAGTTCACTTCATCGGGGCGCCGCAGGGCCAGCCGCAGGGCGACCGCGGCTCCGAGCGAGTGCCCGATGAAGGCGGCGGGCAGCGCGTTCTCACGCTCGGCGACCAGGCCGATCCGGTCGCCGAAGACCGCGAGGTTCGGCACAGCGGGCAGCGGCGTCGAGAGTCCGTGCCCGGGCAGCTCCGGGACGAGCACGCGCCGCGTCTCGGCGAGGAGCGGAGCTACGTCGACCCAGTTCGCGGCGCAGCCGCCGAGGCCGTGGACGAGCACCACGGGCTCGCCGTCGGCCGGCCCGCCCACGAAATAGCGCACCCGGCAGCCCTTCGCCTCGGTGAAGCACTCCTCGAAGCCGGCGATCGACATTGCGTCCGTCACGCAGGCAAACTATTCTTCGACGTGATGGACGACTTGGGAGGGCAGGACCTTTGATTCCTGCCGACAACAACATGAGAGCCGCTCGATGAGCTCGTTTGGCCGATGTGCCGACGAGCTTTTTTTGTGCTCCCAAGCGAAGCGATGGGACAAACTAGCTCCGCGGAACGTGCGGAGCATTTTTCGCGGTTAGCCGCAGGGAGGTCACATGCCGAATCACCTGACGCCCGAGGAGCTGTCGAAGGAGCTTGGAATCGATCGCCAAGAGGTGATCAAGGTCTGCATGCAAGAGTCGATCCCGATTTACCAAGGGAAGATCGACAAGACCCTGTTCCAGGCTCAGCTCCAGGCGCTAGGCGCGATGCCGCAGCATCACTAATCGCGCGCTACTTGCGCGCGGCGACTTTTCGACGGGAGCCGCCCGACGAGGCGGCTTTCGTCTTCTTGGCGCCAGCTTTCGCAGGCTTCTTGCCCTGTGCCTCGGCAACGCTCGCGCGAAGCGCCTCCATCAGATCGATGACCGGCGCCTTCTCCTCGACGGGCTCAGGCGCCGCGATCTCCTCGCCGGCGAGCTTCGCGTCGAGCAGCGCCTTCAGATCACGCCGGTAGTCGCTCACAAGCTCTCCCGGATCGAAATCCGCGGCAAGGCTGCCGATCACCTGGCGCGCTAGCTCGAGCTCGGCGTCCTTGACGTCGATCTCCTCGACGGCCTCTTCGATCTCGGCCTGGGAGCGAACGTCCTCGGCGAGGAAGAGAGTCTCGAGCGCGAGCGCATTTCCTTTGGGTCGGATCAGGCAGAAGTGCTCGGCGCCTTGGCGGACGAACTTGCCAACCGCGGCCGTGTTCGTCTCTTTCATCGCCTCGAGCAGCAGCACGTAAGGCCGGCGCTGCGCGGCAGCATCGGCCGGGGCGAGGAAGTAGGTGCGGTCGAAGTAGATCGGGTCGACCTGGTCGAGCTCGACGAAGCGGGTGATGGCGATCGTTCGCGAGTCGTCCGCCGTCGAAAGGGCCTCGAGGTCGGCGTCCTCGACGAAGACGAATTGGCCCTTCGCTACCTCCCAGCCCTTGACGATCTCGTCGTTCGAGACCTCGCGGTCGTGCTGGGGGCACCAGCGCTTGTTCTTGATCGGCGTCCCGCACTCGCGGTGCAACATCCGGAAAGACACGTCCGACTGCCGGGCAGCCGGCTTCGTGGCCAGGGCCATCCCGACGGGGATGTTGACCAGACCGAAGCTGATGGATCCGTTCCAGATTGTCTTCATGAGGCCGACCACCCAATTGTAGAGGGATGCAGGGAGTTCGCCGAAACCGCCTGGATCCCTCCCGTAGAGTTTTTGGCTTGACGTCCAGCGGTGAGAGAACGATCGTGCGCCTTTGGCGCGACGCGGCTTCGGCCGGACGCGACGATGCCGCGTATCTCGCGGAGGTCGAGCCCGGGCGGTGGCGAGAAGTCTCGTGGGGCGAGGCGGCGCGAGCCGTGGACGAGCTCGCCAACGGGCTGTTGGCGCGCGGAATCCGCAGGGGCGACGCTTTCGGGATCGTCAGCCGGACGCGGCTCGAGTGGACACTTTTCGACTTCGCGCTCGCGCTCGTTGGCGGGATCACCGCGCCCGTCTACCCAAACAGCTCGGCCAACGAAGCCGCCTATCTGCTTCAGCATGCCGAGGTGGTGGGCGGGCTGGCGGAGGACGAGACCCAGCTGGCCAAGATCGAGGCCCTGGGGCTGGCGCACGTGCTGACGCTTGCGGACCTCGAGGGCCTGCGGGAGCAGGGGATCGCCTTTGCTCGAGAACATCCCGAGGCCCTCGACGCCGCCGCTGCCGCGGTCGACGAGGAGGACATCTACACCTACATCTACACCTCCGGCACGACCGGACCGCCGAAGGGCTGCATGATCCGCCACCGCAACTACTACGCGATGACCTCGTCTATCGAGCGCGTCGAGGATCTCTGGCTCGGCGAGGACGTGATGCTTCTCTATCTGCCGCTTGCCCACAACTTCGGGCGACTCATGTCGCTCTGGGGCGCCTACGCCGGCTTCACGATCGCGTTCTGTCCCGACCCGTACGCCGTCGCCGAAGCCCTGCCGCAGGTCCGCCCCACGCTGCTGCCCAGCGTACCCCGGCTCTACGAAAAGGCGCACACGGCGATCACGTCCAACCTGGAGGCAGCGTCGGGGCCGCGCCGCCGGCTCGTTGGCTGGGCGATCGGGGTCGGCCGCCGGGTGAGCGCTCTGCGCCAGCACGGACGGCCGCTGCCTCGAGCGCTGGCTCTCCAGCATCGGATCGCCGACCGGCTCCTCTACTCGAAGGTCAAGGCGCGCTTCGGCGGCCGCCTGAGGATCGGCATCTCGGGCGGAGCGCCGCTCGCCAAGGAGATCGGAGAGCTTTTCCACGCACTCGACATCCTGATCCTCGAGGGCTGGGGCCTGACCGAGTGCACGACGGCGGCGACCGTGAACCGACCACGGAACTTTCGTTTCGGCACGGTCGGGCCGGCGATGCCCGGCGTCGAGGTGAAGACGGAACCCGACGGTGAGCTACTGATTCGTAGCGAGACGATCTTCGCGGGGTATCTCAAGGACGAAGAGGCAACGGAGGCCGTGCTGACGGACGACGGCTGGCTCCGCTCCGGCGACGTCGGCGAGATCGACGAGGACGGCTTCGTGACGATCACCGACCGCAAGAAGGACATCATCGTCACCGCCGGTGGCAAGAACCTCGCGCCGCAGAACATCGAGAACTCGCTCAAAGCTTCGCGATATGTCTCCCAGGCACTCGTCGTCGGCGACCGGCGTCCCTACGTCACGGCTCTGATCACTCTGGACGAGGTGGAAGTGGCGAAGGCGAACGGCGACGTGGACGCGCTGGTCCAGCAGGCGGTTGAGGAGGTCAACCGCAACCTGTCGCGCTTCGAGCAGATCAAGCGCTTCGCGGTCGTCTCCCGCGAGTTCAGCGCAGAGGAGGGCGAGGTGACGCCGACGCTGAAGCTAAAGCGCCGCGTGATCGAGGAGCGGTTCGCGGACGAGATCGAAAGGCTCTACTCGAGCTAAAAGCGGCGCGCGCCCACCCTGAGGCGTCGCTTGCGATGCCGACTGGAGGCCGTGGCGGCTTTGCCGGTGCCGCCGTCTAAACCCGGCTTGCGAGGCGACAGGCGTCTTTAGAGCCGGCGCGCCCCGACGTACGTCGACGCGTACCAGCCGGAGATGCTCGAGATCTTGACCACGTCGCCGGTGTGTGGGGCGTGGATGAACGAGCCGCCGCCGACGTAGATCCCGACGTGGCCAAGCCCGTCGAAGAAGACAAGGTCCCCGGGCTGGAGCTGGTCACGGGAGACCGGGCTGCCCATCCCGTACTGCGAGTACGAGCTGTGGGGAAGCGAGACGCCGACCTGCGAGAACACGTACATCACCAGGCCCGAGCAGTCGAAACCCGAGGGCGACGCGCCGCCCCAGCGGTAAGGCACGCCGAGATACTGCTCCGCGATCGAGACGACGCTCGAATGCGTTGGCGGCGGAGCGGGGCCGACCGGAGCACTGCCGGTGCTCGGGCTCGACGAGGCCACCGGCGCAACCGCGCTCGAGAGCGCCTGGGCCGGAGCCTGCTGCTGCTGGGCGACAATCCTTGCGGCGAGCTCGCGCCGAAGCTCAGCCTGGCGCGCGGCCTCTTGCGCTTTCAGGTGCACGATCTCGCCCTGAATCGATGAGAGCAGCGTCCGGCGCGCCGCCAGCTGCCCCTGGATCGACGCTCGTTCGGAAGCGCGCTCGCGGACGAGCGCCGCGGCTTCGGCATTCGCGTGCTTGAGCCGAACCTCCCGCGCCTTCACCGCTTTGTCGAAGTGGGCGACCTGAGCGAGTACATGGGTGTCCTGTGCGGAGATTCGGTTCGCGGTGTTGAAGCGGTTGACGAGGTCGTCGAGGCTGGACGCGCCGAGCAGCACTTCGAGGGAGTCGCTCTGACCGTCCGAGGTGTAGAGGGAGACGAGCCGCGCCGAAAGAGCCGCCTGGGCGCGATTCAGGCTCTGCTTTGCGATTTGGAGCTGCGCAGTATTTGCCCTCAGGTCGGCGCGAACGCGATTCAGCTTTACCGTCGCCAGGTCGTATGCCTGAATCACTCGCTCGAGGCTCGCATCGAGCTGCTGGACCTGGCCCATCACGCTCTGCGCTTCGGCCTGTTTCGATGCGATCGACGGGTCGCCGACCGCCGGCGTCGCCAGCAGCGCAGCCGCGAAGCACAAGAACATGACTGCCGGCGCCGTACGTCTAATCGAGCGGCGAATCGTTCCAATCGCTGGGCTCGATCGGCGCCCCGGGAGGGGCCGGTTCGTCACAAGCTCGGCACCCTACCAACCCGTTCGGACGCCCGCAACCGTCTTTCCAAGCATTAAACCTCGCATTGCGAGGCGCCAACGCAGGCCCACAAGCGCTTTGCTAGCTTGCCGCCTCGTGCCGGCGGACCCGACCAGCCGGCGAGCGCGCCTGCTCGCCCTCGCCGCGTGCTCTCTCGCCGCAGTCGGGATCGTGCTGCCGGCAAGTGGAGCCGGCTCAGGATCTTCGCTCAGGCAACAGGCTCAGCGGCTGGCACAGGAGAATGGCGCGATCGCCTCGCGGTCGCGGTCCGCGGTGCTGACGCTGTACGGGCTCGACAGCCGGCTCACGCGGGCGCAGGCAGAGCTTGCCTCGTTGCGCTCGCAAGCCGCAGCAATCGACCGCCAAGCAGCGGTAACCCGGCGCGAGCTCGCGATCGCCAAGCGGGTCTTCGCGGCGTCGCAGCGCAACCTCGCCGACCGCCTCCGTTCCGTGTACGAGCAGGGAGACTCCGATCCGCTGGCGATCATCCTCGGCGCGAAGACGCTCGACGACGCGATGTCCGGCTACGAGACGGAGAAGGCCGCCGCGGAGACCGATCGCTCGGTCGTCACGCAGGCTCGGAGGAGCCGCGACAGATATGTCGGTCTGCAGCGCCGGCTCGCCGCCCGCGCTGAGAAGCTGCGCGGTCTCGAGGCGAGCCTCTTGGCAAGCGCAAACGCTCTCGCCTCGGCGAAGGCCGGACGGATCGCCTACCTGCGGCAGCTGGCGGCACAACGAAGCCTCAACCAGGCGCAGATCGGCTCGCTCGACGCCCAGGCTCAGGCAATCGAGGCACAGGCCCGCCGGGTCGCCGTCGAGCAGGTGACGAGCACCCGAGTCACGACGCCCGTTCCGTCGGCCGCCCCGGTCGTTCCATCCCCGGCGAGCTCCACGACCCTGACCGTGACGGCGACCGCGTACACCTTGCAGGGCCACACCGCCACGGGCGCACCGGTCGGCTACGGCGTCGTGGCGGTCGACCCCAGCGTGATCCCGCTGGGCACGCGAATGACGATTCCTGGCTACGGCGAAGGCGTGGCCGCAGATACCGGCGGAGCGATCCAAGGCGCGGTGATCGACCTCTGGTTCCCCACCGACTCCGAAGCGGCTGCGTGGGGCCGGCAGACGGTCACGATCACGTTGCACTGATGGACTGCGATACCAGGGCGGAGCCGGTGCCGTCCAGCGCGCCCCGGCGGCACAGCGCCTCATTGTGAAAGGGCTCTAAGTAGACTTTCGGTCGCGGCGAACCCCTAGGGGGAAAGGGGCATGAGGTGACCGAACCGATCGAGACGACGACCACGCAGGAGCAGGCGAATCCGCGCGTTCTCCTAGTCGACGATCACGACCTCTTCCGCACGGGACTGCGCAACCTGCTCGAGGAGGAAGGGGTCGACGTCGTCGGCGAGGCGGCGGCTGGAGACGCCGCACTCCGCTATGTGCGCGAGCTTCAGCCGGACGTCGTCGTGATGGATCTGAACATGCCCGGGATGACAGGCGTCGAGGCGACGAAGAAGATCATTGCCCATGCGCCGCTGACACGTGTTGTCGTGCTGACGATCTCCGACCAGGACGGCGACGTGATGGAGGCGATCTTCGCCGGCGCATGCGGCTATCTGCTCAAGGACGCCTCGATCGAGGACGTGATGCGAGGCATCCAGGCCGCGGCGGTCGGCGAGTCCCTGATCTCACCGACGATCGCCGGCAAGGTGCTGGAAAGGATCCGCGCCGCGACCGCCTCGCCCGAAGCCGCCGAGGCGATCAGGGCCGAGCTCTCGGATCGGGAGATCGAGGTACTGAAGCTGATCGCAAACGGCAAGGACAACGCGCAGATCGCCGCCGACCTCCACATCAGCCCGAAGACCGTCAAGAATCACATCTCGAACATCCTGATGAAGCTGCAGATCGAGAACCGCATCCAGGCGGCTGTCTATGCGGTCCGGAGTGGAATCGTCTGAGGCGTCGGCGGTGTCGCCTAGCCGGGTTTAAGCGGCCGCGGCGGCAAAGCCGCCACGGCCTCAAGGTCGGCATCGCAAGCGACGCCTCCGTGCGGTCCGGAGTGGAATCGTCTGAGGCGTCGGCGGTGTCGCCTAGCCGGGTTTAAGCGGCCGCCGCGGCAAAGCCGCCACGGCCTCAAGGTCGGCATCGCAAGCGACGCCTCCGCGCGGTTCGAAGCGGGATCGTTTAACGGCTAAGCAGCGGCCGAGACGCGCCGCCGAGCGCTTGCGAGCAGCCCGCGCAAGTGCCGCAGGTCGACCGACGCACGGCTGAGCCGCAGGGAAAGCTCGGCGAGCTCATCCGCCTTGAGCTCCCGGTTGCGAGCGCTCATCTCCGCGGCGATCTTGCTGATTCGGCGCTCGATACGGAGCTGTTCCGCCTCGAGCGAGTGCGCCTGCGCGTAGCCGTCGGTGAGCGTACGCTCGAAACGCGCGCGGGTCTTCTCGTCAGGGGCCGGAGGGCTCTTGATCAGCGCGTCGAGCTGGCGGCAAAGAGTGCCGAAATCGATGGCCGCAGTGGGGGTCATCAAGGTAATTATCTCGCCGCCCGTGTCCGAGGTACATGGGCCGCCTGGACTATCTTGGGCCCGGCTGAGGCCCATGGCGCTTGACCCGAGCCGTGTCGGTCCGAAGAATGGTTTGATGCGCAGGGGCCTCGCCGCCGTTCTTGCTTGCGCCGCGGCTGTAGCGTTCCCGGCTGCTGGAGCCTCCGGGTCGGCAAGCTCGAAGCCGCTGGCTGACAGGCTTGCCAAGGCCCTGGCCGTGCCTCACGTGTCCGCGGCCCAGTCTGCCGCCGTGGCCCTGGACCTGAGCACAGGAGCTGCCGTCTTCGGCCGCAACCCCGGGCTCTCGCTCGTGCCGGCCTCGAACGAGAAGCTCCCGGTCACCTACACCGCGCTGGAGACCCTTGGCCCCGACTATCAGATCGCGACCGACGTGCTCGGGCAAGGCGCGCTCGTCGGCACGACCTGGCGCGGGTCGCTCGTCCTGCAAGGACACGGCGACCCGACCCTCAACGACGCCGGTCTGAGACGACTCGCCCGCCAGGTGCGGGCGGCAGGTATCCGCAAGGTCACCGGGCCCATGCTCGGCGACGAGTCCTACTTCGACTCACGCCGGACGGCGCCCGGCTGGAAGCCTTCCTTCTACATCAGTCAGTCGGAGCCCCTCTCCGCCCTCACCGTCGATCGGACCTGGTTTCACAGCCATCATTCGGGAGCCCCTGCTGCGGCTGCCGCTTCCCTCTTCAAGGACGCGCTGCGGAGGCAGGGCGTCTCCGTCAGCGGCCGCGCCATCCGGGGAACCGCCGGGCCGGACGCGCAAGCACTCGCCGAGGTGCTCTCGCCGCCGCTTGCGCAGATCGTACGTTTCATGGACCGCGAGAGCGACAACTTCACCGCCGAGCTGCTCCTGAAGCAGATCGGTGCCGCGAACGGCGCTGGCGGCACCACGGCGGCCGGCGCCGCCCAGGTCCGGACGACGCTGGCGGAGGCCGGGATTCCGCTCGCCGGCGTCAGAATCGTCGACGGTTCCGGGCTTTCTTCCCTCGACCGGCTGACGGCACGCGCGATCGTCGGGATTCTGCAGGCCGCGTGGGAAGACCCGACGATCAAGCCGTCATTCATCTCCGCGCTGGCCGTGGCCGGCCGCAGCGGCACGTTGAAGGACCGCTTGCGAAAGCCGCCTGCCCGGGGTGTCGTGCTCGCGAAGACCGGCACGACCTCGGTCGCGTCGGCGCTTTCAGGCTTCGTGCGGGAGCGCTACGTCTTCTCGGTGCTGCAGAACGGCCGGCCTGTCTCTTACTGGTGGGCGCGCCGCGCGCAGGACCGGTTCGCAACCGTACTAGCCGGTCAGTAGCTTCTTCAGCGCCTGCTCGTCCAGGATCGGCACGCCGGCCTTCTGCGCTTTCGCGAGCTTCGAGCCGGGGCTTTCGCCGGCGATCACGCCGGCTGTCTTCTTCGAGACCGAGTCGCCGACCTTGGCGCCGAGCGCCTCGAGAGCCGCCTTCGCCTGCTCTCGCGTGTAGTTCTCGAGCGTGCCCGTGATCACGTAGCTCTGGCCGGAGAGCGGGCCCTCGACCGGTCGATCTTCCTCATCGGCTTCCAACCGCAGCCTGAGCTCCCGTAGCTCCTCGACGAGCATGCGGTTGGCGTTGTCGTCGAACCACTCGGCGATCGAGGTCGCGCGGTCGGGACCGATCCCGTCGATCGCCTGCAGCTCCTCGACGGTCGCGCCGAGCAGGCGGTCGATCGATCCCAGCTCCCGGGCCAGCACTCCCGCGGTGACGCCGCCGACGTCGGGGATGTTGAGCCCGTAGAGAACGCGCCGGAATGGGATCTCCTTCGACCGCTCGATCGACGCAATCACGTTGCCGGCGCTCTTCTCCTGGAAGCCGTCGAGCTCGAGCAGCTGCTCCTTCGTCAGCCGATAGAGGTCCGGCACCGAGCGAACGAGGCCGAGATCCCAGAGCCGCCGGACGAGCTGCTCACCGACGCCCTCGATATCCGCGGCCGCCATCACCCAGTTGTTGAGGGTCTCGATACCGCGCGAGGGGCAGTCGCGGTTTGGGCACCGGTGCATCGCCTCGCCCTCCGGCTTGACGACGTTTGTCCCGCAAAGAGGGCATTTCTTCGGCATCCGGAACTCCTTCGTCCCGGGCTGGTGGGCCCCCGCGGGGCCAACAACCTGCGGGATCACGTCGCCCGCGCGCTGAACGATGACGACGTCCCCTTCGCGGATCTGCTTGCGGTTGATGTCCTCTTCGTTGTGCAGCGTGGCCCTCGAGACGGTGACCCCGCCGACCTCGACCGGCTCCAGCATCGCCCAGGGATTGAGCGCGCCCGTACGCCCGACGCGGATCGCGATCTTGTTCAGCCGCGTCGTCGCAGTCATCGGGGCCCACTTGAAAGCGCGCGCCCAGCGCGGACGCTCGTGGAGCGCGCCGAGACGCGCCTGCTGTTCGAGCGAATCGACCTTGATCACGATTCCGTCGATCTCGTAGTCGAGCTCGGCTCGTCGCTGCTCCCACTCGTTGCAGGCCTTTATTACCTCTTCGATCGATTCGAGCCGTTCCGCATACGGGTTGGTGCGAAAGCCGTGCTCGCGGAGCCACTCGAGCGTCTGCCAGTGCGTCGCAGTTCCGAGGCCGTCGCGCCGGCCGACGCCGTAGATCCAGATCGAGAGAGGACGTCGCGCGGTGATCGAAGAGTCCTTCTGGCGCAGGGAGCCCGCCGCCGCATTGCGCGGGTTCGGAGCAGTCGCCTTGCCCTCCGAAGCCAGCCGCTCGTTGAACTCGCGGAAGCCTGAGAGCGGCATGTAGACCTCGCCCCGGACCTCCAGCACGGACGGCGGATCGTCACCGACATCTCGCATTTGCAGGGGAATCGCGCTGATCGTCCGCAGGTTCGGGGTCACCTCCTCGCCCTGGTAGCCGTCGCCCCGGGTCGCCCCGCGAACGAAGACGCCCCGCTCGTAGACGAGGTTGATTGCCGAGCCGTCGATCTTCGGCTCGATCACGTAGGCGATCGACTCGTCCGAGTCAAGGCGCTTGCGCACGTCCTCGGCCCACTTCGAGAGCGCCTCGTCGGTCGTCACCTTGTCGAGCGACCCCATCGGTGTCAGGTGCCTCGACTTCTCGAACTTGTCCGATGGCGGCGCGCCCACCCGCTGCGTCGGCGAGTCAGGCGTGATCAGGTTGGGATGCTCGTCCTCGAGCGCCTTCAGCTCGTCGTAGAGCCGGTCATAGGCAGCGTCCGAGATCTCGGGATCGTCGAGGACGTGGTAGCGGTAGAGCTGGTGATTCAGCTCGGCGCGGAGCTCGTCGAGGCGCGCCTGGACGTCCTTGAGCGCTGGAGCGGCCATCGAACTGATGCTAGCGACGCCGCCTTGCGTCTTTTCGAGCCCTGTCCAGGGTCACACGCCGGCCATGTCAGTAACGGACACCGATGAGATACAAGCCCCACGGCGGCGCGGTTGTCCCGGCCTCGGCGCGGTCGCGCCCTTCGAGCAGCGCCCCCAGGTCCTCAGGCGATTGCTCGACCATCGTCCCGACCAGTGTGCGGATCATGTGGCGCAGAAAGCTGTCGGCGGTGATCTCGAACTCGAGCGCATCGCCGCGGCGATGCCAGACCGCGCTTTCGACAGTTCGGACGAAGACCCGATGCTTTGTCTCCCTCGGCGTGAACGCCCGGAAATCGTGCTCGCCCAACAGCAACTCCGCCGATTCGGCGAGCCGCCCCTCGTCGAGCGGCCGCGGGTACCACCAGCTGCGATGGGCCTCGAACGGCGAGGGAGACCGGCGCCGGTAGATCCGGTAGCGGTAGCTCCGCGCCTCTGCGGAACGGCGAGCATCGAAGTCGGACGCAACCTGCTCGACACCGCCGACCGCCACGTCGTCGGGGAGCTCGGCGTTCAGCGCCTCCGCCGCTCGCTCAGGAGGCGGTCCGCCCTCGGCTTCGATGCTCGCCACCTGCCCGAGGGCATGGACGCCCGTGTCTGTGCGTCCGGCGACTGATAGGTCACTCCAGCGCGCAAAGACGCGGGCGAGGCCTTCACGAACCGTGCCCTCGACTGTCCGCAGGCCCGGCTGCGCGGCCCAGCCGCGAAAGCCTGCGCCGTCGTACTCGAGTGTTATTTTCAGCCGCACGTCAGGGGATCCTGACGCCTGTTGTCAGGCGTGCCTTATGTTAGTAACACTTGCACATTCTCTGGTAAACTCTAGTATATGACCGACCGCCAGATCTTCCTCCTCCAGCGTGTCCAGCCCGCGATGACCGGCCTGATCGACGGGTCGCTCTCGACATTGGCGCCGATCTTCGCCGTCGCCCTGGCCACCCACAAGCCGCACGTGGCCTTCTACGCCGGCCTCGCTACGGCAATCGGGGCCGGGATCAGCATGGCCTTCTCGGAAGGCCTGTCGGACACGGGCGAGTTCACCGGCCGCGGCAATCCCCTGGTTCGTGGCTCAATTACCGGCGGCGGCACGTTCGTGGGCGGGATCCTGCATACGCTCCCCTTCCTGATCCCCCATTACCGGATCGCGATCATCTCGGCGATCGTGGTCGTGGGCTTCGAGCTGCTGACGCTCGCCTGGCTGCGCTGGCGTTTCTTCGAAGTCAGCTTCGCCCGCGCACTCGCAACCGTCACGCTGGGCGGCGTCGTGATCGCCGCCGTCAGCGCGGGGCTCGGCAGCGCCGCCTAGCCTCTAACCCGCGCGCGGTACGTAGTCGACGAGCTCCAGGTACGCCATCTCGGCGGCGTCTCCCTGGCGGGGGCCGAGCTTGACGATCCGGGAGTAGCCGCCCGGCCGGTCCGAGAACCGAGGCCCGACCTCGCTGAAGAGCTTGTGAACGACGTCCTGCGAGCGCAGGAACTTCAACGCCTGCCGCCGGGCCGGCACATCTCCCCGGCGGCCCAGCGTGATCATCTCCTCGGCGACCGGGCGGACCTCCTTCGCCTTCGCGACGGTCGTCTTGATCCGCCCGTGCTCGATCAGGGACGCGGTCAGGTTCGCGTAAAGCGCCTTGCGGTGGGCGGCATCGCGCCCGAGCTTCCTGCCGGCCCGCTGATGGCGCATCAGAGGCGTCGCTCGCAATGCCGATTGAGAGGCTGTGGCGGCTTTGCCGCCGCAGCCGTTTCACCCGGCACCAAGGTTAGGGACAGGTCAGAATTCGAAGATCCCATGGCTAGGGCTCTAGGCCGCGCCTCCGCCGCCGCCGCCGTTCTCGCCGCGCAGCGTCAGACCGTGTGTGGCGAGCGTCTCCTTGACTTCCTCGATCGACTTCTTGCCGAAGTTCGGGATCGCGGCCAGCTCGTTCTCGGTTTTGACGACGAGGTCCCCGATCGTTTCGATCCCGACGCGCTTGAGGCAGTTGTACGAGCGCACGCCGAGCTCGAGCTCCTCGATCGGGAAGTTCTCCATCCCGTGGGCAAGCGCAGGCTCCGCGCCGGCGCCGCCGTCGGCCGCCGCTGCGGCCTCGCCGAAGCCCTCGATTCGGTCGAGGTCGGTGAAGATTGCGAGCTGGCGGATCAGGATCTCGGCGGCCTGGCCGATCGCGTCGCGCGGATCGAGCGACCCGTCGGTCGTGACGTCGAGGATCAGCTTGTCGTAGTCGGTACGCTGCCCGACGCGAGCGGCCTCGACGTCGTAGGAGACGCGCCGAACCGGCGAGAAGATCGAGTCCACCGGGATGACGCCGATCGTGTGCTCGGGCCCGCGGTTGAGCTCGGCCGGGACGTAGCCACGGCCGCGGCCGATCGTCAGCGTCACCTCGAGCTTGCCCTTCTCGGACAGGTTCGCGATCTCGAGGTCGGGATTCAGAATCTCGAGCTCCGCCGGCGCCTCGATGTCTTTGGCCGTAACGGACCCCGCTCCGCGCTTCGAGAGGCGCACCTCGATCTCCGGCGAGTCGCCGTGGAGACGCGCGATCAGGTTCTTGAAGTTGAGGAGGATGTCGGTGACGTCCTCGCGGACGCCCGTCAGGGTCGTGAACTCATGCGCGACGCCCTCGATCTTGACCGAGGTAACCGCGGCGCCCTCGAGCGAAGAGAGCAGCACTCGGCGTAGCGAGTTGCCGAACGTGTACCCGAAGCCGCGATCGAGCGGCTCGATCTGGAAGATCCCACGGTTCTCGTCGATCTCCTCGTGGACGATCTTCGGGATCTGAAATTCCATCAAGCTTGTACGAACTGCCATCTACTTCCCTTCCTTGCGGTTGTGCATCCTAGGACGCGTAGCGTTTTCTGTTACTTGGAATAGAGCTCGACGATCAGTGATTCCTGGACTGGGGTGTCGATCTCCCCGCGCTCGGGCAGCTTCAGGATCTTGCCCGTGAGACCGTCGTGGTCGGCCTGCAGCCACGGCGCGACGGAGGCTGTGAGATCGGTGGCATCGCGGATCACCTGTTCGGCCGAGCTGCCCGGCGCCATCGAGACGATGTCATCCGGCTTGACCTGGTAGCTCGGGATGTTGACCCGGCGGCCGTTGACGTGGAAGTGGCCGTGCCGGACAAGCTGCCGCGCCTGCGCACGTGAAGCGGCGAAGCCGAGCCGGTAGACGACGTTGTCGAGCCGCGTCTCGAGCATGCGCAGCAACTCCTCGCCGGTCACGCCCGAGCCCTTCGCGGCCTTGGTGTAGTAGGTGCGGAACTGCTTCTCGAGCAGACCGTAGTAGCGGCGCGCCTTCTGCTTCTCGCGAAGCTGAAGCAGGTACTCGCTCTGCTTGATCCGGCCGCGGCCGTGCTCGCCGGGCGGATACGACCGGCGCTCGATCGCGCACTTCTCGGTCAGGCAGCGCTCCCCCTTGAGGAAGAGCTTCATGCCTTCGCGCCGGCAGATGCGGCACTTCGGACCCGTGTCGCGGGCCACTAGACGCGCCTCCGCTTCTTCGGCCGCACGCCGTTGTGGGCCTGCGGGGTGACGTCCTTGACGCCGAGGATCTCGAGGCCTGCGGCCTGGAGCGAGCGGATCGCAGTCTCGCGCCCCGATCCCGGCCCCTTGACGAAAACCTCCACCTTCTGGAGGCCGTGCTCCATGCCCTTCCGCGCGCATGCGTCCGCGGTCACCTGCGCGGCGAACGGGGTCGACTTGCGCGACCCCTTGAAGCCCGCGGAACCTGCGGACTCCCAGGCAATTACGTTCCCCTCGCCGTCGGTCAGCGAGACGATCGTGTTGTTGAACGACGTCTTGATGTGCGCCTGGCCGATCGCAATGTTCTTCCGAACGCGGCGGCGCGTGCGACCACGGGTCGCGGCTCTGCGCGGAGTCGGAGGCATCAGGTCTTGGTAGCCGCCTTCTTGCCCCGGCCGACAGTCTTCTTCGGGCCCTTACGGGTGCGCGCGTTCGTCTTCGTCCGCTGCCCGTGCACCGGCAGTCCGCGGCGGTGGCGCAAACCACGATAGGCGCCGATCTCCTGCAGGCGCTTGATCGCCTGCTGGCGCTCGCGGCGAAGGTCACCCTCGACCTGAAGGCTGCCGTCGATGTACTCGCGGAGCTTCGTCACCTCTTCGTCGGTCAGGTCCTTGACCTTCTCGTCGGGCGAGAGACCGAGCTCGGCGCAGACCTTCCGCGCCGTCGGCTGGCCGATTCCGTAGATGTAGGTCAGCCCGATCTCGAGCCGCTTCTGGTTGGGAAGGTTTACGCCGGCGATTCTGGCCATCGGTTGGACTCCTAGCCTTGCCTTTGCTTGTGTCGGGGGTTCGTGCAGATGACCATGGTCCTGCCGTGCCGCTTGATCACGCGGCACCGCTCGCACATGGGCTTGACTGAGGCTCGTACTTTCATTTCATCAACGCTCTCTGTAGGTGATTCGACCGCGAGTGAGGTCGTAGGGCGACAGCTCCACCTTCACCTTGTCGCCCGGAAGGATGCGGATGTAGTGCTTTCGCATCTTCCCGGAGATCTTCGCCAGCACCTCGTGACCGTCGTCGAGCTTGACGCGGAACATCGTGCTGGGGAGCGCCTCGGTGATCTCGCCTTCGACCTCGATCTTGTCGTCTTGCTTCGCCAATTACCTCGCAGAAACCGCGCCTCATCAGCGCGGTTTGTCAGGACACGGAAAAACACGGCTCGCGCCGCGGCTGCTCATGGTAGCAAACCCGCTTCGGCAGGCCGTTTCGCCGCCGTGAGCACTCGTGGACCCGACTCGGCAACCGCGACCGTGTGCTCGAAATGGGCCGACAGCGAGCCGTCGGCCGAGGAAATCGACCATTCATCGGCATGCATGACCACGTCGGGCCCGCCGGCCGTGATCATCGGCTCGATCGCGAGAGTCATGCCGGGAAGCAGCTCAGGGCCGCGCTCAGGCGCTCCGAAGTTCGGAATCTGCGGATCCTCGTGATAAGCGCGACCGACACCGTGGCCGACCAGGCTGCGGACGACCGAGAACCCGGCAGCCTCCACCACAGTTTGGATCGTGTGGCCGATGTCGGAGACGTGGTTTCCGACCCGCATCTGGTCGATGCCGGCGGCCAGCGCCTCCTGACAGACGTCCAACAAGCGCTGCGCGTCGGGCGAGATCTCGCCGACGCCGAAGGTATAGGCGCTGTCGGCGATGAGCCCGTCGAGCGTGACGCCGAGGTCGACAGAGATCACGTCGCCCTCCTTGGCCCTGTAATCGGTCGGGATCCCGTGCACGATCATCGCGTTCGGCGAGATACAGAGCGTCGCCGGATAGCCTCGGTAGCCCTTCGAGGTCGGCGCGCCCCCGCGCTCGCGGATGTACTCCTCGGCGAGACGGTCAAGCTCAAGCATCGAGATCCCGGGCCTGAGTTCCTCGCCGATCAGCGCCAACGTGTCGACCACAATGTCACCGGCGCGGGCCATGCCCTCGATCTCGGCCTGGCTCTTCCGAATGATCACCGACGGTCGCCCTTCGTTCGACTCGTGCTCGCCGGCCGCGAAAAGCCCGGCTCGCAAGGACGCAGGGAGTGCTCGTAGCTGAAAGCTACGGGCGGGACTGAGGACGCCGCGAGGCGGAGCTTTGCAGCGCCCCGGCGGGCGCGAGGCGGGCGGGAGGCGACCGTCATCTCACTGCGACCTGCTCGAGCGTGGCCTGGATCTCGGCGAAAACCTCGTTCGGCGTGCCGTCGGCGTGGATCGGGACGAGGACGCCCAGGGTGCGATAGTGCTCGATCAGCGGCTCCGTCTCGCGGTGATAGATCTCGAGGCGGGTGCGGATCGCCTCGGGGGTGTCGTCGGGGCGTTGCTCTTCCCGGGCGCGCCTGAGTAGCCTCTCGATGCAGATCTCGTCCGAGACCTGGAGGGCGAAGACCACAGTCAGCTCGCGGCCGATCTCCCGCAGCATCGCGTCGAGGGCGCCGGCCTGTGGCGTCGTGCGCGGGAAGCCGTCGAGGACGAACCCGTCAGCGGCATCGGGCTCTTCCAGCCGCTCGCGGATCAGCTCGATCATCAGCTCGTCGGGGACGAGCTCGCCCTTTTCCAGGATCGGCCTCACCTGCTGTCCGAGCGGCGTTCGGGAGGCAATCGCGGCGCGAAGCATGTCGCCGGTCGCGATGTGCGGGATCCCGTACTCCGCCGAGATCCGCTTGGCCTGTGTCCCTTTGCCGGACCCCTGCGGTCCGAGCAGCAGAATTTTCACCGGTGCCCCACCCGGCAATGCACGCCGGCCTCTCGCCCGTGATCACGCGGCGCCAGAGTCCACCCTCGCCCTTGCCAAGGCGTCAAGCCTTGGCCGCAGGCGATGGCGGCCTCTGGCTTGGTGCTCGCAACCGAGAGACTCGGCAGCATCACCGGGTGGGGCACTAGCGCAGGAAGCCTTCGTAGGAGCGCATCATCATCTGCGACTCCATCTGGCGCATCGTGTCGAGCGCGACACCGACGACGATCAGCACCGAGGTGCCGCCGAGGGCGCGCGAGGTTGCTTGCGAGAAGCCGCCGTAGCGGATGAAGAGGCTCGGGGTGACCGCGATGATTGCCAGGTAGAGCGACCCCGGCAGCGTCAGCCGCGTCAGGACGCGGTCGAGGTACTGCGCGGTCGGCGGGCCCGGACGGATGCCGGGGATGTAGCCGCCGTACTTGCGCAGGTTGTCGGCCTGGTCGACCGGGTTGAACTGGACTGCGGTGTAGAAGTAGGTGAAGACGACGATCAGGACCGCCTCGGTGAGCAGGTAGCCCCAGCTTGATGGCTGGAAGTGCCGGTTGACGAACGTCTGGGTCGACGGAACGAACTCGGCGATCGTCGGCGGGAAAGCCATCACGGCCGCCGCGAAGATGACCGGGATCACGCCCGCCATGTTCACGCGCAGGGGCATGTATGTCGACCCGCCGGAAGTCATCCGCCGTCCGACCATCTGCTTGGCGTATTGGATCGGTATTCGCCGCTGCCCCTCTTGGATGAAGACCACTGCGACGACGACTCCGATCGCCACGAGCGGGAAGAACAGCTTCTCCATCGGGCCGCCGTTGTACCAGGCAACCACGCCGGCGGGAGCCGTGGCGAGAATCGAGGCGAAGATCAACAGCGAGATGCCGTTGCCGATCCCGCGCTTGGTGATCAGCTCGCCCATCCACATCAGCAACGTCGTCCCGGCAACGAGCGTGACGACGATCAGGACGAGGCGGCCCGAATTCGCGGCCAGCACGCCCTCGCGCTTGAACAGGAAGGCGTAGCCGGTTGCCTGCGCCGCGGCGAGCGCAACGGTCAGGTAGCGCGTGTACTGGTTGATCTTGGCCATGCCCGCCTCGCCCTCTTTCTGGAGCTCTTCCAGCTTCGGGACCACGACGGTCATGAGCTGGAGGATGATCGAGGCGGTGACGTAGGGCATGATCCCGAGCGCGAAGATCGAGAAGCGCGACAGCGCCGAGCCCGAGAACAGGTTCAGGAGGCCGAGAATCGAGCTGCCGCGGCCGCCGGAGCCGAAGAAGTCCTGAATCGACTTCGAGTCGACGCCGGGAGCGGGCATCCAAGAGCCGAGCCGGTAGAGGCCCAGGATCAGGCCCGTAAACATGACCCTGCGGCGTAGCTCGGGGACGCGCCAGGCGTTGGCGAGCCAGGAGAACACCTATTCCTCCGACGCCTGATCGGCTTCGGCGGACGACTCGGGCTCCTCACTCGCCTCAGACTCGTCCGATTCTGGATCCTCCACTTTCTCTTCCTCGGTCTCGGGGGGCTCTGGGTCCGCCTGTGGGATCTCCGCCCGCAGACGCCGCTTCGGCTTTCGAGGCTCGGGCTCGCCGCGAAGCCAGGTGATCGAGCCGCCCGCCTGTTCGATCTTCTCGCGCGCGCTCTTGGAGAAGTTGTGCGCGCTGACGGCCAGCTTCTTGGACAGATCGCCGTGACCGAGGATCTTCAGGTCGTACTTCGTGTTCCGGATCAGGCCGGCCGCAGCGAGCGACTCCGGCGTGATCTCGGTGCCTGCGTCGAACCGCTCGAGGTCGCGAACGTTGACAGCAACCGTGCGCGTGCGATGTGGGCCCATCGGCATCGCATCCTTCGAGTAGGGTCCGCGCTGCTTGCCGAGGCGCATGTAGATCGGCATCTGGCCGCCCTCGAAGCCGGCGCGCATCTTGTGGGAGCCCGAGCGCGCCTTCTGCCCCTTGAGGCCGCGCGTCGAGTAACGCCCCTTTCCGGAGCCCAGGCCGCGGCCGACGCGCTTACGGTCCTTGCGCGCCTGCGCGGGCTTCAGGTTCGAAAGATTGAGCTTCTCCGGCATGTCTACGAGGCGTCCTCGACCCTCACCAAGTGGCGGACCTTCCTGAGCATACCGGCGAGCTGCGGGCTCTCAGCGTGCTCCGCCGATCGGCCGATCTTGCCGAGTCCAAGCGCGCGCAGCGTCCCGCGGTGGCGCTCGCTCTGGCCGATCTGGCTACGCGTCTGGGTTATCTTCAGCTTCGCCATCGGTTGCCTCTTGCTGCTGGTTTTCGCCGGGGGAACCTCCCGGTTCACCCGAGACCCCCTCCACTGGTCCGCTGTCGCGGACAGGCCGCTGCGCGGCCACCGTTTCTTCGACAGCGGGCGCCTCTTCGGCGACGGGTTCTGGGGCCTTCGCCGGAATCGGGAGAACCTGACTCACGGTCAGGCCGCGGATCTGCGCAACCTCCTCGGGCCGCCGCAGGCGCCGCAGGCCATCGACCGTCGCCTTGAGCATGTTGATCGGGTTCGTCGTCCCGAGGCTCTTGGCGAGGATGTCGCGGACGCCGCCGAGCTCGAGCACGGCGCGGACGCCGCCCCCCGCGATCACGCCCGTCCCCTCGCTCGCAGGCCGCAGCAACACTCGCGCGGCGCCGAACTCACCCAGGATCTCATGGGTGATCGTGGTGCCCTTCTTGGGCACGGTGAACAGGTTCTTCTTCGCATCGTCGACGGCCTTCGAGATTGCGAGCGGCACCTCGCGAGCCTTGCCGTAGCCGACACCGACGCGGTCGACCTCGTCGCCGATCACGACGAGGGCCGTGAACGAGAATCGCCGGCCGCCCTTGACGACCTTGGCGACGCGGTTGATCTCGACCACGCGCTCCTTGAGCTCGCGCTCTCGCTCGCGTTCGATCACTTCACGTTCGACGGGCGTTGTGCTCAAAACTTGAGTCCTCCCTCGCGCGCGGCCTCGGCGAGCGCCTTCACGCGTCCGTGGTACAGGTAGCCGCCGCGGTCGAAGACGACGTTCTCGACGCTCGCCTTCTTTGCGTTCTCCGCCAGCAACTTGCCGACCTCGGCTGCCTGCCGGGTCTTGTTGCCCTTGAACGACTTCTTCAGGTGCAGCCAGCTCGCGGCGGCGAGCGTCTTCCCGTCGGCGTCGTTGACGAGCTGCGCCTCGATGCCGCTGTTCGAGCGGAAGACGACCAGCCGCGGCCGCTCCGCGGTGCCGTAGACCTTGCCGCGGACTCGCTTGTGCCGCCGGGCCCGTGCTTCGGGCTTGGTCAGAACTGCCATTACGCTCTCTTGCCGGCGGCGCAGCCGCCTGTCCGCGCCAGCGGACCAGTGGAAGGGAAACCAGCGCGAAGCGATCGGGAGGTTCCCCCAGCACGGACCGAATTCACTTGCAAATCAATCACGCTCGCTTACCAACTTTCCTTCTGACGTACTCGCCTTCGTAGCGGATGCCCTTGCCTTTGTACGGCTCCGGCGGGCGCACCTTGCGCACCTGCGCGGCAATCTCGCCGACTTGCTGCTTGTCGATCCCCTTGACGAGCACGGTCGTCGCATCCGGAACCTCGAAGGCGATCCCCTGCGGCGGCTTGATCACGACCGGGTGCGAGAAGCCGACGTTCAGCTCCAGATCCGTGCCCCGCAACGCCGCGCGGTAGCCGACGCCCTGGAGCTCGAGGCGCTTTTCGTAGCCCTTCGTGACTCCTTCGACCATATTCGCGAGCAACGAGCGTGTGAGTCCGTGCAGCGCACGGTCCTCGCCGCGCTCAGTCGGGCGCTTGACCACGAGGTTGCCGTTCTCCTGCTCGATCTGCATTCGCGCCGGGACGGTCTGGCTCAGTTCTCCCAGAGGACCGTTCACCTGAACGCGCCCAGGGGAGATCGCGACGTTGACCCCGCTAGGCAATTCGATTGGCTGTTTTCCGATTCGACTCATGAAATTTTCCCCTTGGTGAAAGCGCGCAGCACTCTCACCAAATAAAACAGATCACCTCACCGCCGACGCCCCGCTCCTGGGCGGTGCGGCTCGTGATCAGGCCGTTCGAGGTCGACAGGATTGCCACGCCCATGCCGCCGAGGACGCGTGGCAGCCGGTCCTTGCGCGCATAGATACGGCGGCCGGGCTTGGAGACACGCTTCAGGTTCGTGATCACGCGCTCGCGGCTGCGGCTGTACTTGAGGTCGATCACGAGCGTGCTGTACGCGCGGTGCTCTTTCTTGTCCTCGTGCTCCGAGTTCCAGGCCTCCGAGCCGACGACGCGGAAGTCTCGGATGTAGCCCTCGTCTTTGAGCAGGCGCGCGATCTCCTCCTTGATCCGCGAGTTCGGCATCTCCACTTGGTCGTGGAGCGCCCGATTCGCGTTCCGGATTCGGCTCAACATGTCTGCAATTGGATCCGTCAACATGGCTTCCTCACCAGCTTGATTTGGTCATGCCCGGGATCGAGCCGTCGTGGGCGAGCTCACGCAGGCAGATCCGGCAGAGGCCGAACTTGCGATAAACCGCGCGCGGACGGCCGCAGCGTCGGCAGCGCGTGTAATTCCGCACCTTGAACTTCTGCGGCCGCGCGGCTTTGACAATCAGGGATTTCTTGGCCACTAGGCTTCGTCTCCTTCTGCTTCCTCGCCGGCTCCGGCTTCCGCCATGCCGGGGAACGGCATACCGAGTCCGCGCAGGAGCGCTTCCGCCTCGGCGTTGTCCTTCGCCGTCGTGGTGATCGCCACGTCGAGCCCTCGGATGGTGTCGACGTCGTCGTAGTTGATCTCCGGAAAGATGATCTGCTCTCGAATTCCGAGCGAGAAGTTGCCTCGCCCGTCGAAGGAGCGGGTGCTGAGGCCCCGGAAGTCGCGGATCCGCGGCAGCGCGATCGAGATCAGGCGGTCGAGGAATTCCCACATGCGGGCGCCTCGCAGCGTCACTCGCACACCGACCGGCATTCCCTCGCGCAGCTTGAAGCTCGCGATCGACTTGCGCGCGCGGCGCACCTGCGCGCGCTGCCCGGCGATCGTCGTCAGCTGGTCGAGCGCGTTCTCGAGCACCTTCGCCTCGGTCTTGGCGTCGCCGATGCCCATGTTGAGGGTGATCTTCTGCAGGCGCGGAACGTCCATCACCGAGGAGACGTCGAGCCTGTCCTTGAGCTGCCCGCGCAGCTCTTGCTCGTAGCGCTCCTTCAGGCGCGGCTGATAGCCGTTGCCGTTGGTGCTTTTCTTCCTCGGTCGAGCCATTACTTGTCGATCTCCTCGCCGCAATCGGCCCGCTTGCAGACGCGGACGTGCAGCTGCTTGTCCTTGACGGTCTTCTCCTTCATCCCGATTCGGGTCGGCCGGTTGCACGTCGGGCAGACGACCATCACGTTGGCGACCGGCACCGGCGCGGCCTTTTCGATCACTCCGCCCGGCGTCATCTGCGTGCCGCCCATCCGGCTCGAGTCGCGCATCGGTTTGGGTCGCGTGTGGCGCTTGACCACATTCAGGTTCTCGACGATCACGCGGCGCTCGGCCGGACGTGAGTCGAGGACGCGACCCTGCTTGCCGCGGTCCTTGCCCTTGATCATGTGGACGAGGTCGCCCTTACGAACCTTCATTTTAGGATTCATGACTTTCTCAACTCCTCACGAGCAAAGCGATGTGACAAACCAGCAAGTGGAAAATGCGCAGCATTTTTCACTTACAAAACCTCCGGAGCTAGAGAAACGATCTTCATGAAGTTGCGCTCGCGCAACTCGCGGGCGACCGGCCCGAAGATGCGCGTGCCTCGTGGATTGTTCGCGTTGTCGATGATCACGGCGGCGTTCTCGTCGAAGGCGATTGACGTGCCGTCGTCGCGGCCGTAGGGCTTGCGCGTGCGCACGACCACGGCCTGGACGACCTCGCCCTTCTTGATCGCGCCCTGCGGGGTCGCGGTCTTCACCGTAGCGGTGATCACGTCGCCCACGCGCGCGTAGCGGCGCTTCGAGCCGCCCTTGACGCGGATGCAGAGGATCTCGCGCGCGCCGGTGTTGTCCGCGACGCGCAGCCGGGATTCCTGCTGGATCACTGTGCAACCTCCACGATTTCTGCGAGGCGCCAGTTCTTCGTCTTCGAGAGCGGGCGCGTCTCGACTATCCGCACGACGTCGCCGACCTTCGCCTGGTTCTGCTCATCGTGGGCATGGAACTTGGTCGAACGGCGCACGACCTTTAGGTACTTCGGGTGCGCCTTCACGGCATCGACTCGCACGACGATCGTCTTGTCCATGCCGCTCGAGACCACGACGCCCCGGCGTTCCTGGCGGCGGCCTCGCGGGTGCTCGGGCTTGGGCACTCGCGTGATCGCCTTGCGCTCGGCTGCGCGCTCGCGCTTCGGCTTCGAGTGGCGGTGGCGCTGGGGGCGCGGTAGGCGCTTCCTTTTCCGCCGAACCTCCTGGGGAGCTTCGGCGGGGGGCTCAGCTTCGCCGTCTACCGCAGGCGCCTCGGCCGCGGCGGCTTCGGCCTCCACGTCCGGGGCGGGCTCTGCCTCGGCTACCGGTGCCTCTTCGGCCGCAGGCTCTTCCGCGACCGCCTCTTCGGCGACCTGCTCTTCGGCCGCAGGCTCCTCGGCCGCAGGCTCCTCGGCCGCAGGCTCTTCAGCCGCAGGCTCCTCGGCCGCAGGCTCTTCAGCCGCAGGCTCCTCGGCCACAGGCTCTTCAGCCGCGGGCTCTTCGGCGGCAGGCTCTTCTGCACGCTGCTCGTCGGTCTCGGCCGCAGGAGCGACCGGCCCCTCCGGGGCGGAGACCGTCTCTTCAGCCTGCTCGGTCTCTTCGGGCTGCTCGTTCTCTGTCTGCTCGTTCTGATTCTCGTCAGCCATTCGTCACTCGATTCGCGTTCGCCTCTCGTTCTGTCCGGACGGTCAGGATGCGGGCGATCTCACGCTTCGCCAGCTTCAGCCGCGCGGTGTTTTCCAGGGCGCCGGTTGCGCCCTGAAAGCGCAGGTTGAAGAGCTCCTGCCGCCTGTCAGCCAGCTGCAGCTCCAGCTCCTCGTCGGTGAGATCCCTCAGGTCCCTAGCTCGCAAAGAGATCCGCCTCCCGTTTCACGACTCTGGTCTTGATCGGCAGCTTCCGGCCCGCGAGCCGGAGCGCCTCCTTCGCCAGCGGCTCCGGCACGCCGGCGAGCTCGAACAGGACTCGGCCGGGCTTGATCACCGCGACCCAGTGCTCCGGCGCGCCCTTGCCCGAGCCCATTCTTGTCTCGGCGGGCTTCTGCGTCACCGGCTTGTCCGGGAAGACGTTGATCCAGACCTTGCCGCCACGGCGGATCTTGCGCGTCATCGCGATCCGGGCGGCCTCGATCTGGCGATTCGTCACCCAGCCGTTCTCGAGCGCTTTCAGGCCGAAGTCACCGGCTTGCACCGTCGTCTGGCCCTTCGAAAAGCCGCGGCGACGGCCTCGCTGGTACTTGCGGAACTTCGTTTTCTTCGGCAGGAGCATCTAGCTCTCGTCTTCCTTCTTCGGGTTCTCGTCTTCCTTCTTCGCCGTGCGCTTGGCTGCAGGCTTGGCCTTGGCCACGGGAGCTTTCTTCGCCGCGGGCTTCTTGGCCGGCGCTGTCTTCGCCGCAGGCTTCCCCTTCTCGGCGCTCTCGTCGCCCGACTGGTCGAGCTTGGTCGGGTCCTCGTGCATCTGCTTCTGCGTCGTCGTGTCGGGCGCGTCGGCGACTGCAGCAGGCGTCTCTTCGACCTGTGGCTCGATCACCGGCTGCTCACGCCCTTCGGCGGAAACGCCCTGCTCGTCCGTGCGCGGCTGCTCGACCGTCTCGGCTGGCGCCTCCTCACGCGGGCGGCCCGGACCGCGTCCCTGCCCCTGGCCCTGGCCGCTGCCGCGGCGGGGGCGCCGCTGGCGCACTGGACCGAGGCCTTCACGGTCGGCACCCCGTCCCCGGCCGCCTTGACGGCTCTCGCCGAGGCCTTCGGTGCGGCCGCCGCGACGGCGGGCTTGGTCCTGCTCGCCCAGCCGCGTGTCGCCCTGCTGAGCGGAGCTCTCGTAGCCCGACGGCATGATCTCGCCCTTGTTGATCCACACCTTGACGCCGATCCGGCCCGTCGTCGTCTTTGCCTCGGCGAAGCCGTAGTCGATGTCCGCGCGGATCGTATGAAGTGGAACGCGGCCCTCGGAGTAGCTCTCCGAGCGGCTCATCTCGCCGCCGCCGAGCCGGCCGCCGCACATGACCTTGACGCCCTGTGCACCCGACCGGATCGCGGAGGCGAGCGACCGCTTCATGGCACGCCGGAAGCTGACCCGGTTCTCGAGCTGCTCCGCGATCGATTGCGCGACCAGCTTCGCATCGAGCTCGGGGCGCTTGATCTCGTTGATGTTGATGTGGACGGCCTTGCTGGTCATCCCGTGGATGTCCTTGCGGAGCGCGTCGACCTCGACGCCGGACTTGCCGATCACGATCCCCGGCCGCGCCGTGTAGATGTCGATCGTGATTCGCTGAGCGTCCTTGCGGATCAAGATGTCCGACAGGCCCGCGTGCGAGAGCTTGTTGTAGATGTGCTCGCGGATGCGGACGTCCTCCTGGAGGAAGTCCGCGAAGTCCTTGTTGCCTGTGTACCAGTTCGACTTCCAGTCGTGGATGACGCCGACGCGCATCCCGCCGGGATGGACCTTCTGACCCATTAGGTGTCGGCCTCCTCTTTCTTCTTCCGCGGTGTACGGGGCTTGGGCTTCTCTCCGGTCGAAGTCTTCGACTTCGCCCGGGTGCTGGTTTGTGCCTTCGGCTTCGCCTCGGCAGATTTCTCCTCAGAGCTCGACTCGGTCTTCTCCTCCGCCGGCAAAGCCGCCGGAGGCGTCGGCGTCTCCTCTACCGCGGGTTCAGGCGGCGGAGGGGCAGCGATCCGGGCAGTCTCGGGGCCGGGAACCAGCTTGACCGTGATGTGACACGTCGGCTTCTTGATCCGAGCGACGCGGCCGCGCGCGCGGGCGCGCCACCGCTTCATGACCGGCCCCTCGTCAACGTAGGCAGCGGAGACGACGAGGCTGTCGCCGAGCAAGCCGTGATTCGCCTCCGCGTTCGCGACCGCGGAGCGCAGCACCTTCTCGATCTCGCGGGCTGCAGCGCGTTGGGTGAACGCGAGCACGGTTCGGGCCTCCGGCACGCTGCGGCCGCGAATGTGCTGTGCGACGAGCCTCGCCTTGCGAGGCGACATGCGCACCCATTTGGCCACCGCGCGGACCTCCTGTGTCTCGACGGCGCTCATTGGCCAACCTCGTGAGCGGTTCGCTGGACCGCGAGATGCATTCCGGCCGGAGTTCTCCAGCCAAACTGGACGCGTGGCGTGCTCACTAGGTCCTCTTGACCTCCGTCTTGCGGTCGCCAGAGTGGCCGCGGAACATCCGCGTCGGCGCGAACTCGCCGAGCTTGTGGCCGACCATCTGCTCGCTGATGAAGACGGGCACGTGCTTACGGCCGTCGTGGACCGCGATCGTGTGCCCGACCATCTCGGGGAAGATCGTCGATGTCCGCGACCAGGTGCGGATCATTTGCTTGCTGCCGGACTCGTTCATCCGGTTGATGCGGCCCATCAGCCGCTCCTCGACGAACGGGCCCTTTTTTGAACTTCTACTCAACGGGTTCTCCTACGAACGTAGTGATGTAGAAACCAGCCACGGGGAAAATGCGCAGCATTTTCACCGTTTGTCCTTTCCGCGTCTTCGTGCGCGAACGATCAACTTGTCGGATTCCTTGTGCTTGCGGCGGGTGCGCTTGCCGAGGGTCGGTACGCCCCAAGGGGTGACCGGATGGCGGCCGCCCTTCGACTTCCCCTCGCCGCCGCCGTGCGGGTGGTCGACCGGGTTCATCGCCGAGCCACGCACCGTCGGGCGCTTGCCGCGCCAGCGGCTCCGGCCCGCCTTGCCACCCGTGATGTTCTCGTGGTCGACATTGCCGACCTGGCCCACGGTCGCCCGGCAGGTGAGCGGGACGCGGCGCATCTCCCCGGATGGCAGGCGCAGGACACCGTAGCCCTCGTCCTTGGCGACCAGCTGGACGCCTGAGCCGGCCGAACGCGCCATCTTGCCGCCCTGCCCGGGCTTCAGCTCGACGTTGTGGACGAGCGTGCCGGTCGGGATGTTGGTCAGCGGCAGCGCGTTCCCGGGCTTGATGTCGGCGCCCGGGCCCGACTCGACGACCGCGCCCACCCGCAGCCGCGCCGGGGCGAGGATGTAGGCCTTCGCGCCGTCGGCGTAGTGGAGCAGCGCGATCCTCGCCGACCGGTTGGGGTCGTACTCGATCGCGGCCACCTTCGCGGGGACGCCGTCCTTGACGCGCTTGAAGTCGATCTGCCGGTAGAGGCGCTTGTGCCCGCCGCCCTGGTGGCGCCGGGTAATGCGGCCGTTCGCGTTTCGCCCACCGCTCTTCTTGAGCGCTTCGGTCAGGCTCTTCTCCGGCTCGGTCTTCGTGATCTCCTCGAACGAGGAAACGGACATGAAGCGCCGGCCAGGAGACGTGGGCTTGTACCTTCGAATGGCCAAGCTACGCCACCCCCTCGTTCACCCGAGCGAAGCGATGGGTCAAACCAGCAAGTCGGGAAATGCGCAGCATTTTCCGGCTCATACCTGAGCCCCTTCGAAGATCTCGATCGACTCGCCGGCCTTGATCTGGACGATCGCCTTCTTCCAGCCGGGCTTGCGGCCCTTGACGAGGCCGCGGCGCTTCGGCTTCGAGCGCACCTGGATCACGTTCACGCGCTCGACGTGGACGTTGAACAGCTCCTCGACGGCCTGTCGGATCTGCGTCTTGTGTGCGTCCGGGTGGACACGGAACGAGTAGCGGTGGTCGCTCTCGATCTGCTCGTAGCTCTTCTCGGAGACCACTGGTGCCAACAAAACCTCATTCGGATGCAGAGACATCTAAATCTCGCCTCCTACGAGCGCTAGCGAAGTCCAAAGACGATCCTCGTGGAAATGCGACAGCATTTTCACGAGCTAGCCCTCCCTTGGACGAGTTGAAGCGCTCTCTCGCTCACCAGTAGCGAGCGCGCCCAGACGACCGCCGAGATCTCGACCTCGGACGGTGTCACGACCTGCACGCCGTCGAGGTTGCGAAAAGACTTGACGATCGCCTCCTGGTCCTCGTGCGCGACCACGATGAGCGGCCGCTGCTTGCCCCATGCCTCGACGAGCGTGGCCGCGTCCCTCGTCGAAGGCTCCTCGAACGAGTCGTCGGCGAGGACGGCAAAGGTTCCCTCGTCAGCGTGGGCTGAGAGCGCGGCGCGAAAGGCTGCCTTGCGCTCCTTGCGGTTGACCTTGCCGCCGAAGCGCGTCCGCACGGCGAACGCCGCGCCGCCGCCCGTCCAATGGGGTGCACGGGTCGTCCCGGCGCGGGCGCGGCCCGTTCCCTTCTGGCGCCACGGCTTCGAACGCCCACCGGCGACGAGACCCCGGCTCTTGACGGCACGGGTCCCGGCGCGGTCGGCGCTGAGTTCTGCGCGCACGGCCTCGTGAACGAGATGAGGCTTCACCTCGGCTCCGAAAACCAGTTCGTCGAGGGTGAGGTCCTTCGACTTCTTGCCGGTGCCGTCGAAAACGGGAGCTTTAAGGCGTCGACTCGGCGACGCCGTCTGGAGGTCGTCCGGGCTTTGCTCGGGCGACCGTTTTCTCCCGGTTCCGGAGTTAGCTGCGGGCACGCTTGACCTCCTCCCGCACTTCGACCACTAGGCATCCGCTTGCGGATGCCGCCTGGTCGCGCGGGCTTTGCCCGTGCGACCGGCTAAACCCGGCTACAAGGTCAGGAGCCACGGCGAATCTCCTCGCGCACTTCGACCAAACCGTTCTTAGGCCCCGGAACCGCACCTTTCACCAGCAGCAGGTTCTGCTCGGGATCGACTGAATGGACGGTCAGCCCGACCTGGGTGACGCGCTTGCCGCCTAGGCGGCCGGCCATCTTGATCCCCTTGAAGACCCGCGAAGGCGTCGCCGAGGCGCCGACCGAGCCCGGCTTGCGGACGTTGTGGGAGCCGTGCGAGGTCGGGCCGCGGCTGAAGTTATGCCGCTTGATCGTGCCGGCGAACCCCTTGCCGATCGAGACGCCCGACACCTTGACCTTGTCGCCGACCTCGAAGCTCTCGACGGTGACGGCCTCGCCCTCCGTCGCGCCGGTCAGGCCGCGCAGCTCGAGCAGGTGTCTGTGCGGCGCGACGCCGTTCTTCTTCAGGTGCCCGAGCTTCGGCTTCGAGAGCCGCTCCTCGGCGACCTCGTCGTAGGCGACTTGAACGGCGTCGTAGCCGTCGACGGCAGCCTCCTTGACCGAGACAACCGGGCATGGACCTGCCTCGATCACTGTCACAGGGGTCACCTGACCGGTCTCCTCGTCGAAGACCTGCGACATCCCTAGCTTCCTGCCGACGATCCCCTTCATCAGAGCTTGATCTCGATGTCGACGCCGGCCGGCAGGTCGAGGCGCATCAGCGAATCGACCGTCTTCGGTGTCGGCGAGTGGATGTCGATCAGGCGCTTGTGCGTGCGGATCTCGAACGCCTCCCGCGAGTCCTTGTCCTTGAAGGGGCTACGGATCACGGTGTAGACGTTCTTTTCCGTCGGAAGGGGCACGGGACCGGTGATGGTGGCGCCGGTTCGCTGGGCCGTCTCGACGATCGACTGCGCCGACCGGTCGAGTTGCGTGTGGTCGTACCCCTTCAGACGGATGCGGATCTTCTGCGCCAAGTGATTACGTCTGGATCTCTGTCACGACGCCCGCACCCACGGTACGGCCGCCCTCGCGGATTGCGAACCGGAGACCCTGGTCCATCGCGATCGGCTGCCCGAGCTCGATGTCCATGTTCGTGTTGTCACCCGGCATGACCATCTCCTGGCCCTCCGGGAGCTTGATCGAACCGGTCACGTCGGTCGTCCGGAAGTAGAACTGCGGCCGGTAGCCGTTGAAGAACGGCGTGTGGCGGCCGCCCTCTTCCTTCGAGAGCACGTAGACCTCGGCCTTGAACTGGGTGTGCGGCGTGATCGACTTCGGCTTCGCGAGCACCTGCCCCCGCTCGACCTCCTCGCGCTTCGTTCCGCGCAGGAGCACGCCTGCGTTGTCTCCGGCCTGGGCGAAGTCGAGCGTCTTGTTGAACATCTCGAGCCCCGTAACGACCGTGCTGGCCACCTCCGGGTGGATGCCGACGATCTCGACCGTGTCGCCCGAGTTGATCTGGCCCTGCTCGATCCGGCCTGTGACGACGGTGCCGCGGCCCGTGATCGTGAACACGTCCTCGATCGGCATCAGGAACGGCTTGTCGGTGTCGCGGGTCGGCTCGGGGATGTACGCGTCGACCTGCTCCATCAGCTCGAGGATCTTCGGAGTCCACTCCGGGTCGCCCTCGAGCGCCTTCAGCGCCGAGACCTGGACGACCGGGATCTCGTCGCCGGGGAACTCGTAGTTCGAGAGCAGCTCGCGTACCTCCATCTCGACGAGCTCGAGCAGCTCGGGATCGTCGACCATGTCCGCCTTGTTGAGGGCGACGACGATCGACGGCACCTCGACCTGGCGGGCGAGCAGAATGTGCTCCCGCGTCTGCGGCATCGGGCCGTCCGCGGCCGACACGACCAGGATCGCGCCGTCCATCTGGGCGGCGCCGGTGATCATGTTCTTGATGTAGTCGGCGTGGCCCGGGCAATCGACGTGCGCGTAGTGACGGTTCTCGGTCTCGTACTCGACGTGCGACGTATTGATCGTGATCCCGCGCTGCCGTTCCTCGGGCGCGTTGTCGATCGAGTTGAAGTCACGGACCTCCGTGCCCGAGACACCCTGCTCTGCCAGGACCTTCGAGATCGCGGCGGTCAGCGTCGTCTTCCCGTGGTCGATGTGACCGATCGTGCCGACGTTGAGATGCGGCTTGTTGCGTTCGAACTTCTGCTTGGCCATCTATTTCCTCCGTTGCTTGGTCCTATGATCCTGAGGCGCTAGCCTGAGTCGACGAGCTCGCCTGCGATCGACTGAGGAACTTCCTCGTAGCGATCGAACTGCATCGTGAACGTGGCTCGCCCCTGCGTCGTCGAGCGCAGATCGGTGGCGTAGCCGAACATGGTCGCGAGGGGGACCCGAGCGCGGATCGCCTGCGCATTGCCGCGCGGCTCCAGGCCCTCGACGCGTCCGCGACGCGAGTTGAGATCGCCCATCACGTCGCCGAGATACTCCTCGGGCGTCACGACCTCGACGGCCATAACGGGTTCGAGAAGCTTCGGCTTCGCCCGCTGCTCGGCGTTCTTGAACGCCATCGAGCCGGCGATCTTGAAGGCCATCTCGCTCGAGTCGACCTCGTGGTACGAGCCGTCGACCAGCTCTACCCGGATGTCGACGACGGGGTAGCCCGACATAACGCCAGACTCCATCGCCTCCTGGATGCCAAGGTCGACCGAGGAGATGTACTCCTTGGGGATCTTGCCGCCGACGATCTTGTCGACGAACTCGTAGCCGTCGCCGGGATCCATCGGCTCGAGGTTGATCACGGCGTGGCCGTACTGGCCGCGGCCACCGGTCTGGCGGACAAAGCGGCCCTCGATCTTCTCGACCGGCTTGCTGACCGTCTCGCGGTAGGCGACCTGGGGCCGGCCGACGTTGGCGTCGACGCTGAACTCGCGTGTGAGGCGGTCGACGATGATCTCGAGGTGAAGCTCGCCCATGCCTGAGATCAGCGTCTGTCCCGTCTCCTCGTCGGTACGGACGCGGAAGGTCGGGTCCTCCTCGGTGAGACGCTGCAGACCCGCGCCGAGCTTGTCCTGGTCGCCCTTGGTCTTCGGCTCGATCGCGACCGAGATCACCGGCTCCGGGAAGTCCATCGACTCGAGCCGGATCGGGGCGGTGTCGGTGGCGAGCGTGTCGCCAGTGGTCGTGTTCTTCAGCCCGACCGTCGCGGCGATCTCGCCGGCGCCGATCTGTTCGCGCTCCTCGCGGTGGTTCGCGTGCATCTGGAGGATGCGGCCGACACGCTCGGTCTTGCCCGTCGTCGTGTTCATGACCCGGTCGCCGGCGCTGACTTGACCCGAGTAGACCCGGATGTAGGTCAGCTTGCCGACGTAGGGGTCGGACATGACCTTGAAGGCAAGCGCCGAGAAGGGCTCGTCGACGGCCGGCCGGCGCGAGAGCTCGTGCTCGGTGCGCGGGTCGATCCCGTGCACGGGCGGCACGTCCAGCGGGCTCGGCAGGTAGTCCACAACCGCGTCGAGCAGTGGCTGGACCCCTTTGTTCTTGAAGGCCGAGCCGGCGAGGATCGGCGTGACGGTGATGTCGAGCGTCGCCGCACGGAGCGCGCGCTTGAGCATCTCCGGCGTCACGGCGTCCTCGTCCAGAAGGTAGGTCTCGAGCAACTCGTCGTCGTGGTCTGCGACCGAGTCGATCAGCTGGTGGTGGTACTCCTGCGCCTGCTCGAGCAGCTCGGCCGGGATTTCCTCGACCTCGTAGTTCGTGCCGAGCTCGTCCTGCCAGACGAGCGCGCGCATCTCGACCAGGTCGATGACGCCGCGGAAGTGCTCTTCCTGGCCGAGCGGCAGCTGCACCGGCACCGGTCGCGCGCCGAGCCGGTCGACCATCGACTGCACAGACGCAAAGAAATCGGCGCCGGTGCGGTCCATCTTGTTGATGAACGCGATGCGCGGCACGCGGTAACGGTCGGCCTGGCGCCAGACCGTCTCGGACTGGGGCTCGACGCCGGCGACGGCGTCGAAGACAGCGATCGCCCCGTCGAGCACGCGCAGACTTCGCTCCACCTCGATCGTAAAGTCCACGTGCCCGGGCGTATCGATAATGTTCACGCGAAAGTCACGCCAGAACGCCGTCGTCGCCGCCGACGTGATCGTGATCCCGCGCTCCTGCTCCTGCGCCATCCAGTCCATCACCGCGGCGCCCTCGTGGACCTCGCCCATCTTGTGGGTGCGGCCGGTGTAATAGAGGATCCGCTCGGTCGTCGTCGTCTTGCCCGCGTCGATGTGGGCCATGATCCCGATGTTCCGGACGCGATCCAGGGCGACAGGCGCGCCCTTCGTCTTGTCGACAGTCGCCACCGTTACCACCTGTAATGAGCGAAGGCCTTGTTGGCCTGCGCCATCCGGTAAAGGTCGTCCTTACGCTTGAAGGCGTTGCCCTGCTGGTTGAGAGCGTCCAGGATCTCGCCGGCGAGTTTCTCCGACATGTGCTTCTCGCGCCGGTCGCGCGAGAACGTGACGAGCCAGCGCACGGCTAGCGTGCGCGCGCGGCGCTGCGGCACTTCGACGGGCACCTGGTAGTTCGCGCCGCCGACGCGGCGGGAGCGGACCTCGAGCACCGGCGTGATCGTCTTGATCGCCTGCTCGAGCACTTCGACCGGCGGCTTGCCGGTCTGCTCGCCGACGCGGTTGAGCGCGTCGTAGACGATCTGTTCGGCCGTGCTCTTCTTCCCGCGCGTCATGACGCGGTTGATCACCTGGCTGACCAGGCGCGAGTTGTGCACCGGGTCCGGCTGGAGCTCGCGGACCGGGATCTCTGCTCGCCGTGGCATTAGTGGTTCACCCCGTGACGGTCTCGCGTCTCTAGCGTGGGAGAAGCAAGCCAGGCTAGGACGCAGGGAGTGTTCGTGCTAGTAAGCACGGGCGCGACTGACGTGACCAGGGCGGACGCCCTGTGCGTGCGCTTATTGCGCCCTAGAGGCGCACTGACTGTTGCCGGGTGAGCCACTATGAGCCTCGCTTGGCGCCGTACTTGGAGCGGCCCTTGCGCCGATCTCCGACGCCGGCGGTGTCGAGACCGCCGCGGATCACCTTGTAACGGAAACCCGGCAGGTCGCGGACGCGGCCGCCACGGATCAGGACGACAGAGTGCTCCTGAAGGTTGTGGCCTTCGCCCGGAATATAGGCGCCGACTTCCATCCCGTTCGTCAGCCGGACGCGCGCAACCTTGCGCAGCGCCGAATTCGGCTTCTTGGGCGTGGTCGTATAGACGCGTGTGCACACACCGCGCTTCTGCGGGGCTCCGCGCAGCGCAGGGGTCTTCACCCTCGCCTTCGGCGCGGCTCGGCCCTTGCGCACGAGTTGATTCACAGTCGGCATTGCTGTTGCAGCTTCTCCAGGGAAAGGGGGTTACGGCACAACAAAGGCTGGCCAGGGGACATGCCCCTGCCAACCGGCCAGGCATGGTAGCGAATCCCTCTCGGGTGCGTCAAACGCGCGAAACCCGCATCATTGCGAGGGTTCAGGGCCAGCGAGTGCATGTCGCGAGGGCGATATTTATAGCTTTCAAACTATAGTCAAGTGGCGTCCGGGGAATTACAGTGAGGTCGGGCCCGCTTTAGCTGCGGAATCGGCGGGGGGACTGGGAAAACTTGGGGGAAAGAATGAGCTTTGAAAGCGGGTCGCCTTGACGACGACCATCGTCGTAGCCATAGCTGCCGGAGCAGCAGCGCTTGCGCTACTCCTGGACGTGTTCTGGCTCGTCCGGGGCGCCGGCAAAGGAACGCAGAGCGACGAGCGCCTCGCCGACCTCGTCTCGGACATGAACTCTCGCATGGAGACGATGGTCAGCGAGCTGTCGGAGGCGCTCGAGCACGCCCAGGAAGAGGGACGGCGCAACCAGATGCTCGGCGAGCTCGCAGGAACGATCGACCTCGACGAGGTTCTCACGCGGACGCTCGACACCGCCGGCGCCATGCCGGGAGTGGACGCCGCCCTCGCCCGCCTCGACAACGACGGGGACACGCCGATCATCGCGACGCTCGGGCTGACCACCGATGAGGCGCAGCGACAGGCGATCGCAGGCCCGCCGGGCGGCCCGGAGGCGCGCTCCATCTCGCTCGTCTATCAGTACCCGTCCGAGATGGCGTCGAACGACGGTCCGCCGACGCTGATCCACTCCGGGCTCGCGGTGCCGATCCAGACCGAGGGCGGCTCGATCGGCTTCATCGCCGTCTTCTCCCGCTCGCGCTCGCACACATGGAACGAGGAGGAAGTGCGGGAGCTCGAGGAGCTTGCGCTTCGCGCTGGGCCGGCGATCGAGAACGCGAAGCGGTTTCGCGAGGCGCGCCAGCTCGCCGATCTCGACGCGCTCACCGGACTGCACAACCGGCGCTATTTCCATGAGACGCTCGACCGCGAGGTCGCCCGCGCCCAACGCTACGACCGGACGCTGGCGCTGGTCGTTCTCGATCTCGACGATTTCAAGGCGATCAACGACCGTATCGGACATCTCACAGGCGACGCCGTGATCGCGGAGTCGGCAGAGCGCGTCCGCGACGTCGTTCGCTCGGCGGACATCGCCTGCCGCGTCGGCGGCGATGAGTTCGCAGTGATCCTGCCCGAGTCGACGCTTGCCGACGCGGACCAGCTCTACCAGCGACTGCAGGCCGTGGTGTCCGCGCGACCGATTGGGCAGGCGGGACGGCTCTCCTTCTCGGCAGGCGTGGCCGAGCTCAAGCCCGAGGACGACCCGACGGGGTTCTTCGAGCGCGCAGACGAGGCGCTCTACCGCGCCAAGGAGCGCGGCAAGGCGCAGGTCGTCGTTGCCTCAAACGCCGCCGGCTAGCAGCGTTCGGTCTAGGTGGAGACTGCCGCCGCGTCCGCCGGCATGGTGAGCGCCTGCGGAACCTTCGGCCACATGCTCAACGCTCGACCGACACCGGCGATCGCGAAGGGCAGCAGAACGAGCGCAAGCCGATCAGCCGTGTACTGCGGTAAGAGAAAGAGGAAGGCAAGTGCTCCGATGGCCCCGCCCCGGGATCAGGTCTTTGCATTCATTCGCCGCGCGGCCCGCCGACGGTTGTCGTCGAAGCGGCGGCTCCCGAATCGAGCGCGAGGTACGACAGATAGTCGGTCAGCGGAACCACCTCGACCGCCGGCAGCTGGTCGCGCCAGCAGAGCGTCTGGGCCTGGGCATCCTTCTCGCGCTCGAGCAACCAGTTCTGGTAAGCGGTGTCGCGGGCAAGCGAGACGAGGGCGGTCACGATCGGCTTGTGAGCTTTGGCCAGTGGCAGTTCGGCGAGATCGACGGTGGGGCCGAGTGCCTTGACCTTGAACACTCCGGTCATTGTCCGCAACGTGGCCTGCTGGCGGTTCTTGAGCGTGAACACTCGCGGCGGGGCGACGGCACCGAGAGCAAAGCCGCGCTTCGAGTTCGCAAGCCACGGCGCCGCGGGCTTCACCTGCACGAGCCGCACCGGCGCGGCAGCGTAGGTGTCGTAGTACGACTGGATCTCGCCGGCCGAGGGGCCGGCGACGCGGAGGCGCGCCTGGATCAGCGCACGGCGCAGCTCGTCGGCGATGACCCCCCGGGCGATCGCGACTGTGGCGCGATCGTGTTGAACCGCGGCCACGTAGGCGCCCCTGCTCCCGTGGAAGTGGAGTCCGATCACCGCCTTCTCGGCGTCGAGGACCGCTTTCGACGTCACATGGGCATACGAGCTCGCGACGGCACGGGCATACGCGGCTGTGAACGCCGGTTGCGGGTCCTGAGTCACCCGCGAGATCGAAGCCGCAACGTCCCAACGGACCGGATGGCCGTAGACCGTGCAGCGGGAGCCCCGAGGAAAGATCAACTGTCCTGTCGTCAAGTCCGTGTTCAACGCGGCCCCGGCCATCCGCGGCGCGCCGCAGAGCTTCGGATCGCGCGTCCAAAGATAGACACACGCGTTGGTCTGCTTGTCCGGGTCCGACTCGCCCGGCGTCCACGTCGCCCAACCCCAGGACCAGACCGTCGCGAGCCCGAGCTCGTTCGCGACCGTGCGCGCCGCGAGTGCCTGGAGCTTCGTCACCTCGAACCACTTGCTCGCCGGCGCGAGGTGCTCACGGCCGCCTGAACCCGGCGTCGTCTGGAAGCCCAGCATGATCCCGAGCTTCGAGGGAGGAATTCCGATCGAGATGAAATCCTGCGCCCCGCCGCGGAATAGCTGCCGGATCGTCCGGCTTCCCTGGACCACGCCCAGCTTGTAGATCTTCGGTGCGGGAAAGTAGACCTCACGGACGATCGAGGCGACCTGGGCGACCTGGCGCCACCAGTCGCCAGCCTCGCCGCCCGTGTAAGGGGTGCTCGAGACGAGCAGGACCGGTTTCGCGCCGCGCGCGGCAATCGTGCGTAGGAAGATGAGCACGTTGGCGCGGTACTGCGCGTTGCCGACGCTCCAGGGCGTCAGCGTGCTCGCGCCCTGCAGCTCGTTCTCGGCGATCACCGGCTTCGAGCAACCCATCGCGTTCGAGGCGTACGTGTAGAGCCGGTTCGCGCGGTCGGCCACGATTGCCGGGTCGGCCGGCTCGGTCGGGGTGCCCGTCCGCCGGGTGAAATTGAGGTCGAAGTAGACGGTCTTCGCCCCGCGGGCACGGATCTGCGGCGGGAAGATGAAGTTCGACGCTGCTGCAACGACGCCCGGCCTCGCGAACTGCTCCCAGAACGGAACGGAACCGTCTGCGAAGTCGATCCAGACCGGTTTCTTCGACGGCAGCGCGCACGCGTCGGCAGTCGCGGCCTCGGGCGCCGCAGGGCGCGCCGAGGCGGTGAGGCCGACAGCAGCCAGCAAGAGTAGGAGTGCGACCCTTTTATTCACGAGCGAGCGGAGCGAGGCTCCAAACTAGCACCCGCGAAAGTGCGTCAGCACTTTCGCGGGCTATTCGTCCAGTGGCGTGTCGACCTCGGGGATCTCCTCGGCCTCTCCCTCTTCCTTCGGCGGGTTCTCTTCGCCGAAGTCGGGGGTTCCGCCGAAGTCGAGGCCCAGGCTGGCGAGGCTCGCGCCGTCGCCGCCGTCGCCGCCGATCTCCTGCAGCGCCGCAAGCAGCGCCTCGCGCTCGTACGTCTCCGCCGGCACCTTCTCGGAAGGGCTGATGTCGATCGTCCGGTAGCGCTTGAGGCCCGTCGCGGCCGGGATCAGCTTCCCGATGATCACGTTCTCCTTCAGGCCGAGCAGACGGTCGACCTTGCCCTCGATCGAGGCGTCGGTCAGCACCTTGGTGGTCTCCTGGAAGGAGGCCGCCGAGAGGAAGGACTCGGTTGCGAGCGACGCCTTCGTGATCCCCAGGATCAGGGGCTCCCACGTCGCTTGCTCCTTTTTCTCCTTCTTGACGCGGGTGTTCTCGCGGTCGAGCACGACCTTGTCGACGAGCTGGCCGGGCAGCAGGTCGGTGTCGCCGGCGCTCTCGACCCGGACCTTCTTCAGCATCTGGCGGACGATCAGCTCGATGTGCTTGTCGTGGATGTCGACGCCCTGTGACTTGTAGACACGCTGCACCTCCTGGATGAGGTACAGCTCCGTCGCCGTGTCGCCCTTCAGGCGCAGCAGATCGGCCGGGTTGAGCGAGCCCTCGTGGAGGGCGTCGCCCGGCTCGACGATCTGGCCGTCGGCAACGAGCACGCGCGTCCGGCGCGGCAACTGGTAGCTGACGGGCTCCTCCTCGCCTTCGACGAGGATCGAGAGCTTCGGCCCGCGGTCGGTGTCCTCGATCTTGACGGTGCCCGAGACCTCCGACAACT
>VAWI01000030.1 GCA_005884005.1 Actinomycetota bacterium
ATGTGATTCTGCTTGGCGGCGCTGAGCCCGCCGAGGCCACACGCTCCGGCGGCCTCGAAGACGATGCCCGAGCCGGCCTGGATCTGATTCAGCGTTGTCTCCTTGCATTTCGCCTGGTCGTTGAAGGTCGGGTCGTTTGCGTAGTCGATCTTGACCGTGACGTGTCGGTTCGCCTTCTTCGCACCGGCCCTGTAGCCGGCGAGGAAGCGAGTGATCGCCGGCACCTTGTTCGCGCCGACCCCGCTGATGATCTGCTTGCCCTTGTGCGGGTGCAGCTTGATCTCGAGGCCCGCGATGTAACCGACGAGGTAGCCCGCCTCCTGCTCCTTGAACTGAACGCCTCGGACGTTCGTCGGCTTCTTCGACAGACCCGACCAGTCGACGTCGATGCCCACAAACTTCGTGTTCGGGAACGCCGGGGCGACATCGTCGAGCGGCCCGAATTCGTAGAGAACGCCGACCGCGATCACGAGCCCGTAGCCGGACTGAGCAGCGGCCTGAAGGTTCGGCTTGCGCTCGGCCGCCGTGTTCGTGATGTAGACGCGGCCCTGGATGCCGAGCTGTTTCTCCGCCCGCACCAGCCCGACGTAAGACAAGTGGTTGAAGCCCTTGTCATTAAGACCGCCGATGTCTGTGACGTCGGCCACCTTGATGGTCGCCTGATTCGAGGCGCCACCGACACTTGCGAGCACGAGCGCGATAAGTGTCGCGGCCGCAGTGATCGCAAGCGTGAACATTCGTGACTTCACGTAATCCCTCCTACGGATGAGAGTTTGGTCGATGCTAACCCGCCAGACCCCGTCTAAGCGAGTCCTCGGAATGTAAGACGTGCCGGTGTCGCCTTAGTTGGCGATGACCCGGGGCAATTCCGCTTCATCAACCAATACCCGCCGCGGTTTCGAGCCCTCGTAGCCGGAGATGATGCCGCGGCGCTCGAGCATGTCGATCAAGCGGCCGGCCCGCGTGTACCCCACCCGCAGCCGCCGTTGGAGCAGGCTCGTAGAGGCCGTTTGGGCGGTCACGACGATCTCGATTGCCCGCTCGAGCAGCGGGTCTTCGTCCGGGTCGAACTCGCCGTCGGGGTCGTCTTGCTCCTCGGGCGGCGGCTCGGGCGCCTCGAGCAGGCTTTCGTCCAGTTCCTGCTCGCGCTGGGCGCGGCACTGCTCGACGATCAGCGCGATCTCCTCCTCGCTCACGTACGCGCCTTGCAGGCGCTGGAGGCGCGAGGTGCCGAGCGGCTTGAAGAGCATGTCGCCCTGGCCGAGCAGGCTCTCCGCACCGGAGGCGTCGAGGATCACGCGCGAGTCGGTCTGGCTGGAGACCGCGAACGCGATCCGGCTGGGAACGTTCGCCTTGATCATCCCGGTGATCACGTCGACCGAGGGCCGCTGGGTCGCGAGCACGAGGTGAATGCCGACGGCGCGCGATTTCTGAGCCAGCCGGATGACGGCGTCTTCCACATCCTGGGGCGCGATCATCATCAGGTCGGCCAGCTCGTCGATGACGACGAGCAGGTGCGGCAGCGTCGGCTGGCTGCGGGAGCGGAAAGCGCGGTTCGCCTCGTTCAGGTTCCGGGCGCGCACAGCCGAGAGCCGCTCGTAGCGCCGCTCCATCTCGCTGACGACGTTCGCGAGCACGGTCGATGCTTCCTTCGGGCTCGAGACGACGGGCGTCAGCAGGTGCGGGATCGACTCGTAGTAGCTGAGCTCGATCTTCTTGGGGTCGATCAGGATGAACCGCACGTCGTCGGGGGTCGAGCGAAGCAGGATCGAGGTCAGCATCGTGTTGATGCAGCCGGACTTTCCCGAGCCCGTGGTGCCGGCGATCAAAACGTGCGGCATCCGGGCAAGGTCGGTCCAGACGGCCGCGCCGGAGATGTCCTTGCCGAGCCAGACCGAGAGCGGGCTCGCCGTCTGCGGCAGTTCGTCGAAGATGTCGCCGAGCGCGACGTAGTTCGGGCTTGCGTTCGGCAGCTCCACGCCGACCGCCTGCTTGCCCGGGATCGGAGCGAGAATCCTGATCTCAGTCGTTGCGAGTGCGTAGCTCAGGTCGTCCTTTAGCGCCGCGACTTTCGACACCTTGGTGCCCGGGGCGAGTTGCAGCTCGTAGCGCGTGACTCTCGGGCCGGAGATCTGGCCGATCACGCTGGCCTCGACGCCAAAGTGCGCCAGCGTCTGGACGAGGGCCTCGGCGACCCGCGCGTTCTGGTCTGCCGAGTTGCCGCCACCAGACGGCGAGTGGCGCAGGATCTTGCGATCGGGCAGCCGGTAGTCCTTCGCCACCGCCTCGCCGACGTCGAAGAGGCTGGTCTGGTCGGGAGGACTCTCGTGATCGTCGAGCAGCAGGGGCGCGGGGCCTGGCGGGTCGGGCTCGACGACATCCGGGAATTCGTTGACTGCGTCGAGGACCGCGTGGGATTGAGGAGGCAGCTTCTCGACGGGCTCGACCAGCCGCAGATCGGGCATCGTCGCCGTTCGGGCGCGCTTCGCCGCCTCCGCGGTGGCTCGAACCGCGCTGCCGGAGCGGCGGATCAGCGCGCCGGCCGAGGCGCCGCTCAGCAGGAGCGTCCCCGCGATCAACGTCGTGATTCCGACGATCAGGACGCCGGTCGACCCCAGCGCGATTCCGAACCCGAGCGCAAGTGCCGTGCCGAGGTAGCCGCCGTGCGCCTTCCCGAGCGTCAGCATCAGGCCGGCGGTGAAGACCGTGAGTCCGGTCCGGAACGGACGCATGTCGACGAGCTCGCTCCGCGCGAGAAAAAGTGCGCCGACGATCATGCAGGCCGCGGGAAAGATCGCTCGAGCGGCGCCAATCAGCGCCTCGAGCCCGTCGGCCGCCAGACCGCCGGCGAAGCCGCCGCTCCAACCCAGGTAGACGACCGTCGCGAGAAAGACGCCGAGCGCGGCGAGGACGAGCCCGATCAGCTCTGGGTGCTGATGGCCGTGAGCCTTCCTCGCGGCGCGCTTCTTCTTGCGCACGCGGGAGGGCGCGCGCGGCTTCAATAGTCGCTTTTTCCGGCGTCGAGCCACGGCCGAGCGTCATTCGACGGCCGCGTGCCGAAGCCCTCCTTGCTCGGATCTAGGCGGCGAGCGCGCGCAGGTCGTCCAGCGTGCGGCCCAGCAGGTTCTCGCGCAGGTCGAATAGGCCGGCCCAAAGCGAGGAGCGGTCAATCGAGGCGCGGATGCGGGCGGTGTCGGCGAGACCCTGCAGCGCACGCACGAAGACCGCCAGCTCGAGGTACGTCTGCGCGACTCGGATCGCGCTCGCGTGGACGCCGGCTCGGTTCAGGATCGGCTCCCACTCGAGCAGCTCGGCAGCACCAGGGGCCCCGTACCAGGAGCGGCCTTCGGCCTGGTCGGCCTCCAGCTCGAGGAGATAGCGGCCGAGCGGGCTTTCGAGCCCTGTGAGCGCAGTCTCGGCGCGGTCGGCTGCCCGCCGGAGAGCCGCCTGACGCCGGCCTGGCGTCGCGGGCTCCGGCTCGCCGCGCGCCCAACGCTCGAGCAGGCGGCAGAACGCGAGCGCGCTCGCTTCGCAGGCGCCGAGCTGCCCGACCAACCGCCGCGCGGTCTCCTCCTCGGCAGCGTTGTCCTCGAGCACGTCTGCCCAGCCTGGCTCGTGCGCGCGCAGTTTCATACTTCAACCACTACAGGAAGAATCATCGGCCGTCGACCGGTGCGGTCGTAGACGAGCTGCCCGAGGCCGTCGTGGAGGTGCTCCTGGAGCAGCTTGATCTCGACGATGTTCTCCTCCAGGCAATCCTGCAGAACGCGGGACGCCTCGTCGCGCATCTCGTCCAGAAGCGGGCCGGAATCGGCGAAGCCGCGCGCGATCAGCTCAGGTGGCCCCGCGCTCGCCCGGCCGTTGGTGCCGGCAAGCGTGGCGACCACGATCAGGACGCCGTCCTCGGAAAGATGCCGCCGGTCGCGCAGGGCGACGTCGTGGACGTCGCCGACGCCGAGGCCATCCACAAATGTCACGCCCGACTCGACCTCGCCGACGATCCGGGCGCCCGCAGACGTCAGCTCGACGACGCTGCCGTTTTCGGCGAGCACGATCGACTCGGGCGGAACTCCCCCCTCCTCCGCCAGGCGCGCGTGCGCCGCCAGCATGCGGAACTCGCCGTGCACGGGCATCATCGCTTTCGGCCGAACGAGCGAGATCATCGTCCGCAGCTCCTCGGCGTGCCCGTGGCCGGACACGTGGACTGGAGCATTCTCCTGGTGCAGAACCTCGGCTCCGAGCTTCGCTAGTTGGTTGATCGCGTCGTGAACGCGCAGCTCGTTGCCGGGTACGGGTCGCGCGGAGATGATCACGGTGTCGCCGCGCTCGACGTGCACCCCGGGGTGGTCGCCGTAGGCAATTCGAACGAGCGCCGACAGCGGCTCTCCCTGCGAGCCCGTGCAGAGGATCAGCACTTGTCCGGGCTCGTACTCGTCGAGCTCGGCCGGGCGGATGAGGACGTCCTCGGGCATGTCTATGTAACCCAGGTTGCGGGCGATGTTCAGGTTCTTGCGCATCGAGCGGCCGACGACGCAGACCTTGCGGCCCACCTCGACGGCGACATCGGTCGCCTGCTGCATCCGGTGCACGTTCGAGGCGAACGAGGCGACGAGGATCCGTCCTTGCCGCTGCGGGATGATCTGGCGGAACGCTTCGCCCACCAACCGCTCCGAGCCGGTGACGCCCGGGCGCTCCGCGTTGGTTGAGTCTCCGAGCAGCAGGTCGACGCCACGGTTCCCGATCTCTGCAAGCCGGCCGACATCGGTGCGCAGGCCGTCGACCGGCGTGTGGTCAAGCTTCCAATCGCCGGTGTGCAGCACCCGGCCCGCGTCTGTCTCGAGCACGATCGCCACCGCATCCGGGACCGAGTGCGCCATCCGAACGAACTCCGTGCGGAATCCTCCGAGCACGAGCTGACCGCCCTCGGGCTCGAGCTCGCGGAGCTCGGAAGCGCGCAGGAGACCATGCTCGTCCAGCTTCGACTTGACGAGGCCGAGCGTCAGGCGGGTGGCCCAGACCTCGTCGACCCTGACCTCGCGCAGCAGGTATGGCAGCGAGCCGACGTGATCCTCGTGTGCGTGCGTGAGGATGACCGCGCGCACCGGCCGCTCGCGCTGGCGCAGGTAGCCGAAGTCCGGGAGGATCAGGTCGACGCCGAGGTGCTCGTCCCTCGGGAACGCGAGCCCGGCGTCGACGACGATCGCGTCGTCCCCGTACTCGTAGACGGTCATGTTCTTCCCGACCTCGCCGAGTCCGCCGAGCGGGATGATTCGCAGCGCTTCTGGCATCGCCGCAGTTTAGGTGCGGGCACCAGTCGGACAGGCCGCCGGTCTTCGCTGCCGCTCCGGCGAAGCGAAACCCGGTGTCGGACCCCTGGTTCTGTCAAGCGCAGAAGGTGACAAAAGCGTGCCGAACTGTGCCTAAAGCGTTCACGCCGGCCCAGGCACCCAGGCTCGGCGGCCTAGCTTCGAGGGCGTGCCCCGCCGCCTACGCAGTTTCCACGAAGGCATCTACCACCTTGCAGCTCGGGGCAGCGACACGCGTTATCTGTTTGTGGACGATCAGGATCGCCAGGACTTCCTGGATCGCTTGGCCGCCACCTGGGAGAACTTCGAGCTCGCCCTGCTCTCGTACGTCCTGATGGGCAGCCATTACCACGCGCTCGTGCGGATCCCCGACTCCCGCCTCTCGCCGGCTCTCCAGCGCTTGCACACCGAGTACTCGCGCCACCACAGCCGCCGCTACGGACAAAACGCACATCCGCTCGCCGAGAGCGACCTTCGCGCCGCTTTCGGCGACGGCAGCGACTGGCGCGAGCGTTGGCGCGACCGAAATCGACCCGCAGCGCTTAAAGGAGAACGCACTTCCGAACCGATAAGCAAGGGATATGCGCGCGCCGTCCTCGCACGCCGCTGTGATCGCGCTTGGCTTGGGCGCGTTCGCCGTTGCGGCGCTCAAGCTGCTCGGCGGCGCGGACTGGACGCCGCTCGCCCTCTTCGCGGCCGCGCTGATCGTGACCGAGCTCCTCGAGGACGCGGACCGGATCCGCAGCCGCGAGCCGACGAACTTCGAGCCTTTCCGTGTCGCCTCCGCCCTGCACATCGCCGCCGCCATCGTGCTCGGCCCCTGGTCGGCCGCACTGCTCGCAGGCGGTGCCGCCCTCGGCGTGCGGCGGCTGCGCGACCGCTCGCTCGGGGCCGTCTCCTTCGAGGCGGCGACGGCGACCCTCGCTACGCTCGCCGGCGGCTACGCCTTCCTGGCGGCCGGCGGCCATACGGGCAGAATCGAGCTGCTCGGCGATCTCGGTCCGGTCGCCGCCGTCGCCATCGTCTACCTGACGTTCCGCACGACGCTCGTCCAGGTCGTCGCCGCGCGCGAGGCGTTCCAGCCGGACGTCACAACCGGTGCCGGCGAGGCGGCACTCGGCGCGGCGGTCGCGCTCTTCGCGACCGGCCACCCTTGGAACCTGGTCGCGCTCGTGCCGCTGGCGCTCGTCGTCCACCTCGCCTACATGCGCCTGGCGCGCGTGCGGCGAGAGACCCTGCAGGCGCTCGAGACCTTCGCGAACATCGTCGACGAGCGCGACCCGTCCACCTATCAACACTCGCTCCGCGTCGCCCGCTCCGTCGACCGGCTTGCGCGCTCGCTCGGGCTGCCGTTTTCGGACATCGACCGTCTGCGTTGGGCAGCGCGGTTGCACGATCTCGGCAAGGTCGCGGTCGACGCCTCGCTGCTGCGCAAGGAGGGACGGTTGGACGGCGCCGAGTGGGCGGCGATGCGGCGGCATCCCCGGCTCTCCGCTCGGCTGATGCAGCGCTTCGAGTTCGCGGCCGGCCAGGCCCGCGCGGTCGAGTTCCACCACGAGCGCTACGACGGCCAGGGTTACTACGGGATCGACGGCAGCGCCCTCCCGCTCGCATCGCACTTCCTCATCGTCGCCGACAGCTTCGACGCGATGACAACCGAGCGGCCCTTCCGGCCGGCTCTGTCCCGTGAAGAAGCGCTCGCGGAAATCGAGCGAAACAGCGGCACCCAGTTCCACCCGACGGTCGCCAGGGCATTCGTGGCGCTGGAACGGGGTCACGACGCGGCCGCTCTTCTCACCGCCGACGAGCTGGCGCAGCTGCAAGACGCGGCGATCCCCTACCGGCTTCCGGTGATCCCGGGGGCGCGCGACCTGCGCGACCGGCCGGAGTTGGTCGCGATCGCAGGCGTGACGCTGGCCCTGGTCGCCGCCGCCTTCAGCCAACTCGAACTCGTGGCCGCCGGGGGCACAGCCGGCGTGATCGGGCTACTGCTCTATGTCAGGCGGCGCATCCGGGTCGCCCGGCTCACTCAGACGCTGCTCGACGCGGCCGGACAAGGGGAGAACCGCGAGAGCTCGTTCGACGCGCTGACGAGCGTGCTGGAACGAGCCTGCGATGCCACCTGGACGAGCCTGATCGACTGGGAAGAGGACGGCCTGGGCGGAGCGGTGCGCCGTGAGCGCGGCACCGACGGCCCGCATCTGGCCGTGTTGACGAGCTGGCTCGTCCGCGAGGCCGAATCGGGCGAGACACTCCTGTCGGCCGGCGGTTTCGAGCTCCAGCACGAAGGCGTCGTCGTCGCCCTGCCCCTGCGCCGCGAGAACAGCGCGCTCGTCGGGTTCCTTGTCCTGGCGGTGCCTCGACGCCTTCCCGCCCACGTCGAGCTCGCGCTCACCGAGGCTGCGGACGAGCTCGCCCTCGCGCTCGTCAATCGGCCCGACGAGCCGGTCGCCGGACGCGATCCCTTGCTCGCCGCCGGCTAGTTCACAACCGTCGAGGACTCGACCACGCCGAGGCGCTCGAGGCAGTCGCGAATCCGCGTCCGTTCCTCTTCACTCGCCTCGACGAGCGGAAGCCGGAGGCCGCCGACGTCCTGGCCGAGCAAATTGAGCGCGGCCTTGATCTGGATCGGCCCGGTCGTCACCCCTAAGAGCTCGTAGGCCGGCGCCAGCTCCTCGTGGATCCGCTTCGCACCTTCCGCGTCTCCTTCTCGGAAGCGACGGATCATCTCTTTCACCTGCGGGCCGACGACGTGCGTGTGCACGCAGACGCCGCCCCTGCCGCCGAGCTCGAGGAACGGATAGACGATGTTGTCGTCGCCCGCATAGAGGTCGAGGCCCAGCTCGACGATCCGCCGCGCCTGCTCGAGATCGTCGTTCGCCTGCTTCACGGCGGTCACGTTCGGAATCTCCGCGAGCCGGGCCATCGTCTCTGGCTCGATGTTGATCACGACGCGGGAAGGGATGTTGTAGACCATCACCGGACGGTCGCTCGCGGCGGCCACCGCCTTGAAGTGCTCCACGATTGCCCGCGGCGGCGGCTTGTTGTAGTACGGCGTCACGACGAGGAACCCGTCGGCGCCGGCCTCGTGCGCCTGCTCGGTCAGCTGGATCGAATGAGCGGTCGAGTTCGTGCCGGTCCCGGCCATCACGGTCGCGCGGTCGCCGACCGCATCGATCGCGGCATGCAGCAGCTCCACGCGCTCCTCGTCCGAAAGCGTCGGCGACTCACCGGTCGTCCCGGAGACGACGACGCCGTCGGAGCCGTTGTCGACGAGGAATGCGCAGAGCTCGCGGTAGCGCTCGTAGTCGACCGCCCCGTCGGAATCGAACGGTGTGACGGTCGCGGTCAGGACCTCGCCGAGCACGGTTCGATGTTACTCCTCCGCTTAGATTTACCTTCATGGAGTGCCGCCCCGCGAGCGCCGAGGACGCGGATCGAGTCGCGGAGCTCCTCGAACAGCTCGGCTATCCCGCATCGCCCGAGGCGGCCGCGCGGCGACTGCAGGCCCTTGCCGCCTCGCGTCAGGACGATGTCTGGGTCGTCGAGCGCGACGGGACGGTGGTCGGCCTGGTCGCAATCCACGTCTCAGGCTCGCTCGAGCGCGACGGCGACGTCGCAAAGATCAGCGCGATCGTCGTCGACGAGGCGGCGCGGCGCCAGGGAGTCGGCGAGCAGCTGATGGCGCTCGCGGAGCGCAAGGCCCGGCGGCGCGGCTGCGTGCAGCTGTTCCTGACGACCGCCGAGCGCCGCAAGGACGCACACGCCTTCTACCGGCGCCTCGGGTTCGAGGAAACGGGCAGGAGGTTCGCGAAGGCGCTCGATTAGACCGGCAGCCAATAATCGACCCAGCGCTCGTGTGTGGCGCCGACGCGGTCGTAGACCTTCATCGCGGCCGCGTTGTCGGGAGCGGTCTGCCACGTGAGCCTGCCTGCGCCGCGGGCGGCACACTCGGCTCGGCAGGCTTCGATCAACGCCTCGGCCACTCCCGAGCCGCGGGCCTCCGGCGCGACGAAGAGGTCGTTCATGACGCCGATCCGCTCGGCGCTGGTCGTCGCCCAGCTCCAGAAGATCGTCGCGAACCCGACGGGTCGATCGCCGCGCGCTAGTAGTTGGACTCCCTCCCGCTCGGGGTCGGCGATCAGCGCGCGTGAGAGCGCCAGCAGCTCCTCGTCCGAGGGCGCAACCTCGTAGAAGTCGCAATAGCCGCGCATGAGCGGCAGGAGCTCACCGAGATCGGCCTCCGCCACGCGGGCGATCTTCACGGCGACTCGAGCAGCCGCTCGAGCCCGACCGTCAGGCCCGGCGGCAGCGTGGCCAGCTTCTCGAGCGCCACCAGTAGACCCGGGACGAACGCCTCGCGGGAAAAGGTGTCATGGCGGATCGTCAGCAGCTGCCCCGCGCCGCCCAGCAGGACCTCCTGGTGGGCAACCAGGCCGGGTAGCCTCACCGAGTGGACCGGCGGCTCGCCGGGCAGACGCTCGGCCGTCGCCCGCGCGGTTCCGGAGGGTGCGTCCCGCTTGCCCTCGTGGTGGAGCTCGACGATCTCCGCGCGCGGCAGGTACTCGGCCGCCGCCTCCGCGAACCGCATCATCAAGACGGCGCCGATCGCGAAGTTCGGGACAACGAGCAGCTGGAGCGAGCGCTCGAGCGCCAGCGCGTCGAGCTCTTCGAGCTCCGCCCCGCCGAGACCGCTCGTGCCGACAATCGCCGGCACTCCTTGCTCGAGCGCAGTCCGCACGTTGCCGGGAGCGGCTTCCGGCTGCGTGAAGTCGACGGCGGCGGCGAGCCCTGAGAGATCGGCCTCCTCCCCACGCCCGACCCCGCGCACCTCGTGCCCGGCCGACTCGAGCGCCGGGACGAGCACCGAGCCGACTCTGCCGCGGTGCCCAAAGAGGGCGAGTTTCATTTCACAGGGGCCGGGCGGGGACCGAACCCATCCGTCAGCCGGTTTTGAACGGCCGCAGCGGCAGAGCCGCTACGGCCTCCGGATCGGCATCGCAAGCGACGCCTCATGCCGCCCGGGCCAGCTCCGGGTTGACCCGCTCGACAGCGGCGAGGAAGCGCTTCTCGCTCGGACCGATCCCCGCGGCGGAGAGCTTCTCCGGCGCCAGGAGCACACCCGCGAGCTCGGCGAGCTCCTCGGCCTCGACGGCCTCGATCTCGGCGATGATCCGCTCGATCGAGAGCAGCTCGGTGTCCGAGATCAGCGACTTCCCGAGCCTGCTCATGCGGTTCGAGGTCGATTCCATCGAGAGCATGATCCGGCCCTTCATGTTCTCCTTCGCGCGCTCGAGCTCGTCGGGCCGCAGGTTGCCCGCGGCGATGTCGGCGATCTGCTCGCGCGTGATCTCGAGGCACTCGCGCAGGTTCTCCTCGCGCGTGCCGATGTAGACGCCGATCTGGCCCGTGTCCGTGTACTGCGACGCGAAGCTGTAGACGGCGTACGCCATCCCCCGCTTCTCGCGGATCTCCTGGAACAGGCGCGAGGAGGCCGAGCCGCCGAGGATCCCGTCGAGCAGCGAGGCGGCGAACCGGCGGCGGTCTGAGCGCGAGATGCCTGGAGCGGCCAGGCAGATGTGGTACTGCTCGGTGTCCTTGCGCTGGAACCGCAGGCCGGGCGCGGGCGCCTTGACGAGCGGCCTGCGGACGCGCGGCCCCTTCGGCTGCGCGGCGTGGAGTGCTTTCATCTGGGCGCGGTTGATCAGGCGAAGCAACGTGTCGTGCTGGACGTTGCCGGCCGCCGCGACCACGACATTTCCGGGGTAGTACGTCGCGCGGTGGTACGACGTGATCGCCCTCCGGCCGATCGACGAGATCACGTCGGCGGTGCCGATCACGGGCCGCCCCAGCGGGTGCGAGCCGAAGGTCGCCTCCTGAATCAGATCGTGGACGAGCTCCTGCGGCTGGTCCTCGTACATAGCGATCTCCTCGAGCACAACCTCGCGCTCGGCATCGAGCTCGGCGAAAGCAGGCGCGAAGACCATCTCCCCCATCACGTCGAGCGCCGTCTGCAGCTGGTCGTCCGGGATGCGCGCGTAGACGACGGTGTGCTCACGGGAGGTGGCCGCGTTCAGCTCGCCGCCGAGCGTGTCGAAGATCTCGGCGATCTGCTGCGCCGAGTATGACGCCGTGCCCTTGAAGAGCAGGTGCTCGATGAAGTGGGAAACGCCCGCGCGATCGGCCTTCTCGTCACGCGATCCTGCCCCGATCCAGAAGCCGATCGCCACCGAGCGCACGTGAGCGAGCCGCTCGGAGATGACGCGCTCGCCGGAATCGAGCTCGCTGAGGACGTACTTCTGCACGGCCCGATCGTACTCGGGCCACTCCCTCAAGTGAGGGATGCCCCGCGTCGCCAGCCTCCCGACCGCCCTTTCGGCTACACGCTCTGCCGGCTCGTCGAGACGGCCTGGTGCGCTCTCGTCGCGGTCACTACGGTGGTCGCACTGGCGCTCCTAGCCGACGCGTTCCACTAGCCGAGACTGCGAATCGCGGCCGCGAGCTTCGCTTGGTCGAACGTGACACCCGACAAGACGGGGCGCAGTTTCGAGCCCGTTTTGCCAAGGAACAGCGACGGCGTGCTGGACACGCGGTCCGCGTCCCCCTGCGAGTTGATCCTGCCGATCGTTTTCTGGACGGCGGCCGAATCCTGGCTGTCGAGCAGTCGCCTTACGTCCATCTTCGGGACGCTCGCGGCGGCATGCTCGATGAAACTCTGGTTCAGCCAGCCTGTGTTCTCGGTGCCCTGGTTCGCATAGACGATCTGCATGAAATTGAACGCGCGGTTCTGCTCGGCAGCCGCGATCGCCGCCTTGCGGCCGGGAATCGAGTCAGGACCGATGAAGGCGAGCGGCCGCGCCTCGATCTTGAGCTTCCCGGTGCGGACGAACTCCGGGACGATGCTCGGCAGCACCTCGGTCTCGAACGCGCGGCAGCCCGGGCACTGCAGGTCGACGTATTCGATCATCGTCAACGGCGCCTTCGGCGAGCCGAGAACGAGCCCGTGCTGCGGGATCCCGGCAAACTCGCGCTGGACGGCATCGGCGTCGGGCAAGGCGTTGGTGAGCGAGCCGCGAGTCGGCACCGTCCCCGACGCGGACGAGCTCCCACCGCCGACGGCGAGCGCGATTCCGACAGCGGCGCCCGCGACCACGAGCGGAACGACGGCCGCAATGACGAGCACCTTCGGAGAAGCACGGCGGCGCACGCCCTTGCGCGCGACCGGGGGCGGCGCAGCCGCCTGCTGGCGGCGCTTCCTTGCTTGTTTACCGCTCACGAGTCATAACGGTAGCCCGCGGCTCGAACGCCGCGACGAGGAGGAACGCGAACACCAGAGCGAACGCCGTCAGCGCCAGCGTCGGGATCGTCACGTAGCCGAACTCGTTGATCCACTTGACGCCGCAACCGCCCGGCGCCGAGATCCGACACGTGAGCGATTCCCCGACGACCCCGTTCTCGACCAGCAGGTGGTAGACGGAGACGCCCGC
>VAWI01000060.1 GCA_005884005.1 Actinomycetota bacterium
TCGAAGCCCTGGCCGAGCTACGACCCGAAGACGAGGAGGGGCTTGTGCTCGCGAGGCGCGTGTTCGCCGACGGTCGGACGCGGGCGTACGCATGGGGCCGAGCGGCGGCGCGTACCGACGTTGCGGCCGCGGGCGAACGCCTGATCGCGATGTCGGGGCAGTTCGAGCAGCGGCGCCTTGCGCGCGCCACCTATCAGCTGGACGTGCTCGATGCGTTCTGCGGCGACGAGCAGCTGCGGTGGCGCGCCGAGGCGCGTGTCGCCTGGCGCGAGCTCCAGGCCGCGCGGCGCAGGCACGAAGAGCTGCAGGGCGGAGCCGAGGCCGCGGAAGCAAGGCTGGCCGAGCTGCGGGCGCTGGTCGAGGACACGCTTGGGATGGAGGCCGAGGATGAGGACTCGCTCAGGGCCCAGCGAGAGCGCCTCCGGCATGTGACCGAGCTGGCCTCCGGAGCGGGAGCCGCCGGCGAGGCGCTCGCGCCTGACGACGGCGAGGGTGCGGCATCCCTCGTCGCCGTCGCCGAGCGAGCGATCTCGCCGCTCGAATCGCTGGCCCCGGAGCTCCGTCGTGTGGGGGACGAGTTGCGGGACGTCGAGCTCCGTCTCCGCGAGGCCGCGACCGAGCTCCGGGGCTTTCTCGCCTCGCTCGACGCGGAGCCGGACCGCCTCGAGCAGATCGAGGCGGAGCTCGACCGAATCGCCGAGGCGAAGCGGCGCTTCCGCTGCACCTCCTACGAAGAGCTGCTGGCACGCGCCGCCGAGGCGCAGGCGGAGCTCGACGCGCTCGAGGGCGGGGCTGATCCGATCGCGGCCGCCTCGAAGGCGGTCGAAGCAGCGGATCGACGCGTCGAAGAGCTGGCCGCTGCGATGCGCAAAGCGCGGCAAGCCTCGGCGGAGCCTTTCGCGACGGCCGTCGCAGCCGAGCTCGAGGGAATCGGCCTGGGCGACGACGAGTTCCGCGTCGACCTGTCGGAGCACGCGACGGGCCCCGGGATGACAGGCGCCGACACGGTTACCTTCCAGATCCGCCCGAACGCGGGCTTGCCGTTCGCGCCGGTTGCCGAGACGGCGTCGGGCGGCGAGCTTTCGCGGATCGCGCTCGCGATCGCCGCGGTCGGCGGCGGCGAGACGATCGTCTTCGACGAGATCGATGCCGGCATCGGCGGGCAGACGGCGCATGCGGTCGGCGCGACGCTGGAGCGGCTCGCGAGCCGCGCGCAGGTGCTGACGATCACCCACCTGCCGCAGATCGCAAGCCGCGCCCACCGCCACTTCCGGGTGGAGAAGGTGCCGGGCGACCCGACCCACACTCGCATCGAACCGCTCCTCGAAGCGGAGCGGCGCGAGGAGATCCAGCGTATGCTCGGAGGCCAGGAGTTCCTGTCCGCCGTGCAGAGTGACTAGTTGGCACGGCCACAAGTACCGTTGTGCGCCTAGTGGCCCTCAAACACTCGGGAACCACCAGGCCCGAAGGAACTTATGCCCGCGCCGACTAGCTTCGTCGAGTTCACGGGGGCCGCGAAGCTCGACCGGCGTACAAAGAACCTGGTCCGGCGACTCGGTCCTGGAGACGTCGCGGTCATCGATCACACCGATCTCGACCGCGTCTCCGCCGAGGAGCTGCTCGAGTCCGGGGTGCGGGTCGTCGTCAACGTGGCGAGCTCTCAGAGCGGGCGCTTCCCGAATCCGGGGCCGCTCCTGCTCGTGCGAGGCGGGGTTCGGCTGATCGATGCACCCGGCGCGCCGATCTTCGACGAGGTGTCCGAGGGCGAGTTTGTCACCGTCCGGGGGGCGAGCGTCTTCCGGAACGGCGATTGCGTCGCCGCCGGACGGACGCTGTCAGCCGACGACCTTGCGGGCGCGATCGCGGAGCAGCGCGGCAGGGTCACGGAGGCGCTCGAGTCGTTCGCCGACAACACCCTCCGCTATCTGCGGGAAGAGGGCCGGCTGCTGTCCGAGGGAATCGACTTCCCGCCGCTGCAGACGCGTTTCAGAGATCGGCACGCCCTCGTCGTCGCGCGCGGCCCCGGCCATAAGCGCGATCTGCGGATCGTGCGGCCCTACATCCGTGACTTCAAGCCCGTCCTGGTCGGCGTCGACGGCGGTGCAGACGCGCTGCTCGAGGCCGGCTACAAGCCCGACGTGATCGTCGGCGACATGGATTCCGTCTCCGACCGGGCGCTCAAGACTCGCGCCGAGAAGGTCGTCCACGCATACACCGACGGCGACGCCCCGGGACAGGAACGGGTCGAGTCGCTCGGGCTCGAGCACCATGTCGTCCGCGCGCCTGGGATCAGCGAGGACGTGGCCCTACTGCTTGCATACGAGAAGGGCGCCGAGCTGATCGTCGCGGTCGGGACGCACTTCAACCTGATCGAGTTCCTGGAGCGAAATCGCGCCGGGATGTCGTCGACCTTCGTCACTCGTTTGAAGGTCGGTGAGATCCTGATCGACGCCAAAGGCGTCTCGCGCCTCGTCTCGCGCCGTGTCGGCTTGATGCCATTGATTACCTTCGCGCTCACGGGCCTGGCCGCGATCGTCGTGGCGATCGTCGCCTCGCCGGCGCTGCGGCGGCTGATCGGCTTGCTGACCGACCGCCTTCGCGACCTGCTCGGGCTCGCCTGAGTCGCCCGGCGTTTTCAACGAACGCTGGCCGCGCCGAGAGCTCGTCAGCGGCTCGAGGAAGCATTCGGCCGCGACGTGAATAGGCGGGTGACCCGCCGGCTCGAAAGGGATCGGCCGCTTGAAAGCCACCGGCCGCTCCTAGGATCACGCGCACGCGACCCCCACCCGTCAAAGGGTGGGTTAACAGCCCGCCACCCTCGCTGCGAGCCTAGCGCCGGACTTCGCGCCGGTGCGTGACCCAAGTGCACGAAAACAGCAACGATTAATCCACATGCCGGCCTACTCCGCAGCGCGCGACCTCCCCGCCTCCCGCGAGGACGTGTGGGCTTACCTCGCCGAGCCGAACCATCTCGATGATTGGTGGCCCGGACTCCACGGGGTTGAGCCCGACCGTCGAGGCCTCGCGCCGGGCGCGCGCTGGCGCATTCAGGGCCGTGAGCGGCCGGCGTACGTCCTCGGCCGGAGACCCGACTTCGCGGGGACGCTCATCTTCCTCGCCGTCAGGCCGCCCGAGTTCGCGGCCTGGCAGTTCGTCGAGGCCCGCCTCGACGTCGAACTACAGTTGACGGAAAGGGCGGCAGACCGCACCCGCGTCGAGCTCACCGTCAGTGCGCCGCTCCTCAGTGGTCTGCGTCGATCGCTTCCGCACAAGGCGCTGACGCGGTTGCAGGCCCTGTGCCAGACTGCGGCGGAGGGCTAGGCCTATGTTCGACCTCCGCTACCACGTCGCGTCGCTTGCGGCGGTCTTCCTCGCGCTCGTGATCGGGATTCTCGTCGGGGTGGGAATCGCCGACCGCGGTTACGTCGACAAGGCGCAACGAGGACTGCTCGAGCAGCGCATCACCAAGCTTCGCAGCGACCTCAGCGACGCTCGGACACACGCGGACAACCTCGAGGCGCAGCAACGCGCAACGCAGGCTTTCGTGACCGACACCTACCCGGAGTTGATGGCGAACCGACTGCGCGGGAAGAGCATCGCGCTCGTCTTCCTCGGGCCCTCGGACGCGCACATCCAGGCGAGCCTCGAGCAGGCGCTCACCGACGCCGGAGCGAGTGGCTGGGTGCGCGTCCGCGCGCTGAAGTTTCCCCTCGACGTCCCTCAGATCGACAACACACTCGCCGGGGATCCCGCGCTGGCGCGTTACATCGGCGATGCCCGTCTGCCCGCGCTCGGCAAGAGTCTCGCCGAAGAGCTTGCGGCCGGCGGAAAGGCGCCGCTCTGGACAACACTCGCCGAGCAGATCGTGGCGGAACGCGCCGGCAGCGAGAAGCAGCCGGCCGACGGCGTCGTCGTCGTGCGCACCGCCGGCAAGCAGTACCACGGGACGGCGAAGTTCCTGACCGGTTTCTACTCGGGCCTGATCGACGCTCCGGTGCCGGTCATCGGCGTCGAGACGACGGACGCCAGTCAGTCGACCGTGAGGGCGTTCCAGCGCAACGGGATCTCGAGCGTCGACGACGTCGACGACCCGATCGGCCGCTTCGCGCTCACCCTGCTCCTCGACGGCGCCAGGGCAGGCCATTACGGTGTCAAGCCGAGCGCGGCAGATGGAGTGCTGCCACCGCTCGAAACGGCTCCGCGAGGTGGCTGAGATCGCAGCGGTCCTCGTCGCCGCGCGCGACGAGGAGTCGGCGATCTCGCGCACGATCGAGTCTCTGCGCGCGACCTTTCCCGGCGCCGAGGTGATCGTCGCCGACGACGGGTCCCGAGACGGGACGGCGGACGCGGCCCAGCGCGCGGGTGCTCGGGTGCTGCGCCTGCCTGCCCGCGGCAAGGGGCAGGCCCTGACGGTCGCGGAACGCGCTGCGCCGCCGGGGCGGCTCTTGCTCGTCGATGCCGACCTCGACGGGGATCTGACGGAGCTCGCGGCGGCTGACGGAGATCTCGCGATCGCTGTCTTCGCAGAACGTCAGGGCGGTGGCTTCGGGATCGCGAAGCGGGCGGGTCGGCTGCTCATTCGGGCGCTCTCGGGCTTCGCGCCGAGAGAGCCGCTGTCGGGCCAGCGGGCGCTCTCACAGGCGGCGCGCGAGACCTGCTTCCCGCTCGCGGCGGGCTTCGGCTGCGAGGTGCGGATGACCGTGGACGCCGTGCGGTCCGGACTGCTGGTCTCCGAGCTCGAGCTGCCGATTCGGCACCGCGCCACAGGCCGCGATCCCGCCGGCTTCGCGCACCGCGGACGGCAGCTTCTGGACGCCGTGCTCGCCGCCGGCCCGACGGCGGTCAACCACCGCGGACTGAGACTGCCGCTCGTCGGCTGGGTCTTTGGATTTCGGCGCGACCCCGCGACCGCGACCGTGGCGGCGATCGGCCTCGCAGACGATCTCTGGAGTGGAGACGAGCGGGGTTTTCGCGCCCACCTCGGTCGCCGACGGTCGACCGGCGTGCTCAAGCTGGTCGGCATTCCGCTCGTCGGCCTCGCGGCCTCACGGAAGCTCTCGGGCGCCCTGCTCGTCGGCCTCGCAGCGAACTTTCTCAACCAGCTCGACACGCGGCCCGGACGCGCGCTCAAGGCCTACCTGCTCGCGGCCCCGCTCGCCGGCGCGCCGGCCGGGGCCGCCGTCATCCTCGCGCCTTACGATCTCCGGGAGATGGCGATGCTCGGCGACTCCGGAGCGAACGCGCTGGGCGCGATGCTAGGCTTGCGTTCCGTGAGCAAACTCACGGCAAGAGGCCGCTGGGCGGCGATCGGCGCACTTGCCGGCCTCACCCTCCTCGGAGAGACGCGGTCGCTGGGCGAAGTGATCGAACGGACGCCCCTTTTGCGCGAGCTCGACGGGCTCGGGAGGCAGCCGTAGCCTCCCGGCCGCCGAAGTACGTCTTCGTCACCGGCGGCGTCGTCTCGTCTCTCGGTAAGGGGATCACCGCCGCCTCGCTCGGCCGTCTTTTGAAAGCGCGCGGCCTCAAGGTGCAGGTGCAGAAGTTCGACCCGTACATCAACGTCGACCCGGGCACGATGAGCCCGTTCCAGCACGGCGAGGTGTTCGTGACCGAGGACGGCGCCGAGACCGACCTCGACATCGGCCACTACGAGCGCTTCATCGACGAGAACCTCTCGCGGAACTCGAACCACACGGCGGGCTCGATCTGGGAGCGTGTGATCCGCAAGGAGCGCCGCGGCGAGTATCTCGGCTCGACCGTGCAGGTGATCCCGCACATCACGAACGAGATCAAGGAGAGGATCCGCAGCGCCTCGGAGGCGAGCGACTGCGACGTCGTCGTCACCGAGATCGGGGGCACGGTCGGAGACATCGAGTCGCTGCCGTTCCTGGAGGCGATGCGGCAGTTCAGGCGCGAGGCGGGGGCGGAGAACATCTGCTACGTGCACGTGACGCTCGTCCCGTTCGTCGACTCGGCGGGTGAGCTGAAGACCAAGCCGACGCAGCATTCGGTCAACGAACTGCGCCGGATCGGTATCCACCCCGACATCGTCGTCGCGCGCTCGCGCGGCCCCCTCTCGGCGGACATTCGCGAGAAGATCGCGCTCTTCGCCGACATCGATACGCGCGCCGTCGTCTCGAATCAGGACGTCCCCGACCTCTACCTCGTTCCCTCGGCGCTGCAGGAGGAAGGCCTCGATGCCCTCGTCTGCGAGAAGCTCGGACTGCCCGCGGACGAAGCCGATCTCGGCGAATGGCTCCAATTGACCGAGCGGATCCGCGAGCGCGACGGGGAGGTGCAGATCGCCCTCGTCGGCAAGTACGTGAAGCTTCAGGACGCCTACCTGTCGGTGCACGAGGCGCTCAACCATGCCGGCGTCCACCACGGCTGCGCGGTGAACGTGCGCTGGGTCGACGCGGAGGGGATGTCGCTGGAGGAGGCGGAGGCCGAGCTCGAGCAGGTCGACGGCGTGCTCGTTCCCGGCGGCTTCGGCTCGCGCGGGTGGGAGGGCAAGATCCTTGCCTGCCGAGTCGCGCGCGAACGCGGGATCCCGTATCTGGGCATCTGCCTCGGCATGCACGTTGCGGTCTCCGAGTACGCGCGCCACGTCGTCGGGCTCGAAGGAGCGAACTCGACCGAGATGGACCCGGAGACGCCCTTTCCGGTGATCGACCTGCTACCGGAGCAGAAGGAGATCGAGGATCTCGGCGGCACGATGCGGCTCGGCGCGCAGGCGGTCGAGCTCGATTCGGGGACGCGGGCGCAGGAGACCTACGGCGAGGCGGTGATCCACGAGCGCCACCGCCACCGTTACGAGGTCAACAACCATTTCCGGCCGCGACTCGTCGACGCAGGGCTGGTCGTCTCGGGCACCTTCCAGGAGGGACGTCTGGTCGAGATCGTTGAGCTGCCGGGTCATCCCTGGTTCGTCGCAAGCCAGTTCCACCCCGAGTTCAAGTCGCGCCCCACGCGCCCGGCGCCGCTCTTCCGCGAGTTCGTCGGCGCGGCCCTCGCCCGCTCGCGTGAGCGGGTCGGCGCGGCCTACTCCGCGGGGCAAGCCGCCACCTAGACCTACGGCGTCGCTTGCGACGCCGACTGAAAGGCCGTGGCGGCTTCGCCGCCGCGGCCGTCTAAACCCGGGTGGCAAAACCAGCGCGGGTCGGCGTTGGACACGCTCGCGGCCTGAGGCGTCGCTTGCGACGCCGACTGAAAGGCCGTGGCGGCTTCGCCGCCGCGGCCGTCTAAACCCGGGTGGCAAAACCAGCGCGGGTCGGCGTTGGACACGCTCGTGGCGCCTTAAGATCGGCCTCGTGGAGTTGCCCGAGGTCGCCGAGCTCTTTGTCGAGCTTGCGCGGGTGCCGAGCCCGCCCGGGCAGGAACGCGCGGTTGCCGACCAGGTGCTCGAGTATCTCCGCGCGCTCGCGCTCCCGGTCGACGAGGACGATGCCGGCGGCCGGATCGACTCGACGATCGGCAATCTCCTCTGCCGTATCGAGCCGAATGCCGAAGGCGCGCCGCTCTTCTTCTGCGCCCATCTCGACACGGTGCCGCCGGCAGGGTCGATCGAGCCGGTGCTCGAGGACGGCGTCATCCGCAACGCGGGTGGCACGATCCTCGGCGCCGACAACAAGGCCGCCGTGGCCGCGATGCTCGAGGCCGCGCGGCGGGTCGTGGCCGAGAACCGCCCGCACGGCGGGATCGAGCTGCTCTTCACGCCGAAGGAGGAGGTCGGGCTTCGCGGCGCCGCGGCCTTCGACCAGGAGCGCCTGCGCGCGAGGATCGGCTATGTCTACGACCACGCCGGCCCAATCGGCGAGGTGATCCTCGGGGCCCCCTACCAGTGCAAGCTGGACGTCTCGTTCCACGGGCGGGCCGCCCATTCGGGCATGTACCCCGAGGAGGGGCGTTCGGCGATCGTCGCCGCTGCGCGCGCGATCGCGGATCTTCGGCTCGGGCGGCTCGACGAGGAGACGACGGCCAACGTGGGGGAGGTTCACGGCGGCACGGCCCGAAACATCATCCCGGAGCGATGCTCGTTCGCCGCCGAGGCGCGCTGCCACGACGAGCGCAAGCTCGGCGAGCTCATCCAGGAGATGCTGGAGACGATCACCTTTGCCGCCCAGCTCGCCGACTGCGACGTGGAAACCGAGGTCGACCCGAGCGCGCAGGGCTACCGTTTCAAGCGCGATGACGAGCCGGTGCGGATCGCTGCAGCTGCGCTCGAGCGGAGCGGGTTCCAGCCCACCTACGGACTCAGCGGCGGCGGCGCCGACGCAAACGTCTTCAACGCGCGGGGCCTGCAGTGCCTGAACCTCGCAAACGGGATGACGGACATCCACACGCCTGACGAGCGGATCGCGGTCGCGGACCTCGAGCGGATGGTCGATGTGACACTCGCGCTCGTGGAGGTCGCGCGCGATGGCTCTTAGTCTCCGCCGCGGCAGGGTGACGGCGATCGCGGAGCGGCACGAGGGACTCGTCCGCTGCGAAGTCGACGGCGAGGCGTGCGTCGCCTACCCGGCGCTGACGGGCGCGGTCGCGCTGGGCGACGAGGTCGTCGTCAACGTCCAGGGACGGGAGCTCGGCCTCGGCTCAGGTGGCTTCGACGTCCTCCACGTCAACCTGACGCGGGGCCTCGACCTGCCCACAGCGCCGGGCGCGCATGTGATGAAGCTGCCCTACACACCGGCGCAGTACGCCGTTCGCCACGCCGAGGAGGACGGGCCGGTGGCGGAAGCGCTCGGCGGGTTGCCGGTCGTCTGCTGCTCGTTGCACAGCCAGGTTGCGCCTGTCTGCGCCGCGCTCGCTGGTCTTCGCGTGGCTTGCGTCCAAGTCGCGGGCGGCGCGCTCCCGCTGGGGCTCTCGGACACCCTTCGGGCGCTGGTGGCACGAGAGCTGATCGCCACGACCGTGACGGCAGGCTCCTGCTTCGGTGGCGACGTCGAGTGCGTCACTGCCGCCTCGGCTTTCGCATGGGCCTCCGCGGGTGGTTTCGATGCGGTCGTGTGCGCGATCGGACCCGGAATCGTCGGCACGGGCTCGAGACTCGGTCACGGGGGTCTCGCGGCGGCGGATGCCGCGAACACGGCCGCGGCGCTCGGCGGCGCTCCGGTGCTCGCTGTGCGTGTCTCGAGCGGAGACGAGCGGGAGCGTCACCGGGGCGTTTCGCACCACACGCGCGCGGTCGTCGATCTCTGCCTCGGCGAGGTCGCGATCGCCTGGCCGGCCGGCCTCGACGCTCCTGGCTGGCTCGACAAGCGGCGCGAGGTCGATGTCGGCGAGTGGCGCGAGGCGTGCGAAGACCTCCCGCTCGAGCACATGGGCCGCGGCCCCGATGACGATCCGTGGTTCTTCGCCTCCGCCTTCGCCGCCGGCAAGCTCGCGCGAACACTCGTAGGCTGATGGACGAACGGCGGCTTGGCCCGGTCGTCGGCCTCGGCAGCTGGCAGTCGTTCGACGACGACGCTGCGCTTGCCCGCGAGGTCGTCGCCACGACACTCGACGCGGGGTGCCGTGTCCTCGACTCGTCCCCGATGTACGGCGGCGCCGAACGGGCGCTGAGCGGCGTCGTTCGCGAACGTCGCGGCGAGGTCGCGGTGGCGACCAAGATCTGGGCGCGGTCCCTCGGCGAAGGGCGGGCGCAGTACGAGCGCCAGCGCGCCTGGTTCGGGCGCGTCGAGGTCGAACAGGTCCACAACCTCGTGCTCTGGCGCGAGCATCTCGCCTGGCTCGAAGAAGAGCGATCGGCCGGCCGGATCGACCTCCTCGGGGTGACTCATTTCAGCTCCGGCTCGTTTGGTGAGCTGGCCGAAGCGCTCGAGACAAAGCGTTTCCAGACCGTGCAGCTGCCGCTCAACCCGCGCCAGCGCGAAGCCGAGCGCGAGCTGCTTCCGCTCGCGGCCAAGCTCGGCGTCGCGGTGATCGTGATGCGCCCGCTCGGCGGTGAGGGCTCGGTGATCCCTGCGCCGCCGAGCGACGAGCTGGAGCCTCTCCGCCCGTTCGGGATCGAGACCTGGCAGCAGGCCTTGCTCAAGTGGGCGCTCTCGGACCAGCGGGTCGACCTCGTGATTCCGGCGACGAGGAATCCTGAGCACGCACGCGCGAACGCCGCGGCCGGCTCCCCACCCTGGCTCGGTCCCGACGAGCGCGCGCTCGTGGAACGATTGGCGGCATGAAGCCGGACGACTCGCGGCGGGTCTTCGAGGGGAAGCAGATCAGTGTCGACGTCGAGCGCTGGGGCGACCACGACCGCGAGATCGTCCGCCATCCCGGCGCGGTCGCAATCGTGGCCGCCGACACGGAGGGGAAAGTGACGCTCGTCCGCCAGCTGCGCGAGCCCCCACGCAAACGCCTGTTGGAGCTGCCGGCCGGCAAGCGCGAGCCCGACGAGGAGCCGCTTGCGACGGCAAAGCGCGAGCTCGTGGAGGAGGTCGGGCTGGCCGGCGGCGAGTGGCGGCTCGCGGCGACCTTCTTCTCGACGCCCGGGTTTTGCGACGAGCTGGTCCGCGTCTACATCGCCGAGGGCGTCGAGGAGACCGAGCGTGCGCCGCAGGACGACGAGGAGATCGAGCTGGTTCGCGTGCCGGTGGCCGAGCTCGAGCCGATGCTTTCGCAGATCGAGGACGCGAAGACGCTTGCGGGGCTGCTCCTCTACCTGCACGAAAGGTAGGGTTGGCCGGCATGAAAATCGGCGTGGCCAGGGAAATCAAGCCGGACGAATACCGAGTCGCGCTGACGCCGGCCGGCGCGCGAGAGCTCGTCCAGCGCGGCCACGACGTCCTCATCGAGACCGGCGCGGGGGAGGGAAGCTCGTTTGCCGACGACACCTACGCGGCGGTGGGCACGCGGGTCGTGGGGGTGGACGAGGTCTGGGAGGCGAGCGAGCTGCTGCTCAAGGTGAAGGAGCCGGTTGAGCCGGAGTATCGCCGCCTGCGGGAGGGTCTTGTGCTCTTCACCTACCTCCACATCGCCGCCGACGAGCCTTTGACGCGGGCGCTCGTCGAGAGCGGGATCACCGCTGTTGCCTACGAGACGGTCGAGACCGACGATGGGGCGCTGCCCCTGCTCGCTCCGATGAGTGAGATCGCGGGCCGGCTCGCGGCCCAGGCGGGCGCGTACTTCCTGGAGAAGCCCCTCGGCGGGCGAGGCCTCCTGCTCGGCGGTGTGGCGGGCGTCGCTCCGGGCAAGGTCGTCGTCATCGGCGGCGGCATGGTCGGCTACAACGCTGCGGTGATCGCCCTCGGTCTCGGGGCCAACGTGACCATCCTCGAGCGTTCGGTCGACCGGATGCGGCACCTCGAAGAGATCCTGTCCGGCCGCGTCAGCCTGTTGATGTCGTCCAGCCTGCAGATCGAGGAGTCGGTCGCGGGGGCCGATGTCGTCATCGGCGCCGTGCTGATTCCCGGCGCAGTGGCACCGAAGCTGATCACCCGCAAGATGGTCGGCGAGATGAAGGACGGCAGCGTCCTCTGCGACGTGGCAATCGACCAGGGCGGTTGCGCCGAGACGTCGCGACCCACGACACACAGCGATCCGGTCTACGTGGTCGAGGGCGTCACGCACTACTGCGTCGCCAACATGCCGGGCGCGGTGCCGATCACCTCGACGAAGGCGCTGACGAACGTGACCCTGCCCTACGCCGAGGCGATCGCCGATCACGGGTTGCGCGAAGCGGTAACCCGCGACCGAGCGCTGGCCCGGGGAGTCAACGTTCTCGAGGGTAAGGTCACCTACGAGGCGGTCGCCGAGGCGCACGGCCTCGACTACTCGCCGCTCGATGACGTCCTACCGCTGGCCCCCGTTTGACGGGAACCCGCACCCCCACCCTTAATTGGGTGGGGCGTTGCCCTCCGCCGCCCACGAAAGCGACGATAACGCTGAAAAGCGCACCCGTGCGTGTCTCAGTTGCATCGATTTCGGGACGTTCGGTGAGCGGTCGCCGAGAAGAGCGGAACTACGAACTGCGCTCCTCGGCGTTTTCTCGTTTCGGGCTGACCTTCACGACCAGCCACGTCACGGCCGCGGCGACTGCAATCACGGAAACGATGAACGCCAGCAAGCCGATCAGTCCCAGGGCATTAGCCATGACCGACCTAGAATAGCCACGTGTCGCGCGCCTGCGTGATCGTGCTCGACGCCGTCGGCGCAGGAGCCCTGCCCGACGCGAGCGACTATGGAGACGAGGGCTCCGACACGCTCGGAAACGTGGCGAAAGCCGTCGGCGGTCTGGACCTGCCAAACCTCGAGGCGCTGGGGCTCGGCAACGTCGAGCCGCTCGAGGGTTGTCCGGCGCAGCCGGGCGCTCCGGCAGTCGCCGGCCGGCTCATCGAGCGCTCGAAGGGCAAGGACACCACCACCGGTCACTGGGAGCTGGTGGGCGTCGTCACCCCGCAGCCCATGCCGACCTACCCGCACGGGTTCCCGCACGACGTGATCGACCCGTTCATGCACCGAACGGGGCGCGGGGTGCTCGGGAACAAGGCCGCGTCCGGCACGGAGATCATCCAGGAGCTCGGCGAGGAGCATCAGCGCACCGGCAAATGGATCGTGTACACGTCCGCCGATTCCGTCTTCCAGATCGCCGCGCACGAGGACACGATCCCGCTCGAGGAGCTGTACGGGGGAAGCCGGGCGGCGCGTGAGATCCTCACCGGGAAGCACGCGGTCGGTCGTGTGATCGCGAGGCCGTTCACCGGCGAGCCCGGCAACTTCGAGCGAACCCCGAATCGACACGATTTCTCGCTGGAACCGAAACGTCCCAACTACCTGACGTTGGTCCGCGAAGCCGGCAACAAGGTGCACGGGGTCGGGAAGATCTCGGACATCTTTGCTGGCCAGGACATCGACGAGTCCCACCCCACGAAGTCGAATGTCGAGGGGATCCAGCAGACCGAGGCGCTGCTCCAAGAGCTCGAGGCAGGCTTGATCTTCGTCAACCTGGTCGAGACGGACATGCTCTGGGGCCACCGAAACGACCCGGTCAATTTCCACCGCTGCCTACAGGATTTCGACCGCCGTCTGCCGGACCTGCTCGAGGCGATGCGGCCAGGCGATCTCCTGATTCTCACCTCCGACCACGGCTGCGACCCCACAACGCCTTCGACCGACCATTCGCGCGAGTACGCCCTGCTCCTTGCCTACGGGGCCGGCAAGAACGCGGCCGGCCGGATTCACGAGGGTGAGTTCGCCGACGTCGGCGCGACCGTAAACAGCTGGCTGGGCGGCAAGGCGCCCGGCCGGGGAATTCCCGGCGAGACGATCCTCGAGCCTTGACGCTCAACCATGCGCGACTCCTTCCTCGGGAGTACCAGGACGAGCAGGGACTGACGAGGCCCGCATTCGCGTGGCGTCTGCGCGCCGAGCGCGCCAATCGCGCCTTCGTCGCGGTCAAGGCTGCCTCATGATTCGCGTGCCGGAGCTGATCGAGCGCAAGCGCGACGGCGGTGAGCTCTCCTCGGACGAGCTCGTCCAGCTCATGCTCGGCTACGCAAAGGGCGAGATTCCCGACTATCAGCTCGCGGCTTTCTGTATGGCGGTCTACTTCAAGGGCCTGAGCAGTGCCGAGACCTATGCGCTCACCGACGCGCTGATCCGCACCGGCGAGACGGTCGATCTCCACGGCGCTCTCGGCCGCAAGGTCGTCGACAAGCACTCGACCGGCGGCGTCGGGGACAAGACCTCGATCGCCGTTGGCCCGATCGTGGCCGCATGCGGCGTTCCCTTCGGAAAGATGAGTGGCCGCGGCCTTGGGCACACCGGCGGGACGCTCGACAAGCTCGAGTCGATCCCCGGCTTTCGCGTCGAGCTGACGACCGAGGAGTTCATCGACCAGGTGCGCTCAGTGGGCCTTGCGATCGTGGGCGCTACCGCCGACCTCGTCCCCGCCGACAAAAAGCTCTACGCGCTTCGCGACGTGACCGCGACCGTCGACAGCTATTCCCTGATCGCCGCGAGCATCATGTCGAAGAAGATCGCCGGGGGTGCGGATGCGATCGTCCTCGACGTCAAAGTCGGAGACGGAGCGTTCATGAAGGCTCGCGCCGACGCGGAGCGGCTTGCCGACGTCATGATCGATCTCGGCCGACGCGCCGGTCGCGAGGTGGTCGCTGTGATCAGCGACATGGACGAGCCGCTCGGGCACGCGGTTGGAAACGCGCTCGAGATCCGCGAGGCGATCGCGACGCTAAAGGGAGAGGGCCCGTCCGACTTCGTTCAGCTCGTGGTCGAGGCGTCGACGCAGCTGTTGGTGCTCTCGGACCTCGGACTGAGCCGCGAGCAGGCGCACGGCCGGGTCGAGCAGGCGCTTGCCGACGGCTCGGCGCTGGCGGCATACGAGCGCTGGATCGCGGCACAGGGTGGGAACCCCGACGAGGCAGCGCTGCCGTCCGCGCCGGTTGTCCGCGAGGTGACGGCCCGCCGCGCGGGGTACGTCCGGTCGCTCGGGGCGGTGCAGGTTGGAAACGCTGCCCTGCGCCTAGGGGCGGGGCGCCGTGCCAAGGACGACCGGATCGACCACGCCGTCGGCATCGTCAGCCGCAAGAAGCGGGGCGACGCAGTCGCGGTCGGCGACGCGCTCGCCGAGATCCACGCTCATGACGAGCAGAGCGCCGAGGTTGCAGCCGACGAGGTGCTGGCAGCCTATGAGATCGCCGACGACGAGCCGCAGGAGCGCAGCGTCATCCTCGACGTCATAGCGGCGTGAACCATCGGTGAACCACCGGGAGGACTGGGCGGAGCCTGATGCGGCCCTGACCTCCGGCGCTAGGCTGGCGCGATGCCCGAGTTGCCCGAGGTTGAGACCGTGCGGGCGAGCCTCGAGCCCAAGCTCGTCGGTCACCGGTTCGAGGCTGTCGAGATCCTCGATTCCCGGCTAACTCGGCCAGTCGATCCTGCAGAGGTGGCTGCGGAACTCGTGGGCGAGTGCGTGGCGGCGGTAGACCGGCGCGGGAAGTATTTGATTGTCCGGTTCGAAAGCGGTCTGGTTCTTCTGATTCACCTCCGTATGACGGGGACACTTGCGCACTCGCGAAACGGGGCCGCGTCCAAGTCCCATGTGCGAGCCGTTGTCAGACTAGACGACGGATCGGACGTCACGTACCGCGATGTCCGCCGGTTCGGAACCTGGCTTGTTCTACGAGCGGACGAGCTAGACGCCTACTTCTCCGCCCGTCTCGGCCTGGAACCCCTCGAGCCGGGATTTTCCGCAGCCGGCCTGGCCGAGCGACTCGCGGGGCGGCGAGCCCCGGTGAAGGCAGCACTCCTCGACCAGCGAACGCTCGCGGGGGTTGGAAACATCTACGCCGACGAAGCGCTCTGGCGGGCGCGAATCGACCCCCGACGGCCCGCCGGCCAGCTGGATGCCCGCGAGATCCGCGTGCTCCACCGCGGCATCCGTCGCGCACTCGAGGCGGGAATCGCGCGACAGGGAGCGACCCTCCGTGACTATCGGACGCCCGATGGATCGTCCGGAAGCATGCAGAACGAGTTCAAGGTGTACGGGCGCGATGGGGAACCCTGCCTGCGTTGCGGGAGGCCGATCGAGAAGACCAGGGTTGGCGGCCGCGGCACGTGGTTCTGCCCGGGCTGCCAGCGCTGAGCGGCTAGGCGGCTAGTTGTTCGTCGAGGCGGCCGCTCTTGTCGAGCCGCCAGAGCTCTGCATAGCCGCCGATCGGCTTGCCGTCGACGAGGATCTGAGGCACCGTCCAGCCGCTTGTCAGCTCGAGAAGCTTCTGACGAAAGAGCGGGTCGTCGTCGAGGTTGATCTCGTCGTATTCGATCCCTTTTCCATCGAGCAGCGCTTTTGCGCGGACGCAATAGCCGCACCAGGTCGTCGTATACATCTGAACGCGTGCCATGCTGCTTGCAAAACGGTGAAAGCCGCTTCGGGATTCCCGACCCGTCCTGTCCCTACACTTGGTGACACGGTGGCCGGGCGCACCTATAAGACGGAAGCCGTCGTCCTGCGCTCGTTCCGGCTCGGCGAAGCGGATCGTGTGCTCCACCTCTACACGCTCGACCGCGGTCGCGTCGGGGCGGTCGCGAAGGGCATCCGTCGGACGAAGTCGCGCTTCGGCGCGAGGCTGGAACCGCTGAGCCACGTCGAGCTGCTCCTTCATCAGGGCTCCGGTGAGCTGCAGACGGTCACAGGCGTCGATCTGATCGAGTCACACCATGCGGCGCGCGAGGATCCGTATCGGCTCAACGTCGGGCTCGTCGGGCTCGAAGCGATGCTCCGCCTCTTCACCGAACAGGAGGCGAATGCGCGCGCGTTTCGCGCTCTGACGCGATTCCTCGAGCTTCTTGACGAGCACGCTCCGGCAAGCGAGCAGGCTGCCCGGGCCGCGCTCGATCCACTCGCCCTCTCGTTCCAGCTGAAGCTGTTGTGGCTCTCGGGCTACCTGCCACACGTGACGAGCTGTGCAGAGTGCGGGGCGGGGCAGGGCCTCGTCGGCTACTCCCCGCGAGCGGGCGGCGCGGTCTGTGCGGACTGTCGTGACGAGACGACTCTGACCCTTGCGCCCGACGGGCTGGGCGGGATCGAGGCGCTGCTTCGCCGGCCGCTCGCCGAGGCGCGGAAGGCGGGCCTCAGCGCGCGGGCAACACGCGACGCGCTGGTGGTCATCAACTCCTCACACGAGTTTCACGGAGGCTTCCGGCTGCGGACGCTCTCGGCCTGAACGACAAGGCCGTGCCGCGCTTCTCGGCCGCTCTGTTAACGGCACAGCCGACCTCCTCCCCGCGTCGAGCCTACTGAGAAGCGGCGCGCGGGTGGGAGACGCATTCGTGCCGGAACCGTGACCTTCGCGCGGACGGCCGAAGACAACCGTGTGGCCTACCCGGTGTCTTCGCCGTCTTTGATGTCCTCGGCGACGAGCTCCTTGAACGGCTTCAGCGTCTCGAAGAACGTCTGGGGCGGCACGCTCTGCTTCGGCTTCTCGCCGAGCAGCCACGGCGCGGCATCGACCGCGGTCCGCCACGCGACCTCTTCCGCGTCTCGGTCGGCGGCGTCCGAGCTGCTCTCTTGGTCCTCGAGCGGCTCGACCTTGTCGAGATAGACGTTCGTGTAGCCGTTTCTCTGCTCCTCGTGGCACTCGATCCGTGCGCGGCCACCCTCGGCGGCGAGCGCCTGACGCGCGATTGCATCGCGGAACGTCGTGTACTCGTTTCCCTCGTCGTCCTTGAGCACGAAGCGCGTGTTGCCGGACTTCGTCTTGAACGCCTTGACCTCGGCGACGTGAACTTCCTTCTCCATCGTGGGCAATCGAATACCCGTCGCGCCAAATGCGACACTCCCGAAGGCGTGAACTACCAGGAGATGATCATCGCGCTCGAGCGTTACTGGGCCGATTACGGCTGCGTCCTGATGCAGCCGTACCACACCGAGCTCGCGGCAGGCACGATGAATCCGAACACGTTTCTCCGGTCTCTGGGCCCGCACCCGTGGAACGTCGCCTACGTCGAGCCGGTGATCCGCCCGCTCGACGGCCGCTACGGGGAGAACCCTTTCCGCTTCCAGCACTACTTCCAGTACCAGGTCGTGCTCAAGCCGGCGCCCGCGAGCGTGCTCGACCTCTACTGGGCCTCGCTCGAGGCTCTCGGCATCGATCTGCGCAGCCACGACATGCGCCTGGTCGAGGATGACTGGGAGCAGCCCACACTGGGCGCCTGGGGCCTCGGCTGGGAGGTCTGGTGCGACGGAATGGAGATCACGCAGTGGACGTATTTCCAGCAGCTCGGCGGCTTCGACGTCGAGCTCGTGCCCGCTGAGATGACCTACGGGCTCGAGCGGCTGGCGATGTTTCTCCAGGGCAAGCGGACCGCGTTCGAGCTCGAGTGGGCGCCCGGGATCACGTGGGGCGACGTCTATCGCGAGGCCGAACGTGAGTGGTCGCGGTACAACTTCGAAGAGGCGCCGGTTGACGTGCTCACGCGCCGCTTCGGGGAATACGAAGCCGAGTGCCGGCATTTGCTCGAGAGCGGGTTGCCGATTCCGGCCTACGACCAGGTGCTCAAGTGCTCGCACACGTTCAACCTGCTCGACGCGCGCGGCGCGATCTCCGTGACCGAGCGGGCAGCGTACATCGGACGCGTGCGCAAGCTCGCCCGAGGCGTCGCCGAGGCGTATCTCGAATCGCAGGAGGAAAATGCCGTCACTGCTGCTTGAGATCGGGGCAGAGGAGCTCCCCGCTGCTGCGTGCCGCGAGGCCGAGGCTCAGCTGCCCGAGCTTGCGCGCTCGCACATCGGGACGACGCCGTCCCAGCTCTTCGTGGGGCCACGGCGGCTCGCATTCCTGATCGCCGACTTGCCCGAGCGAACGGCCGACGAGTGGGTCAAAGGGCCACCCGAGAACCTGCGCGAGCGGGCCGCGGCCGGCTTCGCCAAGAAGCACGGAGTGGCGGTCGACGAGCTCGAGCTGCGAGACGGTTTCCTCGGCCTCACGGTGCCGGGCCGCGCGCTCCGCGAGGTGCTTCCCGAGCAGATCGACCGGATCGTCCGCGGCTTCTCGTTCACGAAGTCGATGCGGTGGGACGAGAGCGGGATCCGCTTCGCGCGCCCGGTGCGCTGGGTGTTGGCGAAGCTCGAGGGCGAGACGATCGTGGGGGAGACGTCGTTCGGCCACCGCTTCACCCACGGCGCGGTCGAGATTCCGACCGCGGCGGCGTATGCGGATGCGCTGCGCGCGGCCGACGTCGAGCCCGTCGCCGAGGAGCGGCGGCGCCTGATCGTCGAAGGCCTGGACGCGATCGGCGGCTGGAGCGATCCGGGCGGAAAGCTCGCCGAGGTCGTTCATCTGGTGGAGAAGCCGATCGTGCTCGAGAGCCGCTTCGACGAGCGCTTTCTGCAGCTGCCGGAGCGCGTGATCGTGACCACGATGCAGTCGCACCAGCGTTACTTCCCGATCGAAGGGAACCGCTTCGGGGTCGTCGCGAACGGCGGTCAGCCCGATGTCGTTTCGGCCGGGCACACCCAGGTCCTCGAGGCTCGGCTCGAGGACGCGACGTTCACCTTTGAGCGCGACGTTGCAGCCGGGATCGATGCTCTTGCCGAGCGGCTCGCCGCGATCACGTTCTTCGCCGGCGCCGGCTCGTTCGCGGAAAAGGCGGAGCGGGTGGCAAAGCTGGTGGAACGCCTCGGTGGAGGAGAGGCGTCGCTCGAGGCGGCTCGGCTGGCCAAGGCCGATCAGGCCTCGGAGCTCGTGCGTGAGTTCCCCGAGCTCGAGGGCTACATCGGCGCCGAATACGCGCGGCTCGCCGGCTATCCCGACGCGGTCACGAAGGCGATCGAGGAGCAGTACCTGCCGGATGCCTCGGGTGGTGCGCTGCCCCGGACGGAGCCGGGCAAAGTGCTTGCGGCCGCCGACAAGCTGGACACGCTGCGAATTGCCTTCGAGCTCGGCCACAAGCCCTCGGGCTCGCGTGACCCGTACGGGCTCAGGCGCGCCGCCATCGGTCTCGTCAGGCTCGCTCTCGAAGGCGGGCTGTCGATCGAGCGCGCGCTGCTAACCGAGGAACTGCGAGAGTTCGTGGAGGAACGCTTGGAGTCGCTGCTCGACGTCCCGGTCGAGTATGTGCGCGCGGCCCGCGCGTCGAATGCACCCGATCTCGGCGGCGTTGCCCGGCGTGCCGAGGAGCTCTATCGCGAGCGCGAGTCGCCGGAGTTCGAGGGTGTATACACCGCTTACGACCGCGCTCACCGGCTCGCCGGCAAGGCAGGGCAGGAAGCGGCTGCGGAGCTCGACCGAGGCTTGCTCGTCGAGGACGCCGAGAAGGCGCTCGCCGAGGCGCTCGCGAACGTCGCGATCGACGGCAACGGTGACCTGAAGGCGGCGCTGCAGTCAGGCGCCGAGCTCGCGCCGGTGATGGAGCGCTTCTTCGACGAAGTGCTCGTGATGGCAGAAGACGAGGCCGTTCGGGCTAACCGGCTGCGTCTTCTCCTCGACGTGCGCGACACTCTCGGCGCCCTCGGCGACTTCTCGCAGATCCCGCGCTAGGAAGGTCTAGCGAAACAGAGTCTGTGCCGTCGGGCCGCGCTGCTCGCCCACACTGGCTCCGCCCTGGTATCGCAGTCGCGCCAATAGCTAATTGCTATTGACGCTCCCTGCGTCCTTGCCTCGGAACGACCATCGCACCCCGACGACGAGCGCCGTTCCGCGAGACCCTCCTAATAGGAACCGGCAGGCAGGTTGAGCCGGCCTGAGCGATCCGTCGCCGCGAGTGGCGCCGGCATGAAGTTGAGCTGGATCGTCCGAAGGAGCGAGCCGTCCGCCCGCCTGAAGACGAGTTGCCGGCGCTCCGGCTTCGGGTACGCGAACCACGCACCGGCCGGGTCGGAAACGACCGGCAGCTTGAAGTGTCGCGCGATGCTGCGCCGCGGACCGCGAAGCGGGGAGCGGAAGAGCGTCGGGACGAAGTGGGTGTCGACACCCTCCGTGAGCACGCCTCGGCTCCCGCTCCATTCGCGCAGATGGCCGAACACCACGCGGACGAGACCTCCCTTCAGCCGGAAGATTCCCGTCCGGTCGCCGAAGCTCACGGCGAGCAGCCGTCCATCGGAGCTGAAGTCGAGCGCCCGAGCGAAGCGGGCGTTCGAGCGGGGCGCGAGCAGCTTCGTCAGGCCCTGGCTGACGCGACCGTGTCGGGTGAAGAGGTCGTCGCCGCGGATGAATGCGAGCGTTCCTCCGTTCGGCGACCACGTGAACGAGCGGTCGTGGTTGCTCGGCACAGGGCCAGGTTCGTCTGCGACGGTCGAGACCCCACCGTCACGGTAGACGTGCAGCTGCCAAGCGTCCGGCGTCTTCTGGACGAAGTAGGCGAACTTCCGGCCGCTCGGCGACGGCAGCGGGCATTCCGAGGTGGCGAACGCGCCGGTCTCGATCGCCCGCGCCTGCTCGGGATGCGCCACGTCGGCTAGCCAGAGCGTGCCCTCGATCCGGAAGTATTGGATGCCCGACGAAGCGTGGGTGAGGGTCGGCTCGCCGCTGACATACGCGATCAGAGAGCCGTCGGCCGAGAACGCGACGCAACCCACCCCGCTGCTGGACTGGGGGAGTTCGTCCCGGCTCTTGCCGCGGGCGAGGATCAAGCCCTGCGTCCCGTCCCGGTCGCCGGCCCGAAAACCGGCGACGGCTCCCGTGGGGGCGGCCGCCCGCGGAATGAGGTCCAGCCCGACGATCGGATGAAGGCCCCCACCTGGCGCGATCCGATAAAGGCCGACACCCGGTCCCGACGTCAGATTCGACGCCAGCACTCCGGGACCGCGCACCTGCAGCATTCCGCCTGCGCCCGCCGCCCCCGCCAGCACGGCGACCGATGCAGCCAGGATCGCCAGTCTCATGCTTCAGGTGTAGCACCGACTTGCGAAAAGCGGTAGGAGAGCAGGGATTCCACGCTAGGCTCAGCGCCGATGGCGAAGACACCCGTCGAGCTCCACGTCGTCTCCGACTCGACGGGCGAGACTGCGACACGGCTCGTGCACGCGCTCGAAGCCCAGTTTCCGGACCAGGAGTTCGAGGAGATCCGCCACCCGCGGGTCGAGACCGTCGACCACCTGAGACTCGCTGTCGAGCGGGCGAAGGGGCGTCCCGCAGTTGTGGTCTACACGCTCGTCGGGCCGGAGCTCCGCGAGCAGATGCGCGTCCTCTGCCGCCGCGCGCGGCTCCACTACTGCGACCTGCTCGGCCATCCGATCGATGCGGTCGCTCGGGTCTCGGGGCAGGCGGCGCAGATGACGCCGGGGGCCAGGCCGCCGCTCGACTCGGGATATTTCAAGCGGATGGCCGCGATCGAGTTCGCGGTCAAGTACGACGACGGCATGGGAAGCGGCCTCCACGAGGCCGACATCGTCCTCGTCGGCGTCTCGCGGACGTCGAAGACGCCGCTCTCGATGTACCTCGGGTATCTCGGCTACAAGACGGCGAACGTCCCGATCGTGAAGGGAATCGAGCCGTCGCCCGCGCTCTACGAGATCGACCCGCTCAAGGTCGTCGGCCTCACGATCGAAGCCGGCCGGCTCGCCGAGATCCGGCAGCAGCGGGTGCGGCGTCTCGGCGGAAACAATCGGCAGTACGCAAAACTCGTCGAGATCTACGACGAGCTCGAGGCCGCAGAGGCGATCCACCGCCGGCTCGGCTGCCCGGTGATCGAGATCTCGGACCTTTCGATCGAGGAGACCGCCGCGCGCGTGATTCGGCTGGTCGAGCAGCGGCGCGCCGAGGCCGGCCCCGCCGTCACGACCGCATGAAGCCGAAACCCCCTGTGCCGCTCTGGCGCTGGCTGACCTGGTCGGGCATCCTCGTCGCAGCACTGTTCGTCTTCTACGTGCTCTTCACGCCGTTCTGGATGGCCACGCGTGCGCTCGCGTGGGCGGCCGACTTTCGAGCCCGGCGGCGGCCCGGATACCGCTCACCCGTGAGCGGCGACGTAACATCGGAGGGAGCAGTCAACACTGCTCCCTCCGAGGCATTTGATCGTTAGGTCGTTACGGCCGTTGTCGGCGGTGGGGACAGCGAGCACAAGAGGCTGCCCAGCGGACCTTCGTTCGGAGCGGCCGTGATCTGAAGATGAACCTGATTCAAGTCCACAATCAGTCCGAGCAGGTCGAGGTGCAGCGGCCCGAGAACCAGATCGAGAATCGGGCACGGCCCTGGCGTCATGGCCTGAGCGTGGCTTGCCGGCACCGCGAAGCCGATTCCTTTCGTCGAGAGCCCGCTTGAATGCGCGGCTTTCGTCAGCTTCTGGGCATTCGACATGGTCGCGAGCTTGATCTTGCCGCTCGAGAGCGAGCAGAACAATCGTCCGAGGATGCCTCCTTCCGAGTCGGCCGTGATCGTCAACACGACCTTGCTCAGGTCAACGTGGAGCCCAAGCAGAGCCAGCGACAACTGGTCGAGCTGCAAGGTGAGAACCGGGCAGATCGTCTGCCGCGCCTGCGTGCCGAACAATCGCCCGGCGAGCGAGACGCGTGCAGAGAACGGCTTCTTCACGACCGTCGGCGCCCCAGACAGCGGCGTGTAGGTCGCGACTGCGTTGCCCTTGGCGATCAACCGATGTCCGCGCTTGACGAACTTGTTGATCTTGAACTTGACGCTGACGCTGCCCATTGTCGGGCCGGCGCTCTGCTTGGCGCTGCTGTTCCCAAGGACGCTTCCCGGCGTCGCGATCGCAGTCGCAGCACCTGCCGCGAGCAGGGCTGTGGTCAGGACCGTCAGTAACACCAGTCGCTTCATTTTTCCCCCCTTTGGTTGAGCGGTGATGTTTGCGCCTTTTCCACTTGCAAGACGGAGAAACACGTTTTATGAGGAGTACGAAGCTGATTTACACGGATTAGCGAGCAGCGCTCAGCCGGCCGTGCAGGACTGCTGAAGGCGAAATCCCGCTGCTCATGCGAAAATCCTCCGTACGGTGAGCGGGCGCTACGTCTTCGACTTCGACGAACCGGCCGAAGGAGGAAAGGGACTCCTCGGCGGCAAGGGGGCCGGTTTGGCCGAAATGACCGCGCTCGGGATCCCGGTTCCCGCGGGTTTCACGATCACGACCGACGCCAGCCGGGATTACCTGGAGGCAAAAGAACTCCCGGAAGGCCTCGAGGCCGAGATCGACGAGCACCTCACCGCGCTCGAGGAGAGGACCGGCAAGGGTTTCGGCGACCCCGACGACCCCCTACTCGTCTCCGTGCGCTCCGGTGCGGCCGTCTCGATGCCGGGGATGATGGACACGATCCTCAACCTTGGCCTCAACGACGACTCCGTCGAGGGCCTGGCCGAGACGACCGGGAACGAGCGGTTCGCACAGGATTCGTACCGTCGGCTGATCCAGATGTACGGCGAGGTCGTCGACGGCATCGACGCGGACAACTTCGAACGGGCTCTAGCGGAGCTGAAGAAGCAGCGCGGAGCGCAGCAGGACGTCGACCTCTCCGCCGGCGATCTCGAGCAATTGGTCAGCAATTTCAAGGAGCTCTACGAGCAGGAGACGGGGAGCTCGTTCCCTCAGGACGCGCGCGAGCAGCTCAGTCGCGCCGTTCGCGCCGTCTTCGACTCCTGGGACAATCCCCGCGCGCAGGTCTATCGCCGCGCGCATCACATCCCCGACGATCTCGGCACGGCCGTGAACGTCGTCCAGATGGTCTTCGGCAACAAAGGCGGCCGGTCGGGGACCGGCGTCGCGTTCACGCGAGACCCGTCCACCGGCGAAGCGGGTCTGTACGGCGAGTTCCTCGCGAACGCCCAGGGCGAGGACGTCGTCGCCGGGATCCGCACGCCTCAGCCACTCCAGGAGATGAAGGAACGCTTGCCGGAGGCGTTCGAGCAGCTGCTCGACACGATGCGCAGGCTCGAAGAGCACTACCGCGACATGCAGGACATCGAGTTCACGGTCGAGGACGATCGGCTCTACCTGCTCCAGACCCGCTCGGCGAAGCGCACTGCCGCCGCGGCGTTGAAGGCGGCTGTCGAGATGGTGGACGAGGGCCTGATCTCCAGGGAGGACGCGGTCGCACGTATCGACCCCGCGCAGCTCGACCAGCTTCTGCACCCGATGCTCGATCCGAACGCCGACTACGAGATTGCGGCAAAGGGCCTGAACGCGTCTCCCGGCGCCGCTTCTGGAAAGATCGTGCTCGACGCGGACACGGCTGCGCAGCAGGGCGAGACCGAGCCGGTCATCCTCGTCGGCTGGGAGACGTCGCCGGACGACATCCACGGCATGATTGCCGCGCAGGGAATCCTGACGGCGCACGGCGGCATGACCTCGCACGCGGCGGTCGTCGCCCGAGGGATGGGGAAGCCGTGCGTCGCGGGCTGCGAAGAGCTGAGCATCGACGCCGACACGCACAGTGTCAGGATCGGCAGGCACGAGCTCGCTGAGGGCGATGTGATCACGATCGACGGGGGCAGCGGAATCGTGATCGCGGGGCCGGTCGAGCTCGTGGCGCCCCAGATCAACGAGGACTTCGAGACGATCCTCGGCTGGGCGGACAACAATCGCAGGCTGCAAGTACGCGCGAACGCGGACACGCCCGAGGACGCGGCGAAGGCGCGCGAATTCGGAGCTCAGGGCATCGGCCTCTGCCGGACCGAGCACATGTTCATGGCAGACGAGCGGCTGCCGATCGTGCGCGAGATGATCATGGCTTCCGGTGAAGACGAGCGGCGGGACGCGCTGGAAAAGCTCCTGCCGATGCAGCAGTCCGATTTCGAAGGAATCTTCGAGGCGATGGCCGGTCTGCCCGTGACGATCCGTCTCCTCGACCCGCCGTTGCACGAGTTCCTGCCCCCGCTCGAGGAGGCCACCGATCAGCGCATGCGTGAGCGGATCAAGTCTCTCCAGGAGTCGAACCCGATGCTCGGCACGCGCGGATGCCGGCTGGGACTGCTCTGGCCCGAGATCTACGAGATGCAGGTGCGCGCGATCATCCGGGCAGCCGTCGCGGTCGAGGAGCGGACCGGCGAGGCGCCGCTCGTCGAGATCATGCATCCGCTCGTCGGCTTCGCGGAGGAGCTGCACCGGCTTCGAGCGATCACGATCGCGACGGCCAACGAGGAGAGCGAGGAGGTCGAGTACCTCGTCGGCACGATGATCGAGCTCCCGCGGGCCTGCATCCGTGCCGACGAGATCGCCGAGCACGCCGACTTCTTCTCGTTCGGCACGAACGACCTCACTCAGACGACTCTCGGGTTCTCCCGCGACGACGCGGAGGGCAAGTTCCTGACCCGCTATCTCGAGGACGGCGTCCTCGAGCGGAACCCGTTCGAGACGCTCGACCAGAGCGGGGTGGGGGACCTGATGCGAGTCGCGGTCGAGCGAGGCCGTTCGACGAGGGAAGACATCAAGATGGGCATCTGCGGCGAGCATGGCGGGGAGCCCGCGAGCGTTGCGTTCTGCCACGGTCTTGGCCTGGACTACGTCAGCTGCTCGCCGTACCGAGTGCCGCTGGCGCGGCTCGCCGCGGCACAGGCAGCTCTGGCCGAGCGGGGCGCCGCCTACGTGGCCGCGGGCGGGTAAGCCGGCCTAACGTCCGAGCGGCGTGATCAGGGCGCGATAGGCGGCGCGACTTCGCGGCTTCGTCGCGATGTCGAATGTGCCGCCGGAGGCCTTGCCGTTGAACCACGAAAGCAGCTCGACTCGGCGGTGCGAGCGTACGAATTTCGCCATCGCACGGATGAACTGTGGGTCGTCGATCCCCCAGAGGCCCCATTCGGGGAAGGCATACGGCTTCGAAGGATGCGCGCGGTAGAGCTTCTCGTTCGCGTCCCATTGCGGACGGAAGCCGATGTCGTAGATGTCGTTTCCGACCACGTCGACGTAGCGGTCGCCCGGGTAGTACGCCTGCGGCCGGTTGCCGGGGACGTTCGGGCTACCTTCGGCCTGCGGGTTCCAGATCACGCGCAGCGTCGGATACACGTTCAGTGCGAGATCGGTCCGTACCGGGGGCAAGCCCAGCCGGCCCAGCTGCATGTTCACGAATGCCGCGGGCCCTCCGTGTGCGAGCAGATAGACACGCGCGAACGCCTTGCGGAACCACGCGGTGGAGTGGGAGGCGCCCTTCGCGTGGCCGCTCGCCGTGTACGCACAGTAGGTGTTCCAGTGGCCGTTCATCTCCCCGAACGGACGCAGGTAGACCGGCCGGGCCCACAGGGAGATCGCCCAGTTCAGGGCGTAGAGGTACGCATCTCCCTGGCCGAGCGCGATCGAGCGGGGGGTGATCACCTCGCGCTTGCTCGGATACGACGACGTGCCGATCCCGACCATCGGCATCGGGCCGTACTGAGGGATCAGCGCCGCGAGCGGCTTTCCCCAGCGGTACCCCTGGTTCCAACCGATGATGATGTGACCGACGGTCGAGCGCTGGCCGGTCAGCGCCTGAAACCGGGACTTCTGGCCGAGGACGCCGAGATACGGCCTTGCCGAAGCTGGGGGGGCGAGGACCGCCATCGCGAGAGCGAGAACGAGGGCTCGGCGCATCGCTCAAGTGTGACCGGGTTTCCGCAGGCATTCAATCGCGCCTCGAACTCTTGATGCCGTCTGACCCGCGACGTACCTTGGGCTCATGTGTGACGGTGATCGCTACGACGACCGTGTGACAGAGATTGTCGACGCGGCACTCGCACGCGGCTACACGCTGGCATTCAGGCAGCGGGCGGGCGGCTGGGAAGCGGCTTGGAGGCCGACGACAGCTGAGGCAGCGCTGACGGCGCCTCCTGCATTCGCGCCCACCCGGACCGCGGCCGCCGAGCAGGCGTTTGCCGCGATCCAAGCAGCCGCTTAAAGAACCGAGTTTCGAGGTCCAATCTCGCGAGTACGCGGCGCCACCAGCGTGATTTCCCCACGCCGAGGGATCGCCGCGAGCGCTGCAAACGCCGATTACGGCATCGAAAGACCAGCTCGGCGGCGCGGCCACGCCAGAAGTACCAGGAGGTTTCGAACGTGGGCCCGCGCGACGCGAATCGACTTAGGACACTGGCGGCGATGTTCGCCTCGCTCGCGCTCTTCGCCGCGACGAAGGTGCACGCTGCAGCGTTTCGCACGGGCTGCACGATCACCGGGACGAGCGGGCCGGACATCCTCCTCGGTACGCCAGGCCGGGACGTGATCTGCGGCCTCGGCGGCAACGACAAGATCGACGGGGAAGGGGGCAACGACCTCGTGATCGGAGGCTCCGGGGCGGACCAGCTGAGCGGCGGCGAGGCCAACGACGTCCTGTACGGCGGGCCGGGGAACGACAAGCTCCAAGGAGACGGCGGCAGAGACGCCGTCTACGGGGGCGCCGGGCGCGACACGATCTGGGCCTGGGACGGATACGCCGACCGCATCAATGGCGGGACCGGGACGGATCGCGCCTGGAAGGACATGCTCGACCACGTCACCCAGGTCGAGCGGTTCGGCTAAAGGCGCTCGCTTCGACGCCCCGGAGGCGTCCGGGCTTTGCTCGGACCCCGTCTAATCCCGAGAGGGGAGGTCGCGACCCCAAACTCTCGGTCGCATTCGGCTAAGCAGAACCCTTTGCTCGCCAGTACGCGATCACGACGCTGAGGACGGCGACCGCAACCACACCGGCGACTCCGCTTGCCCCGATCCGTCCGTAAGCGCCATGGCCTCGGCCGAAACGCGACAGGACGAGCATGCACGCCGCGCCGCCGATCAGTCCCCCGATGTGGCCGCCGATCGAGACGTTCGCGAGCACGAAGCCCAGGGCGAGGTTGATGATGATCAATCCCATCGCGCTCCCGCCGAGCACATAAGAGCCCTGCCGTTCGAGAACCAGCGCGGCCCCGAGAATTCCGAAGATCGCCCCCGAAGCGCCGACCGTGACCGCGTGGGGAGAGAGAACGAGCGCGCCGGCCGACCCCGCGAGGCCGGAGACCAGATAAACGAGCAGGAACCGGCCTCGGCCCAGGTATTGCTCCACCGGTGTGCCGATCCAGTAGAGGAAGAACATGTTGAAGCCGAGATGGATCGGTCCGTAGTGCAGGAACGCAGCCGTGATCAGGCGCCACCACTCGCCGTGGGCGACGCCGTGGGCGATGTAGCCGTCCGGGAAAAGCGTCGGACCCCCGACGAGCGCGCCTTTCTCGAAGATCGAGCCCGAATTGGCGTTGATTCCCGCTCCCTGCGCAAGCTCGGCGAGGTAAACGAGGACGTTGATCCCGATCAGGATGCGCGTGACGAGCCCCGTGGTCTGTAACCCGGTCCGGCCGATCCTGGTCCGGCCGACCCCGCGCGTCATCCGCGCCACGCCCTGTGGCTTGCCGGAATGCTCGGGACAGCGCTGGCCGACCGGCGCCGGCGTCATGCACTCCGTGCAGATCGGGCGACCGCATTCCGAGCACGAGATGTAGGTCTCTCTGTCGGGATGTCGGTAGCACCTCATCGCAGCAGCCATGGCCCGTTAGCGTAGATGCGCCATGCGGATTGACGTCGCCTTTACTCCGGCGGAAGCCGGGCCGGCCCACGTGGCGGTCGTCGTCGACGTGATGCGCGCGACCTCGACGATCGCTCAAGCGCTCGCCTCGGGGTATCGCCGGGTGCTCTGCTGTCGCGCTATCGACGACGCCAGAGCGCTGCGCGAGCAGCTCGGCGACGAGGCCGTCGTCGGCGGCGAGCGGAAGGCAGTGCCGATCGAGGGTTTCGATCTCGGCGCCTCGCCGCGCGACTACTTGGAGCCGCGTGCCGAGACCGCGATCTTGTCGACGACGAACGGAACACGGACGATCCTCACGGCGGCGGCGAACGCGGAGATCGTGCTGCTGGGCAGCCTGCTCAACCTCGACGCGGTCGCGGCGGCGGGGCGTGCCCCAGGCGAGGACGTCACCGTCGTCTGCGCGGGTTACGAAGGCGCCTTCGCGGTCGATGACGCTTATTGCGCGGGTCGAATCGTCGAGCTGCTGGACGGCGATCGAACCGACGCAGCGGTTGCCTCCACGGCGATCGCACGGGCGTATCCAACAGCCTGGGAGGGTGTCAACGCCCGTACTTACGGCCCACCAGGGCTCGAGGCCGACCTGCGCTGGTGTACGCAGGAGAACACGCTTTCGGTCGTGCCGCGGTTCACACGGATGGTCGGTGCCGCTGCCGAAATCGAGGACTAAAGGTTTCGGCCTCCTCACCGATATTTACTTCAGTCAGCAGAGGAAGGGGAACCTTTCCGCATGGGGGCTCGCCAAGCTAACCCAGCTGACAACGAGGAGGCGGTCTCGCCGCAGGGGCCGCCTCCTTGATTTGTTTTGTCTTTCTTCCTCTCTGTATGACAACTGGGCCGGGGTTAGCGGCCGCGCCGCCATGTCGGCGCGGCCTCTTACGCTCCGGCGTCGCAAGCGACGCCTCCGGGCAAGGGGTTTGGGTTTGGTTTTTGGGTTTGTTGTCTTTTCAATCGCTCTGTCGAGCGTGCTTGGGAACTGGGCACTTAAGACTTGACAAGCGAACATGTGTTCGTGTAGAACATACGTTCGTAAGTGATCGCATGTCTTCTCATCCCCGGATTCGAACTGCGGGCAGCGCTGCGGGAGCGGCCTGCGCTCGCGCTTCGGCCTGCGGCACTCGGGCCAGGGGTGGGGGAGGAGGCCCTGCTTGGGCCTGTGACCGCGGCTGCCGAGGCGGCCGGCGTGCAGCCGGGGATGCGGCTGGGGGAGGCGCTCTCGCTCTGCCCGGATCTTGCGCTCGTCGAGCAGGATCCGGCGACGGCCGAGCACGAATGGGAGCAGCTCTTGAAGCGGCTGGAGGACTCCGGCTTCGCGGTTGAATCCGCCGCCGTGGGCTGCGTCTACTTCGAGACGCGCGGGATCGAGCGCCTCTACGGCGGCATCGAGCCGGCGCTGAAGCGGGCGCTCGCCGCGGTGGGGGCCGCGTGGGACGCGCGTATCGGCGCCGCCGAGCGTCGGTTCGCCGCACTCGCGGCCGCGCACGTCGCACGATCCGGCCAGGCCCTGATCGTCTCCAACCGCCAGACGCGCGATTTCCTCGCGCCGTTGCCGCTGACGCTGCTCCCGGTCGACCCCGAGCGCCGGGAGGAGCTGGAGGAGCTGGGAGTGCGAAGGCTTGGACAGCTTGCTGGGCTACCGGGCGCCGCCGTTGCCGAACGATTGGGGCCGGACGGCCGGCGGGCCTGGAGCCTGGCGAGAGGCGAGCAGCGCGGCAAGGTCCGTGCGCGAAAGGTTGCGAACGAGCTCGCGGAGACGCTCGAGTTCCCCGAGGCGGTCGCGAACGAGCTGACGCTCCGGCGGGCGCTGGGTGCCCTCCTCGACCGGCTCCTCGCCCGGCCGGAGCGCGGCGACAGAGCAGTACGCAAGCTCGCGCTGTCTGCAAAGCTTGTGGGAGGGGGATCGTGGCGGCGCACGGTCACGTTGCGTGACGCGACTGCTGACCGCGACCGTCTCCGCGTCGCGCTCGGCTCGAAGCTCGCGGAGCTGCCCGCGCCGGCGACCCGGCTCGGACTCGAGCTCGTCGAGCTCTCGCAAACAGTCGGTCGGCAGCTGGAGCTCGTCCAGTCCGAAGGGCTCGAGCTGCGCGCCCATCTCAGCGAAGGCTTGAAGCAGGTTCGCGCCGGGGCCGGCTCCGGCGCGGTGTGCTCGGTCGTGGAGGTGGCTCCCTGGTCGCGAATCCCCGAGCAGAGAGCGCTACTGGTTCCGCGCGACGACTGAACGCCGAGGCGGTTGCTTGCGACGCCGACATGGAGGACGTCCGAGCTTTGCGCGGGCGGCCGTCTAAATCCGGGTGGCAAAGCCGGTGAGCGCTTCGGCGGTAACACGACGTCTCAATGCACCGCAACAGGCGCTCGTCGAGACCCATGTCGATGGGTCACCGCGGAGCGTGAATCGGCAGCAGGTCGCGCTCGTACGTGAGGAGTGGCGCGTCGTCGATCGTTGGTGGACGGATCAGCCGGTCGACCGTCGGTACTTCGACGTCGTTCTCGCGACCGGCGAGAACGCGGTCGTGTTTCTGGATGGGGAGGAGCAGAGCTGGTTCAGTCAGCGCGCATAGGCCGGGCTTTGCCCGGGCGTCCGTCTAACCCGGGTGGCAAGGCCGGAAAGTGTTGGTTCCGTCAGCGCGCATAGGCCAAGGCGTTCGCTTGCGACGCCGACTGGAGGACGGCCGGGCTTTGCCCGGGCGTCCGTCTAACCCGGGTGGCAAGGCCGGAAAGTGTTGGTTCCGTCAGTGCGCGTAGGTGAGCAACCACGCGTGCTCCACCGCGAGCGCGACGACCAGGGCTGTGGCTGTGACGGCTGCGCTGAAGCGCTTCCGGTTCCGGTAGAGAACGAGCGCGGTGAGCGTCGCGGCGAGCGTCTCGACGGCGAAGAAGGTTCCGGCGAGGAAGGAGACGACACCGTTCAGCTCACACGCTCCCGTGGGGCTGGAGGCGGAGCAGGCGGTGCTGCGGTCGGAGGCCCAGCGGGTCACCATCATCCCTTCGACCTGAGCTGCGAAGGCGGCGGCGAAAGCGACGATGAGCGGAAACGTGAGCTTGGCGCGCATCGCCTCCGCTATCGGCGAGGACGGCGCTTGCCTGGAGGGTTGCTAGAGCGAGAGCGCGTCCTGGGCGAGCCGGGCCCACTCGTCCGAGTGACTCGCCGGAACGACGACCCACTCGCGCATTGGGCGGCCACCCATTGGGTCGAATCGCTCGGCACCGTCGAGTGCGAGCGCCTGCTCCCGCTTTGCCTCATCGATCAGCTTGAAGACCATCGACCCCTTCCAGAAGCCGGAGCTCGCCTTGCCGCCGCGCTTGATCGTCGGCATACCGAACATCTTCCCCAGCTCGACGTCGTCGTTTTGCGCGGCGAGGTCGTCGGCGATCTCGTTGAAGCGGGCCTCGGCCTCCATGCCGTACTAGCTCCGCAGCCTGCTCACGAATCCCGCGTCGGGGGCATGGAAGTTGAGGACGCGCAAGTCGGTCGGTCCCGGGTTGGAGAACCCATGGCGAGCCCCGGGGGGTGCAGCGAGAAACGAGCCCGGGGCGGCCCGCCGAACATCGTCGCCGATCACGAAGTCGGCTTCACCGGCGAGTACGTAGAAGGCGTCGACGTGATCCTCGTGCGTGTGCGGATCGACACCTTCGAAGTCCGGGCGGAAGGTCATCTCGATGACAGAGAGCTCGGCCAGCTCGGCCTGGACACGGTGGAAGGTGGTCTCGTGCTCGAACGGCTCGCCTGCGCCCGCGAGCTGAACGATGGCTTCTTCGAAGGGCCTGCCTCCGTCTTCGGGCGGGTCGAACTGATCGAAATGCTCGTGGCCACCACCGCGGAGAACGTCGCCGAAGCCCATGCTCGGCGCGTGGATGTTGAGGAAGATCGCCGTCGCGCCGCTCGAGTTCCTGAAGGTGTGCACGACATTTGGCGGAGCGGCTACAAAGGTCTCTGGCCCGCCCTTGACTCGGGAGACCTCGGGGCCGAGTCCGAAGTCGACCTCGCCTTCGAGGGCATAGAACGCGTCCGAGTGTTGCCGGTGGATGTGCGGATCCGGCCCTTCCTCGCCCGGCTCATAGCGGAACCACGAGACGATCAGCTGTTCGAGCTCGCAGAGGATCCGCAGCGTCCGCTCGGGGCGATCGGTGGTCGTCTCGCCGTCGCCGGGGCCTAGGAGAAGCGGTTGGGTTACGTCGAGCTCCATGCGCACTCAGCCTATTCGTTCCTCGACGGCGCCTCGCTGCCCGAGGAGCTTGCGATTCGGGCTGCCGAGCTCGGCTACGGCGCGCTTGCGCTGACCGACCATGACGGCATCTACGGCTCGCTGGAGTTCGCCCAGGCGGCGAAGGCGTTCGGGGTCCGGCCGATCACCGGCGCCGAGGTGACGCTCGCGGACGGGTCGCACGTCACGCTACTCGTCGAGTCGGCCGCGGGCTACGCGAACCTCTGCCGGCTGTTGACCGCCGCCCATGCAGGGACGCGGATCCAGGGAAAAGAGCGCGAGCTGTTGGAGCCCGCGCTCGAGCAAGCGGTGCTGGAGCAGCTGAACGAAGGACTTGTCTGTCTGTCGGGCTGCGCGCGGCATGGGCTCGGGGTGCGAAATCCGAACGCGGCGGCGCCGCTCGCGCAGGCGTTCGGCCGTGACCGCTTCTTCGTCGAGCTGCAGCGGCCGTTCGAGCGCGGCGACGCTCGTCGCAACGCGGTGCTGCGCGAGCTGGCCGAGGCGCTCGGCGTCGCGACAGTGGCGACCGGCGACGTCCATGCGCACGATCGACGCCTGACGGCGTTGCAGGACGCGCTCGTCGCCGTCAAGAACCGCACGTCGCTGGACGGCTGCGAGGCCGAGCGGCGCGGTAACCGGGAGAGCTTCCTACGGCCGCCGGCCGAGATCGAGGAGCTCTTCCCGCACGACCGGGACGCAGTCGAACGGAGCGGGGAGCTCTCCGAGCGGCTCCAGTTCGACCTGAACGAGGACCTCGGTTACCGCTATCCGGACTTCACCGAGAACGGCGAGCCCGCGATCGCGCAGCTGAAAAGCGTCTGCGACCACGCCTTCGCGGCGCGGTATTCCGGCCGCAATGGCCATAAGCGAAAAGCGCGAGCCCGCCTCGACGAGGAGCTGAAGCTGATCGACGAGCTCGGCCTGGCCGGCTTCTTCCTGCTGCACTGGGAGGTGCTCGAGCTGGCGCGGGAGCTGGCCGTCGAGGTGCGTGGCCGCGACTCGCCGCGCTCGACGCTGCCACCGGGACGCGGCCGCGGCAGCTCCGTCGGCTCGATCGTCTGCTACCTGACCGGGCTCTCGCACGTCGATCCGGTGGCGGCGGGGCTCTCGCTCGGCCGCTTCCTCAACCGCGACATGGCTGCGGTGCCCGACATCGACCTCGACTTCCCGCGCGACATCCGGGAGAAGCTGCTCCCGGCGGTCAGCGACAAGTACGGGCGCGAGCACGCCGCGCTCGTCGCCGCTTTTCCGACCTACAACGCGCGCGGCGCGATCCGCGACGTCGGCAAGGCCCTCGGCCTGCCGCACGCGGAGCTCGAGCGGTTGGCGCGGATCACCGAAGGCAATCCGCGGCGAGTTGCGGAGGAGGTGGTGTCGCTGCCGGATGCGGAGACGAAGCTCCGCTCGCCCCGCTGGCGCGCGTTCTGCGAGCTCTGTCGTGAGATCGGCGGGCTGCCTCGCCACGCCTCCCAGCACCCGGGCGGAATGGTCATCTCCAGCCGGCCGCTGGTCGAGCTCGTTCCGGTGATGCCGGCCGCGATGGCGGGGCGGCAGCTCGTTCAATGGGACAAGGATTCCTGCGCGGACGCCGGCTTCCTGAAGATCGACCTGCTGGGGCTCGGGATGCTCTCGGCGGTCGAGGAGTGCGTGGAGCTGATTGCGGAGCGGCAGACCGAACCATTGGATCTCTCCCGCATCGCGCTAGACGACCCGGATGTCTACGCCGATATCCAGCGCGCGGATACCGTCGGTGTCTTCCAGATCGAGAGTCGGGCCCAGATGCAATCGCTGCTGCGCACGCGGCCCGAGAACCTCGAGGACCTGACCGTCCAGGTCGCGCTCGTCCGACCCGGGCCGATCCAGGGCAAGGCCGTCCACCCGTACATCGAGCATCGGCAGCGCCTGCGCGAGGATCCGAGCTTCGTGCCGCCGGTCGACCATCCACTGCTCGCGGAGCCGCTCAAGGACACACTCGGCGTGGTCGTCTTTCAGGACCAGGTGCTCGAGGTCGCGATGGCGCTGGCGGGCTTCTCCGTCGGCGAGGCGGAGGGGCTGCGGCGCGCGATGAGCCGCAAGCGGAGCGAAGAGGCGATCGAAGCCTATCGCGGCCGCTTCGTCGACGGCGCGGCGCGGAAGGGGGTGGACGGCGAGACCGCGAACCTCGTCTACGACAAGCTGGCCAGCTTCTCCGGCTTCGGTTTCCCGAAGTCCCACGCGGCGGCATTCGGCCTGCTCGCCTACCAGTCGACGTGGCTGCGCTATCACCATCCACGCGAGTTCCTCGCGGCGCTGTTGAACGCGCAGCCGATGGGCTTCTATCCGCCCGCGTCGCTGGTACGGGACGCGCAGCGGCGCGGGGTGGAGGTGCGGCCGGTCGACGTCAACCGGAGCGCCGCGAAGTGCGGCCTCGAGGACGACGCGGTGCGAATCGGGCTCGAGTATGTGCAGTCGCTCGGCGAGCCCGGCGCGAAGGCCGTGGTCGAGGAGCGCGAACGGCGAGGGCCGTTCGCCGGAGTTCGAGAGCTGGCGCAGCGGGTCGAGCTCGACCACAACCGGCTCGAGGCGCTCGTTGCCTCTGGCGCCTGCGACGAGTTCGGGGAGCGGAGGCACCTGCTCTGGGAGCTCGGTCTCGCCTTTCGCCCCGCGAGCGTTCCCGGCTCGGGCGGGGAGGCGCGCCAGCTCACTTTGGCGCTCGATCCCACGGCCGCGACGCCCGAGCTGCCCGAGCAGACGCCCTGGGAGCGCATGCTCGCCGACTATCGGCTGACGAGCCTTTCCGTTGGCACACACCCGCTGGCGCTGCTGCGCCCGCGGCTGCCGGAGGAAGTGGTCTCCAGCCGTAACCTCGGCGACCAGCCTCACGGCGGACGCATCGCAGTCGCCGGCCTCGCTGTCGCTCGCCAGCGGCCCTCGACTGCCAACGGCGTCGTCTTCATGCTGCTCGAGGACGAGTTCGGGCAGGTGAACCTGATCGTGCCACCGCCGGTCTATCAGCGCTTCCGTCCGCTCGTCCGCAGCGAGCCGCTCGTGCTCGCCCGCGGGCGGTTCGAGCGAGCCGGCCGGAATCAGAATGTGCTCGTGCACGAGTTCGAGTCACTCGTTCCGCTTGCGAAGGACGTCGCAAACGGGGCGGACGTGTTCGGCTCACTACCGGCTGCACACCACTTCGGACACCGATAGCTTCCACGCATGGAGCGGATCGACGGGTACGCGCCGATTCGCGAGTACGCCCTGATCGGGGACGGGCGGACGTGCGCGCTCGTCGCGGGGGACGGGTCGATCGACTGGCTCGCCCTGCCGCGCCTCGATTCCGAGACCGTCTTCGCACGGCTCCTCGACGCGGAGCGTGGCGGCTCGTTCGAGCTAGCCCCGGCGATCGACTTCCGCGTCGAGCGGGAGTACGTCGAGGACACGAACGTGCTGCAGACGACGTTCGTCACGGCGCGGGGCACCGCGCGGGTGACGGACGCGATCACCCTCGACCACGGGGGACTCCTGCCGTGGTTCGAGCTGGTGCGGCGCATCGACGGTGTGTCCGGCTCCGTGCCGATGCGCTGGCGGATCGCACCGCGGTTCGGCGCCGGCGAGGGGGCGGGGGAGACGTCGATCGAACGGATCGGTGGAGCGGTCCGTGCGACGTCGCGAGGGCTCAGTCTCGTCGTCTACCCGTTCGACGCCGGCGAGCCCCACCACAGCGAGACCGAGATCACCGCGTCATTCGAGACAGAGAAGGGCTCGGGCGGGTCGCTCGTACTGCGCGCGACCCACGACGAGCCGATTCCGTTCGCACGTCGCGATTGGGCCGAAAGGCGGCTCGCCGATACAGCCGCCGACTGGAGCCGGTGGCTTGCCGACGCGGGCGTCGAGGGCGAGTGGAACGCTGCCGCGCGCCGAAGCGCGCTTGCGCTTCGCCTGCTTACTTACGTTCCGACGGGCGCGATCGTCGCGGCGCCGACGTCGTCGCTACCGGAGCGGATCGGGGGAGACCGCAACTACGACTACCGGTATTCGTGGGTGCGAGACACAGCGTTCACACTTGACGCGTTGATCAGCCTCGATCTGCTCGTGCAGGTCCACGCCTCATTCGCCTGGCTGCTTCACGCGGTAGAGAAGACCGAGCCCGAGCTGCACGTCTTCTACGACCTCCACGGCGAGACGGTCTCAGGAGAAGAAGAGCTAGGCCTCGACGGCTATCGCGGCTCGCGCCCGGTGCGGCGCGGGAACGGCGCGGCAGGGCAGCTGCAGCTCGGCTGCTACGGCGATCTCCTGGAGACGGCCGAGCTGTACGTCCGCGACGGCAACGCCCTTGACGATGTCACGGCCGGCAGGCTGGCCGAGATTCTCGACCATCTGACAGGGATTTGGACAAAGAAGGATGCCGGGCTGTGGGAGTTGCCGGATCAAGAGCACTACACAGTCTCCAAGCTGGGGGTCTGGACGGCCTTCGATCGCGCCCTCCGGCTCGTCGAGGACGGGCAGCTCCCGCGCGACCGTGCCGAGAGGTGGCGCGAGTGCGCCAAGGACGTGCGCGAATTCATCGAGGACGACTGCTGGTCGGAAGAGCGCGGCTGCTACGTGATGTTCCCGGGGAGCAGCAAGCTCGACGCAAGCGTGCTCCGGATCTCCCGGATGAACTTCCTCGACGTCCGGGGAGAACGGTTCTCGTCCCTCGTCGACGCGATTCGGGACGAGCTCGACGCCGGCGGCGGGCTCCTCCACCGCTACAGCGGGCAGCAGCAGGCCGAGGGCGCGTTTGTCGCCTGCTCGTTCTGGCTCGTCGAGGCTCTGGCCCGGGCCGGGCGCGTGCGCGAGGCGCGGGACACTATGCGCCAGGTCGTCGAGCACGCAAACGACGTCGGGCTCTTCGCCGAGGAGATCGATCCCGAAACGGGGGCATTCCTGGGCAACTTCCCGCAGGGCCTCAGCCACCTCGCACTGGTCAACGCCGCCGCTGCGATCCGTCGCGCCGACGACGACGCCTAACGAACCCGTCTCGAAAGACTCAGCCCCACCCGCTTAGCAGCCGACGCAAGCGAGCGCCTCAGCGGTTCTCGATCTCGAGCGCGAACCGCGGCAGGCGCTTGAGGACCGCGCGGTTGAACTCGTCCTCGTAGGCTTCGGACGTCTCCTCGTCGAGGGTCGCCGAGAAGTGGTCGCGCAGATCGGCGAGCAGCTCGGTCCCGGTCTCCACGACGTCGACGTAGTCGCCGTACTTTTCCTCCGCATCGTCGCGCGCCGCGTTGTTGTAGGCGCGCTCGGCCTC
>VAWI01000061.1 GCA_005884005.1 Actinomycetota bacterium
AGGACCGCGCGGTTGAACTCGTCCTCGTAGGCTTCGGACGTCTCCTCGTCGAGGGTCGCCGAGAAGTGGTCGCGCAGATCGGCGAGCAGCTCGGTCCCGGTCTCCACGACGTCGACGTAGTCGCCGTACTTTTCCTCCGCATCGTCGCGCGCCGCGTTGTTGTAGGCGCGCTCGGCCTCCTCACACTCGCGGATCAAGTCGGCTTCCTCGCGGATGAAGAGATCGAGTTGCCGCGAGATCACGTCGGTGAAGCGGCCGCGCCGAAACACGCGCCTACACTAGCCGCGCTCTGGCGCTCCTCATTCGTACCTGGAACGTCTTTCACGGCAACGCGAAGCCGCCTGAGCGGCGCGCATATCTCGAGGAGATGGTGCGATTCGCCGTAGCCGACCGGCCCGACATGCTCTGTCTACAAGAGCTGCCGGCCTGGGCCTGCGTCCACCTCGACCATTGGAGCGGCATGCAGACGTATGCCGACGTTGCGCAGATGCCCCGGCTCGGGCCGCTGCCGATCTCTGCCGAGCTCGGGCGCCGGATGACGTCGGTCCACACTGGCTTGCTTCGTTCAGCGGTCGCCGGTCAGGCAATCGCGATTCTGCTCAGCCCTGAAGGGGAGGTTCTCAGCCGGGACCGCCTTGTCTTGAACAGCCGCGACTTCCGAGAGTCCCAGTCACGATGGCTCTCGCTGCCCCTCGTGGCACGGCTGGCCTGGGCGAAGGAGCGCCGCATCGTCCAGACCGTCAGGGCGCGAATGCGCGACGGGTTGACCATCCTCGTCGCAAATCTCCATGCGACGAGCTACCCGGCAGACCAGCGGCTCGCCGACGCGGAGCTGCTCCGCGCTGCTGTCTTTTTAGACGGCCTCGCGCGGCCAGGCGACGTCGTTGTGCTCGCGGGTGACTTCAACGTCCCGGCTGTGCGCTCGGCCACCCAAGCCGAGCTGACGAGCGAAGACTGGGGGTTCTCCGAGCCGGCCGCCGAGGGGATCGACCAAATCCTGGTGCGCGGGGCCTCGGTTGACGGGGTGGCCCGCTGGCCGGTCGACCGACGGCGTGTCGAGGGCCGCGTCCTCTCGGACCACACGCCCGTTGAGGCGAGAGTGGCATGACCTTCGAAGAGGCTCGAGCGCAGTTCCCGGTTCTCCGGCGCTACGCGTACCTGAACGCAGGAACGAACGGCCCGCTCGCCTGCGCGACGGTCGACGCGATGACGGAATGGAACCGACGCGACCTCGCGCAGGGCCGCGGCGGGAAGGAGTACTTCGAGCAACTACTCGCGTTGCGGGAGGGCGCCCGCGAGGAGCTGGCCGGCGTCCTCGAGGTCGGTCCGGAAAACGTCGCACTGGTCAGCTCGACCACGAACGCGTGCAACGTCGTTCTCGCCGGGCTCGACCTGAGCGGCGAGGATGAGATCGTCACCACCGACGTCGAGCACTTCGGACTGCTCGGGCCGCTGCTCGCGTCTCCGGCGAGGGTTCGCGTCGCGCACGTCCGCGACGCCCCACCGGACGAGGCCCCGCGCCTGGTTTCGGAGCAGATGACGAGCCGGACAAAGTTGATCGCGCTGTCGCACGTGTCCTGGGTGACGGGCAACTCGCACTTTCCCTCTGAGCTGCCGCGCCGGCCGGGGGTCTCGATCCTCGTCGACGGCGCGCAGACGGCCGGGGCTTGCCCGACCCAGGCGGTCGAATTCGACTTCTACACCGTCTCCGGACAGAAGTGGCTTTGCGGCCCGGACTCGACCGGAGCCCTCTACGTTCGCGATCCCGAGCGCCTCCGGGTCGCTCTGCCGACCTACATGTCCCAGTCGGCCTACGACATCGAAGAGTCGTTCACGCCGAAGCCAGGGGCAGCGCGTTTCGACTCAGTTTGGTATGCGCCCGGGACGCTGGCCGGCTTGCTTGCGGCGCTCGAAGCGGCGCCGAAGTGGCGCTACGAGCGAACGCGAGAGCTGGCGGCTTACTGTCGGGGGCGGCTGGTCGAGGCCGGCCACGAGGTCATCACCGCGCCCGACCAGGCCGGCCTGATCTCATTCGGTGCGGGCGACGCAGCGCAGGCGGCGGCGCGGCTCTACGAAGCCGGAGTCGTCGTCCGGGACATTCCGGCCACGGGGTGGCTCCGCGTCTCCTGTGGCTGGTGGACGAACGAGGACGACGTTGAGCGCATGCTGAACGCGCTCTAGGCCGAGAGGTCGAGGGCGGTTCGCAGTCGGGCTGCCTCTTGAACCGCGGTTTAGACGGCGCGCCGGCAAAGCCGCCACGCTTCCAGTCGGCATCGCAAGCGCCGCCTAGGCCGGAACATCGGCCGCCGTCCGCAGCCCGAGCTCACGCGCGATCGGCCGCAAGGCTTCGATGACGAAAGCGATGTGCTCGTCCAGCTCGACGCCGAGCAACTCGGCGCCCTTGTAGACGTCGTCACGGTTGACGCCGGAGGCGAACGACGGCTGCTTCAGCTTCTTGCGCACCGACTTCGGCTCGAGGGTTTCGATCCCATCCGGCCGAACGAGCCCGCAAGCGTGGATGAAGCCGGAGAGCTCGTCGCAGGCGAAGAGCGTCTTCTTCAGAGGTGTGTCGCGCGGCAGGCCGAGATGCTCGGCGTGCGACAGGACGCCCTGGATGACCCCCTCGGGGTAGCCCTCTTCGCGCAGGATCGGGGCGCCGTCTTGGGGATGCTTGTCGAGCGTGGGGTGGATCTCGTAGTCGAAGTCGTGCAGGAGCGCGGTCACTCGCCAGAGCTCTTCGTCGTCGCCGAACTTGCGAGCGTAGGCCCCGACGGCCGCCTCGACGGCGAGCGCGTGCCGCCGCAATGGCTCGCTCTTGGTGTACTTCGTCAGCGTCTCCCACGCCTGCTCGCGTGTCGTCTCCACGGGTCAGTACGATAGCCGGGCAGATGCCGTCGACCGTTGTCGCCGACGCGCTCATGGAAACGTTCGTAATCGAGGGCGCACAATCCTTGAACGGCCGCATCACCGCGTCCGGGAACAAGAACGGAGCGCTACCGATCCTTGCCGGGTGCCTGCTCACCGACGAGCCGGTGACCCTGAAAAACGTGCCCCGGATCCGCGATGTGGAGACGATGGTCGAGTTGCTGACGCAGCTCGGAGCAGATGCGGAATGGACGAGTGCGAACGAGGTGCATGTACACGCGTCCGATCTCGCCACCACGGAGGTGGACAACGAGCTCGCCAGCCGCATCCGCGCCTCGTTCCTGCTCGCGGGGCCGCTGCTGGCGCGCGTCGGTCGTGCGTCGGTACCGCCTCCGGGGGGCGACGTGATCGGCCGGCGCCGGCTCGATCCGCACATTCACGCACTCGCTGAGCTGGGCGCGCGGATCGAGATCAACGGCGGCTACGAGATGCAGACCGACGGTCTTCGGGGCAGGCGGATCTTCCTCGACGAGGCGAGCGTGATGGCGACTGAGAACGCGGTCATGGCGGCGTCACTCGCCCAGGGCGAGACCGTGATCGGCAACGCCGCCTGCGAGCCTCATGTCCAGGACCTTTGCCGATTCCTGCGCTCGCTCGGCGCCGAGATCGAGGGGATCGGCTCGAACGTCCTCACCGTGCGAGGCGTCCAGCGGCTGCGGGGCGGCGAGTGGCGGATCGCCTGTGAGCACGTCGAGGTCGCGAGCTTCATCGGTCTCGCGGCGGTGACGGCCGGCGACGTCACGATCGAAGACGTCGTTCCTGAGGATCTTGCCCCGATCCTGCCCTCCTTCGAGCGCCTGGGCGTGTCCGTGGAGCTCGACGGGACGACCTTGCGCGTGCCTCCCGGCCAGGATCTCGTCGTCCAGGACGATCTCGGCGGTCAGATCCCGAAGATCGAGGACGGGCCGTGGCCGGCGTTCCCAGCCGACCTGACTTCGATCGCGCTCGCGGTCGCGACCCAGGCGCGGGGGACAGTGCTGATCTTCGAGAAGATGTTCGAGAACAGGCTGTTCTTCGTGGACAAGCTCGTCTCGATGGGCGCGCGGATCATTCTCTGTGACCCGCACCGCGCCGTCGTCACCGGCCCCGCGAGGCTGTTCGGCCAGCGGATGGCGAGCCCGGACATCAGGGCCGGGATGGCCATGCTGATTGCGAGCCTGTGCGCCGAAGGAACTTCGACGATCGGCAACGTCGGCGAGATCGACCGTGGCTACGAGCGGATCGACGAGCGGCTCCGGTCGCTTGGCGCACGTATAGAGCGGATCGAAGGTTGAACGCACGGATCACCCGGGTTTAGCGGCCGCGCCGCCATGTCGGCGCGGCCTTTTAGACGGCATCGCAAGCGATGCCGCGGGCGCACGCATAGAGCGCATCGAAGGGTGAGCGCACGGTTCACCCGGGTTTAGCGGCCGCCCGAGTGAATCGGGCGGCCTTTTCGGCGGCATCGCAAGCGATGCCGCGGGCGCACGTAGCGAGCGGATCGAAGGTTGAGCGCACGGATCACCCGGGTTTAGCGGCCGCCCGAGTGAATCGGGCGGCCTTTTCGGCGGCATCGCAAGCGATGCCGCGGGCGCACGCAGCGAACGGATCGAAGGTTGAGCGCACGGATCACCCGGGTTTAGCGGCCGCGCCGCCATGTCGGCGCGGCCTTTTAGACGGCATCGCAAGCGATGCCGCGGGCGCACGCAGCGAGCGCATCGACCGCTAGCGAACGGAGATCGTGACCGCTCGGCTCGTTGCCGGGGCGAGCTCGTCGGCCCCGGCATAGCGCGCTCGGATTCGGTAGCTCCCGTGACGAAGCGCGAGCGTCCACGCCGCGACGCCGTTGCTGTTGGTGCTGGCCGCCGCGAAGCGACGCCACGTATGACCGTCGAGCCACTCGAGGACGAGCCTGCGTCCGCCGAGAGCGACGCCCTTGCTCGCCGGGGTGAAGAGGCCCCGTAGGCGCGCTGCCGTTTTGTTCCTTGCCGGCGGCGACGCGCGAAGCTCGAGCCTCACGGCCGAGTAGGGCAGCGTGACTGCGTAGGGCGTCGAGGCGACGGTTAGACCGTACGCATCGGTTGCCGTGACCGTGAATGAATAGGAGTGGCCCGGCTCGAACTGGCGGCTCGCCGCCGTCGCCGTCGTCGAGCCCAAGAGCGTCTGCGGGATGCCGCCGTCCCGGCTGACGTACAGCCGGTAGCTGACGGCTCCGCGCGAGCTCCAGGAAAGGCTGACGCGGAGCCCTGAGCGAGTACCGGCAACGGTAACCGTCGGCACCGCGACGGCGCCGCCCTGCGCCCTTGCGACCGCTGCGGCGACGTCGAGGACTCCGTACCCGGTGTCCTGGTTCCAGCCGCCGTTTCCCGAGGCGGACTGCTTGAGGATCGCCGCCACGTCTGTGGCCGCAAGGCGCGGATTGGCGGCCCAGACGAGCGCAGCGGCGCCCGCGACCTCGGGCGAGGAGAAGGAGGTACCGCTGCCGTAGCCGTAGATGCCGACAGCGGAACCGGGGAGGTGTTGACGAGGCCAGAAGCTCGGATCGGAGCTCGACGAGAGCGCGCCGAAGACATTCTCTCCGGGCGCCGCCAGCGAGATATACGACCCATAGTTCGAAAAGGACGCGCGCGCCCCGCTGAGGTTCGAGGCGGCGACCGCGAGGCCGATGCCTGCCTGGCCGTTCGAGCCGAGCGGCTGCAGAAGGGCGGCCGGATAGCTGGGGTCGTTTCCGGTCTGGCCGCTGTTGCCCGCGGCGGCGACCAGCAGAACGCCGTGCGCGGCCGCGTAGGCGATCGCGCTCTGCTCTGTGGGAGAGGTCGCGGGACCGCCGAAGCTCATGTTGATGATCTTCGCGCCGTGGTCGACCGCGTAGACGATCGCGGTCGACTCGTCGACGTCAGTGATAGTGCCGTCGACCGCGCCCGCCTGGATCGCAAGTAGCTTGGCGTCGCCGCCGAAACCAGCCACGCCCTCGGCGTTCGTCGGGGAGCCGGCCGAGAGTGACGAGACGAACGTGCCGTGTCCCTGGTAGTCGGTGACGTCCGAGGAGTTGCTGCGAACACTCCAGGTTGCGGGAGTCTTCGCGGCGAGGTCCGGCGCCGCGACGTCTGCGCCAGTGTCGATGACCGCGACGGTGATCGCCGATGCAGCGCGGGACACGCTCGTCGGCACGAGGTTCTCTCTCGCCGCTGCGAACTGCCACTCGTAAGCGCCGCCCAGCACGGGTGCCGGGGCGACCCCGGGGTCGACGAGCTGGTGTCGGAGAACGGGCCGGTCGCTGTAGCGGACACCGCGCAGCCCGTCCAGCACTCGAGCTGCCGCCGGAGGAGTTCTGAGGACCGCGACCTGCAGCGGCCGGATCCGGCGGACGACGCGGGATCCTGACTCCGCGACAGCCCGCCGAAGTGCGCGGTCGGAGCTGTAGCCGACCACCATGACCGAGCCGCCGACCGCCGGTCCCGCCTGGGAGGAGGCAACTGCAGTGTCTCCGAGTGCGAGTGTCAGTGCGCTCGCCAGGGCAGCGGGCACCGCAAGACGCCGAAGCTTGTTGAACACACGTGTCATCTGGCCGCAGACGGTCCTCGGAACCGCCAGAAGCCGTATCGGTGGGCGCTGGAGACTGCGGTACCCTGCTTCGAGGGATGGCGCTGACGGGGTACGCGGGAGAGGAAGGCCGGCTGCAGGCGCGGGTCGACGTCAACGGAACGGGAAGAGCGACGGTCGAGACCGGAATCCCCGTGCTCGACCACCTCCTGATGCTCCTGGCGGAGTACGCCTCGTTCGATATCGCGCTCGAGGTGGCGCCCGAGGAGCCCGACGCCGAGGTGGCGGCAGCAGGCCGGGCCCTCGGCCAGGCGCTTTCCGGGGCTCTGCAAGCCGAAGGCGCGCGCGGCCACGGCTCCGCCGTCGTACCGGCCGACGAGGCGCTCGCCCACGTCGCGCTCGAGGCTTCGGGACGCCCCTTGCTCGTCTCCAACGTCGATCTCTCCGACATGGGCGTCGGCGGACTTGCAACCGACCTCGTCGCCCGGTTCCTGACCCAGCTCGCCGAGGGCGCCGGTCTGACTCTCCACGTCCGCCTGATCGAGGGGCGGGACACGCAGCACGTGCTGGAAGCGATCTTCAAAGGGCTTGGCGTCGCGCTGGCGCAGAGCTGCCGGCCCCGCAGGAGAAAGGAGAGCGATGGCGGCTGAGACAAAATCCGTCGTCCGCACCGAGCAAGCTCCCGGCCCGTTTCAGGGCGCCCCCTACTCGCAGGCGATTCGCGCGGGCGGATTCGTGTTCGTCTCCGGCCAGCTCGGCCTGAGCCCTGGCGACGGCGAGATCAGCGGTTCGATCGAGGAGCAGACGGAACAGATCTTCGTGAACCTGCAGGCGATCCTCGAAGCAGCCGGGAGCGCGCTCGACCGGCTTGTGAAGACGACCGTCTTCCTCGCCGACCTGGGCGAGTTCGCAGCCATGAACAAGGTGTATGCGCGCCACGTCGGCGGCGCCCCGCCCGCCCGCTCGACCGTCGAGGTTGCGGCGCTCCCTTCCGGGGCGAAAGTCGAAATTGAGGCGATCGCCGCGCTCTGACCGCAAAATGTGGGCATGCGAGCTGAGACTCTCGTCGGGACCCACACCAACACCGATTTCGATGCCTTCGCGGCGATGTTGGCCGCGCGCCGCCTCTATCCCGGCTCCGTGGTCTGCCTGGCCGGCTCGCTCAACCGCAATGTTCGCGAGTTCTACCGCCTCCATGCCGACGAGCTCGATTTCGTCGTCGACGCGTCGCGGCTCGAGCTGGATGCGGTTCGGCGCCTGATCGTCGTCGAGACGGTGCACGCCTCTCGACTCGGCGAGCTCGAGCCGGTAGCCCTCGATCCGACGGTAGAAAAGGTCGTCTTCGACCATCACGGCGACGAGCTGCCCGACTGGGCGCCGCCCGAGAACGTCGTCGTCTCCGAGGACGGCGCTCTGACGACGACGTTGGTCGGCGTGCTCGCCGAGCGCGAGGTGGCGGTCAGCGCCCTGGAGGCGACCGTCTTCGCGCTCGGGATCCACGAGGACACGGGTTCGCTCACGCATGCGACGACCACGCAGCGCGACGCCGAGGCGTTGGGTTGGTGCCTGCGCCACGGGGCCGAGCAAGAGCTCCTCTCGCGCTTCCTCCATACGCCGCTCGGAGAGACGGAGCGGGAGCTCCTGTCAACCTTGCTCGGCTCGCTCGAGGCCCACGAGGTGGCCGGCCTCGAGGTTCTCGTAGCCGCGGCGGTGGCGCCGGAGTACGTCGAGGGAATCTCGAATCTCGCGCACAAGCTCATCGACGTCACCGACTGCGCGGGCCTCGCCGTGCTCGTCGAGATGGACGGCCGCATCTTCGCTGTGACGCGCAGCCGCGTCCCCGAGCTCGACGCCGCTGCGCTCGCCGCGGTGCTGGGCGGCGGCGGGCACGCCCGGGCTGCTTCGGCGATTTATCGAGGGTCGCTGGACGAGGCGCGCCGCGTCGTGGTCGAGCGCCTGGGCGAGGCGGTCAACGAACCCGCTCACGCGCGCGACGTCATGTCGAAGCCGGCGCGGACGATCGCGCCCGAGGAGACCGTCGCCCGCGCGATGGTCGCCTGCCAGCGTTTTGCCCAAAGCGGGATCCTCGTCGCTGCGGGCGACGAAGTCGTGGGAGCGGTCAGTCGCGAGGACCTCGACAAGGCGATCTCGCACGGCCTCTCGCACGCGCCCGTCAAGGGAATCATGAGCTCCCGCGTCGCGACCTGCGACGAGGAAACCCCCCTCTCGGAGCTGCAGCGACTGCTGGCAGCCGGCGACGACCGGGTCGCCGTCCTGCGCGACGGGAAGCTCGCCGGAGTCGTCACCCGCGGCGATGTGCTCGCGGGGCTGGGAGAACGTGCAGCGACGACCAGGCGCCCCGGCGTCTCGCTCTCGAGCGAGCTTGCTCAGCTCGAGCGGCTCGCTCCGGTCTTCGAGGCGGTCGCAGCGCTCAGTGAAGCCTATGACGGCGTGTACCTCGTCGGCGGGACGGTGCGGGACATCCTGCTCGGTGAACGCAGCTTCGACGTCGACATCGCCGTCGAGGGGGACGCGATCGCGCTCGCGCAGGCCCTCGCCGACGCCCTGGGCGGCCGCGTGCGGGCTCATGAGAAGTTCGGCACCGCGGTCGTCGTCTACGGGAAGGGCGAGCGAGTCGACGTCGTGACCGCGCGGACCGAGTTCTATGACGCGCCGGCGGCGCTGCCCGCCGTCGAGCACGCTTCGATCCGCGAAGACCTGTTTCGCCGTGACTTCACGATCAACGCGATGGCCGTTTCGCTGAAGGGCGACGACTACGGGCGGCTTGTCGATCCCTTCGGGGGCCGCGCCGATCTCGACGGGAAGCGGATCCGCGTTCTGCACAACCTCTCGTTCATCGACGATCCGACCAGGATCTTCCGCGCGATCCGCTACGAGAACCGCTACGGGTTCCGGATGGATGAACACACCGTGCGGCTCGCGCGGGGCACGATCGAGATGGGGCTCGTCGGCGACCTGTCGTCCGCTCGCCTCCGCGACGAGCTCGTCGCGCTGCTCGAAGAGGGCAAGGTCGAGCACTCGATTCTCCGGCTCGCCGAGCTCGAAGCCGACAAGGCGATTCACCCACACCTCGCCGCCGACGACGAGGCCGTGACGCTCCTCGCGCGGCTGCTGGCGCTCGCTCAGCAGTACGAGATCGATGTCCCCGCCTGGCGCCTCGGGCTGATCGCCCTCGCGCGCAAGCTGCCGCCCGACGAGGTGTACGACTGGCTGCAACGGCTGAAGGTGCGGCGGCGCGACGCGGAGCAGATCGCGGCCGCGGTCACGGTCGGCCCGCGAATCGTCGAGCGTCTCCGCGAGCGGGAGGTCGAGCCCGCTGAGATCGTCGCGCTGGCCGACCGTTACGCACCGGACGCGCCTCTTTTTGCCCTCGCGATCGCCGAGCTCGAGCCCCTGCACGAGTACTTCCGCGGGTTGCGCGACATCCGGCTCGAGGTGACCGGCAGCGACCTGGCCGAGCTCGGGCTCGGCGAGTCGCCGCGCGTGGGGGAGATTCTCGCGGAGCTCCGCCGCCGGAAGCTGAACGGCGAGCTCGACGGGCGCGAGTCCGAGCTCGAGGCCGCGCGGGAGCTGATCAGCGGATGATCCGCTGGGATTTCCCTGGGCCGTACGAGGTCGTCTTCACGACGCGCGTCGGAGGCGTCAGCGAAGGGCCGTACGCGTCGCTCAACCTCGGGCGCAAGACGGGCGACGTCGTCGAGCGCGTCGACGAGAACCGCCGGCGAGCCTGCGCCGAGATCGATGCGGACCCCGCGAGGCTCGCGCTCAACTACCAGGTTCACTCGACGGTCGTGAACCGTGCGCAGCAGGGCGAGCGCGGCGGAATTCAGGGCGACGGGCTCTGGAGCGACGAGCCCGGGCTGCCCGTTCTGGCCCTCGCAGCCGACTGCGTCCCGATCGTCCTTGTCCGCGCGAATGGCGCCGCGCCGGCGGTTTGCGTTCTGCACGCCGGCCGAATCGGGCTTCTCGACGGGATCGTCCGAGCGGGCATCGAGGCGCTCGGCGGGACCCTCGCCGCGGCGATCGGGCCGTCGATCGGGCCCTGCTGCTACGAGATTGACAAGGAGGTCGCAGTCCCATACCGGGCAAAGTTCGGAGCAAGAATCATGTGTGGGCGAAAGCTCGACCTCCAGCAGGCTGCCGAACGAGAGCTACGCGACGCTGGCGTCGCTCGGATCGAGCGGTTCGACCTTTGTACCGCCTGCAATCCGCGGCTCTTCTTTTCCCATCGACGGGATGGGAAGCCGCGCGGGGTGCAAGGGGTTTTAGCGCGTGTCGCCTGACGAGGTTCGCGGCCGCTACGAGCGAATCCGCGCAGAAGTCGGCGCTGGCGTCACGATCGTCGCCGCGACGAAGTACGTGTCCGTCGAGGAACTGGCAGTACTCGCCGAGGCCGGGATCGACGTGGTGGGGGAGAACCGGGCGCAGGATCTCGAGGCCAAGCACGCCGCCTACGGAGACGCCTTTCGCTGGCATTTCATCGGCCATCTGCAGAGCCGCAAGGCAAAGACGGTCAACCGGATCTGCGAACTCGTCCACTCGCTTTCGTCGGAATCCGCCGCGAAGCGCCTCGAGATTCCGGCGCTCGTCGAGGTCAATCTCTCCGGCGAAGAGACCAAGTCCGGCGTCCCGGAAAGCGAGCTCGACGCGCTGATCGCCTCCTACCCCGACGTGAAGGGGTTGATGACGATGCCGCCCGAGACAGGTGATCCCGAGGCATCGCGCCCATACTTTCGCCGCCTGCGCGAGCTCGCGGTCGAGCGAGATCTCGCAGAACTGTCGATGGGAACCAGCCAGGACTATCGTGTTGCGGTAGAGGAAGGGGCCACGCTGATCCGAATAGGCTCCGTGCTCTACCACGGTTAAGATCCCCTGGAAATGGCCTTCGGAGACGTCTGGAACCGCACGCTCGTCTACTTCGGGATTGCCGAAGAGGACGACGAGTGGGACGAGGACGGCTACGTCACCGAGGAGGAGCTCGAGCGCACGTACAGCGAGCGCCCGAACGTCCGCCGCCTGACGCCCCGCAGCAGGCGGCAGGAATTCGACGACTGGACCGACCCCGACGCGGACGAGCAGCGCACCGCGGTGGTCAGGCCGAGACGACGTGAGCGGCGCGGCGAAGTCGCCCCGATGCCGGGCCCGACGCCGGTCCCTTCTGTCCGCGTCCATCTCGTCGTCCCGCACACGTTCCAGGACGCTCAGCAGATCGCGGACCGTTTCAAGGACGGAATCCCCGTGATCCTCAACCTCCAGGGGGCCGACCAGGAGTTGTCGAAGCGCCTGATCGACTTCACCAGCGGGCTCACATACGCCCTCGACGGCGGGATGCAGCGCGTCGCCGACAAGGTCTTCTTGCTGACACCTCGGAACGTCGAGGTCTCGGCCGAAGAGCGCGCCCGGCTGCTCGAAAGCGGCGGCTTCTTCAATCAGGCCTGACGCACGACGCGTAGGAACAGCGCCCCCGGAGCCGAACCTAAGCGCATGGGCCTGAGCCCGCACTCCGTCCTGCTCTTCGACGCGATCTCGTCGGCGAAACGCTTCGTCGACATCTTCATCTCGGTCTACATCCTCTTGATCTTCATCTACGTCCTGAGCTCCTGGGTCAGGCTTCCGTACTCACCCTGGCTTCGCCGCATTCAAGACTTCCTGCGCGACGTCTGCGAGCCGTATCTCCGGCTGTTTCGACGCCTGCTGCCTTCGTTTGGGCCGCTCGACCTCTCTCCGGTCGTCGCGGTCATCTCTCTCCTCATCCTGAGGACAGTGATCGACACGATCCTCAACAGCGTCTGACCGAGAAAGGAGGGGCCGTCATGGCCTACACACCTGTTGAACTGAGACATGTCCGCTTCAAGCGCGGTCTGCTCGGCTACACATGCACGCCAGTCGACCGCACGATCGAGGAGGTCGTCGACTCGTTCGAGACCGTCTGGCGCGAGCGAGCGGACTACGCAGACCGGATCGAGCGGCTCCAGGCCGAGCTGAAGCGTCACCGCGAGCTCGAGAGCCTCCTCCGCACGACCCTGACCAGCGCCGAGCAGACCGCGCACGAGCTCAAGGACCAGGCCCGCCGCGAAGCGGCGCTCGTGCTCGAGGAAGCGCACGCCGAGGCGCGGAAGATCACGCGTGAGGCGCTGGCCGAGCGCGAGCGACTCGGGACCGAGACACACCGGATCAAGGCGCTGCTCGGGGCGGCCCTCGACGCGGTCGAGGACGCGGATGGGGAGGCTCGCGCGGAGGCAGCTTGAGAGTCCCTTTCACAATGAAGCACTGAGCCGCCGGGCCGCGCTGGACGGCCCCTGGCGGCGTCCTCGGTCGCGCCCGTATCTACTCGATACGAACACTCCCTGCGTCCTTGCCAGGAACCGACCATCGCACCCCGGCGACGAGGCCCCATTGCGAAAGGGACTCCAAACTTATACTGGGCTCATGGCCGCGCCCTCGACCCGTCTCCGTCTGCGCGTCTCACCCCGAGCGCGCTCCAACGCGATCGTCGGCAGGCACGGGGAGGGTTGGAAGGTTCGCGTGACCGCCGCGCCCGAGGGCGGCAGGGCAAACGAGGCCGTACTCACGCTACTCGCCGAGCGCCTCGACCTGCCCGGGAAGAGCCTGACCCTTGTTTCAGGGCCGTCGAGCCGCGACAAGATCGTCGAGTTGGCCGGAATCGATGCAGCGGAGGCGGAGCGACGGCTCGCGCACCCACGGTAGGCGTGATGAGTACGCAGATCGATACAGAGCATTTCCGCGCGCGGCTGGAAGATGAGCGCCGCAAAGTGCGAAACGCGATCGACTACTTGCAGAAGGAGAGTCCGGGTGTTCCGGACGAGATCACCGGCGACCTCGCCATGGGCCCCGGCGACAACCACCTGGCGGATATCGCTACCGAGACCGTCGACCGGGAGATCGATTACACGCTCGAGGAGAATTCCGGGAACGTCCTGCGGGAGATCGAGGCCGCGTTGAAGCGCATCGACGACGGGACCTTCGGCGTCTGCGCCGCCTGCGGACGCCACATCGAGCCCGAGCGGCTCGAGTACCTGCCTTGGGCGACGCTGTGCGCCGACGACGCGCGGGGAGGCCGGGGTTGAGCGAGCCGCGCGCGGTCGACGTCCGCGTAGGCTCGTCCACCGACGCCTTGACGCCCATCTCGGTGGCGACGCGCTCACTCGCCGCGCGCTGGCCCCAGTGGATCGGCCTGGGCCTCGTCGTTACTGCGGCCGTCCTGGCCGACCAGGTGACGAAGCACATCGTCGCGAGTCAGCTCGCGTTGGACGATCAGGTGCACGTCCTCGGCCCGTTCGCGATCCACCACGTCCAGAACTCGGGCATCGCCTTCGGCCTGTTCGCGAACGCAACCGGGCTCGTGACGGCGCTGACCGCGCTCGCGGTCGGCTGGATGCTCGTCTTCTTCGCACGTTCCGGAGCCCGCCACCCGGTGCTGCCGGTCGCGCTCGGGCTGTTGATCGGGGGCAGCTCCTCGAACCTCGTCGACCGGATCCGGCTCGGCCACGTCACGGACTTCCTGGACTTTCGCTACTGGCCGGCCTTCAATCTCGCCGACACTTTCATCGTCGTCGGCGTCGGCATCCTGTTCGCCGCGATTCTGCTCGGCGACGCCCGCCGCTGACTGTAAGCCTCCGCGTTCCGGCCGAGGCTGCCGGCGAACGGCTCGACCGGTTTGTCGCCACGTTGCCCGAAGTCGCCTCTCGCGCCGAGGCCGAGCGTTTGCTGGCGGCCGGAGTAGTGCGGGTCAACGGCGGCCCTCGCCCGAAGAGCTACCGGGTCGAGGGCGGGGAGCTGCTGGAGGTGGACGTCGCGGAGCAACAAGACGTGGCGCTTCAGCCGGAGCCGCGCGACCTCCGCATTGCCTACGAGGACGAACACCTGCTCGTGGTGGACAAGCCCGCGGGAATGGTCGTCCATCCCTCCGCGGGCCATTCGGCCGGGACGCTCGTACAGGCGCTGCTCGATCGCGGGATCGCCGGGGGAGACATGCCGGACCGTCCCGGCATCGTGCACCGCCTCGACCGGGACACCTCGGGGTTGCTGGTCGTCGCACGCTCCGAAGAAGCTCACGGCAGGTTGCAGGACCTTGTCCGCGAGCGGCTGCTCCACCGTCGCTACCTGGCACTTGTCCGCGGCCGCCCGCGCTCGCGAAGCGGTCGGATCGAAGCACCGATCGGTCGCGACCGTCATGACCCGATGCGGCATTCGCTCGACACGGACACGCCTCGCGACGCGATTACGCACTTCGAGGTCGAGCGCTTGCTGCCGAGTCATGCACTGCTCTCGGTCCGCCTTGAAACCGGTCGGACGCATCAGATCCGCGTTCACCTGGCCGCGATCGACCTACCGGTCGTCGGCGACCCGGTCTACGGCGTTCCTGATCCGGAGCTCGGTCGGCAGTTCCTGCACGCAAACGGGCTGAGCTTCCCGCACCCTTTCGGCGCCGAGCCCGTCGCGACGGAATCGCCGCTGCCCGAAGAGCTTCAAGCAGCGCTGGCGCGCTTGACGTCGTAGAGGCGCGTGTCTGCGACCGCGAACATCGCCTGCGCGTCCTCGCCGTCGTCCGGATAGCGCGCCGCACCTGCGCTCAGCGTGACCGGGACGGGCAGCTCGCCCGACTCCACGAGCTCGCCTATCCGGGCGTTGAGGCGCTCGAGAAAGGTCTCGCCGGTGTCCGGATCCGTCTCGACCAGCAAGGCCGCGAACTCGTCGCCGCCCATGCGACCCGCGAGATCGGACCGACGGAGCTCGTCGCGCAAGAGCTCGGCGACCCGCCCCAGCACGCGATCGCCGGCCTGGTGGCCGTGCGTGTCGTTGATCTCCTTGAAGTCGTCGAAGTCGAGGTAGACGAGCGTGAGGCCGGAGTCGTACCGCTTGGCCCGCTCGAGCTCGAGCTCGAACTCGCGGGTGAAGGAAGTGTGGTTGAGCAGGTCGGTGAGCGCGTCGTGCCGGGCCTTGTACGCGAGCTCCGAAGTCGCGCGGTCGAAGTAGGCGACGACACACTCGGTGACGAGGCTGTCGATCACGTCGTGGAGGCGCTCCTCGAGCACGAAGACGTCCTTCGCTTCGAAATCGGCGCTGCGGTCGAGCACGAGCCGCCAAAGCACGCGTCGGAGGATGAGGAACTCGGTGACGATGTCGCGAGGCGCAAAACCGAGCGCCTCACGCTCGCGAGCGTGATCACGGACGAGCGCCGCCAACGGGCTGCCGCGGCGCAGACGTTCCGGCTTCGGATGGAGCAGGTGCTCCGCGAGCTCGGCAATGAAGGTCGGCATGTCGCCGAGCTGGCCGATGCGGCCGAGCCTGGCCAGCGGCGGAATCGCGTCGTCCCGAAGCCCCTCCTCGACGACGGACATCGCGAGATCCCAGGCCTCGGCCCGGATTTCGTCGGCGAGCCGGGCGAGGGGTTCGAAAGTCGCGGCGGGCCCCTTGTCCACACTGGAGTCATCGGCGTTTGTGGCCGGAACCTGAGTTAAAAAGGGGAATCTGAGGGAGATTCCCGCTGGTAACATGAACCGGTTTTTTGGCCACCGACCCGGCGGGTCGGCTGGGTGGCGGTGCCGGCGCCGACGACGCCCGGTTCCACCCGGTTTCCGCCGGCAGCACAACCTTCAAACCAACAGAAAGGGGCTCAGCCCGTGGCAGTCGTCAGCATGCGAGAGCTTTTGGAAGCCGGAGTCCATTTCGGCCACCAGACGCGCCGCTGGAACCCGAAGATGAAGCGCTTCATCTTCGGCGAGCGAGGCGGCATCTACATCATCGACCTCCAACAAACGCTCGAGCGCCTCGAGGAGGCCGCCGCGTTCGCAAGGAATCTCGCGGAGCGCGGGGGCTCGGTGCTCTTCGTCGGCACCAAGAAGCAGTCAATGGACTCGATCGCCGAGCAGGCGGAACGCGTCGGCATGCCTTACGTCCATCATCGTTGGCTCGGCGGACTGCTCACCAATTGGCGAACGATCTCGAACCGGATCGAGCGTCTGCACGAGCTTCGCCGGCTCCGCGATGACGGACAGCTCGAGCTGCTGCCCTCGAAGGAGCGAATCGCGATGCTCGCCGAGCTCGAGAAGCTGGACACGAACCTCGGCGGCGTCGCGGACATGCGCAAGCAGCCCGACGCAGTCTTCGTGGTCGACTTGCGCAAGGAGCAGCTGGCCGTGCGCGAGGCGCGGCGGCTCGGCCTGCCGATCATCGCCCTCGTCGATACCAACTGCGATCCCGACGAGGCGGACTACGTGATTCCCGGCAACGACGACGCGATCCGCTCGTGTTCGCTGGTGATCCGCGCAATTGCCAACGCGATCGACGCGGGCAAGGCAAAGGTGACGCCGGCCGAGATGGCCCCTCCCGCCGCGGAACCCGAGGAGCCCCAAGCAGAGGAGGCGGAAGCGCCTGGGGCCGAGGAGATCGCCCAGGATCCGGCGTACGAGCAGATCGGAGCGCAGGAAAGCGCCGGCGAGGAGGTCTCGCCCGACGACGCCTCGTCGCCGGTTCGCGCAGAGGCCTCCACGGAGGGCTCATCGTGACCGAGATCTCAGCGTCTCTCGTCAAGGAGCTCCGCGACCTGACGGGTGCCGGGATGATGGACTGTAAGCGGGCCCTGCAGGACACGAACGGCGATCTCGACGCCGCGAAGACACTGCTCAGAGAGCGCGGCCTGGCGAGCGCCGCCAAGCGCGCGGGCCGCGAGACGACGGAGGGCAAGGTCGGCTATCGAGTCGCCGACGACGCCAAGCGGGGCGTCATCATCGCCGTCGGCTGCGAGACCGAGCCGGTCTCGAACAACGAGGAGTTTCTCGCCTTCGCGGTCAAGCTGCTCGAAGCCGTGGAGCGCGAGGGCCCCGACGCCGTCGACCAGCTCGACGAGGACCGCCAGGAGCTTGCAGCCAAGCTCGGCGAGAACATCGTCGTCGCGGGGGCGGCGCGGTTCGAGGCCGTCGACGGGGCCGTGATCGACGGCTACTCGCACCCGCCGGCGAACAAGCTCGGTGTGCTCGTCCAGGTCCGCGGCGGCTCGGATGAGATCGCGCGGAAGCTCGCGATGCACATCGCGGCTTCTCCCGCGACCCGCTGGATCGGCCGCGAGGACGTTCCTGAGGATGTCGTCACGGCCGAGCGCGAGATCTACACAAATTCGGACGAGGTCCAGTCGAAGCCCGAGCAAGCGCGTGAGAAGATCGTCGAAGGGATGTTGAACAAGCGCTTCTTCGCGGAACAGGTCCTCGTCGACCAGCCCTGGATCCACGAGACGTCGAAGTCCGTGGGCGAGGTGCTCGGCGAACAGGGCGCCGAGGTGCTCGAGTTCGAGCGGCTCCAGCTCGGATAAGTGCCCCTCCAGGCAATACAAGCCGGCTTTTGGGTCGCGATCACGCGGCGCCAGGAGCCACCCTCACCCTTGCCAAGGCAACCAGCCTTGCCCGCGGGCGAGTGCGGCCCCTGGCTTGGTTCTCGCGACCCAGAAGCTAGGCAGCATCACCTGAAGGGGCACTCGTGACGCTCAGCTCCGAAGAGGTCGCCTCACAGCCCGCTCACGCGGTCTTCCGCCGCGTTCTCTTGAAGCTCTCCGGCGAGTCGCTGATGGGCGACAAGGAATACGGGCTCGACCGCGAGCGGATCGACGCAGTCGCCGGCGAGATCATCGACGTCCAGCAGCAGGGTGTCGAGCTCGCGATCGTGGTCGGCGCCGGGAACATCTACCGGGGCATGGCCGCGGCAGCCGAAGGAATGGACCGGGCGACGGCCGACTACGCGGGCATGCTCGCGACGCTGTTGAACGCGCTCGCGCTCCAAGACGCACTCGAGCGGCGAGGCGCACACACGCGCGTCCTCTCTGCGATCCAGGTCTCCGAGGTCGCCGAGCCGTACATCCGCCGGCGGGCGATCCGGCACCTGGAGAAGCAGCGGATCGTGATCTTCGCGGCAGGGACAGGCAACCCGTTCTTCACCACGGACACGGCCGCCGCATTGCGCGCCCTCGAGATCAACGCCGAAGCGATCCTGATGGCCAAACACGCCGTCCAGGGCGTCTACGGCGACGATCCGCGACTCGATCCGAACGCGGAGTTCCTGCCCGAGCTGACCCACCTCGAGGCGATCGAGCGCGGCCTTAAGGTGATGGACACGACGGCGCTCTCGCTCTGCATGGACAATCACCTGCCCATCTACGTCTTCGCGCTCGCGGACGGCAACATCCGCCGCGTCGTCGACGGCGAGCGCGTCGGCACCATCGTTTCCACCCCGAACCCCGGAGCGGCCAGATGACGATCGACGAGTTCATTGTTGACGCAACCCACCGGATGGACAAGTCCGTGGAATCAGCCCAGCACGAGTTCAACACGCTGCGGACCGGGCGCGCCTCGGCGGCGTTGCTCGACCGGATCCAGATCGACTACTACGGCACGAAGACGCCGCTCAAGCAGCTGGCCACGATCAACGCTCCAGAACCGCGCCTGCTGACCGTGCAGCCGTTCGATCCCAGCTCGCTGGCGTCGATCGAGCGGACGATCCAAGAGTCCGACCTCGGCCTGACCCCCTCGAACGACGGCAAGATCATCCGGCTGCCGATTCCGCAGCTGACCGAAGAGCGTCGCAAGGAGCTCGTCAAGGTCGCGCGGCAGATGGCCGAGGACGGCCGCGTCGCGGTCCGAAACGTCCGCCGGGACGTCATGCACCATCTGAAGGAGCTCGTCGACAAGGGCGAGGTCGGCAGCGACGAGGAGCACCGGGCCGAAGAGCGCGTCCAGAAGCTGACGGACGACCACACCCACAAGATCGACGACCTCCTCAAGCGCAAGGAGGAGGAGATCCTCGAAGTTTGAGCCGCGGAAAATGCTTCGCCTCGTTAACGGTCGCGCGCGTGAATCGCTCGACCTCTTGAGCGGCATCGCAAGCGACGCCTTGCGCGAGGCTGTTTTCTCGCCTCGCTTCGCTCGCGAAACAAAATGAGACTTCTCTCCCGCATCCGCCGCAAGCGACATGAGCGGACGGCGGAGCCTTTGGAGCCGGTCGGCTGCGTTGCGATCATCCTCGACGGAAACGGGCGCTGGGCCATGTCCCGCGGGCTTCCGGTTGCCGAAGGCCACCGCGAGGGGACGCGTGCGCTGCGGCGGACGGTCGAGGCGGCGATCGACCTGGAGATCGGCTCGCTCATCGTCTACGGCTTCTCGACCGAGAACTGGACGCGACCGCCCGATGAGGTCGACTCGCTGATGGAGATCTTCAGCGAGACGATCGACCGGGAGCTTCCCGATCTCGCCAAGCAGGGCGTCCGAGTCCGCTTCCTCGGCCGGCATGACCGCGCCCCCGATGAGCTTCAGGACAAGATGGCGGAGCTCGAAGCGCGAACCGGAACGAACAATCGCCTCGATCTGTGGATCGCCTTCGACTACGGCGGCCGTGCGGAGCTGGCCGATGCGGCGAGGCGGTTGGTCCAGGCCGGTGTCGCTCCCGAGGAGATCGACGAGGACACCTTCGCCCGCGCTCTTTACGAGCCGGAGCTGCCCGATCCGGATTTGCTGATTCGGACCGCCGGCGACCAGCGGATCTCGAATTTCCTCCTCTGGCAACTGGCGTATTCCGAGCTTGTGTTCGTCGAGACGCCCTGGCCGGACTTCGGTGAGGACGATCTACGTGCGGCCCTCGCCGAGTATGCCGGCCGCGAGCGGAGATTCGGCGGCAGATAAGTGGCTCTCTGTTGAGCTCCTTTTGGTCGCGGATCGTCGTCGGCGCCGTGCTCCTGCCGGCGGTGCTCGGCCTGGTCTATCTCGGCGGCTGGTGGCTCTGGGCGCTCGCGCTCGTGGCCGCGCTGATCGCGCTGGATGAGCTCTACCGGCTCGCGCGGCCGCTGCGGCCGCTCGTACTGGCGGGCTATGCGGGCACTCTGCTCGCCCTGCTCGGCGCGCAGCTCGGCGGGATCCCATGGATGGCGGCGGGCTTCCTGAGCACGATCGCGCTCGCATTCGTCCTCAAAGGAATCTCCGACACGCGGCAATCCCTGACGGTGGCGATTGCGACAACCGTCTTCGGCGTCGCCTGGATCGGACTTGGGCTCGCGCACGCGTTGCTGCTTCGCTCCATTCCGGAGCACGGGCGCCTGGCCGTCTTCACCGTGCTGCTGACCGTCTTCGCGGCGGACGCTTTCGCCTATTTCGTCGGCCTGCTGATCGGGCGGCACAAGATGTCGCCGGTGCTCTCCCCGGGCAAGACGTGGGAGGGTCTCGTCGCCGGGACGATCGTGGCGATCCTGGTGCCATTCTTCGCTCTCTACCATCAGCACTTCCTGACGGTGGGCGAGGCCCTCGCGCTGGGCGTCGTGATCGCGATCTCGGCTCCGCTCGGCGATCTGTTCGAATCGGCCGTCAAACGCGACATGAACGCCAAGGACTCAGGGCGCCTGCTCGGCGGCCACGGCGGCATGCTCGACCGGGTTGACGCTCTGTTGTTCGCGTCGGTCGCCTCGTACTACCTAGTTCGCGCGTTTGGCTGGACCTGACTGAATCCGCAGACCAGGGGTGCCTCGTACAATCTGAAGCAATGAAGCGCATCGCCCTTCTCGGGGCCACCGGCTCGATCGGGCGACAGGCGCTGGAGATCATCGGCGCGCACCCCGAGCTCGAGCTCGTTGCCGCCGCCTCGGGCTCGCAGCCGATCGACGGGGTCGCGCCGCTGACGCAGGTCGGCGGCGACCTGACCGACCTGCTCGAGCGTGCCCGGCCCGACGTCGTCCTCAACGCCGTGGTCGGCTTTGCCGGATTGCCGGCGACTCTGTGGGCTCTGGAGCGGGGAATCGACCTGGCGCTGGCGAACAAGGAGAGCCTCGTGGCGGCGGGCGAGCTCGCAACGAGCGCTTGGCAGCGCGGAGGAGGGCGGCTGCTGCCGGTCGACAGCGAGCACTCGGCCGCCTACCAGTGCCTCGAGAGCCGCGAACCGGGCACCGTGCATTCGCTGGTGCTGACCGCGTCGGGCGGCCCGTTCCGAGGACGGAGTCGCGAGGAGCTCGCCGACGTGACGCCGGCGGAGGCACTTGCACATCCGACCTGGAACATGGGGCCGAAGATCACGATCGACTCGGCCACGCTCGCCAACAAGGGTCTCGAGCTGATCGAGGCGCACTTTCTCTTCGGCCTGGAATACGAGCGGCTCGAGGTCGTGGTGCACCCGACGTCCACCGTTCATGCGCTCGTGCGCTTCCACGACGGCGCCGCGCTCGCGCATCTCGGCTACCCGGACATGCGGGTGCCGATCTCCTTCGCGTTGACGTATCCGGAGCGGACGGCGACCCCGGTCCCGCCGCTTGACCTCAGCGTGGGGCTGACGCTCGAGTTCGAGGCCCCCGACCTGGAGACGTTTCCGTTGCTGACCCTTGCCCGGCAAGCCGGAAAGCAGGCCGGCACCTACCCCTGTGCGTTCAATGCCGCGAACGAGGTCGCCGTCGCCGCCTTTCTGGAAGGACGGCTTCCGTTCCTGGGAATCGCCGAGACGGTGGAGGAGACATTGGCATCGGTCGACGGCGCCCCGGCGCGAGAGCTGAGCGAGCTCTTCGAGGCCGACGCGGAGGCGCGACGGCTTGCCGAGAGGACCGCCGCAACAGCATGAGCATCCTGATCGCGATTGTCGGGCTCGGCTTCTTGGTGATGATCCACGAGGCAGGCCATTTCTTCACCGCCCGTGCAGTCGGCATGAAGCCACGGCGCTTCTATGTCGGCTTTCCGCCCGCGCTCGTGAAGGCGACGCACAACGGAATCGAGTACGGACTCGGCGCGATCCCGCTCGGAGGCTACGTCAAGATCCCGGGGATGCACCGGCCGGCGCCGACCGACCTGGACGCAAGCTTCGGGCCGGCGCTACTCCATGACCCGTCGCTCGTGGGACCGGTCGAACGCCTGAAACGCCTCGTGGCGGAAGGGAACTTCGCCGAGGCGCGTCAGGCCCTCGGAAGCCTCGACGAAGCGCTCGAGCAGGCCGAGTTGCCTCCGCCCGCGGCGCGCGCGGCTCGCCGCGGGCGCGAAGAGCTCGCCGACGGACTCGGCCAGGATGCCTACTGGCGTCAGCGGACCTGGAAGCGTGTCGCCGTGATCGCCGCGGGCCCGTTCACGAACATCGTCTTCGCAATCGTCGTGCTCGCGATCGTCTACATGATCGGGATCCCGGACGGCGCTTCTCGCCGCGTCGAGAAGGTCTCGCCGAACTCGCCGGCAGCGCACGCCGGCCTGCGTCCGGGTGACGAGATCGTGGCCGTGAACCTGCAGCCGACGACGACGTTCAAGCAGGTCTCGGAGGCGCTCAGATCGAGCAAGGGCAAGCCCGTCATCGTCTCGATTCGTCGTCCGCCCGGCAAGTACATCGAGCTTCCCCCGGAGAAGACGATCAAGCAGAACGGCTATTACATCTATGGCTTCCAGCCGGCGGGAGTGGTCTACAAGCGCTACGACCCTGCCACGGCGGTCGGGCTTGCCGGAAAGGACACCTGGGAGGTGACGAAGGGCATCGCCACGTCGCTGGCCTCGATCGTCCAGGGCCCGGGCCGCAAGCAGGTCTCGTCTCCCGTCGGGATCGTCGATGTCTCCAGTCAGGCCGTGAAGACGGATTACCGGGACTATCTGGAGATCCTGGCGCTGATCAGCCTCTCGCTCGCTCTGCTGAACCTGCTGCCACTTCTGCCGCTGGACGGGGGCCACATCGCCTTCTCGCTGATCGAGGGGATTCGGGGTCGTTCGGTCGGCCGCGCCGTCTACGAGCGGGTTTCGGCCGTGGGAATTGCGCTGGTGCTGCTGATGTTCTTCGTGGGCCTGTCGAACGACATCGGGCGAATCGGCGGGGGCTAGACTCGTTCATATGGCGAGTGAGCGCTCGATGAATGTCGGCGGAGTCCAGATCGGCGGCGGCGCCCCCGTGGTAGTCCAGTCGATGACGCTGACGAAGACGCACGACGTCGAGGCGACAACGGCTCAGATCGCGGCGCTCGCCTCCGCGGGCTGCGAGGTCGTGCGCGTCGCCGTGCCGAAGTCCGAGGACGCAGACGCGCTACCCAAGCTCGTGCGGCTTTCGCCGATCCCGGTGATCGCGGATATCCACTTCAACGCCAGCCTGGCTCTGCGCGCCATCGACGCGGGAGTGGCGGCCGTTCGGATCAACCCCGGCAACATCGGCGGCCCGGACAGGGTCGCCGAGGTCGTTCGCGCGGCGAAGGCCGCCGGGATGCCGATGAGGATCGGCGCCAACTCTGGCTCGCTGCCGAAGCACCTTTCGGACCTCGCTCAGAGCGATCAGGCCGAGGCGCTCGTCGAGGCGGCACTCGAGGAGGTTCGCTTACTCGAGAGCCTCGACTACTACGACTTCAAGATCTCCGTCAAGTCGAGCCACGTCCCGACGATGATCCGGGCGTACCGGCTGCTCGCGTCGAAGGTGCCGTATCCGCTCCATCTCGGCGTCACCGAGGCCGGGACGCCGTTTTCCGGGTCGATCAAGAGCGCCGTCGGCATGGGCACGCTGCTCGTGGACGGGATCGGTGACACCTTGCGTGTCTCGCTGACAGCCGACCCCGTCGAGGAGGTCAAGACCGGGTTCGAGATCCTGAAGTCGCTCGGCCTGCGTGAGCGCGGGCCGATCATGATCGCGTGTCCAAGTTGCGGGCGCGACAACGTCGGTGTCCAGAACCTCGCCGAGAAGGTCGAGGAGCGCCTGCACGCCTACCCGCAGCATTTCGAGGTCGCCGTGCTGGGGTGCGCGGTCAACGGACCGGGGGAGGCCGGCGACGCCGACTTCGGCATCGCGGGCGGCCGCGACGTCGGCTTCGTCTATGCCCACGGCCGCGTGCTCAAGAAGGTCTCGTCCGACATTCTCGTCGATGAGCTCTTTCATGCGATCGACGAATGGATCGCCGACGGCATGCACCGGCCGAAGCGCCTCAAAATGGCGAAGCCGGCCGCCTTGGCCATGGCCGAGGCTTCGCTGATCCCCATCGAGTAGCCTGAGTCGGCAACGGTGATTGTCAGGGCTTCTCAGCTCTTCCTTCCGACGCTGCGCGCTGACCCGGCGGATGCTGAGGTCGCCAGTCACAAGCTGCTCGTCCGCGGCGGCTTCATCCGCCAGGTCAGCGCGGGCGTATGGACTTACATGCCGCTCGGCTGGCGCGTGCACCAGAAGGTCGTCCAGATCATCCGCGAGGAGATGGACGGAATCGGCGCCCAAGAGATGCTGGCCCCGGTGCTGACGCCCGGGGAGCTCTGGGAGACGTCGGGCCGCTACGACCTGCCGGTCGTCTTCAAGCTCCAGGACCGCAACGGCCGAAAATTCGTGCTGCCCATGTCGCACGAGGAGACGTTCACCTTCCACGCCAAGGAGGTGCAGTCGTACAAGCAGCTGCCGCAGGTCTGGTACCACTTCGGCACGAAGGAGCGCGACGAGCCGCGGCCGCGAGGAGGGCTCCTTCGCGTGCGCGAGTTCATCATGAAGGACTCCTACTCGTTCGACCGCGACGAGGCAGGCCTGGACGAGAGCTTCCGCAAGCACGCCGAGGCGTACGGCCGGATCTTCGAGCGTTGCCAGCTCGAGTTCTACGAGGTCGAGGCCGAGTCGGGAGAGATGGGTGGCAAGGACAGCAACGACTTCCTGGCGCCGGGCGCGGGCGAGAACTTCCTCGTGCGCTGTGAGAACGGGGACTACGCGGCCGACATCGAAGCCGCGCACGGCGTCCCTTCGACGGCGGACTTCCCGGCCGTGCTCGCCGCGCCGGAAGAGGTCGAGACGCCGGGCATGAGGACGATCGACGAGGTCTCGAAGCTTCTCGACGTGGATCCTCGCGCGACGGCGAAGGCGATGCCGGTCGTCGCGGAAGGCAAGGTCGTCCTCGCCCTGATCCGAGGCGACGACCGTCTTGACGAGGCGAAGATCGCCGCGGTGCTCGGGCAATTCGTGCGTCCTGCGCATCCTGAGGAGATCACCGAGACCTTCGGAGCGGACGGCGGCTCGATCGGGCCGGTCGGTTCACCGGTGCCGGTCCTCGCCGACGAAGCGCTGCGCGAAGGGCAGTACGTCGTCGGCGCCAACCGTGACGACCGCCATCTGAAGGGAGCGCAGGCGGGACGCGACTTCGAGGCGGAGTTCGCCGATCTCAGACGGGTCAAGGAGGGCGATTCCTGCCCGAACTGCGGCGGCAACCTGACGATCGAGCAGGCAATCGAGCTGGGCCACATCTTCAAGCTCGGGACGTTCTACTCGATCCCCTTCGAGGCGAACTTCCTCGACGAGGACGGAACGGAGAAGCCTCTGGTCATGGGCAGCTACGGGATCGGCCCGGGTCGCGTGATAGCCGCGATCGTCGAGCAGCATCACGACGAGGAGGGAATCGTCTGGCCTCGATCTGTGGCACCGTACGATGTGCACGTGGTCACGCTCCCAGGCGTCGAAGAGCAGGCCCAAGAGGCGTCGTCGGCCCTCGACGCCGCGGGGCTCAGCGTCCTTCTGGACGACCGCGACGCGCGCGCCGGCGAGAAGTTCGCCGACGCCGACCTGATCGGGCTGCCGAGCAGGGTCACGGTCGGCAAGAAAACGCTCGAGGACGGCGCCGTCGACGTCCGCGAGCGCGCCACGGGCGAGGAGCGGCGAGTTCCGATCGCGTCGCTGGGGGAAGCGTTCTAGTGGCCCCCCGAAAACGCAGGTTCAGCGAAGAGCCGTTCGGCCCGACTATCGAGAAGCTGATGGACGAGACCGGCGTGACCTACCGGGCGCTCGCCGACAAGACGAAGCTCTCCGCCGGCTATCTGAACCATCTCGTGCACGGGAATCGCCCCGTCCCGTCCGACGACGTCATGCGCACGCTGGCAAAGGCGCTCGGCGTCGAGCCGGAGCACTTCCGTGAGTACCGCCTGCGCGTGATCACCGAGCGCCTCGAGGCGATGCCGGATCTGATCGACCGCCTCTACAAGCGCCTGCGCAAGTAGCGCGTCCAGTCGGGGTGCCCGGATTTGAACCGGGGACCTCTTGTCCCCCAGACAAGCGCGCTAACCAGGCTGCGCCACACCCCGTCGTACTCCCACCTTATCGCCACCCGGGGTTAGCGGCCGCCCGAGTGAATCGGGCGGCCTCTTAGGAGGCATCGCGAGCGATGCCTCTGCAGGCTGCGCCACACCCCGTCGTACTCCCACTTTATCGCCACCGGGGTTAGCGGCCGCCCGAGTGAATCGGGCGGCCGCTTAGGAGGCATCGCAAGCGAAGCCTCTGCGGGCTGCGCCAGGCCGATCGCGGCGCTAGCCGTGTTCTAGCGCTTGATGACTTCAGCCGAGCAGCCGGCCACGAGCGCCGCGAAGACGTCCCCTTCCTCGACGCCGCGCAGCGAGGGGTGCTCGAGGTCGATCTCGATCGCGTTCCACTCGTCGAGGCCGAGCGACGCGCCGCCCTCGTCGGATCCGAAGCAGAACAGCGAGTCGACCGAGACGACGTTGCGGCGCCCGGTGCTCCGCCGGGCGATGCCTTCCAGCTCACGCAGCTCCTCGAGCGGGTCGATGCGGACATTTGAGTCGGAGCCGATGCAGATGCCGATTCCGCGCTCGCAGAGCCGCTCGACCGGCGCGAACCCGTCGCCGAGGTTGGCTTCGGTCGTGGGGCAGAGGCAGACTCGGGCGCCCGCTGCCGCGATCAGGTCGAGCTCGTGGTCGTCGGCGTGCGTCGCGTGGACGACTGTCGTACGTAGTCCCAGACAGCCGCAGTCGGCGAGGAGCTCGATCGGCCGGACGCCATGCTCCGCCAGGCACTCTTCGATCTCTCGCGGCTGCTCGTCGGCGTGCACGTGCAGCGGCAGGCCTTCGCGCTCGGCGTAACCGGCCAGGTCCTCGAGCCAGGCACGGGGACATGCCCGAACGGAGTGGGGGGCGATGCCGACCCGGATGCCCCGCTCGCGCAGCGACTCGAGTTGACGCAGGTAATCGGTCGGGTTCTCCTGGCGGAAGCGCTCGATCCCGCCGCGCGCGTAGGCCGCGAAGAGCAGGACAAAAGCGATCCCGGCCTCATCGGCAGCCTCGGCGGCCGCAAGAGCCTCCTCGAGCCCGAGGTAGTGGAACTCACCGACCGCCGTATAGCCGGCGCCGAGCTGCTCGCGATAGACGTCGAGGTAGTCCTTCCGGACCTGTCCAGGTGCCAGGCGTGAGGCCACGTCCAGCATGGACGCGCGCCACGACCAGAAGTCGCCGCCCTCGGTGCGGCCCCGCAAGGCGCGCTGAAACGCATGACTGTGGGCGTTCACAAACCCCGGGAGCGTGAGCCGCTCGGCCACCGCCGTATCCTTTCAGCATGGCCGCGCGTGCTGTGCCCGCTCCGCTGGCAGCGATCCCGAACGTCCTCACGATCGGCCGTCTGATTCTGATCCCGGTCTTCGTGACGCTGGTCCTCGTCTCCGATGGCGGCCACAGCTGGGCGGCGGCGATCGTCTTCGGTGTCGCCGGCGTCACCGATCAGGTCGACGGGTGGCTGGCGCGCCGCTGGCGGGTCGAGTCGGGGTTCGGCAAGGTCGCCGATCCGCTCGCCGACCGGCTGATGATCGACGCGGCCGTCATCCTCCTCTGGCACGCCGGCCGCCTCCCGTGGGTCGCGCTCGCGATCCCGGCGCGTGATTTGGCGCTGATTGCTGGGTACAGGCTGGTCGTGGGACGGGGGTACGAGCTCGCGGTCAACCTCGCCGGCAAGGCGGCGACCTGGCTCCTCTACGCCTCCCTCGCCTTCATCATGGTCACCCGGCCGGCGACCGACTGGCCGCGCTGGCTTTTCTGGGCCGGCTTCGCGCTGGCCGCGCTCTCCCTCGTAGGCTACGTCGCGAAAGCGAGACGAGAGGTGGTGGAGGCGTGAAAGCGGTCGTGATGGCCGGCGGCGAGGGCACGCGCCTGCGCCCGCTCACCTCGAACCAACCTAAGCCGATGGTTCCGGTCGTCGGCAAGCCGTGCATGGAACACATCGTCGACCTCCTCCGCGGTCATGGGATGGAGGACGTGATCGTCACCGTCGCCTTCCTGCCGCAGGCGATCCGCAGCTACTTCGGCGACGGCGAGTCCCTCGGCGTCAACATCGAGTACTCGGTCGAGGAGTCGCCGCTCGGCACGGCCGGCTCGGTCCGCCTCGCGAGCGGGAAGCTCGACGACACCTTCGTCGTCATCTCCGGCGACGCGCTCACGGACGTGAACCTGCAGAAGATCGTGGACTTTCACCGCAAGAAGGAAGCCGCGGTCACGATCGGGCTCAAGTCGGTCGAGAACCCGCTCGAGTTCGGGATCGTGGTCACAGACGACGAGGGCCGGATCGAGCGCTTCCTGGAGAAGCCCTCCTGGGGGCAGGTGTTCTCGGACACGATCAACACCGGCATCTACGTCCTCGAGCCGGAGGTCCTCCGCCACGTGCCCACGGACCGGCCCTATGACTTCTCGAAGGAGCTCTTCCCGCTGCTGCTCGAGATGGGGCGCCCGCTCTACGGGTACGTCTTCGACGAGTACTGGCAGGACATCGGCAACCTCGACCAGTTCCGGCAGGCGAACTTCGACGCGCTGGACGGAGCAGTGAGCCTGAACATCCCCGGCATTCGCCTGCGCGGGAACGTCTGGCTGGGCGAGGGTGTCGAGCTCGATGACCTCGAGCAGATCGAGGCGCCGGCGTTCGTCGGCAACTACACGCGCATCGGCCTGGGAGCGACGGTGGCCCCGTACTCGGTGCTCGGCGCTAGCGTAACCCTCCGCGAGCAGGCGCGGACAAGCCGGAGCGTTGTCGATTCCTCGACCTACATCGGCCGCAGCGCCGTGATCGAGGGCGCGATCGTCGGCCGGGGCTGCGACATCGGGACGCACGTCCTCGTCAAAGAGGGTGCGGCAATCGGCGACGAGGTTGCCCTCGGCGCACAGAGCATCGTCCACCCCGGCGTCCGGATCTATCCGTACAAGGAAGTCGAAACCGGCTCCGAGGTGACGGAGAGCCTGATCTTCGAGGCACGCGCGGCCTCGCGCCTTTGGAGCCGCGAGGGCGTCTCAGGGCTGATCAACGTCGACGTCACGCCCGAGGTCGCGGTCCGCCTCGCGGCCGCCCTCGGAACGGTGCTGAAGCGCGGCGATCGGGTGGTCTGCAGCCGCGACGCGCCGCCCGGTTGCCGAATGATCAAGCGGGCGATGATCGCCGGACTCAACTCGACGGGGGTCGACGTGGCCGACCTGCGCGTGCTGCCCGCCGCCGTCAACCGGCACCTGTTGAAGACGGAGAGCTTCGACGCAGGCTTCCACGTCGGGATCAGCTACACCGATCCAGAGGTCGTCGAGATCAATTTCTTCGAGTACCCGGGCATCCAGCTCACCTCCCCGATGCAGAAGGAGATGGAGAAGCACTTCACACGCCTCGAGCTCCGCCGCGCAGCTCACAACGCCGTCGGCAGCGTCAGCTACCCGGCCCGCGTGCGCGAGACCTACGCGCAGGACCTGCTGGCGACGCTCGACCGCACCGCGATTCGCGAGCGCGCTTTCCGGATCGTCGTCGACTATGGCTACTCGGCTGCGTCGTACGTGCTTCCGCTGGTGCTCGGACCGCTTGGCATCGAGGCGATCAGCGCGCACGCGTTCGTCGCCGACTCCGCCGCCGCCGGCTCCTCGACCCTGCGCGAGTCGATCGGCCAGGCGAAGCGGCTCGTTCCCGCCGTCGGAGCCGATTTCGGCGCGGCCTTCGATCGGGCGGCCGAGCGGCTCTTCCTGATCGACGAGCGGGGCCGTGAGATCGCGGTCGAGCAGACGCTGCTTCTCTTCTTGCGTCTGCTCGGCTCGAACGGCAGGCGCGGAAAGCTGGCATTTCCGATCACGGTTACGAGCGAGGTCGACCGGATGGCCAAAGGCACCGGGCTCGAGGTCGTTCGGACGCCTGCGAGCCTGGCCGAGCTGACGCAGTACGCGGCCCAGGACGGCGTCGTGTTCGCCGGCGCGCTGGGCGGCGGCTACGTCTTCCCCGAGTTCCTCCCTGCCTACGACGCTGTGGCAAGCCTCTGCAAGCTGCTCGAGCTCCTTGCGCCGACGAGACGGGCGATCTCGGAGCTCGTCGGCGAGCTGCCCGTCTCAACGCTCGTTCACCGCCAGCTCCCGTGCCCCTGGGCGATGAAGGGGCTCGTGATGCGCGTCCTCAGCGAGCGGTTGCGCGACCGGAAGCTCGATCTCACCGACGGAATCAAGGTTTTCGAGAAACGCGGCTGGGCTCAGGTGCTGCCCGATCCTGACGAGCCCTTCGTGCACATCTACGCCGAGGGGAAGACGGAAGAAGACTCTCAAGCGCTCGAGGCCGAGCTGCATGCGCTCGTCGAGGAGATCATGCAAACCGAGCAGGCGACGACGTAAGACTTGGAGCGCCTAGGCGCGACCCGGGACAACGGTATAACCTCAAGTACAGGTTGACCCTTCGTCGGCCTGTTGGTTTACTTCGTTGACCCGTCACCTCGACTGAAAGGGCGTCCTTTTGGAACCTCTACCTGATCTCGGATCACTATCCGACGACGACCTCAAGAAGGAGATCGACCAGCTCAAAGAACAGGAGCGGGAGATCTCCTACCAGCGCCGGATCCTGCACGGCAAGATCGACATCCTGCGCGCGGAGCTCGTCGCGCGGCTACAGAAGACGGGCGGCAAGGGCGTGCTTGACAGCGTCGACGTCGAGTCGCTGACGGCGATCCTCGCGGGGAAGGCGACCCCGCCGGACCAAGGTGATTCTTGAGCTTCGTCTACTGCCCGGAGTGCGGTTTCCAGAACCCGGAAGCCGCGAATTACTGCTCGAAGTGCGGGGCGCTGCTCGTCAAGGACGAGGGCGGCGCCGAGACGACGCAGACCTATACCCCTGAGGAGATCGCGGTCGAGGACGGCCCCCTCGATGAGATCGCGGCGGAGGGACCAGCCCTCGTCGTCCGCTCGGGCGGGGGTCGGGCGGGCGAGCACTTCAGCCCACAGAGCGACCGCACCACAATCGGCCGATCGCCCGACAACGACGTCTTCCTCGACGACGTCACGGTCTCCCGAAAGCACGCCGTGCTCGTTCAATCCGCCGGCGAGTTTCGGATCGAGGACCTCGGCAGTCTGAACGGCACGTTCGTCAACCGCAGGCGGATCGATTCGGCAACTCGACTCGAAAGCGGCGACGAGGTGCAGATCGGCAAGTATCGACTGAGCTTCATCAGCAAGTGAGCACCCCGGCCAAAGCCTCCCCGACCCAACGGCTGCTGACGATCGGCACCGTCGCACGGCGCCTGCAGGAGGAGTTCCCTGAGATCTCGATCTCGAAGATCCGTTATCTCGAAGATCAAGGCCTGCTCGCGCCGCGGCGGACTCAGGGCGGCTACCGGCTCTTCAGCGAGGAGGACGTCGAGCGCCTAGAGACGATCTTGCGCCTCCAGCGTGACGAGTTTCTTCCGCTGCGGGTGATCCGCGAGGAGCTCTCGTCGCCGGGCGCGGTGAAAGGGGCCAAGAAACGGCGAGGCGGCCTCTCGGCGGCCGAACATGAGCTCGATGTCGGCGAGCTTTGCGAACGTGCCGGGGTGACTCCCTCGCTCGCCCGCGAGCTCGAGGAATTCGGTCTCCTGGCTCCGAGGACCGACAACGGCACCAAGCTCTACGGCGAAGGCGACGCCGATGTCGCGGCGACGTGCGCGAAGCTCGCGCGCTACGGCATCTCGGCGCGCCACCTGCGAACCTTCCGGACTGCAGCCGATCGTGAGGCGGGGCTGCTGGAACAGATCGTCTCGCCGGCTCTTCGCTCTCGCAACCCGGAGCGCCGGCAGGCAGGCCTTGACGAGCTACAGAGCCTCGCGGAGCTGGCGCAGGAGCTCTCCCAGCTCCTCTTCTGGCGGGACCTGAAGCAGCTCGCCGACCGCTGATGGCGATCGATCTCAAAGAACGAGTCCGAGACGTGCCGGACTGGCCCGAGCAGGGAGTCGTCTTCCGCGACATCACACCGCTTCTTCGCGACCCGGAAGCGCTCGACCAGACCGTGCACGAGCTGGCGGAGTGGGGGAAGGACCGGCGACCCGACGTCGTCCTTGGGGCCGAGGCCCGCGGCTTCATCCTCGGTGCGGCGATCGCGCGCGAGATTGGCTGTGGCTTCGTCCCGGCGAGACGTCCCGGCAAGCTGCCACCGGAGACGATCGGCGCCACCTACGCGCTCGAGTACGGCGAGAATACGCTCGAGTTGCATCCGGAGACGATCCGGAATGGCGACCGCGTACTGATTCACGACGATGTGCTCGCGACCGGCGGCACCGTCGAGGCAATCGCCGGCCTGGTCGAAAGCCTCGGCGCCGAGGTGGTCGGGGTGGCCTTCATCATCGAGTTGACGTTCCTCGGCGGCCGCGAACGCCTGCAGACGTACGACTTTCACGCCCTGATCGCGTACTAATACTCACAAGTCCCGTCCGGGCGGCCGATTACAAAGGGGCAATGTACGACCGTCTGACGACTCAGTACACGTTCGCCTGTCCCGGGCAGGGCGATACGCGGATCGCTCTCTCGAGCTTCCGCCGACTGGAACGACTGCCCGGCGCGGCGCATCCCGCTGTTTTTCGCGTTCGCTTCGAGTGTGGGTGCGGTCAGGAGCATCCCGGCCTCGTCACCCACGCGGAGCTCGACTGGGCACCGCTGGGGCTCGGCGGCGACGTCTCGTTCCTGAACCTGATGACTGCTCGCCGCGAGCCGCTGGAGGAGGAGCTGGCGGGCGTGGCCGCGACCAGGATTGGAGCGGGGGAGTGGCCGTGGAGCTTCTTCTGCTATCCGGAGAACCAGCGGCGGCCGGTTTTTCCGTCGTCGTTCTTCCTGCTGGCGCCGTCGGGGCCGCCCGGCATCGTCGGCGTTGCGGTGCGCTGCCCGGTTTGCGATTCAACGTCGATCAACCTCGTCTCCGAGCAGCACGTCGACCTGCCGTTCCACAACGATGCCGAAATCGGCGTCGTCGAGCACGTTTTCGACGCAGATGTGGCCCGCGCTGCGGAGGAGTTCGCTGCAGAGCTCGATTCGGCTCAGTTCGACGCCCGGCGGCTCGCGCTCTGAGGCGTCGCTGGCTCGCCGCGCCCGAGCTCGAATAGTTTCGCGACAGTCAGGGTAACCGCCCTCGAGGAGGTGGTGCCCCGATGTATGGATTGACCCGTGCAACCGTCACGCTGATCTCGGCCGCGATCGCGGGACTCCTGATCTGGCTCGCGACCCAGATCGGCAGCGGCTCGAACGGCGAGTACTGGGCTACCTACGGCCTGGTGGCTGCCGCCGGCCTGGTGATGGCGCTCTCGCAGTTGCTTGGCGGCTGGACGAAGTGGGGGTGGCCGCGAATCTCGATCAGCGTCTTGCTGTGGGCGTTCATCCCGGTCGCGATCGTCGTCCTCTGGATCGTGATCTTCCACCAGCCACACCATGGGCTCGGCCGCAACCACATCCGCAAATGGTCGAACGACATCGGCATCGACGGTCTCGTCAAGGACTTCAAGGATTACGTCGCCGTACTCTCCTTCGGCCTCGGGCTTGTGTTCGGCTATAGCTTCGACACGACGGGGCCGATCGTCCATCGCGGCCGCGGCGAGGCGCCCGCACGACCGCCCGTGGCCGAGCGAGCAGAGCCTGCGCCCACGCGCGACGCGCCTGCGCCCCCGCGCGACGCACCCCCGGAACAGGAGGCTCACTCCGGTCAGGGATGAGGCAGCGGCGGGGTCCGGGCGATACTCCTTTGCATGAGCCCCGCAGCCCACGGCCGCTTCGTCTCTCGAGGTCCGAGCCTGCTGATCGCGCACTGTGCCGCACTCGATTGCGAGGAGCGTCTGCCGGCCACCGATCGTCTGCAACGGCTGATCGGGACCGACCTCACGCGCCTCTTGCTGGTCGCCTTGGCCGGCGACCACCGCATGGGCTCGCGCCGCGTGGCCGCCTAATCCAGCTCTTCAGCTCTGCGACTTGCGCCTGACGGCGTATCCCCGGTATCGCTCGCGATGCCGCTTAAGAGGTCGCGCGATTCACTCGCGCGGCCGCTAATCCCGGCTTGTCCGCGGCCGCGAGTTGCGCCGCCTTACGGCGTATCGCCGCGGTGGCGTGTCCTCGCCGAAGACTCGAACGAAGATGAAAATTGCGAAGGCGCCGAGGGCCGCGAAGATGAATGCCGTCCCGGACGAGACGCCGACCGCGAGCGATCCGAAATAGATGTACGCGCCGATCCCGATCGCCCACAGGAAAGAGATGACACCGTGATCGATCGAAGGGGGCCGAGGCATGTGCGGCATGTGCAAGACTCTAATCAACGGCGGCTTCTCCGCCTCTTCTCAATCGAGCCGCCGCGTCCCAACGTCCAGTCGGCATGCGAGCGACGCCTCAGGCCTGTTTCCACAAGTTGCAAGGTCTGCTGTGGAAATGTGGAAAATTGAATTTCTGCAAATTGCGCCCTTTTCGTGTTTCGGACCTCTTGCGGAAGGACCTGGCCTCTCCTAGATTCCCGTTTGCGCCGAGCACGGAGCGCTAGTAGGTCGAAGCCGGAACTGAAGGCAGTAGGCGGAAGCCGAAGGTCAGCGGAGCCGGTGGACGAAAGCGAAATCGACTCGGCGAACGAAACGGCCACCTTCGGGTGGCCGTTTCGTTTTACCTGGCCGCGCGCAGACCCTCGCCGCCTCCGGCGGCGAGGCCTTCACGCACCGGGTCCCGCGCCGTTCTCGCGACGAGTTCCCTGCCGAAGTGCCGCGTTCATCCGACGATGAATGATCCAGCTCCCGTAAGCTGCGCGGTCGTGGAGCGCGGCCGTCTTCTCGTCTGGCTCGCCGTCCTTGTCGGCCTCGCGCTGATCGTGCTTGCCGTCGTTTACTGGGCGGAGCCGGCCAAGTCGTTGCCCTCGTGGCTTCCGGGCCATGAAGCGGGTTCGAACCATCATCACGTCAAGCACGGAATCGCCTCGTTCCTCGTCGGCCTGGCATGCCTCGTATTCGCGTGGTTCAGGTCTGCCGGTCCGCGTCCAGGACGCGCGACCGCCTAGCGAACCCCGACCCTTGCCGATCTCCTACGGACAAGCGATCCTGCTCGGCCTGCTGCAGGGCTTCAGCGAGCTCTTTCCCGTCTCGAGCCTCGGCCACAGCGTCATCCTGCCGAGGCTGCTCGGCTGGAACATCCACCAGAACGACTCCTACTTCATCACCTTCCTCGTCGCCACGCACCTGGCGACGGCGCTCGTCTTGCTCGGCTTCTTCTGGCGCGACTGGCTCCGGATCCTGCGCGGCCTGGGGAGGAGCCTCCGCGATCGGGAGATCGCCGAGGACGACACCGATGCAAAGCTCGGGTGGTTGCTCGTCGTCGGCACGATCCCGGCCGGGATCCTGGGGCTGCTGCTCGAACACAAGCTCCGGAGCATCTTCGCCTCGGCGCAGTCGGCCGCACTCTTTCTGATGGTCAACGGTGTACTTCTGTTCCTCGCCGAGGCGCTCCGCCGGCGCGCTCCGCAGCCTCAGCACGGCGACCCCGACGGCCGGATCGCCAGGCGCGTCAGTTGGCGCGACGCCGTCGGAGTGGGGACGCTGCAAGCCGGCGCGCTCATCCCCGGAATCTCGCGCTCGGGCGTGACGATGGGCGGCGGCCTTCTCGTCGGGCTCTCGAACGAGGACGCTGCCCGATTCGCCTTTCTGCTCGCGACCCCGATCATCGGCGCCGCTGCGGCCCTGAAGCTTCCGGAACTCTTCGGTTCGCAAGGAAACGGAGTGCGCGGGCCCGCTCTCGTCGGTGCGATTTGCTCCGCCGTTACTGCCTATCTGGCGGTCCGCTTCTTGATGCGCTTCTTCGAAACCAATAGGTTGACACCCTTCGCCGCTTACTGTCTGGCTGCAGGCCTCGCCTGCACCCTTTACTTTCTCGTCTAGCCCAGGGGAGGCCCAGATCGAATGTCCAGATTCCGACTTGACATAATCTCCGTTCTCGTGCACTGGCCCCAGAGTGGCGCCGAAAGGGTTTCGACCGGCGCCTCTCGTGGAACCACCGAGGGTCGGGTATGACGACAGTCGAGCTGGACTCACTGTTGGCCAACCAGGAGTTTCAGCAGCTGCTCGAGGCTGCTGAGCACTCCGGTTCGATTCGGCACGCGGAGCTGGCCGAAGTGCTCGAGCCACACGAGCTCGGACTGCTCGAGACCGAGGCGGTCTACCGGGAGCTCGACCAACGCGGGATCGAGGTGATCGAGGAGGCGAAGGAGGCCGCGCCGGCACCCCCTCCGCCGCCGGTCGTGGCACAGGAGTCGACGACCGACGCGCTCCAGCTCTTTCTCCGCGAGGCCGGCCGCCATCCGCTTCTGAACGCCGCCCAGGAAGTCGAGCTGGCCAAGCGGATCGAGCGCGGCGACATGGACGCGAAGCAGACCATGATCCAGTCGAACCTCCGTCTCGTCGTCTCGATCGCCAAGAACTACCGCAACCAGGGACTACCGTTTCTCGACCTGATCCAGGAAGGCACCCTTGGACTTATCCGCGCGGTCGAGAAGTTCGATTGGCGCCGTGGCTACAAGTTTTCGACCTACGCGACCTGGTGGATCCGCCAGGCCGTCGCCCGCGCGCTCGCGGACAAGGCTCGGACGATTCGGATGCCCGTGCACATCGTCGAGCGGATGCAGAAGCTGAACCGCGCAGAGCGGACCCTCTGGACGCAGCTCGGCCGCGAGCCAACCCTCGAGGAGATCGCCGAGGAGGCCAACCTGCCGGTCGCCCAGGCGCACGAGGTGAAGGCGGCGGCGCGGGCATCGACCAGCCTCGACCAGCCTGTCGGCGAGCAGGAGGACGCCGTCTTCGGCGACTTCGTCGCCAATGACGATCCGCTACCCGAGGAGACGGTCGAGGACTCCCTGCGCAGCGAAGCGCTCGCGCAGGCGCTGGCGGCTCTCTCCGAGCGCGAGCGCCACGTGATCATTCTCCGCTACGGGCTCGCGGACGCCGAGCCGAAGACGCTCGAGGACATCGGCCGCCGGCTTGGCCTGACCCGCGAACGTGTCCGCCAGATCGAGACCGAAGCGCTCAAGCGCTTGGCGAAGCTGCGCGAAATGGAATCCGTCACCTTGTAGCCGACTCGGCCGGCTGCCCCGTTGCCGTAGGCGCTGCAAGGCCGAGCGCCGAGCCGTCGAACAAGCGCAGGGCCTGCTCCTCCCCCACGCGCGCCCGGGTGAGCTCGTAGGCGCCGTCGAGGAGCATTGGGCGAGTTGCTCGGTGACCGTCCGAGGCGATCAGCGCGGCCAACCCGTCGTCGATCAGCCGCCACCCTTCGCGTTCCATCTCCGGCGTGTGGCGGCCGAGGAGGCTGCTGGCGTTGACCTGCAGTAGCCAGCCGCGCTCGGCAAGCTCGTCGGCCAGCGCGGGGTTCGTCAGCACCGCGTCCGTCCGCTCCGGGTGAGCGACGATTGGCGTCAGTCCAGCGTGCTCGATCCACTCGCCGACATCGATGAAGAGGTCGGCCGAGCCGAGGAACGGGATCTCGACGAGGACGTGGTTGGTCTGCTCGAGGACGTATCGCCAAGGGTCCTCAGCCAGCAGCGACGGCATCGGCGTCAGCTCGAAGCCGAGGCGAAGCTCGAGCGGTGCTAGCCCGCGGAGCTTCGCGAAAGCCTCGCGAATCCGGCGCTCTCTATCGTCGGTCAGCGGCAGGGCCGGCGAGACGTGCGGCGTCGCATAGAGCAGGCGCGTCCCGTGTTCGAAAGCGTCATGTCCCAGTGCCAGGCCCTCGGACACGGCCTGGACGCCGTCGTCCCCGGAGGGCACAACGTGCGAGTGAATGTCGACGAAACGGGGCTCCACCCCGCCAGGCTAGCTACTCGGCGCGGAGATACAGCTGCAGACTAGGCGCAACCGTGCGGAGCTCTCGCAGGGCGCGAGATTCGAGCTGTCGCACGCGCTCGCGTGTGATTCCCAGTGAGGAGCCCACCTCTTCCAGCGTCTGCGGGATCTCTCCGTCGAGCCCGAAGCGCCGGGCGAGGACGAGTCGCATCCGCGGATTCAGGACGTCAAGCGCATCGGAGAGCTCGACGGCGCGGAGATTGTCCGAAGTCGTCACATCGGGTCGGTCGAGCTTCGTGTCCTCGATCAGGTCGCCGTAGAGGCTCTCGCCGTCCCCGACGGGCGTCTCGAGGCTGACCGGATCCTCGACGAGATCGAGCAGCTCGTGAACTCTCTCCGGCGTGAGTCCGGCCTCCGTCGCGATCTCATCTACCACCGGCTCGCGGTTCAGCTTCTGCGCGAGCACGCGGCGGGCGCGCATCACCTTGCGCACCTGCTCAGCGACGTGGACGGGGAGGCGGATCGTACGCCCCTGGTCGGCGAGCGCTCGCGTGATCGCCTGCCGGATCCACCAGGTGGCGTAGGTCGACAGCTTGTAGCCCATCGTCCAGTCGAACTTCTCGACGGCTCTGATCAGGCCCAGATTGCCCTCCTGGATCAGGTCGAGCAGTGGCACGCCGGCCTTGGTGTAGTTGCGGGTGATCGACATCACGAGCCGGAGGTTGCATTCGATCAGCTTGCGCTTGGCGGCCTCGTCACCCTGGTCCTTGCGCCTGGCGAGCTCTCGCTCTTCGGCCGGCGTCAGCAGCCTGCCGTCACCGATCTGCCGAACGTAGAGCTTGAGGGGATCCTGGGTCGGCGCCGCTTCTTCCTTGAGGTCGTCCTCGTCGACCTCGGCGCGGTCCTGCACGAGCTCCAGCTTCGGCTCGGCGGACGGCGCGGGGAGAGAATCCGGAAGCGGCCGCTGCTCCATCGTGCCCGAGATATCGGCCTCCAGGAGAAGCCGCTTGATCCTGTCAACCCCCCGACCGAGGGAGCAAGGTTTTTGTTTTGTAACCGACGCGCAAAGTTATGACTAACTCGGGCGCGAAGTCCGCGTCAAAGGCTAGGAAGACCGTCCCTCTGGGTAGGAAGATCGTCCGTCTGGGGTCCTACACTCACTGATATGTGCGGAATTGCCGGATACAGCCTTGCCCCCTCGAGCACACTCGAGCGGACGCTCGCAGCCCAGGCTCTGCTGGCGGGAATCGCCGAGCGCGGCGCCGACGCCGTCGGCTACGCGCACCGCACTCCCGGCGAGCGCGTCTCCGTGCACAAGCAGCGCTCCGGCGCGAGCGCGCTTCTCGACGAGATCACCGTTCCGCAGAGCGCAACGGAGGTCCTCGTCCACGTCCGCGACTACACCAAGGGACATCCGACCGTCGCTGCGAACAACCATCCGATCCGCCATGGCGCGGTGGTCGGCATCCACAACGGAATCATCCTCAACGACGACGAGTTGCTCGCCCAGCACGAGTGTGCGCGGCGCGAGCCCGGGATGACCGTCGATTCCGAGGCGATCTTCGCCGTCGCTGCCCACAGCGAGGGCGCAGCCGAAGCGCTCGAGGCGCTCCGGGGCTCGATGGCGACCGCCTGGATCGACGAGCGGCGCGAGGAGTCGGTTTCGGTCGCGCGCGGCGTGGGCCGACCGGTTTGGCTCGGCGCCGGCGAGGACGGGGTCTTCTTCGCCTCCACAAAGCTCGCGCTCGAGGTCGTCGAGCGCTTCCTCGGTTTGAAGCTGGAGCTGGCCGAGCTCGAGGAAGGCACGCTCGTCCAGCTCGAGCGGGGCCGCCAGACGAGCCGGACGCGCTTCAACCCCGACCGGCAATTCGAGGACTCGCCCCGGCCGCCCGTCCGAGCTCCAAAAGAAGCGGCGTTGTGTCTCAAGCGGCTGGCGATCTTGGCCGCAGCCGCTCACTAGCCGCAGCGCTAGCTGATCGTCCCATCCGGCGCCACGTCGACGCCCGCTTCGCGCAGGCGCTCCCGCACGAGGAACTGGAAGGTCGACCAAGCTCCACGCCGCGCATCGAACATGCGGTAGATCTGCCATTCGGTCAGCAGCGCGTCGTCGGCTTTTCGCGCCTCGGTCCAGTCGGCGAACTTGGGAAGGCGGCCGAGCGTCTTTGAGAGGCGCACAGCCTGGTCGAGCGCCCGCTCCAGCCGCTCTTCGCCGACCGGCACGTCGAACCCCGCTTCCCGCAGCGCGTTTGTGAGCGAGCCGAAGGTGTGCCAATAGAGCGACTTCGACGGTAGCTTGCCGCGATGCTCGTCGATGTCCCGCGCCGTGGGCACGCGGCCGAGCTCCTGCCCCAGCTCCTGGAGGAGCGCCAGCAGTTCCTCCCGCGTGGCGAAGCGCCGCGGCACCAGCCCGGCCTTCCGCTTCGCGCGATTCCAGCTACCGAAGTGCTCGATCACCGTTTGCGGATGCACAGTCGTTTTTGGGTCGGCCGAGAACTCCCGCATCGTCGGCGAGCGCCCCAGCCGTTCCGCGGACTGCATCAGCTCGGCGAGGATCTGCTCGTCGGTGTAGCGCTTGCGGATTCCGGCCTGGAACTCGGCGAGGGCCTGGCGATCGATATCGGCGACTGCGCGGTAGACGGACTTGCGCACCATTCTGCAATTCAGAATAGAGCATTTGCGCGACTTAGCAAGTGCGCGCATATTTCCCTGAACTTTACCAGCGAGAGCCGGTTATCGCGGCTTGCTCAGAACGCGACGGCTTCCCGTGGCATCGCCACGGGTTCCCTCTCCTCGACGGGCAGGATGCGCTCGAGAGCCGCCACACACCGCGGGCAGAACTGGCTGCCCGCAGCCTGCCGGAGCTCCTCGAGAGCCTCCGCTGCCGGCCTGGCGGCTCTGTAGTTCCGGGTCGTCAGCATCGAGTCGAGCGCGTCGGCGACGTGGATGATCCGGGCCCCGAGCGGGATCTCCTCGGCCCTGAGGCGATCGGGGTACCCCGCGCCGTCGAAGCGCTCGTGGTGGTGCCGAATCGCAGGCACTGCGTCGTTCAGGAAGCCCAGGCGGTCGATGATGCGCGCGCCCTCGTCCGCGTGCTTCTGCATCAGCGACCACTCGGATTCGGTCAGGCCGGCCGGCTTCAGCAGGATCGCGTCCGGAACGGCCAACTTGCCGATGTCGTGGAAGAGCGCCGCATGGCCGAGCAAATCGAGCTCAGCCTGCGAAAGTCCGAGCTCGCGGCCGATCGCCAGCGCGAGCTGCTGGACACGGCGCGAATGACCGGCCGTGTAGGCGTCGCGGGCGTCGACCGTCGCCGACAGCGACTCCATCGCCGCCGTCGAGCGCTCCTTGAGCAGCCGGTTCGCCTGCTCCAGTGAGACGTTCTGGGTCTGAATCGTCTCCGCGGCTTCGCGTAACTTTTGCGCGCTCTTCTGCGTGTGCCGCAGATAGGCCTCCTGGGTCTTCCGCATCAGGAACAGCGGCACCGCGAAGACCGCGAAGGCCCAGAGATGCGCCGACTCGTAGCCGAGGTAGATCACGCCGGCGATGAAGCCGTAGACGAGGTAGTGGGGGACGAGCCACGCGAAGCGCTCCTGGAATGCGCGCAGCCAGCGTTCGTGGCCCTCGACGGCGGTGGCGAGGCTGACGAGGCCCATGTTGACAGCGAAGTAGGCGAGGCCCGCAGCGACACCGGCAACGACGGTCAGGATGCGGCCCGGGTCCCCTTGCACGTCGAGCATGTGGAGCGAGAACGCCCCGACGGCCGCGAGCGACGCGAGGGAGAGGGCGCCGATATTGAAGAGGACGTGGTGCAGCGACTGGCGCCGAGCGCTCCACTCGACTGCCGCCGTTGTAATCGCGAGGGCGAGGGCCACCCGCGGTCCGAACAGCGCCGCGCCGGCGATCGCCCCGACGGCGCTGACGGAGATCGAGCCGAGATCGAGCTCGAGCGCCAGGGCCTGACCCGCGCCTACCAGCGCGATGATCGCCACCAGGCCGCTGACGTCGTGGCTGGTCCCGAAGACGAGGCCTGCGATCCCTGCCGCACTACCGACCAGGCCGACCAGGCCGACGACGGCCGCGAGGCGCTTCGAGAGGGAGAAGAAAGTAGGACCGTGAGCGGCGTGCGGGCGCGGCTGGCGGCGCTCGTGCGAGGGGTGGGTCTCAATCGCCCCCGGTATTGGCACCTGGTGATCGCCGTCGTCCGGAACTGCGACGAGGGGCGCCGAGCGCGTCTCGGGTACCACCAAGGGCTCCGAGCTCGCGTCGAGGACACGGTTTCGGCCTTGCAGCTTCGCCCGGTAGACGGCGAGGTCGGCCTGATGGATCAGCTCGTTCGCGTCTGCGGCATCCCGCGGGAACGCGGCGACGCCGATCGAGACGGTTGCGTGGATCGGCTCGCTCGAAGTCTCGACGTCGATCGCCGCGGCGGCGACTGCGCGCCGGATGCGTTCTGCGATCTCGAAGGCCTGCTCGGGGGGCGTCTCCGGCAGGAGAATCGCGAATTCCTCACCGCCGAAACGGGCCGGGACGTCGTAGTGGCGCAGCTGCGTCCGGAAGGTCTCGGCAATGCCCTTGAGCACAGCGTCGCCTGCGAGGTGGCCATAGGTGTTGTTGATGTCCCGCAGTAGGTCGAGGTCGGCCATGATCAGCGTCATCGGCCTCTCGAACCGCTGCGAACGGGCGAGTTCCTCCGCCAGCGTCGCAGCGAAGTAACGGGCATTGAAGAGCCCGGTCTTTGGATCGACGCGTGCCTCCTCCTGGAGCTGCGGCACCGTCAGCGAGCGGTGAATCAGCAGCAGGGGCGCCACCGCGAAGGGCAGGAGCCAAGGATTGATGTCCCAGAACGTGCCGATCCCGACGCCGAGCGCCGCGAGCACGAGGTCGGTGGAGAGGCTCTCGAACGAGAAGATGCCGAGCTCCTTGATCGAGTGGCTGTAGAAGAAGACCAGCATCGGCGCAAGCACGATGTGATTGACCGCCACGAACACGGCCGCTGCTGCCATCCCGGCCAGCGCGAGGCGGAGATCGGCGTTCGGGAGCAGGTGGGCGGCGCCGAGTATCGCGTGGAAGCTCGCCCAGGTTGCAAGCAGCGAGAGCGTCCAGTTGCAGATGTTGAAGGTTTGGCTGTACCAGGCGTTCCGATTCTTCAGCCATTCTGGGATGTGCTGGATCACACCGATCAGGGCGACCAGCTGCGGCGGGAGCAACATCACGGCCGGGATCAGGAAGACGACCGTCGTGTGGTAGGACTGGTTCCGCGGCGTCCGCACGACGAAGAGCTGTGCAATGGCGGCGGCGGAGCCGAGGATGATGAACGTCACCCAGCCGTGCGTGCCGGAACGCAGGTGTGTAACCAGAGGGACCGCGGCGGCCGCGGCAAGGGCGGCAACGATGAAGAAGTACATCGTGGCCCTGATGGGAGGCTTCTTGTCGACCCCATGCTGGGCGACGGGACCAGGCAGCTCCGGGAGGGCGATGTTGCCGGGAACGGCGCTCACAAGACGGCTCTCCGACGCTGGAATGGCGGGATCGCAAGCGCGGAGGCGGGTCCAGCCGGAATCAGCGGTAGCACGAGTGAGTCGTACGGCCCCTTGAGTGGCGTTGCCAACAAGGCCGTGGCGATTCGCGGCCGCGGGTTGCGCCGACCGTGCTGGGAAGATTCACCAAGCGACTGGCGCTCAGCGCTCATGCTTTGCCGTCTCCTTTCCGCCCCTAGGCGGTGCCGCGGTTACAGAGGCCGGCGTGCCTCGCACGACTACGCCGCAAATCGATCACTACTGGGACGCTACGGTGCTGCCAACCGGGGGACATCCCCCTTTTTCGGGACGCAACGAAGATCCCCCAAACGAGGGAGTGTCTGTGGACAAAGGTCCGCGGTAAGCCTGACGCGCTCAGATAGCGTCTCCGGGCCTTGCGAACCCGCTTTCCGCTGCGGTTGGAGATCCTCCTGGCGCGTGCCACAGGGGGTCTTTCGCGGTTGGTCGGCACCGGGGGCGGCACGACCGTGCCCGGCAAGCTCCTGTGGAAGCTCGATCCGAGGGCGGTGGACGAGCTCGCCCGCCGGCTTTCGCTCGGCTCCACGCTCGTCTCGGCAACGAACGGCAAGACGACAACTGCCGCCATGACAGCGGGGATCCTGAGCCGGAAGCTCAGGCTCGCGCACAACAGCTCCGGCGCGAACCTCGTCTCCGGCGTTGCATCCACCTTGCTTGCCGCGCGCGACGCGGAACTCGGCCTCTTCGAGGTGGACGAGGCCGCATTGCCCGAAGTCGCCCGCAGGCTGCAGCCGCGGGCAGTCTGCCTGGGAAATCTGTTCCGCGACCAGCTCGACCGCTACGGCGAGCTCGAGCTTGTCGCCGAGCGCTGGCGGGGGGCGGTGCAGGAGCTGCCCGACAATTCGGCGCTCGTCGTCAACGGCGACGATCCCCAGGTCGGAGATCTCGGTCGAGAGCGGGATCCAGGGCCCCGAACCGTCTTCGGCGTCGACGATCCGCGCCAGGCCAATCCCACTCTGCAGCACGCCGCCGACTCGAAGTGGTGCATCCGGTGCGGGACCCCCTACGAGTACGCGGCCGCCTACATCGGCCATCTCGGCGACTACCGCTGCCCGTCGTGCGGCCACGCGCGCCCTCCGCTCGACGTCGTCGCCCGCGAAATCGAGCTCGAAGGGATCGACCGCGTCTCGTTCGACCTGATCACGCCCGACGGATCTCGGCGTGTCCGGCTCGGCGTTCCCGGGCTCTACAACGTGTACAACGCACTGGGCGCGGCTTCCCTCTCTCGGGCACTCGGTGCGTCGCTCGAGGAGATCCAGCGGGGTCTCGAGGCCTTCCACGCCGCTTTCGGCCGCTTCGAGCGGATCGGGCTGGACGGGAAGTCGCTGCTCGTGCTCCTGATCAAGAACCCGGCGGGCGCGAACGAGGCGATCCGGACGCTGCTTGCCGGCGAGGCGCCGAGCCTCGTTCTCGCAGCCCTCAACGACGGCACCGCGGACGGGAAGGACGTGTCCTGGATCTGGGACGTGGACTTCGAGCCCCTCCTCCCCGCTCTCGAGCGGCTTGTGGCGACCGGCGACCGCGCCGCGGAGCTCGCGCTCCGGTTCAAGTACGCCGGCTTCGCCGAGGGGGCAATCGAGGTCGTGCCGCCGCTCGAAGCCGCTCTCGACCGGGCCCTCGAGCTGACGCCTCCGGGCGGCGAGCTGGTTGCGCTGCCGACGTACACGGCAATGCTCGCCCTCCGCGACATCGTCGCTCGGCGCGGTTTTGTGCGCCAGTACTGGGAGGCCGCTTAGGGGCTCTTTAAAGCTCAATAGAGGAGAGCCCGGGGCCGCGAAGCCCCGGGCTCTTGATGGCAAGCGAGAAGAGTGGTGTGTTAGGGGAGCGTCGCGGTCGCCGATGTCGTCGCCGTCGGAGCCGTGGCGACGAGGGTGGCCGGCAGCTGCAGATCCGGATCGACCGCTGCTGCCGCGAAGTCGGCCGGATCGGCAAAGGAGTCCGCCGTGTCCCCCGCCCCATCTCCTTCGGCTGCGTCTTCGTAGGAGGAGTCACTCCACGAGATATCAGCCCAGGAAACGTCCGCCGAGCTGAGGCTGTCGCCCCAGCTGACGTCGCTCCAGGAGATGTCGGCCCAGGAAACGGCCGCCAGCGCGGAGTCGCCCCAGGAGACGTCGCCCCAAGACACCGCGTCCCAGGAGACGTTTGCCTTTGCTGTATCCGACCAGCTGACCGCGTTGAACACCGGGGCGTTACCGCCCGCGGGATCCGCCGTCAGGAACTGGTCCAGCGCCTTGTTCGGGTTCGGCGCATTGGCTGCCGTCACGGACTTGACCGCGTTCACCTCACCGAGGCCGAGCGAGCCGGGAATCGCCGACGGAGTCGGGCGAGCCGTCGCCATCAGTGCGCCCTTGATCTGGTCCGGGCCCCAGCTCGGATTGCGGGCGATGATCTGCGCCGCGATTCCGGCCACGATCGGCGCCGCGAACGACGTGCCCGAGAGCTGGATGTAGCCCGGCGAGACAATGTTGCTCGCCTTCTGGGACACGAGCGTGGAGGTCATCGGAATCGGGCCGACCATGTAGCGTCCGTCGGCCGCGACCTCCGGCTTTCGGAAGCCGTCGTTCGTGTAGCCGTAGGCCGACCAGAACGGCGCAGTGTCGTCCTTCGGATTCGGATTGCCATCCATGTCGGCCGCGCCCACCGTGATCACGAAGGGGTCGTTGCCGGGCGCGTAGGGAACGCCGCTGGGGCCATTCGGGAGGCCGTAGTTGCCGGCCGCCGCAACGACGGTGACGCCGCTGAACCAGAGCTTCTCGACCGCCTTGTCGAGGGGGTCGTGCGTGAAGCTGCTCGAGTTCGAGGCGTGCAGCGAGAAGTTCGCGACCTTGATGTTGTACTTGTCCTTGTTCGCGAGAATCCACTGCGCCGCTGCGATCACGTCGCTCGTCCGCGCGGTGCCCGTGTCGTCCATGACGTCGAGCGAGACGATGTTCGAGCGAGGCGATGCGCCGGCGTAGCCTGGAGCCTGGCCCGCCGCGATCCCGGCCACGAACGTGCCATGGCCGCGACCGTCGCCGGGCGAGTTGTTCGGCAGGGTCGTCAGATTGACCTGCTGCACGACGCGGGCACCGAAGTCGGCCACCTTCGACGCGTCGACGCCGGAGTCGACGACCGCGATCGTCGGCGCCGTCAAATCGGACTGCGTCTTGGTGGAGTTAGGTGCCAACGGCGCGTTCCAGAGCTTGTCGATACCGGTGTTCGGCACCCAGAGCTGCTTGGACGTGAACGTCGACCCGGTCGGATGAGCCGGTGCGTCGGGCGTGAGGGTCAGGCCCGGGATCTTCGCGAGCTGAGCGAGTCGGTTCGCCCGGAGATCGAGCGAGATCCCGTCGATCAGCCCGAGCTGACGGTCAACGCTGCCGAGCGTCAGGTCGAGGATCCTGCTCTTCGGCAGGTCGCCGCCGTTCGAGGTCACGATCACATGGATCGTCTTGTTGGGATGCTTGTCGGCCTGCACGAGCATGCCGGGCGAGACGTAGGTCTGCTGGTTCGCACCAGGCTTGCCGTCGTTGCCACCGGCGCTCGCCGCGAGGGGAATCCCAAGCACGAGTACGGCAGCCATCATCGTGACGAGGCCGCGTCCACCCTTGCCCCAGAGCGCGTTCGAGCGCGAATCGTCGTTGTTACCTGTGCCCCAGAGCGCACTCGAGCGGCTCTGACCAGCAGGTCCTCCGTTCCTCAGCATTGCCATCCTTCCTCTCACCCGCCGGAGCGGGTCCGCATTTCCGCAGGAGCGCGACGCGTTAGGCGCCGAGCAGATCGAACTTGCGGAAGGTATTTGGCGGATGAAGGCGCGACATCCCCCGCCTGGGTGAGTGCCGCGCCGATTCCCCCGTCCGGGTGATCAAGCGCTGAGCGGGTACGGTTGGCCCGTGGAGCCACTCGCCGTCGGCCACCTCTTCCCGGATTACCTCAACATCTACGCCGATCGCGGCAACATCGCGGTCCTGAGCGCGCGGGCCGAGTGGCGGGGCTATCGGCTGGAGGTGCAGCCGCTGGGCGCAGGCGCGGAAATCAGCCACGGTGAGCACGACCTCTTCTACATCGGCGGAGGCCAGGATCGCGAGCAGGCTCTGATCGCGCCAGAGCTCGCATCGCTCGGGCCGGCACTGTGCGAGGCGTTTGAGGCCGGTGCCGCGTTTCTCGCTGTTTGCGGTGGTTACCAGCTACTCGGTCGTTACTATCGCGACCAGAGCGGCGAAGAGCTGCCGGGCATCGGCCTCTTGCCCCTTCACACGGTTGCGGGGTCCCGGCGGATGATCGGTGACGTTCTGCTCGAATGCGAGCTCGAGCCGGGCGCGAGGCGGACGCTCGCCGGCTTCGAGAACCATGCCGGACAGACGATCCTCGACCCCGGAGCCGAGCCGCTCGGTCGCGTTGTGTCGGGTTTTGGGAACGACGGGAAAAGCGGCTACGAAGGCTGTCGGAGGGGCCGTGCGATCGGAACCTACCTCCACGGCCCGCTGCTGCCGCGTAACCCGTGGCTCGCGGACTGGTTGCTTGCCCAGGCAGTCGCGCACCGTACCGGCGATCTCCCCGTTTTCGAGCCCCTGCGCGACGAGCTCGAGCAGGAGGCTCACGCAGTCTCCGCCCGCCGAGCCGAAACCCGCGGCGGCCGCAATTAGCCGAATTTCGCCGCCGCAGTCGACCTGTGCTGCTGCGGCGCACCCGCACCTAACTTGGGGGTCAACGGGCCCAAAGGGCTCCGAGGTAGACCGCTGGATCTCCCGGCCGCCAGCGTTGGACGAAGCGCTGGATCGGCGGGTGCAAGACGACGTCGTCGAGCTCGTCGACGCCGAACAACCGATGCCCGCGCACGGCCGCATCCTGCGAGGTGACAGCCTCCAGCGAGCGCCCCCCGAGATCGGCCGCGAAGATGATGTGGACAACGTGCTTGGCGGCGTAGCTCTGGACGGGCGAGATCGAATCGACGATCGCCACGGGACCTTCAACCGCGACCTCCTGGCCGATCCCAAGCTCCTCCCACAGCTCGCGGTGCAGAGCGTCGACAAGGCTCTCACCAGTGTTGACTCCTCCGCCGGGGAGCAGCCAGTACTCCCTGCCAGGCTTCTCGTGACGACAGAGCAACACGCGCTCGTTCCAGAGCAACAGCGCCGAGACGCGGATCCTTGGCTCCGACGTCACGAACCTCCGGCAGGTAGTTGCGGGGGGCCGGCGCCGGGCTCTCGCGGCGTCATCGTGCGCGCGAGGACCCGAAGCCGCGGACGCCGCGCTCGCTCTCGGGGAGCTCCTCCGTCTCGACGAGCTCGAGCTGCGGGACCGGCAGGACGACGAGCTGGGCGATCCTCATTCCCGGCTCGACGACAAAGCTCTCGGCCCGGTCGGTGTTCAGCAGGACGACCCGGAGCTCGCCGCGGTAGCCCGAGTCGATCAAGCCGGGCGCGTTGACGACCGAAATCCCGTGCCGGGAGGCGAGGCCGGAGCGAGGTTGGACGAACCCTGCGTATCCCTCCGGAATGGCCACCGCCAGGCCGGTGCCGACGACTGCCCTCTCCCCCGGTCCGAGCTCCAACCGCTCGCAGGCGGCGAGGTCGAGCCCGGCGTCGCCCGGGTAGGCGCGCGCAGGGACGACCGCGTCCTCGCGAAGGCGCTGGATCGCCAGCTCGATCACTTCGCCGAGCGCGCCGGCTCCTCGCGCGCCTCTGCCAGCAAGTACGGCGCGAAACGGGGCAGCTCGCGCCGCGGCAGGTGCGCGCGGACGAAGACGCCGTCCGCCTGGTCGATTCGTTCCTGGATCGGCGCTCCGAGAGCGTAGAGCTCGGCCAGTCGCCCACCTTCGTCGTAGGGGAGCAGCATCCGAACGCTCTCGAAGCGCTCGCCGAATTTGGAGGCGATTCGCTCGCGTAGCTCGTCGAGCCCCTCTCCGCTCGCTGCGGAGACCTGCAGCGCGCCCGGATAACGGTTTGCCAGCCGCCGGCGGCGCAACGGGTCGACGAGATCGAGCTTGTTCAGCACGAGCTCCACCGGGACGTCCGTGACGCCGATCTCGGCGAGAACATCCTCGACGGCAGCGCGCATCTCGTCGAGCTCGACGTCGGAGGCCGAGCCGTCGACCACGTGCAGGACGAGGTCGGCGACGAGCGTCTCCTCGAGCGTGGCCGCGAAACCTTCGACGAGTTGGTGCGGCAGGCGGCGGATGAAGCCGACCGTGTCCGTCAGCAGATACTTCCGGCCGTCGACCTCGAAGCCGCGCGTCGTCGGGTCGAGGGTTTCGAAGAGCCGGTCGCGGACGGAGACGTCGGCTCCGGTGAGGGCGTTCAGGAGTGTCGACTTGCCCGCGTTCGTGTAACCGGCCAGTGCGATTACCGGCGTCTCGGAGCGTCTTCGCGACTTTCGGCGGGTGGCGCGCTGGCGCTCGAGCCCGCGGAGCCGGGCGCGAAGAACCGAGATCCGACGACGCGCTAGCCGGCGGTCGGTCTCCAGCTGCGACTCGCCTGGGCCGCGCGTGCCGAGGCCGCCGCCGAGCCGCTCGAGGTGCTGCCAGAGACCGCGCATGCGCGGCAGGTTGTACTCGAGCTGTGCGAGCTCGACCTGGAGCTTTCCCTCCGCTGTGACAGCGTGCTGGGCGAAGATGTCGAGGATCAGCTGCGTCCTGTCGATCACCCGCGCCTGGAGAGCGTTCTCCAGCTCGCGCTGCTGCACCGGCGAGAGCTCGTCGTCGACGAGAAGCGATTCGGCGCCGGAGCGCCCGAACGCCTCCTTCAGCTCCACCAGCTTTCCCTTGCCCACGTAGGTGCGCGGTTGAGGTCGGGCTGCGCGTTGCACCAGGTCGCCCACGGGCTCGACCCCGGCGGTGCGCGCGAGCTCGCGCAGTTCGTCGAGCTCGCGATCCGCGTCGACCCCTTGCGCCAGCACCGCGACGACGAACCCGCGCTCGGGCTCGGCACCCGGCGCAGGATCCGGCTGGCGTAGCGTCACGCAGAGATTATGACCTTCAAACGGCAGAATCCGCACGTGCGGGACAGAGAGCTTCCGAGGCGGTTGGCCGAGGGCACGCTTGCGCTCGTCAACATCCCTTCGGTCAGCCGATTGGAGGCCGAAGCAATGGCCCACGTTCGTGCGGAGTTGCCGCTGGAGCCCGTCTGGGCGAGCGACGACGTCCTCTTCGCGACCTCGGAGCGGCGGGCCGGTCGTCCGCTCGTGCTGCTCGCGGGGCACGTCGACACCGTGCCGGCACAGGACAACCTCCCAGGCCGAATCGAAGGAGACGCGGTTGTAGGGCTCGGCGCGAGCGACATGAAGGGCGGCCTGGCGGTCATGCTCGCGCTGGCCGACTGGGCGCTCGCTGCTACGCCTGATCTCGACCTCGACCTCGGGTTCCTCTTCTTTACGCGCGAGGAGCTGCCGGCCGGCGAAAGCCCTGTCCCGGGGTTCCTGCAGGCGTGTCGGGAGGCGAGGGACGCCGAGCTCGTGATCGTGCTCGAGCCCACCGACAACGAGCTGCACGTCGGCTGTGTCGGCAACCTGAGCGCCCAGCTCACCTTTCGGGGAGTCAGTGCGCACTCTGCCCGTCCCTGGACCGGCGAGAACGCGATCCACAAGGCCGCCGTCGCGCTGGCGCCCCTCGCAGCGCTCGAGCCGCTCGAGGTCGAGGTGGACGGGCTCGTCTTCCGCGAGGTCGTCAGCGCGGTGGCGATCGAGGGTGGGATCGCCGACAACGTCGTCCCGGACCGCTGCACGGCGAGGTTGAACTACCGGTACGCGCCCGGTCGGTCGCGTGAGGCGGCCGAGGCCCGGCTCCGGGAGCTGACGGGCGATGCAGAGCTCGAGATCCTCGGCAATTCGCCGCCGGCCCACGTAGTTGTCGACCGGCCACTCGTGACCCGGCTCCGCGAGGCCGGCGGTTTCGCCGTCAAGCCGAAGCAGGCCTGGACGCCGGTCGCTCAGTTCGCCGAAGCAGGCCTCGACGCCGTCAACCTCGGCCCGGGGGCAACTCGGTTCGCCCATCGGGCGGACGAGCAAATCCAGACGGGCGAGCTCGTGAGGACCTTCGAGGCGCTTCGCCACTTCGTTTCCAGGCCGGGTACGTTCTAGCCGTGCAGCTCTCCCCCGTGCTCGCTACAACGGGCACGTATCCGTTCGTCCGCCTCGAGGAGGCGAAGCGGCGGCTCGCCGCCGCAGGGGTCGAGCTGATCGACTTCGGCAAGGGCGACCCACGCGAGGAGACCGATCCGCTGATCCGCCGGGCGCTCGTGGAGAGCATCGAGCCGCTCTCCAGCTATCCACTTGCCGAAGGCCTGCCGGAGCTCCGGGAGGCGATCGCGGGGTGGTGTGCGCGCCGGTTCGGCGTCGAGGTCGATTCGGAAACGGAGGTGATCCCGACCTACGGCAGCAAAGAGGCGATCTTTCACCTGGCCCAGGTCGTGCTCGACCGGGGCGGCGGCAAGCCGCTCGTCCTCTCCACGGAGCCGGGCTACCCCGTCTACGACCGTGGCGCCCTCTTTGCCGGCGCCGAGGTCGAGCAGCTGCCGCTGCTGGAAGAGAACGGTTTTCTCCCGGCTCTCGATGCGATCGACGAGGAGACCTGGGAGCGGACGGCGATCTTCTGGATCAACTACCCGAACAACCCGACGGGTGCGGTCGCGCCGCTCGAGTTCTTCGATCGGCTGGCCACGCTCGCCGCAGAACACGACTTCCTGCTCGCCGCCGACGAGGCCTACACCGAGCTCTGGTTCGACGAGCCGCCGCATTCCGCGCTCGAGGTGAGCGATCGTTCGCGCGTCGCCGTCTTCCAAACGCTCAGCAAGCGATCGTCGATGACCGGCTACCGGTCGGGCTTCGTGGCGGGCTCACAGGAGCTGATCGCGGCGCTTCGACAGTACCGCCCGACCGTCGGCACGGCGCCGCAGGAGTTCGTCCAGCGGGCCTCGGTGGTCGCCTGGAACGACGAGGAGCACGTCGAGCGCACGCGCGAGATCTATCGACGCAAGCGCGAGGTGCTCCTGCCGGCGCTGGCGAGCAAGGGGATTCGCGTGGCGGGAAGCGCGGCGACGATGTACCTCTGGCTGGAGGTTCCCGCCGGCGAGGACTCGGAGGAGCTGGCAACGCGCCTACTCGAGCACGGGCTGATCGTCTCGCCTGGGACGTTCTTCGGCCCCTCCGGTGATGGGTACTGGCGGTTGGCGCTGGTCCCGACCGAGGGCGAGTGCGAACGGGCGGCGGAGATCCTGGAGCGCTTGCTGTGAGCGAGCTCTCGCCCGAGCGGGTCGAGGAGGTGATCGCGGCCCTCGACCGCGGCGAGACACGGGTGGCGGAGCCCCTGGACGGCGAGTGGCGCGTGAACGAGGAGGCGCAGCGCGCGATTCTCGCGTACTTTCGGCTTCGCGAGCTCGAGCCGCGTGAGGTCGGCCCGTTCGAGTATCACGACAAGATTCCCCTCAAGCGAGGGTACGAGCGGCTCGGAGTGCGGGTCGTCCCGCCGGCGACGGCGCGCTACGGCGCTTTCCTCTCGCCGGGGGTCGTTCTGATGCCGAGCTACGTGAACATCGGCGCGTGGGTGGGGCCGAACACGATGGTCGACACGTGGGCGACGGTCGGCTCGGGCGCGCAGATCGGCGCCGACGTCCATCTCGCGGGCGGAGTCGGGATCGGCGGCGTGCTCGAGCCACCGGGCGCGCGACCCGTGATCGTCGAGGACGGAGCCTTCGTCGGCTCGCGCGCAGCGATCGTCGAGGGCGTGGTCGTGGGCAAAGAGGCGGTGATCGGGCCTCACGTCACGCTCGGTGCCTCGATCCCGGTGATCGATGTCACCCGCGCGGAGCCTGTCGAGCACCGGGGCTACGTGCCGCCGCGGGCGATCGTCGTACCCGGGACGAGGCCCAAGGACTTCCCCGCCGGGACATTCAACCTGGCCTGCGCCCTGATCATCGGCTGGCGCGACGAGTCGACCGACCTCCGCGTCAGCCTCAACGCCGCGCTTCGCGAGCACGGCCTCGGCGGCTGAAAAGAGACAGTTGCGAGCAGGGCGCTCGTTCGCGCGGGACGGGTCTCTTCGGGGACGCCGTGCCGGGCCGGGACCCATCCCGGCGACCGTTTTCTCTTATTCGAGCCGCTCGGCGGGGCCGGTCAGGTAGGCCTCCCCGTTCTCGATCCGCACGCGGACGACACCGCCCGGGAAGCTCACTTCGGTCTCTCCTTCGCCGCCCAGGGCGGCGGCCACCGCGACTGCGCTCGTGCCGGAGGAGCTCGTCTCCCCCACGCCTCGCTCCCAGATCCGGGCGGTGATTCGGCCGTGTCCTTCGTGCCGTGCGACCTGAACATTCGTCCGCCCGGGAAAACGCGGATTCGCCTCGAGCAGCGGTCCGACCCTTTCGATCTCAGCCGGATCTCCCTCGACGACCGCGTGCGGGTTTCCGACCGTGACCGGCACGAACTCAATCCCTTGGAGCCGCTCCGCAGGACCGACCTCTACCGGCCCCAGCTCCTGCTCGACCAGCCCGCCCTTGATCAGCGCCCTGGTCACGCGTTCGCCGACCCGGATGCGCACCTCGTTGGTGCCTGCGCGCTCGGCGAGCCAGCGGGCGGCGATTCGCGTTCCGTTTCCGGACAGCTCGGCCCGGGAGCCGTCTGGGTTCCAAATCGCGACCTCCGCGGCGGCCCCGTCGACGGCGACCACCTCGAGCACGCCGTCGGTGTCGTGCGCGGTCGAGAGCTCGCGCGCGCGCTCAGGCGTCAGCCGCTCGTCCTCTGCGAGCAGGTAGACGTTCCCGTGCGCGGACCACTTCGAGAATCTCATCGGCAACCGCAGCCGGCAGGCGGTCGGCCGCGACGCTAACAAGCCCGGGAATGCGGCGCATCCATTTGCGCTGGTACGCGGCATAGCGGCGCGTGCGGCGGTTGAGTGCCTCGATTGCCTCGTCGCGGGGGAGTTCCGCCACGTCTTCAAGGCCCATCGCTTTGCGCGCGGTTGCCGAGATCGGACCGGCGAGCGCTTGCGCCGCTTCCTCTGCCACCCCGGTCTCGAACATCGCTCGGGTTCGCTTCTCGATCCGGCGCAGCAGCTCGGCACGCGGGACATCGAGACCGACGATGACCGTCGGGTAGCGGGTATCGGCGCCCCAGAGCCGGTCGGCGGGAGCTTTCAGCGACCGTTCGATGGCCGTAAGCTCGAGCGCGCGCACAACTCGGCGGCGGTCGTTCGGATGCACGGACGTGGCCGCCGCGGGATCGCGCTCCGCGAGCAGGGCGTGGGCGCGCTCGCCCCCGAGGCTCTCGTAGACACGCTGCCAGTGCTCGCGTTGACCGGGACCCGGCGCCGGCGGGAGCTCGAGAGCGGAGAGAGCGGCCCGGAGGTAGAGGCCGGTCCCCCCGACCACGATCGGCGTCTTTCCGGCCCGCAGGATCTCGTCGATCGCGTTGTGCGCGAGCTGCTGGTACTCGGCAACCGAACCTTCGTGCTCGAGCTCCCAGACGCCGACGAGCCGCGTCGGCTGCGGCGGCTGGTTGGTCAGGATCGGCAGGCCACGGTACGCTTGCATCGAATCCGCCGATATGAGCTCGGCCGGAAATCGGGACGCCAGCTCCTCAGCGACGGCGGTCTTGCCCGAAGCGGTCGGCCCGAACAGCGCCAGCACCAAATCGCCCCACATGCCCCGATTGTGGTGTTTGCATAGCCGCCCGCGTGCCGATATCCGGTCTGTGAAGGTTCCGCGCCCCTTCGGCGGCCGCACCCATCTGACCCGGCGGCCTCACGAGCTCGTTGCCTTCATCGCGCTCGGAGCCGCGCTTTCGGCTGCGGCGGTAATCGGTGTCGCTTGGGCCGCGGGGTTCGGCGCTGTCGCCGACCGCCTCCGTCACGTCGACGCGAACTGGCTGCCGCTCGCGCTCGCCGCCGAGGTGCTCGCCTACGTCGGCTATGTGCTGGCCTACCGCGAGGTGGCCCGAGTCGAAGACGGACCGAACCTTCCCCACTCCCGCGCGCTCGCGCTCGTTGCAACGGGTTTCGGCGTCTTCATCGCTCGCGGCGGCTTCACCGTCGACCTGCACGCATTCCGGCAAGAGTTCGTGGACGATCGCGAGGCACGCGTGCGGGTGCTCGGTCTGGGAGCGCTGGAGTACGCGCTCCTTGCTCCAGCGACGTGCATCGTCGCGATTCTGCTCCTCCTCGACCATGTCCACCAGCCCGGGACCGGGCTGACGATGCCGTGGGCGATTGCCGTCCCCACCGGGGGCGTGCTCGCGCTTTCTGCCCTGCGGCTCCGGGACCGGCTCCGCGGTGGCCGCGGCTGGCGCGACCACCTCGCGCAATGGCTCGACTCGATCCACGTGATCCGCCAGCTTTTCGTCAAGCTCGAGCACGCTGCCGGGCCGATCGGAACGGCCGTTTACTGGTTCGGCGACATCGCCTGCCTCGCCTTCTGCCTGCGCGCCTTCGAGGGCCACTTTCCCTCGATCGCGCCGCTGCTGATCGGCTATGCGACCGGCTATGCCCTCACACGCCGGACGCTACCGCTGGCCGGAGCGGGCGCGGTCGAGGCGCTGCTTCCGTTCGCGCTCTTGTGGACCGGGACGCCGCTGGCGGCTGCGGTCACGGCCGTGCTCGCCTATCGGATCGTCAATTTCTGGCTGCCGATCGTGCCGGCGGCCTTCGGGCTCCGGTCTCTTCGGTTGCGGGAAGAGCAGCTCAGAGGCTAGGCCGCGACCGCCGCGAGCTGGACGCCGCGCAGCGTCGTCGAGGTCGCGGCTTCGATCTGGACCGAGACGAGCTCACCAGCAGAGGCGACGCCGGTGAAGTTGACGGTCGTGTTCCGGCGCGTGCGGCCGCGAAGCACCGTCTCGTCGGTGCGGCTCGGCCCTTCGACGAGCACCTCTTCGGTCCGGCCGATTCGCTCGCGGTTCCGCGCCCCCGCGACGCGCTGGACGACCTCGACCAGGCGTTCGATCCGGTCGCGCTTTAGCTCTTCGGGCACCTGCGCCGGCATCGCCGCGGCCTCGGTCCCGTAGCGGGGTGAGAACACGAACGTGAAAGCGCCGTCGTAGCCGACTTCCTCGACGGCCGCGACCGTCTGCTCGAAGTCGTCGTCGGTCTCGCCCGGAAAGCCGACGATCAGGTCCGTGGTCAGGGCGAGATCGGGAATCGCGGTCCGCATCTCCTCGGCGAGCCGGAGATACCGCTCGCGGCTGTACGTCCGCCGCATCGCCTTCAGGATCCTCGTCGAGCCGGACTGAAGCGGCAGGTGGGCGTGCTCGCAGACGGCCGCACACTCCGTCATCGCCTCGATCACCGGTCGCCGGAAGTCTTTCGGGTGCGGGCTCGTGAAGCGGATTCTCTCGATGCCATCGACTGCGTCGCACGCCCGCAGCAGCTCGCCGAAGTCGGTGCGGATACGCGGCAGCAGATCACGGCCGTACGAATTGACGTTCTGGCCGAGCAGCGTGATCTCGCGCACTCCGTCGCGTGCGAGCTGCTCGACCTCGGCGAGGACCTCGCCCGGGCGGCGGCTCTGCTCGCGCCCGCGGACGGACGGGACGATGCAATAGGAGCACTTCGAGTTGCAGCCCATCGAGATCTGCACCCAGGCCTGGAAGCGTCGCTCGCGATGCATCGGCAGGCCCCCGGCGAAACGGCGGTCGTCGAGACCGAAGCTTCCCCGCGTCACGCCCACCCCGCCGGCGCCGACCCACTCGCCGAGATGCGGAATCGAACCCGGACCGAAGGCGACATCGACGTAGGGGTAAAGCTCAAAAAGGCGTTCGCGCTGGGCCTCCGCGTAGCAGCCGCCGACGGCGATCACCTTCTCTGGATCACGCGCCTTCAGGGCTCTCGCCTGCGCGAGATGGGCGGCGAAGCGCTGGTCGGGCTTCTCCCTGATCGTGCAGGTGTTGAAGACGATCACGTCCGCCTCGTCCTGCTTCGCGGACTCGCCGAGACCGAGCTCCTCGAGCATGCCCTTGATCCGCTCGGAATCGTGGGCGTTCATCTGACACCCGAAGGTCGTGACGTGGTACCTGCGCACGAACCGAAACTCTAGCGCCGGGCTTCTCCGGAACTCGGCCGGCGTTACTTCGCGCGCTGCCCGAGAGCCTGCTTCGCCGCCGGCTCCCCGTTCTCGGCCGGAGTCGCGGAGCCGTCGGTCGCATTCTTGGCGACGTCGACGGCCCGGCTCTCCCGGATCACCGTCACCTTGATCTGGCCCGGGTACTCGAGCTGATCCTCGATCTCGCGGGCGATCTCGTGCGAGAGGAGGACCGCCTGATCGTCGTCGACCTCCTTGGGCTTGACGATCACCCGGATCTCGCGGCCGGCCTGGAGCGCGTAGACCTTCTCGACCCCGCCGTGGTGGCCGGCCAGCTCCTCGAGAGCCTCCAGTCGCTTGATGTAGTGCTCGAGACTCTCGCCGCGGGCACCCGGACGGGAGGCCGAGACCGCGTCGGCAGCGATCAGCAGCACCGCCTCCACGGTCTGCGGTTGCACTTCGTAGTGGTGGGCCGCGATCGCGTGTACGACGGCGTCGCTCTCGCCGTAGCGCCGGGCGAACTGGGCGGAGATCGCGGCGTGAGAACCTTCGATCTCGTGGGTCAGGGCTTTGCCGAGATCGTGCAACAGACCGGCTCGGCGAGCCGTCTTCACGCTCGCGTCGAGCTCCGCGGCCATGATTCCCGCGAGATGGACGACCTCGAGGGTGTGCTTGAGGACGTTTTGCCCGTAGCTCGTCCGGAAGCGGAGCCGGCCGAGGATCTTGACGAGCTCCTCGTGGAACGGGCCGCAGTTCGCCTCGAAGACGGCCTGCTCGCCAGCGTGGACGATGTGCTCCTCGATCTCCGCCTTCGACTGGTAGTACATCTCCTCGATCCTGGCGGGATGGATGCGGCCGTCCTCGATCAGCTTCGCGAGGGTCAGCTTGGCGATCTCCCGGCGGATTCCGTCGAATGAGGAAAGCACGACAGCCTGCGGCGTGTCGTCGATGATGAAGTCAACTCCCGTCAGGTGCTCGAGCGTCCGGATGTTTCGGCCCTCGCGCCCGATGATCCGGCCCTTCATGTCGTCGGAGGGCAGCTCGACGAGCGAGACCGTGGTTTCCGACGCGTGGTTCGCGGCAACGCGCTGGAGAGCGTCGGCGACGAGGTTGCGGGCGCGCCGCTTGGCTTCGGTCTGGGCCTCCTCTTCCATCTGGCGCACGCGACGCGCGAGCTCGTGCCGGATCAGCTCCTCCGAGCGGTTCAGGAGGTGAGCCTTCGCCTCGTTCGTCGTCATCCCAGAGATTCGCTCGAGCTCCTTCAGCTCGCCATCCTTCGCCTCCTTCAGCTCCTCCTGAAGCTGCTTGGAGTGCGTTTCCCGATCCGAGACGCCCTGCTCGCGCCGCGTCAGCTCCGTCAGCTTGCGATCGATCTCGTCTTCCTTGGCGAGCACTCGCTCCTCGATCTTGATGATCTCTGAACGACGCTCGGAGACCTCCTGCTCGACCTCGGCCCGTAGCTTGACTGACTGCTCGCGAGCTTCGATCTGGGCTTCGCGGCGCATCGCCTCGGCTTCACGGCGCGCCTCCGTGAGAAGCAGCTGCCGTGTCCGGCGGGCCGCCGCAAGGCGGGAGCCGGTCAGCGCGTAGAGCGCGATGAAGGCAAGGGCCGCCCCCGCTCCAAGGCCGATCAGGATTCCGATGACGACGAACATGGGCGCTCCTTGCGGTGCGCCCACATCAGGCATGCCTCGAATCGGGTGCCTCGAAGGGCCTCGGACAGGCCCAGCTGGCCGCTACTTCAACGCTGGTGCGGCCTCCAGGGAGCTTGTTCGATCAGGAGCTTGTTCAAGTGTCGATACCGATTGCGAAACAGTCAGATGCAGGCAAATTATCGTTGTTGTAATTTCTATCCTAGCTCCAGCCGCTCGTCCTTGGCAACGGACGCCAGTGCGGCTTCGATCGAATCGGCCGCGAAGCCCCGTCCTGCGAGCCAGCGAGCCGTTTTCGCGGTCGCGCCCCGGCGGGCCGCGAGGCGCACCGCCCGGTCGCGCTCGGGCTCGAGCCCGGCGAGTGCGGAAGCGGACCACTCCGGGCCGATCCCATCGCGCTCGAGACTGAAGGCGATCGCAGCGTCGCCGAGACCTCGCTGGGCGAGGGCGGCGGCGCGAGCGCACGCAAAGCGCTCGTCGTCGAGCGCTCCGTGTTGCCGCAGCGTCGCGACCGCCTCCTCACGCTCGGGCTCGCCGACTCCCTTCCGCTCGAGGACGTCTCGCACCGCCTGCTCAGAGCGGTCGCGGCGTGCAAGTGCCCTGGCGCCGACCGCGAGCGCCTCGCGGCGGCGCAGCTCAGCGCGGAGCGTCCTCAAGCGCTCTCGGTCGAGCTCGAGACCGACCGAGAGCCCGGTGCGCGCCGCTACCTCGGCGGGGACGGTGCGCCAGCGCTCGCCGTCGAGCTCAACGAGCACGCGCCCCGGCCGCGCGGGCCGAAGCGCCGTCACTCTCGGCATCGGCTGGAGCCTCCTCCTTAGCCGCCTTCTCTTCGGCGGGCGCCTCGACCGCGGTCGGAAGCAGCCGTGCGGAGACCACCTGATCGGGTCCGGCGTCGGTCTGGATCTTCGCCAGGATCTGCTGAGTTACATCCGGGTGTTCTCGCAGGAAGGCGGTCGCATTCTGCCGGCCCTGGCCGAGCCGCTCGTCGCCGAAGCTAAAGTACGAGCCCGATTTCGTGACGACCTTCCGGTCGAGCCCCGAGTCGAGCACGGTGCCCTCCCAGGAGATTCCCGAGCCGTAGATGATGTCGAACTCGGCCTGCTTGAACGGCGGCGCGACCTTGTTCTTGACCACCTTGACCCGGACGCGGTTGCCGTAGGCCTCGACGCCTTCCTTGAGCGTCTCGATCCGTCGGATGTCGAGACGGACGGACGAGTAGAACTTCAGCGCCCGCCCACCAGGGGTTGTCTCCGGGTTGCCGAACATGACGCCGATCTTCTCGCGCAGCTGGTTCGTGAAGATGCAGATCGTGTCAGTGCGATTGAGGGTGCCGGCGAGCTTCCGCAGCGCCTGAGACATCAGCCGCGCCTGCAGGCCGACGTGGCTGTCCCCCATCTCGCCCTCGATCTCGGCCTTCGGCGTCAACGCCGCCACGGAATCGACCGCGACCACGTCGAGGGCGCCGGAGCGGATCAGGAGCTCGGTGATCTCGAGCGCTTGCTCGCCCGTGTCCGGCTGGGAGACGAGCAGGTCGTCGATGTTGACGCCGATGTGGCGCGCATATTGGGGGTCCATCGAGTGCTCGGCGTCGATGAACGCGCAGATGCCGCCGCGCCGCTGCGCCTCCGCGATCACGTGATAGACGAGCGTCGTCTTGCCCGAGGACTCCGGGCCGAAGATCTCGACGATCCGCCCGCGGGGCAGGCCGCCGATTCCCAGCGCGAGGTCGAGCGCGAGCGACCCGGTCGAGACGGCGCCGACCGAGACCGCCGCGGCATCGTTCATCTTCATCACGGCGCCCTTGCCGAAAGCACGCTCGATCTGCCCGAGGGCGGTATCCAGTGCTTGCTCGCGATCCACCTCTAGCTCCCTTCTAGCGCAACCGATTGCAGGACTTCGTACTGCGCCCCCGACGGCCGCAGAACGGACATATAAACAGCTGCTTCGGACGTCATGAACGGTCCCAGCTCCGGCAGCAACGGCTGGAGCCGTGGCCGTTCGCGAAAACGGATGACGGTGAGGTGCGGCAGCCAGGCGCGGCGCTCCCGCACGTAGACGCCGAGCCGCTCCAGGCGCTCATGGAGATCGACCGCCAGGCTCGCTGCGCGACCGTCCTCGTCGTCGAGCACGAGCATGCCGACGCTCCGTGTCTCGCGGTAGCCCTTGACAGTGAGCATCGCCGGTTCGGCGGCGCTGCACGCTGACCGCAGCTCGGCGGCGATCGCCTCGAGCTCGTCCACGGGCCGACTGCCGAGGAAAGCAAGCGTGACATGGATCTGCTCGCGGCCGAGCACGCGGACGCGGCCGGTCTTGCCGAACTCCTCGGCTTGCCAACGCGACAGCTCCTCGACGGCGTCGACGGGAAGGCGCAGGGCACAGAACAGACGCAGGCGTTCACGGTCGTCGACGCTAGCAGGCCGTTTCACACGGAACCGTCGTGACTCTGTGACAGAAGCCGCCGCACCAGATGAAGCGCCGCCACGGCGGCCCTCGCCCGTACCGTCTCTCGGCCGGCCGGCATGCTGAAGTCCGAGGCGAGCTCCCCGCCCGGCCCCGCCGCATGGAGGTAGACGAGGCCAACCGGCTTCTCGGGGGTGCCGCCGCCGGGACCCGCCAAGCCGGTGTCCGAAACGCCGACGTCCGTGTCGAGCCGCTCGCGCACCCCTGCTGCCATGGCGGCGGCGGTCTCCGCCGAGACGGCGCCATGCGCCGCAAGCACGTCCGTGGGGACGCCGAGCTCGCGCGTCTTCACGTCGTCCGCATACGCGACCACACAGCCTCGAAACACGTCGCTGGAACCCGGCACCGTGGTCAGCCGCGCCGCAACGAGACCGCCCGTACAGGACTCCGCCGTCGCGAGGGTCAGTCCGCGCTCGCGGCAAAGCTCGAGGACGATCTCCGCGATCGTCCGCTCGTCCTCCGAGAACAAGAACTCACCGAGGCGCTTGCGCAAGGCCGCCACGATCGAATCCGCTCGCGGCCCGCCCGCCTCTCTGACAACGAGATCGACGTGGATCTCGAACTCGCGCGCGCACACGGTCGCCTCCACCCCGTCGCCGTCACCGCCGGCTTCCTCGAGCGCCCGCGCGACGGCGGACTCGCTCACGCCGTAGAAGCGAAGCGCCCGCCGCGCCGGCTGGTGAGCGCGTGCGAGAAGCCGGCGGAGGACGTCGCTAGCGAGTGCCTTCGCCCAGAGCCGCCTCAGCTCCGACGGGGGGCCCGGCAGGACGACGAAGGTCGCACCCGAGCTCTGGATCGCGAAGCCCGGCGCAGTCCCGGCAAGGCCGAGCGAGTGGGCACCCTCGGGCAGCGAGGCCTGCTTGCGCACCCCTGGCGCAAAGTCCGCATAAGGCCGCCCGAGCCGTTCGGCGTGGCCCCGCGAGACGCTCTCGATCTCTCCCTCGAGCGTCGGGTCGGCGACCAGGTCCCGGCCGAGCACCCGTGCCAGCGTCTCGACCGTGCGGTCGTCGTGCGTCGGCCCGAGCCCTCCTGAGACGACGCAGAGATCCGCGTCGATGCCCAGGCGGAGTGCCGCCTCGAGCTCCTCAGGCGCGTCGCCGACGATGACGATCCGGGCGGGATCGAGGCCGCGCGAGAGGAGCTCGCGCGCGAGAAAGGGACCGTTCAGGTCACGCCGGTCGCCGCGAACGAGCTCGCTGCCGGTGACGACGACGACCGCGCGCGGAGGGCTTGGCGGAACGTCGCTCGTCGTCGGGGTGCGATTCTCGTTCGGAGGCAAGGACGCAGGGAGCGTCAATAGCAAAGACTATTGGCGCGACTGAGGACGCAGTATCCGGGCGAGAAGCGCGGCCCGACGGCACAGACTACGTTTCGCCGAGCCCTCCAGGAGCCCGGCGTCAAGTCGCGGGCGGCGCCTTCGTGATCGACTTCGGCGTCACGAGGAGCTGCTCGGGCTTGCCCTTGGCGGCACCCGGGATCGGCACGATCCGTCCGTTCAGCTTTGCGACGAGATTCTGCGGCTTGTTCGCGTTGAACCAGATTCGACGATAGAGGTTCGGGCGTCTCGTGAAGGCGAGTTCGTGACCCTGCGTGAGGGTCCCGGAGAATCGCTGGTCGCCGCCGGCGCGAACGAGCAGCCAGGAATCGCCGTTGGTGGCGGTCAGAACGAGCCGAGCCGGCGGCGCCGCCGGCTTGTGGTGCCGTTTCTTGGCGATGGAGGGGCCGGTCGAGTTGATCCCCTGAACCTGCGGATTGCCGCTCGAGCCCCACTTCCAGGCGCCGATGACGAGCGCGAAGACAACCGCGATCGCGCCGAGGACGAGCAAGACGGCGCGAGTCTGGAAACGGGGAGCGAGCGTCGGGGGCCGGCGCTGGTAGTCGCGCGGCCGCAACGGGACATCCTCCTCGCCGGTGACGAAGCGCGAGTTGTACTCGTCGAGGTAGAGCTGGCCTTCCAGCCCCAGCGCGTCCGCGTAGTTGCGCAGAAAGCCCTTGACGTACGTCGGCGCCGGCAGCACGTCGAACTCCTCGTCCTCGAGGGCCTTCAGGTACTTGGCGCGGATCTTCGTCTGCTGCTCGAGCTCGGTGAAGTCGAGCTGCTGGCGCAGGCGTGCTTCGCGGAGGCTATTGCCGATCTCGAACACGGGCTCGCGCGATTGTAGTGCGGAATGAGCCTATTCGGACCAGCGGCAACAAGGACTATTCGGACCAGAGCAGCAGGCCGAAGAAGGCAAGCGCCAGTGCCGCTGTCAGGCCGAGGCAGATGCCGAGCAAGCCCAGCCACTTCCCCAGGCGCGCCGTCCCTTCTCCCACGCGCGCAAGCGTCCGCTCGACCTTCACCCGCGCGCTGCGCGCAAGGATCACCGCGATCAAGCCAAGGAGCGTCCCGGCGACCGCCTCGCCGCCGACGGCCTGCGGCAGGTTGACGTTCTTGAGGCGCGTGGAATAGAGAGCCACCGGAATCGCCGCCAGCGAGAGGAGCCCGAACACGACGGAGAAGCGCGCCCGTTCGTTTCTCATTCGAGCGACGCTATTGCTTGACGTACGGACGGCCAATGGCGGCGGGAGGAATCGAGCGGCCGATCACGCCTGCGACCGCGATCAAGGTCAGGACGTAAGGCAATGTCTGGAAGAGCACAGGCCAGGCCGCCGACTCCGATGCCGAGAGGTCGGGGAGCCTCTGCGCGAGCGCGCTCGAAAAGCCGAACAGCAGGGCGGCCGAGAAGGCGCCAAACGGTCGCCAGCCGCCGAAGATGAGAGCGGCCAGCGCGATGAATCCGCGCCCGGCGGTCATGTTCTCCGTGAATGAGTTGACGAATCCGATCGAGAGGAAGACGCCGCCGAGCGCAGCAAGCGCCCCGGACAGCGTGACGGCCGCGTAGCGGGTGCGGTAGACGGAAATCCCCAGCGTGTCGGCCGCCTTCGGGTGTTCGCCGACCGAGCGGATACGCAGGCCGACCGGCGTCTTGAACATGACGACGTACGAGATCGGGAGCAGCAACAGCGACAGCCAGACCATCAGGTTGAGCTGCCCGATGGAGTTGTAGAGGAAGTTCCCGAAACCGTGCGGGGGAATGTGCGCGAGGAATCTCAGGTTCACGTCTGGAACGGCAGGCAGGTTGTTCGGCGTGCCGTTGTTGCCATAGTGCTCGTTGTAGAGGTAGCCGGTGATCCCGAGGGCCAGGAAGTTGACGGCGGTCCCGATCACGATCTGGTCCGCACGCAGAGTAATCGTGAAGATCGCATGCACGAGCGCGAGCAGTGCGCCCGAGAGGACGCCGATGAATAGGCCTCCGACCCACGAGCCGGTCTTGTCGGCGCCGTAGGCGCCGAAGTAAGCCCCCGTGAGCATCATTCCCTCGAGGCCGATGTTCACGACCCCGCTCCGTTCGGAGAACATGCCGCCGATCGCGGCGAAGGTGAGCGGCGTCGCATAGCGGAGCGTGGCCGCGATCAGGGCCGACCAGACGAAGACACCTTCCAGGTTCGACGAGGTGGCCCGCATCGCGAGGAGAGCGCCGGCGACGCCGACGAGGCTGAGCACAACCGCGATCCAGCCGATGCGTGCCTCTCGGCGGGAGATCGCCCAGATCCCGGCTGCGGCCCCGAGGATCCCGACGGCAACCGGCGTCGGCACCGTTCGCACGCCGAACGGCGGCAGCGCCAGCGAGAGCGTCAGGATGCCGAGCGCGATGCCGCAAATGCCGATCGTCTTCGGCGCCGACGCCTTCGTCCACGCGGCACGCTGCAGTTGTTCGGCGCGGACGCTCATGCCTGCTCCGCCCCCTTGCGTTGGGACAGCCGGACCTTCTTACGGGCCTGCCAGAGATAGAGGATCAGCAGATCCGCCCCGACGAAGAGGACAACGAGTCCCTGGATGATCCGCGTCAGGTTGCCCGCCAGCTCGGGACGAAAGATCGACGGGTCGAGGTTGCGCGACGACGTGCCGTTCAGGAGCGCGCCGAACATCAGCGCCGAGAAGAGGATGCCGACCGCTGAGTTACGGCCGAGCAGGGCGACGGCGATGCCGATGAAGCCGATCTGAACGCTCTGGACGGTGGTCAGGTCGAGGTTGAACTGCCACCCCAGCAGGTCGATCGAGCCCGCGAGGCCGGCGAAAGCTCCGGAGATCGCCATTGCGAGGAAGTAGTTCCGCTTGACGCTGATGCCGCCGTAGCGCGCAGCCTCGGCGTTGAAGCCCACGGCGCGGACTTCGTAGCCGAGTGTCGTCCGGTTGAGCAGGATCCAGTAGACGACGAGCGCAGCAAGAGCGATGAAGAAGCCGACGTGCAACCCCTGGAGCAGCGGGTTGCCCCAGAAGACGTGCAGATGAGCACTCTGTGCGATCGGACGCGTCACGGGGGCCGAGATCTGCCGCGGGTCTTGCAAGGGACCGTTGAAACCAACGAGGTAGCTCCCGACCCAGAGCGCGATCCAGTTCAGCATGATCGTCGTGATCACCTCGTGCGCGCCGGTCGTCGCCTTCAGTAACCCTGCGATGCCCCCCCAGGCCGCTCCTGCCAGCGTCGCCGCGATCATCGCGATGATCACGTGCAGCGGGCCCGGAAGGCCGGAGAACCAGATCCCGAACTGCACGGCGGTAATCGCCCCGACCGTGTACTGGCCGTTGCCGCCGATGTTGAAGAGGCCGCAGCGGAAGGCGAAGGCGACTGCCAGGCCGGTGAGGATCAGCGGCGTGACGATGATCAGGGTCTGCTGGAGGTTGAGCGCAGTGAGGTTGTTGGTGTCCCAGCCCGTCCAGTCGATGCCGTTCGGGTAGAAGGTGTGCCAGTGCACCGAGACCGGGCTGAGCCAGCTGAGACCGCTGCCCTTGAAGATCGCCTTGTAGGTGCTGACCGGATTCTTGCCCGTGGTCGCATAGACGACGAGCCCGCCGATCAGGAACGCGATCAGCGCCGTCAATATCGGGGTGATCACGCCCCCGGCGCGCTGGTACAAGGCCAATCGGGCCGCGACGGAAGGGATGGCGCCTTCGGGTGTCGGCTCGGGCGCCTCGGGCGTTTCGCCCGTCAGATCGCTCACGCCGCGACCTCGCGTCCGCCGCCCGTCATCTCGATCCCGAGCTGCTCCTCGCTGACGTCGGGGCCGTGCTCGGCGACGATCTGGCCCTCGTAGACGACAAGGACGCGGTCCGAGAGCGAGAGGATCTCGTCGAGTTCGAGGGAGACGAGCAGCACCGCCTTGCCGTTGTCTCGAGCCTCGATCAGCCGGCGATGAACGAATTCGATCGCGCCGACGTCGAGGCCACGGGTCGGTTGGGCAGCGATCAGGACGCTGGGTTCGCGTCCGATCTCACGCGCGAGCACGACCTTCTGCTGATTGCCGCCGGAGAGCGCCGCTGCCCGAGTCTGCGGGCCACCGCCCCGGACGTCGTACTGCTTCAACAGATCGCGCGCTCGGCGAATCAGCTGCCGAGGAAACAACCAGCCCCAGCGCGAGTCGGGCGGCTTGTCGAAATCGTGCAGAGCGAGGTTTTCGGCCAACGAGAACTCGAGCACGAGGCCTCGCAGCTGGCGGTCCTCCGGAATGTGGCCGAGGCCGCGATCGAGGATCGACGAGGGGTTGTCGCCGGTGACGTCGCGTTCTCCGATGGTGACCAGGCCGGAACTCACCCGGCGCAGGCCGGTGATCGCATCGATCAGCTCCGATTGACCATTGCCGTCGACCCCGGCGAGGCCGACGATCTCCCCGCTCCGAACGTTGAAGGAAACGCCTCGGACGGCCTCCAGGCCGCGGTCGTCGACCACGTGGAGATCGTCGACCGAGAGCAGCGACTCCGCCACCTCCGGGGCGGCCTTGTCGACCCGCAGCAGCACGTCGCGGCCGACCATCATCCGCGCCAGCCCCTGCTCGGTCGCGCCCTGGCGGTCGACCGTGTCGATCCGCTTCCCGCGCCGCAGAACCGTGATCCGATCGGCGACCTCCAGCACCTCGTTCAGCTTGTGGGTGATGAAGATGACCGACATGCCCTCATTCGTCAGGGTCTTGAGGATCTCGAACAGCTCGCGCGCCTCCTGCGGGGTCAGCACCGCCGTGGGCTCGTCGAGGATCAGGATGTCCGCGGCCCGGTAGAGGGCTTTCAGGATCTCGACCCGCTGCTGCTGGCCGACGGTGATCGACTCCACTCGCGCGCCGGGGTCGATTGCGAAGTTGAAGGACTTCGAGAGCTCGGCCACCCGCCTGTTCGCGGCTCCGTAGTCGAGCAGGACGCCCGCGTGCGTCGGTTCTGTCGCGAGCACGATGTTCTCGGCAACGGTCATCACCGGAATCAGCATGAAGTGCTGGTGGACCATGCCGATCCCGTGATTGATCGCATCCTTCGGCGAATGCAGACGGATCGGCTTCCCCTTGACCAGAACCTCGCCCTCGTCGGGGTGGTAGAGGCCGTAGAGGACGTTCATGAGAGTCGATTTCCCGGCGCCGTTCTCCCCGAGCAGGGCGTGCACCTCGCCGCGACGGAGATCGAAGTCGACGCTGTCGTTTGCGACGACCCCGGGAAATCGCTTCGTGATCCCGCGGAGCTCGAGAACCGGAGCCTCGTCAACCATGCCGCGGTAATCCTAGGGGGCGGGACCGCGCCCGCCCCCTAGAAGTGTTTTCGCTCCTCGCTACGCGCTGGGCGGAACGATCTTGCCCTGAGCGATCAGCTTGGCGATCCGGTTCACCCTGGTCGTGATGTACAGCCGGTCGTGGGTCGAGAGCCTCTTGCTCAGCTTGCCGTAGCCGACGCCCCCGTTCTTGATGTTGTAGTTCTTGTTGAAGCCGCCCTTGAACCCGCTCGGGTTCTTCTTGAAGGCGGCGATCGCCTCATAGACGGCGCGGTCGACGTGTTTCGTCGCACTGGTCAGGATGTGCGTTCCGAGGAAGCTCTGGTCGGCGTCGACGCCGATGCCCCAGATGTGATTCTGCTTGGCGGCGCTGAGCCCGCCGAGGCCACACGCTCCGGCGGCCTCGAAGACGATGCCCGAGCCGGCC
>VAWI01000031.1 GCA_005884005.1 Actinomycetota bacterium
CGAGCCGGCCAAGGTCGGCATCGTCGTGACCGGGATTGCATTCGGGATCGCTCTCTGGCATGTAGCCGTGCTCGACGGCGACGCGTTCTTCCACCTTGCCCGCGTCCGGAAGCTCGAGCTCTTCGGCTCGCTCTCGCTCCAGGACGTCGGCGAGTTCAAGGACGGGAGCCTCCATCCGGGCTACGCGTTTCCGCTCTGGCACGGGTTCCTGGCGCTGGTCGCGCGGCTCGCAGACGTCGATCCGATCGCCGTCGGGCGCAACGGGCCGACCGTGCTGGCGCCGCTCTCCTTCGCGCTCTTCTACGAGGCGGGGAGTGCGCTCTTTCGCTCCACGTGGGGCGGGATCGGGGTCGTGATCGCGCAGGTCTCGCTGAACGGGATCGCGGCGGGGCATGGTGGCTCGTTTACATCCCTTGCGCTGCCGGCGACCGTCTCGCGACAGCTGTTCGTGCCGGGGTTGCTCGCCCTCTTCTTCGCCCACGCTCGGGAGCCGTCGGGCGCCTTGCTCCTGTCGACGGCGGCGGCTGCCGGCACTCTCGCGCTCGTCCATCCCACCTACGCGCTCTTCGTCGGCGTCCCGCTCGTCGGCTACGCGATCGCGAGAGTGCTACTCGTCCGGCGGGAGCTTGCGCCGGCCCTGACCGGGATTGTCGCCCTTGCGGTGCCGACCGCGATCGCGCTCGCCTGGCTCCGGCCGGTCGTGGAAGCGACCACGATCCACAACCCCTCCGGGCAGGAGGTCCGCCGCGCCTTCGCGCAGTATCCGGGCCAGCTGAGCGGCAGCCTCGACCGCTATCACGTCGCCGAGCGGCTGTTCACGCGCAGCGGCGCCGTCGCGGTCGCCGGCTTGCTTTGCCTGCCGCTCGCGATCTTCGCTGCCCGGCGGCGCTGGGCAGCCTGGGTGCTCGGCGGCTCGCTCGCGATCTTTGCCCTGACGCTCGTCCCGTTCGTCTTTCCGCACTTCGCAGACGCGGTCTCGATCTCGCAGGCGCGCCGCCTCGTCGGCTTCATGCCGATTTCTTACGCCCTGGTCGGAGGTGCCGCGGTGCTGGCAGGCCTGCTGGGCATGCTCACGATTCCGGTCGCCCTGGCAGCGGGGATCGTCCTGCAGCACTTTTATCCCGGCGACTTCGGCTACCGCTTCCACGGCACGACGCCCGCCTGGCCGACCTGGGTCGCGCTCGCGGGCGGGTTGCTCGCCCTCGCGCTCGGCGCTGTGACGCGTCGTTGGGGCCGAGCCGACAGAGCCAACGTGGTCGCGGCCCTCGCCGTCGCAGCGTTCGCGATCCCGGTCGCCGTGCACGGCTTCTCGCACTGGAGCAGGGTCGGTAGCGGCTCCGGCGCGCTCACGCGCGGGCTGATCAAGGCCTTTCGCGCGGATGCGAAGCCGAAGGACGTTTTGTTCGCCGACCCCGAGACCGGCTACCTGCTCGCGGCCTACGCGCCCGTCTATCTCGCCGACGCTCCGTTCGGACACGTCGCGGTGACGAAGAAGAACCGGCCCAGGCAGCGCTTGCGCGACGCCTACCGCTTCTATGCACACGGAGGCGACCTCGCGATCCCGCGTTCCTACGGCGCGCGCTGGATAATCGTCGACCACAAGCGCCACCGGCTGACGCTGGACCTGCCGCGCGCCTACGCCGACCAACGCTACGTTCTCTACCGGCTCAGGTAGAAGGGCGCGTTCCGGCGCCTCCCACGAGCCATCCTTGACTTGCGGTCGGCACGAGAGTAGACCTGATTGGCCGATCGGGCTCCGAGGGAGCGCAACATGGATCAAGGATTCCAAGGTCGCCGTCGGTCCAGCGTGTTTGGCGCTCGTGCCTGTTTCGCGTTTCTCGCCTGTGGCTGCGTATCACTGACCCTCGGAATCGCGGGTGCGTCCGTCAACGCGGCGCCGGTGTTCGCGCCAATGACGAACTACGTCATCGATGAGCCTTCTTCAATCGCGATCGGTGACCTGAACGGGGATCGCAAGCCGGATCTCGCCACGGCGAGCGACATCGAGAGCACCGTCACCGTTCTCATCAACAAAGGCGGTGGGCGCTTCAGGTCCCTGCACCACGTCGGGCTCGGTGCAGGCATCCCGTACTCCGTGGCGATCGGCGACCTGAACGGCGACGGCAAGCAAGACCTGGCAACCGCCGACGCCGGCGCCGACAGCGTTTCCGTCTTGCTGAACCAGGGCGGCGGCACCTTTCAGCGCAGGCGCGATTACGCAACCGCCGAGGGGCCGGAATCGGTGGCGCTCGGCGACCTGAACGGCGACAAGAAGGCTGATCTTGTGACCGAGGCCGACAACAATGTCTCGGTCCTTCTCAACACCGGCGACGGCAGCTTCCCGGCGCACGTCGACTACCTAGTCGGGACCGGCCTCAGTTCCGTCGCGATCGGCGACCTGAACAGCGATGGGCATCCGGACCTGGCGGCCGTGACTGCCCCCGCGAACGTTTCGGTGCTCATCAACCGTGGTGACGGCAGCTTCGCGGGCCCCTTCGACTACGCGACATGGAAGGGACCCCTCTCGATCGCGATTGGCGACCTCAACGACGATGGTAAGCCGGACCTGGTGACCGCGGGCGACTCGACCGTTTCCATACTCCTGAACGGCGGCCAAGGCAGCTCCTTCGCCCGGCGCGACTACAGAGTTGGAGGCACACCGGAGTCCGTAGCGATCGGCGACTTGAGCGGTGATCAGGAGCCGGACCTCGCGATCGCCCCCTTCTTCAATGACCGCCTAGCGGTGCTCGTGAACATCGGGAAGGGCGGCTTCGGACGTCCGACGACGTACCGAACCGAGTCCACCGCCCGGGACCTAGCGATCGGCGACCTGAACGGTGACCGGAAAGAGGACCTCGTCAGCGCGAACACGGATGAAGAGCCCGCAACGCTTTCCGTGCTCCTAAACGCGACCGGCCTCTGCGGTGTGCCGCATGTTCGGGGCAGACCACTGCCTGCGGCGAGGCTGGCGATCGCACGGGCTGGCTGCCGTGTCGGCGGGGTGCGACGTGGCTACTCGGCCACAGTGAGGCTAGGCCGCGTCATCTCCGAAACGCCCCGGCCGGGAACCGTGCTACGGAAGGGCGCCAAGGTCAACCTCGTCGTCAGCCGCGGGCGCAAACGCTAGCGCGACCCTCGCCGACAGCAGTGCGATGCTCGCCGCAAGCGCGAGGGTATCGTCCTTCCCTTAGTGGAAAGCCGGATTTGAAAGTTAACTCGCGCATCCACCTCCTCAGATGAAGGTCCTCCTCGTGACGATGTACTTTCCGCCGGCCGGCGGGGGCGGCGTTCAGCGTCCGCTGAAGTTCGCCACGCACCTGCCGAGCTTCGGCATCGAGACGCACGTGCTCGCCCCCGACGATCCGAAGTGGGTGCACCGCGACGAAGAAGCGACCCCGCCGACCCAGGCCTGGGTCCACCGCGCGCGCTACCACGGCCCGCGGGGCCGGATCCCGTCGGAGGAGCTCTATGCGCTCGAGGGTGCCGACCGGCTTCGCTACCAGGCCGGGGCCCTCTTCCGCCGTGCGCTCGTTCCCGATATTTCCGTGAGCTGGGCCCCCAACGCGATCGCGGCGGCAATCCGGATCGTCCGCGCGGAGAAGATCGACGTCGTCCTCACGACCTCGCCGCCGAACTCGGTCAACCTGATCGGAGCCGCCGTCAAGAAGGCGACCGGGGTCAAGTGGATCGCGGACCTCCGGGACCCGCTGATCGCCGACGCCGACCACCCGGTCGAGCGGCTGCCGGCACGGCTGAAGGAGAATGTCCAACGCGTGGTCGCGAGGCTCGTCGCCTCGCAGGCGGACGCGATCGTCACCGCTTGGGGCGGAATCGCCGAGGAGATCCGCGGCTACGAGCCGAAGGCCGGCATCACCGTGATCCCGAACGGCGCCGACTACGACGACTTCGAGGGCCTGACCTACCATCCCGGCGACCGCTTCCGGATCACCCACGCGGGCAGCTTCTTCGGCAAGCGGAACCCCCGGCCGTTCCTGACAGCTCTCAAGGAGTCAGGGCTCGAGAGCGTTGTCGGGCGCTTCGTCGGCGAGCTCCCGACGCGCGACCGCGAGTGGGCCGAGACGCTGGAGCTCGGCGACCGCCTCGAGCTGCTGCCGTTCGGCTCCCGCCGGCGCTCGCTCGCTTACCAGCGCGACTCCGAGGCGCTGCTCCTGCTCCTGCCGCAGGCGGGCGAGCGAGGGACACCGGTTCTGCCGGGGAAGATCTTCGAGTACCTCGCCGCCGAGCGGCCGATCCTCGCCGCCGTGCCGCCGGCCGGGGCCGCCGCCAACCTGATCCGCGAAGCGGAGGCCGGGGTGGTCGTTCCGCCTGACGACACGGCCGCGATCCGCAAGGCACTGATCGGCCTCGAGGCGCGCTGGCGCGCCGGGCGGCTGAACGGCACCCCTCTCAGGGCGGAGCTCCGCGACCGCATCTCCAGACGGAGGCGCGTCGAAGAGCTCTCCGAGCTGCTCTTGCAAGTCTAGTGCCCCGTCCAGCAATAGTCAGGGCATCTCTGGCGGCGCACGACACGCGAGACCATTACTGGACGGGGCACTGATGCCGTCGCGTCGCGTCACCGACTTCCTGCTCTTCGCGGCCGTCTTCACGATGAGCTTCGAAAAGGTCTTCTGGAACGTGGCCGGGAAGATCGCCCTGACCGAGGTGATCTCGATCCTCTTCGTGGTCGCCTATCTGTTGCGCAGGCTGGGACGCCGCGACCGGTCGTTGCCACGGACAGCAGGGATCGTCCTCGCCTTCTTTGCCGCTTTCCTGCTCGTCTACCTGATCGGCTTCTACAACCTGGAGACGAGCCAGGCGCTGACCCAATTCGGAAAAGGGATGGGCAAGTTCGTGCTCCACTTCGCCTTCCTCGTCGCGGCGGTGGATTACCTGTTTCGCTCGAGCGAGCGGGTCTACTGGCGGATGCTGGCTTGGTTCTGCCTCGGGGTTGCCGCAAACGCCGGCTACGGCGTCCTCCAGCTCGCGGCCGCACAGGCCGGCCACAACCTCGACGCGACGCTGATCGAGCCGATCACCGGCCATTCGACCCAAATCAACATCTACGGCGCGGTCGGCGGTTCGAACGTCTACCGCGTCGACGGTTTGACCCCGGATCCCAATCACCTTGGCATCCAACTCGTCGTGCCGCTGCTCGTGCTCGGACCGCTCTACCTCCGGCTCGAGCGAAAGCATCGGCTGCGCCTGCCGCTGGCCCTGCTGATCGCCGGGCTGCTCGCCGTCGAGCTGGCGACGCTCTCCCGAAGCGGCCTGCTCGGCCTCGGCGCGGGCTTTCTCGTGCTGCTGATCCCGTACCGTCGGCTGCTCATCTCTCGGGCGATGCTCGTACCGCTCGGGCTCGTCGCGGCACTGGTGGCGTACGAGCTCCACCGCCGGCCGCATTTCTTCCAGACCGTCATCGCGTCGCGGCTCCAGAGCGGCGGGCGCTCGACGAACGCGCATTTCCAGGTCTACGACTTCATTCCGCAGGTGCTCCACATGCATCCGCTCTTCGGGCTCGGGTTCAACAACTTCTCGGTCTACTACCAGTTCGTCACCGGCAAGACGAACTGGGGCCCCCACTCGTTCTACGTCTCGCTGCTGGTGGAGACAGGGCTCGTCGGCACGGTTCTGTTCGCCGTCTTCCTCTGGTACGTGTTCCGCCGCCTTCGGGTCGCCCGTGCGATCGGGCGCGCGCTCGCGATGGCGGGCGATTCCGCGGCAGCGCGCGTGCGGCCGGTCGCTTGGGGGCTGACCGCAGCGCTGGTGGGAACGATGGCCGCGAACGCCTTCTACCTGACGATGACCGCGTTTTTCTTCTACGGGTTCGTCCTGCTGGTGATCGCCCTGCCTGTCGTCTTCGGGCGGCGGCTGCAGGCCCTCGTGTGAAAGTCGCCGTCCTCACGAGTTCGTATCCGCGGACGCCGGCCGACACGGCCGGGCGATTCGTCGCCGACGCCGTCGAGCACGTTCGCGAGCGCGGTATCGACGTCGAGGTCGTGTCGCCGGCGACCTCCCGCCACTATGGGATCGCCTACGGTTCGGGGGTCGTCGGCAACTTGCGGCGTCATCCCGCCCGGGCGCTGCTGCTGCCGCTGATGCTCGGAACGTTTCGGCGAGCCGCCCGGCGCGCCGCGCGCGACGCCGACCTCGTCCACGCACATTGGCTCCCGCTCGGCGGCATCGCGATGACGCTCGGCCGGCCCTTCGTCGTGCAGCTCTGGGGGACGGACGTCGAGGTCGCCCGCCGAACCCCGCGGCTCGCGCACCAGATCTTGCGCCGCGCGCGAATAACCGTCTGCGCCTCGAACGCGCTGGCGGACGCCGCGAGGGAGCTCGGCGCAGGCGAGGTGCGCGTCATCGGCAGCGGTGTCGCCGTGCCCGCCGACGTCCGCCCGGAGGCGAGGCCGCCGGAAGTCCTCTACGCCGGCCGGCTCTCGCGCGAGAAGGGGATCCTCGACCTGCTCGAGGCCGCCGACGGGATGAATCTGACGATCGCGGGCGACGGGCCGCTGCGGGCTCAGGTTCCGGGCGCGCTCGGGTTCATCTCGCACGACAAGCTCGGTGGTTTTTACGAACGCGCTGCCGTCGTCGCCGTTCCCTCTCACCGGGAGGGCTTCGGCGTCGTCTGCGCCGAGGCGATGGCCCACGGGCGGCCGGTCGTCGCCGGAGCGGTGGGAGGCCTGCTCGATCTCGTCGTCCACGAGCAGACAGGACTGCTCGTGCAGCCCGGCGACGTCGGTGCCCTCCGCGCCGCCCTCCGGCGGCTCCTGGACGACGAAGAGCTGCGGCACCGACTCGGATCCGCGGCGCGGAAGCGGGTGCAGGAACACTTCTCCTGGGAGCGGACGACGGATCTGACACTCGCCGTCTACGAGGACGTGCTTAGGCCAGCTTCGAGCGCAGGTACTTGAGCGACGCGACCGCCGGCAGCGGATCGTCGACGGCAAGCGTGGACGCCACTTTTCGGCGGCGGAGATAGGGGGCGACGAAATCGCGCGGCGAGAGCTCACGCGCCCGGAGCATCTGTAGGCCGACCCACGCATCCTTCGCGAAGTAGACCCAGGCGACTTCGTCCGTGAAGGTTCGTCCGTGAAGGTCTGCGTCTGCGCCGGCGGGCGCCCGGAGAGGTCGTCGTAGGCGATCCGAGCGATGTCGAAGTAACGGCTCATCGCGACGCCGGCCCACATCGGCGGGCGCGTGTTCACCTCGAGCAGCTTGAACTGGTCGTCGCGCTCGTCGTACGCGAACTCGACCTGCGCGAAGCCGCGGTAGCCGACCGATTCCAGGAGCCGCAGGCCGAGCTCGAGCACGCGGGGCTCCGGCTGGACGAGGAAGACGGCGCTCGTCCCGAATCGGAGCGGCCCCTGGCGCACCTTGCGTCCGACCACGTTCGCGAGCGGGCGGCCGTCGCGGCCGATGTAGCTGAAGAGGGAGTAGATCCGCTCGTATGCGTTCGGGATCAGCTCCTGCACGACCGTCTCGAACCCCCGCTCTCCGGCCTGCTGCCAGAAGCCGGCCGCCGCATCGGCGTCTTCCGCGACGAAGACCTTGTGGCCAAAGGCGTAAGCGAACTCCTGGCCCGTTACGGCCTTGATCAGGTATGGCGGCGGGAAACCGAGGTTGCGCAGCTCCCCTTCGTCCTTTGGCGAGGCGGTAGCCGGAATCGAGAGCCCCACCCGTTCGGCCTCGACACGCAGGCGGTCCTTGCGCCGCAGGCGAAGGACCGCGTCGATGTCATCCGGCAGCGGCATGTCCGCCAGCTCGCGCACCTCGTCCCAGCGCCGCAGGACGAAGTGGACGTTCTCGTCACGTTCCGGGAACAGGATCGGGCGGCCGGCGCCGGCCGCATCTCGAAGAAGCGAGAGCGTGCGCTCGTCGTCCTCCTCCGAGGTCAGGTGACGGGCGGCGAGGTAGCGGGAGCGGAGGCCGAAATCGGTCGGGTCGGAGGCGATCCCGGTCACGTGGACACCCGCGCGGCCGAGTGCCCGTGCGAGCGAGAGACCGGCCCAGAGCAGGCCGTACACGACCGCCGGCCGCGACTCGCTCATGCCCTGGCGGGAGCCGAGGTGCGGCTGCGGTCGGCCGCCGCCTCTTCGAGCACGTCTGCGAGCCGATCGGCAAGCAGGTCGCGCGAGAACTCCTGCTCGGCCAGCGCGCGGGCGTTGCGTCCCAGCTCGCGGACGAGCTCGGGCTTTCCGGAGAGATCGGCGAGGGTGTCGGCCAGCGCCTTCCCGTCTCCGGCCGGAACGTAGACGCCGACGCGTTTCTCGTCGACGAGGCGGTGGAGCCAACCGTCGAGGTTCACGATCGCCGGCTTGCCGGCCGCGAGGGAGTCGAAGAACTTGTTCGGCGAGTTCGTCTCGAGGATCGGGAAGGGCGCGAACGCCGTGAGCGTCACGTCCGCGGTCCCGACGAGCTTGGGGATCTCGGCCCGCGGAATGTCGGGAAGCACGATCAGATTCTCGAGCTGGAGCTCGGCGACCCGCCGCTCGATTCGCTCCTTCTCGGTTCCGTTTCCCGCCGCGACGATCGCGACGCCATCCGCGCCCTCCTCCCGCAGCGCGACCGCGGCGTCGACGAGCTGATCGATCCCGTTCGTGACCCCCATCGCTCCCGCGTAGACGGCGACGAACTTGCGCTCGAGACCGTGCTGCTCGCGGAAAGAGGGGTCGGAGACCTCGGGGCTGAAATGCTCGACGTCGCTCACGTTCGGGATCAAGACGATCTTCCGGTCCGGGATCCCGCGCTCGACCAGCACCTCGCGCACGCCGTCGCTGCAGACGACGATCCGCCGCGCCGCCCGGTAGAGGCTCCGCTCCAGCGATTCGGCCGCCCTGATCTCCGCGCGCCCGGTCAGGAAGCCCATCCCGATCGGCACCGCAGGCCACAGATCTTGGAGCTCGAACACGAAGGCGGCCCGGCGCAGGCGCGAAGCGAGCACCCCGGAGATCCCGATCGTGAGCGGGCTCGACGAGGCGAAGACGACGTCTGCGCGGCCCGCCCCGGCGGCGAGCAGCCCAGCCCCGAGCGTGAAGCCGCCGTACGAGAGCATGCGCTTTCGTTTCGAGAACGCCTGTGCGTACGGCACTTTCAGCAAGACGACGTCGAGGCCGTCGAGCCGGCCTCGGGTGACCATTCCGCGGCGCTTCTCCTCTTCGAGCTCCATGCGGCCCGAGTCCCGCCCGATGATCGTCACCTCGTGTCCACGTTCGAGCAACCGCTGCGCGAAGTGGTAGACGCGGGCGTGCGAGGACGCTCTCGGGCTTCCGAACTTCGAGTCGATGTAGAGGATCCGCATGGGGCGGGCGGCGATTTTAGTCCGGGCTCCGGTAGGCCGGGAAGTAGCCCTCCAGCCGGAGCTCGGGCAGGCCGGCCAGCGTGCAGTAGGTCTCGGCGTCGTGCACGAGCTTGCCCACGCTCGCCTCCCGCCGCCCGTCCGGGAAGAAGCGCTGCTTGAAGTGGAAGAGGCTGTCCTCGCGACCACCCGCTCCGCCGCCGAGGTGGAACTGCTCGAGCCGGCGGTCCTGACCCCAGCGCGCCGCCTCAAAGAGGACGAGGTTCGCGGCCGCGGCCTCCCGGCCACGCTCGCTCGTGCCGGACACGTGGTAGTGGAGCCACGGAGGGGTGGCGAAGCAGAGCGCGGCCGCCGCAAGCTCGTCGTCGAAGCGAGCCTCGACGAGCACGATCCGCTCGCGCAGGCCCTCGGCGAGCGCCTGCCAGTAATCGGCGGGGAAGAAGTAGAAATCGTCCGCGTCCAGCCGGCTCATCGTCTCCTCGTAGAGAGCCGCGAACTCGGACAGGCTCGCCGGCGCCTCGCTCACGGCGACCTCGAGGCCTGCCGCCTTCGCCTTGCGCACTTTGTTCCGGTGCTTCGGGTGCAGGCCCGCGAACAGGTCGAGGTCCTGCTCGAGCGGCCAGGCGATCGTGTCGGCCAGCCGCTCGACGTGGATACCCGCCGGCGCCTGCCGCTGGTTCGCGAACAATGGATGGAACCGGATGAAGGTGGAGACGACACCCGCCGACCGGCACCAGCTCTCGTAGAGCTCGTAGAAATGCTCGATCGGCGGCTCGGGCCCGGCGCCGACCGGGCCCCCGTAGCCGTACGGCGTGATCGCGTCCCGGCGGCCCGATTCACCCTCGATCTCGCGCAGGATCAGAGCGAAGACCACCTCCCCGCCCTCTTCAGAGAGGTGCAGGAGCAGCGGCCTCCCAGGCTCGAGCAGACACGCGCTCTCGACGTAGCCGCGCAGCAGGTAGGCGTCGCCGCAGCCGATCCGTTCGAGCAGCGGGTCCCAGCGCTCGTGGGCCACCTCGACGAGGGCCGCCGTTCCCGTTGAACTTGAGGTCACGGGCGGGGCTGGGGCGACGACGCGCGCCGGGCGCGCTCGATGTTCATCGTGTCCTCGACCGGAGCGGGCTCGTCCCGGAAAGGCTGCGTCAGCGTCCGAAAGAGGATCTTGAGGTCGAGCCGCAGCGACCAGTTCTCGACGTACCAGGCATCGTGTTCGAACCGCTCCGGCCACGTGATCTCGTCCCGCCCCTGGACCTGCGACCAGCCGGTGATCCCCGGCCGCACCGCGAGCCGCCGCCGGTCTTGCTCGTCGTAGTTCGCGACCTGCTCGACGAGGTCCGGGCGCGGCCCGACGAGGCTCATCTGGCCGATGAGGACGTGCACGAGCTGAGGCAGCTCGTCGAGGCTCGTGCGACGGAGGAAGCGGCCGCTCCGGGTGATCCGCGGGTCGTTCGGGACGATGCCGTAAGGATCCTCGCTCAACCCTTGTGCCCGCCCTTGCTCGACCGCGTCCTTCACCATCGTCCGGAACTTCAGCATCCGGAACGACCGCCCATCCTTGCCGGCGCGCACCTGGCTGAAGAGCACAGGTCTGCCGGTGTCGAGGAGGATCCAGACGACGATCGCCAGCAGCACGGGGGAGCAGAGAAGCAGGAGGAGGAAGGCCAGGATCGGGTCTGCGATCCGCTTGATTGCGCGGGCTACCATCGGCCGGTGCGCGTGGCACTCATCGATGCGGGAGCGTACACGCCGCCGTATGATCACCGGCTCGCCGCAGCGCTCGCCGGGCGGGGCCACGAAGTCACACTCCTGACCGCTCCCTTTCGGTTCGGCGAGGTGCCGGAACCAGTCGGCTATCGCCGAATAGAGCTCTTCTTCCCGCTTAGCTCGTCACTGTTCGCACGCGCTCCCCGCTCACGAGCCCGCCTTCCGCTGAAAGCCCTTGAGTACGGTCCGAGCATGCGGCGGGCGCGCCGCCGGCTTGAGACCCTCGATCCCGACGTCGTCCATGTGCAGTGGCTGTTCCGTCCGGAACTCGATCTCCGATGGCTGCGCGCCGTCGGGGCCGAGCGGCCGACCGTCTTTACGGCGCACGATCTCGCAGGCATGCTCTCGCGGCGGCGCGAGTCGTGGCTGCCGGTCCTAGAGGCCGTCGACCGCGTCGTCGTGCATTCGCGGCGCGGCGCCGACGAGCTCGTGGAGCTCGGGGTTCCCCGTGCGGGCATCGCCCGGATTCCGCACCCGGTGTTCGAGCGCGCAGGCACCACCGCCGACGGCGACGCGCGCGGCCAAACGCTCCTCTTCTTCGGCCTGATCCGCGCCTACAAGGGTGTCGATCTCCTGCTGCGCGCGCTTCCACTCGTGGCACGCGACCGCCCGGACGTACGGCTCGTCGTCGCCGGCGATCCACTCGACTCCATCGAGCCGCTGCAGAGCCTCGCGACCGAGCTTGGCGTGAACGAGCGGATCGACTGGCGGCTCGGTTTCCTGCCGGACCACGAGGTAGCGGACGTGCTCGCCGCCGCGTCGGTCGTGGTGCTGCCGTACCGCCGGCGCGTCGACGCCTCGGGCGTGCTCGCGTTGGCCATCGGCCACGGCCTGCCGATCGTCGCCTCCGATGTTGGCAGCCTCGGCGAGACCGTGACGGAGTTCGGCCTCGGCGAGGTCGTCCCGCCCGAGGACGTCGAGGCGCTCGCGGCCGCGTGCATCCGTCTGCTCGGCGACGACGGGAGGCGTGACGAGGCCGTTCGGGGCGCCGCCAAGGCCCGTGAGGCGCTGACCTGGGAGGCCGCGGCCCGGGAGCACGAGGCCCTTTACGCGGAGCTCGTACGCGACCACACCCGACCGGGTGAGTCGCTACCGTGATCGCGTCGCCCGCGGCCGTCTTCCGATAGCGCTTCTGCTCGTCACGGCCCCTGCCGCGATCGCCGCAGGCTGCGGTGAGACGAGCCGGCAAGCGGCTCTCAAGCCGCCCCCGGTGCCGAAGGTCGCCCACCCGCGCGGCGTCAAGGTCGAGGTCTTCGACGGCGATCTCGGACGGCCGGTTGCCCGAGCGCGCGTTCACCTCGGCCGCGTCGCTGCGCGCACCAACCGGCGTGGGGTCGCCGTCCTCCGCCGCCCCCGTCACCGGCGCCTGCTGCCCCTGCGGGTCTCGGCGAAGGGGTACGACACCCGGGAGCTTCATGTCAACGTGCGCCGGAAGCCTCTTTCAGGGGTTCGCATCTTTCGCCGCTCACTCCAGTGGACGCTCTACGGAGCAAACGACGCGAGGACGCAGACGCAGCCGTCGATCCACCTCCGGCCGCCTTTTCGCGTGATCTGGAGCAGGCCGCTCGGCGGCCTGCTCGAGTACCCCGCCGTCGTCACCGACGGTGTGGCGTACATCGGTAACGCCTGGGGGAGCGTCAGGGAGCTGGCGATGGGAAACGGCACGCTCGGCTGGCGCTTCGACATCCCGCACGGGAAGCTGGCATCCTCGCCCGCCGTGGTGGGGGACGACCTTGTCGTCCACGGCATGGACGGACACGTCTGGGTGTTCAATCGCCACAACGGCCGGCTGCTCTGGCACCGCCGGATCGGCTCGCCGATCGAGTCCTCGCCGCTCGTCTGGCACGGGCTCGACTTCTTCGGAGCGTGGAACGGGAACGTGTACGCGCTCGACCTTCGCACGCACCGAGTCCGCTGGGTCTATCGCTCCGGTTACAAGATCACGTCAAGCGCCTCCCGGCGTGGCGGGACGATCTACATCGGGGACTACGGCGGGCGCCTGCTCGCGCTGTCCGCGCGCACCGGGCGGCGGCGCTGGTCGGCTTCGGTGAACGGTCGCATCTACGGGACGCCGGCGGTCTCCGGCGGCCGCATCTTCGTGCCTTCCTCCGATGGCGACACGATGAACGCCTTCTCGACCGGTGGGCGGTCGCTCTGGACGGTCCACACCGGTGCTTACGTCTATTCGTCGCCTGCGGTCTGGGCGGGCCGTGTCTACTTCGGGTCGCACAACGGCGTGCTCTACTGCGTCTCGGCGGCGAGCGGCCGGGTGCTCTGGAGCTTCGGGAGCGGCTCGCCGATCTCGGGCTCGCCTGCGGTGGTCGGAGGGGTCGTCTACTTCAGCAACACGCGCAGCGGGATCTACGGCCTCAACGCCCGCTCGGGCCTGAGGGTCTTCCGCTTCCGTGACGGCCAGTACGTGGCGGTCTCCGGCAACGGAGGGAAGCTTCTGCTTCACGGCTTCTCGAGGATCTACGCCGTCGTCCAGCGTCGCCGATGAGGAAGCGCGGGGTGTACGTGGCGGCGGGCGTGCTCGTCCTTCTGCTCGCATTTGGCGTCGCGGCTTATCTCTACCGCAAGCACCAGGGGCGGGACATCCGTGGGTCGTCCTCGGTCGAGTTCGTCACGACGGAGGCGAAGCAGGCCAAGGAACCGCCCGGTATCACGTGGCCGATGTACGGCTACAACGCTGCACGCCTGCGGGCCCCACTCGGTTTCAAGCTGCGCCCGCCGTACAGACGGGCTCCCGTCTGGACGTTCCGCGCCGGCGCGCTGCTCGAGTTCCCGCCGGTGATCGCCTACGGCCTCCTCTACATCGTCAACAACCGCGGCACCGTCTTCGCCCTGGACGAGCAGCGCGGCAAGCCTGTGTGGAAATACCACTCGCACCGTTGCTCGGCGGCTTCACCGGCGGTGGGCGACCACCTGGTCTTCGTCGCGCTCCTGAACAAGCCACCGTGCAACGCCTCGCACGGGGTCGACGGGAAGGTGATCGCCTTCGACGCGGAGACGGGCCGGATTCGCTGGCAGCGGACGATCGGCCCGAGCGAGAGCTCGCCGCTCTTCGCCGACAAGCTGGTGATCGTCGGCGACTGGTCGCACGACGTCTACGCGTTCACGGCCGCGTCGGGGAACCTGCGCTGGCACTTCAAGGCCGGCGGGCTGATCAAGGGGGCGGTCTCGCTGTCGGGGAACCGTGTCTACTTCGGCTCCTACGACACGCACGTCTATGCGCTCGACCTGCACACCGGCAAGCAGGTCTGGCGCGCCTCCTCCCAGCCCCGAATCGGCCGGACGGGCACCTTTTACGCCGATCCCGCCATCGCCTACGGCCGCGCCTATATCGGCGCCACCGACGGCAAGATGTACTCCTTCGGCGCCACCACGGGCAAGCTGCGCTGGTCGAACGGGACCGGAGACTTCATCTACGCCTCGGCGGCCGTCTGGCACCGCAACATCCTCGTCGGTTCCTACGACGGCACCTTCTACTCCTTCGACGCGGCGACCGGCAATGTCCGCTGGCGGTTCCACGCCGGCGGCAAGATCTCCGGCTCGGCGAGCGTGATCGACGGGATCGTCTACTTCTCGACAATCTCGGGCCGCACCTTCGGGCTCAATGCCGGCAACGGCAAGCTCGTGTGGAGCTACCCATCGGGGCAGTACGCTGCGGTGGTCGCCTCGAAGACCCGTCTCTACCTCGTCGGCTACGCGAAGCTCTACGCGCTCATCCGGCGCCCCGGTTAGCGCGGCCGCTGAGGCGTCGCTTGCGATGCCGTCTAAAGCCGGTTCAAGGACGGGTCTTCGTTCGAAGCGCCCGGCCGTGCAGCTAAAGTCGCCGCCAGCATGAGGCCGGAGACTCAAGTGCGTTCGCAGCGCGAACGGCCTCTGCCCGACGTGGACGCGGAGGAAGAGCTCGAGCTAGGGCGCTACTGGAACGCCCTCATCACGCGTTGGTGGCTGCCGCTCCTCGGCTTCGTCGCCGGGATCGCGATCGGCTATCTGCTCTCGTTCGGCGGGCATCAGGTCTACCAGGCGAAAGCGACGATCTATCTCGGACAGCCGCTCTCGCCTCAGGGCACCAGCCAGATTCAGAGTCTGAGCAACAACCCGGCGGCCGTGAAGCAGGTCGTTCTCGCCCCCTTCTACCAGCACCGGGCGGAGCAGCAGGCGGGGCTGCCCGCGGGCTCCTTGCGCGGGCACGTCTCGACGCAGGCCGTGGCCGGTGTGGCGGCGGCTCTTGGCCGCGTTGGCCAGACGCCGCTCGTCAACATCGTTGTCACCGGGAAGCGGCCCGCGAAGATCGCCCGTGCCGCCAACGCGCTCGGCCGAATCGTCGTCGACCAGGTCTCCGGCGGCTACGTGAAGACGAAGATCAAGAACCTGCAGACGAACATCGCCGCCGATAAGACGGAGCTCGACAGCATCAACACCCGGATCACGTCGCTTCAGGCCGAGGTTCAGAACAACAACGGCCTCTCGACCGTCGAGCGGCTGCTGTTCGCGAACCAGATCGGGCTCGCCGTCCAGGAGCAGCGCCAGGTGGTCAGTGATCTTTCGAACAACCAGCAGCTGCTCGCGCTGGCGCAGAACGTCGAGCAAAGCAAGCTGTTCGCGCTCGCACGAGCGACGAAGACGACCGCTCGCAGCCGCCGCAACTCGATCCTCGTCGGCGCCCTCATCGGCCTCGTGCTCGGCATCCTGGCCGCGTTGCTCTGGGAGCCCGCCGTCAGGGTCGCCCGCCGAGCCTCTGTGTAACTTCAGGCCGTGCTCGACGGCAAGCGGGTCGCGGTCGTGATCCCCGCGTACAACGAGGAGCAGCTGCTCGTCCCCACGGTCGAGGGTGTTCCGGACTTCGTCGACCGGATCTACATCGTCGACGACCGCTCCAAGGACGCGACGGTCGAGCGTGCGCGAGCGTTGCCCGACCCACGTGTCCAGGTGATCGAGCACGAGCAGAACCAGGGCGTCGGGGCCGCGATCGTCACCGGCTACAAGGCCGCCGCCGCCGAGAAGATCGACGTCACCGCCGTGATGGCGGCGGACAACCAGATGGACCCCGAGGATCTCCGGCATCTCGTCGAGCCGGTCGTCCGGGGCGAGCTGGACTACTCGAAGGCGAACCGCCTCTTCACCGGCCAGGCCTGGCAGCTGATTCCCCGCTACCGCTACCTCGGCAACGCGGTCCTCTCGATGTTGACCAAGATCGCGTCGGGCTACTGGCACATCGCCGACTCGCAGTCCGGCTACACCGCGGTCTCGCTCGAGTATCTCGAGCTGCTCGACCTCGACCGGATCTACAAGCGCTACGGGTTCCCCAACGACATGCTCGTCCACCTGAACGTCTGGAACGCACGCGTGCGGGATATCCCGTCGCGGCCGATCTACGGCGTCGGCGAGCGCTCCGGGATCCGCTTGCGGAGGGTGGTGCCGACGATCTCGTGGCTGCTGCTGAAGGGGTTCTTCTGGCGGCTGCGGACGAAGTACGTGATTCGCGACTTCCACCCGCTCGTGTTCTTCTACATCTTCGGTTTCACGATGACGTTGCTCGGCCTCGGCCTCGGCATCGCCGAGGTCGTGCTCCGGATCGAGGGCAACGCGATCTCGGCCGGCACGGTGGTGCTCGTCGCACTCTTGCTGATCTTCGGCTCGCAGTTCACGCTTTTTGCGATGTGGTTCGACATGGAATCGAACAAGGATCTGCGGTAGGTGCGCGGAGGGGGAACCTCCCGGTTCCCCCTAGGGCCCCCTCCACTGGTCCGCTTCGCGGACAGGCGCTGCGCGCCGGTTCGACATGGAATCCAACAAGGATCTGCGCTGACAAAACCAAGGATTTCGCCAAATTCCAGCGTATTTACGATGCTCGTTCGAATTTCGTTAACTCCTCGAGCGATCTGGGAAAGCGCCAGTAACCTGGACCTCTGATGCCAGTCGCCGTCGTTACTGGTGGTGCGGGCTTTCTTGGCTCGCACCTCTGCGATTACCTGCTCGATCACGGCCACCGCGTCGTGTGCCTGGACAACCTCGACACGGGTTCGCTCCAGAACATCGAGCACATTCGCGACGAGAAGTTCACGTTCGTGAACCAGGACGTCACGGAGCACATCGAGGTCGAGGGGCCGGTCGACGTGATCTTCCACGCGGCCAGCCCGGCGAGCCCGATCGACTACGCACGGCTGCCGTTGCACACGCTCAAGGTGGGCTCGTACGGAACCCACAACGCGCTCGGGCTCGCGAAGTTCAAGCGGGCGCGGATCTTGCTCTTCTCGACGAGCGAGGTCTACGGCGACCCGCAGGTGCACCCGCAGCCGGAGACATACTGGGGCAACGTCAACCCGATCGGCCCGCGCGGCGTCTACGACGAAGCGAAGCGCTACGCCGAGGCGTTGACGATGGCCTATCACCGCCAGCAGGGCGTCGACACGGCGATCGCCCGCATTTTCAATACCTACGGGCCGCGGATGCGGCCGCACGACGGCCGGGCGATTCCGACCTTTGTCCGGCAGGCGCTGGAGAACAAGCCGTTGACCGTCTTCGGCGACGGCTCGCAGACGAGGAGCTTCTGCTACGTGGACGACCTGATCCAGGGCCTGTACGCGCTCGCGATGAGCGGAGAGCACCTGCCGGTCAACCTCGGGAACCCGACCGAGCTGACCTTGCTGGAGCTCGCACAAACCGTCATCCGCGTCAGTTCGTCTAAGAGCGAGATCGTGTACGAAGCACTCCCAGTCGACGACCCGCAGGTGCGTCAGCCTGACATCACACGCGCCCGCCAGCTCCTTGGCTGGGAGCCGAAAACTCCACTGGAAGAAGGGTTGCGCCGAATGCTGCCCTTAGAGGAAAGGGAGGCTGAGGCTGTTCATGTCTAAGAAGCTGATTCTCTTAACGCTCGCGACGATTCTCGTCGCCGGATTGATCTCCGCCGGCGCGGCCGCAAGCCGAAAGCACAGTGCGGCCCGGTCGTTCAGCGTCGGACTGTACGACGACTCGATGACGCTCGGGGCCCCCGAGAAGGGATTCCCGATCCTGCACAACCTGCGCGCGCAGGTTGTCCGGATCACCCTCTGGTGGGGCGGGTCGATCGGTGTTGCGAAGACGAAGCGCCCGCTGAAGCCCACGGATCCCGCCGACCCGGCGTACAACTGGTCGGTCTACGACAAGGCCGTCCAATACGCCGCGAAGTACAAGATCAAGGTGCTCTTCTCGATCGTCGCCACGCCCTCCTGGGCGAATGGCCGGCGGTCGACGAAGTACGCGCCGACGAGGCCGCAGGACCTGCAGAACTTCGCGATCGCGGCGGCAAAGCGCTACAGCGGCACGTTCAAGGACACGGACGGCACGGTCATCCCGGCCGTGAGGCTTTGGCTGGCCTGGAACGAGCCCAACAGCCCGGTGTTCCTGTATCCGCAATACCGGAAGGTGCATGGTCGCTGGTTCCCCCAGAGCGCGTACTCCTACGTGCGCATCTGCAATGCGATCTACAACGGCGTCCACAGCGTCCAGCATGGTGCCGCCAAGGTCGCCTGTGGCGCCACGGATCCGTTCGGAAACAACCAGCCGCGCAGCAAGCGTGCCTCGATCTCGCCGCTCGCGTTCATGCGGGGGACGAAGAAGTACGGGCTCCGCCACTTCGATGCCTGGGCGCACCATCCATATGCCGGTCGGCCCACCGAGAAGCCGACGTCGCAGCCCAAGGGCAAGGGTTCGGTCATCCTGGGCAACCTCGGTGACCTGGTCAAGGAGGTGACCCGGCTCTACGGAAAGAAGCCGATCTGGATCACCGAGTACGGCTACCAGACCCGCCCGCCGGATCGCACCTTCGGCGTCGCCTGGAAGACGCAAGCGAAGTACCTCGCGCAGGCGTACTCGATCGCGCGCAAAAACCCGCGTGTCCAGATGATGATCTGGTTCCTGATCAAGGACGAGTCGCGTCTCGGGGGGTGGCAGTCCGGCTTCTTCACGTCCAAGGGTCAGCGCAAGCCCGCGTACACGGCCTTCAGGGCGTTGAAACACTAGTGCTGCGTCCGGTCCGGATGGTGCACTAGGTGCAGGTTCCGCGCGCGCACCGGCCCGAACGGCAAGAGCCGGTGCGCGCGCTGCCGACGGCGTCCCCACAGCCGACCGATGCCCGCTCGGCGACGCCGCCGATCTTCCGAACCAGCTATGTCGCGCCGGTCGTGCGGCGGGCGGCGAGCATCTCCGCGCTCGCCGCCATCGACGCAGTTGGCGTCACCGCCGGCCTGTTCGCCTCGCTCGTCCTCCGCGAGGTGTACTACGGGCGCAACCTGGACTGGAGCTACCTCTGGCAGGCGGAGACCGACTGGCTGCCGTTTCTGATCCTCGTGACGCTGCTCGTCTTCGCGCAGGGGGACCTTTATGCCGAGCGAGAGCATCGGCCGGGCATGGGACGGGTCGTCTCGTCGCTGCTGCTGGTCGTCCTGGTCGCGCTGGCGTTCGGCCTCGGTACCGGCCAT
>VAWI01000097.1 GCA_005884005.1 Actinomycetota bacterium
TCCCACGAGGCGTAGCGCCGCGCGATTGAGCCAGCGGATGATGCCGTACTCGTCGACGACGTAGCTCGGCACGTTCACACGCTCGAGCGCTCCCGGAACGTCACCACCGATCTCCTTCAGGCGGGACACGCATCCGACTGTGCGCGCGAATCCGACAAGCACTCATCGTCCGTTCTGGGCGATCTTCCAGAAGTTCGAGGGCTGCTGCGATGTCCTCGCGAAGTCGATCGAGGCGCTCGGCCCCGGCGCCGCCTTCGCAGCACCCCTGAGCAGTAGCGATCACCCGGAGCGCCGCGACGAGGCGCGCGCAACGTACCGCAATCTCACTTCTCACGCGCAGCGGGCCCGAGGAGCGCTCCGCCAGTCGGCTTCCCCGGCGTGGAGGACGTATTCGCGGCCATCGACCTCGAAACGAATCGCGCAGAGGGACTCCTCTTCGACCCAGGCCTCCAAGTCGCGAAGGAGCACAGCGAGATCGGCGGAGTGCTGTCGGAGCCTTGCGGTCACGACGTTGACGTCCCGCCGTTCGTGCAGCGAGACCGTCCACCTCGGCGCAAGCCGGCGTGTGAGGCGCACGGCCGCAGCGAGGTCGGCGATCTCGAAGTGGACGACATCGGTGAGCTCCGTGATCCTCACTGGCAGTCTGCCTCGGCCAGGCGAAGGACGACCGCGAGGTCGTCTCGGATCCGCTCGAGTACCCGGAGCTGCACTCCAGCCGCGCGCTCCGAGTCGAGCAGGATCAGCGCGTCCTCGACCGCCCTGAGCGCGTGCTTGACTCGAAAGCGACGGATGTCGGCGACAGGGGAGGGGGAGAACGACCCGTCGCCGACTCGTCCGCCGACTCGGACCGGTTCGCCGGCCGCGAGGTCATGACCCCGTCCGTGAGCGTTCGACTCCACGGGACGAGAATCGCCGTTCCTCGCAGGCCGCCGCTTGACCGGCTTAGGTCATTCCGAGTCGGGGCGGCAAGCCCCCCAGGTTGACCTCAACGAGCCTGGAAGGAGCTGACGGCGTCGACCCAGACGGCGCCGTCAGTCCTTCAGGCTCGAGGTGCTCGCGGCGTCAAGACTCGCGCAGCCTGTGCCCCGCGTAAGCCACGAGCCCGTAGATGATCAGGACGTCGACCGAGAACATAAGGAGCGACCAGATCGGGAAAGCAGGAACGTAGTACAGCTGCCCGATCGCGTTGACGCCCGCGACGAAGACCCCGAACCAGCGCGCCATCTCGCTGCCCCCGAAGAGGCTGAACGCAGCGATAAGCTGAAAGACGCCCAGGAACAGAACGATCCAGCCCCAGGTGTTGAGGTCGCTGAACACGAACGTCTGGTTCGCGGTGTAGACCCGCGAGTTCGCGATCGCGAGGATGCCTTCGAGCACATTGAACGTCCCGACCAGCCCGAGCATGATCGCCGCGAAGGTGATCCAGCCGCCGCCGGCGACGTCGTACTCCTGCGTGTCGACACGTCCGACGTCATAGCTACGAGTGGCCATGCGTCTCCTTTCGTTCGTAACCGCCGTTAGCGAATCGGAGCCGCTCTCCGGCTACATCGTCCCGATGGGATGAACCCTCGTCCGGGGCCGGCTCGACCACGAGCGTAAGGCCGTCTATCCCACGCACTACCACGGTATCGCCGACGTCTGCGTCGGCAGTCGATCTCGCCTCCCAGAGCTCGCCGTTGACGTGAACCTGGCCCGTTGGATTCAGGGGCGAGGAAACCTGGGCCCGCTTCCCGACCATTGCCTCGGCTCCGGTCTTCGGCCGCCAGCGCCGCGCAAGGCGGCGACCCCAAATGACCTCTCCGATTTCGGCGAAGACACCACCAATGAGCACGAGCAGGTTCCAGGGCCCTGGAACGAAGAGGGCGAGCGCGATCGCCAGCAACAGAACCATCGCCTCGGGAGTCGACTTACTTGCGCCGGCCCGCGCATCGTCCGATCAGGACGAATCGGGCGTTCATCCCATCCGGACGATTCCCCGAGATCGGGGTCAGGGCATCCTTCGTTGCAGTTGCCATCCAACGAAAGGAGACCGAATGGCCGAATTAATCGCAATCGGGTACCCCGACGAAACCACCGCGGCCGACGCGGAGAGGGAAGCCCACCATCTCGCGGAGGAATTGATCATCCAGCCTGACGCGATCGCGTCGATCGTTCGCGACAAGGACGGCAAGTTCCGGGTTTCGACGAGTCACCACATCGTGGGCGCCGGGGCGAGCTACGGCATGTTCTGGGGGTTCCTCTTCGGGCTCCTCTTCTTCGTCCCGGTACTCGGCATGGCGGTCGGCGCGGGAATGGGCGCTTTGATGGGCAAGCTCCAGAAAGGCGGAATCGACAGAGAATTCCAGGATCAAGTCCGCGAGATGCTCAAGCCCGGAACCTCTGCGCTCTTCCTGATCATCGAGAAAGCCACGCCTGACAAGGCCATCGCCGCGATGAGCAAGTACGGCGGCACGGTGCTGAAGTCGTCTCTGTCGGAAGAGGCAGAGCACGAGCTGCAGGACGCCCTGCACGGGCAGCAGCCTGTCGGCGCGGGCGCATAACGAAAGGAGGTCGCCACGATGTTCATGCGACGGCGACGCCCGCTCTTGCGCGCCGCGATGGTCGGCGGTGCGGGCTACTACGCCGGCAAGAGGATCCAGGAGGGCCGTGAGGAGGACGCCTACCGTGATGCTCGGCTCGACGAGCTCGAACCCCACGAAGCGGCGCCCGCACCCGCGAGAGGCATCTCGGACAGCTCGATCGAGCAGCTCCAGAAGCTCGGCCAGCTCCACGACCAAGGCGTGCTGACGGACGCTGAGTTCGAGGCCCAAAAGCAGAAAGCGCTGCAGGGCGTATGAGCATCCCGACACATACGGACGAAGGACTGACCCTTGGCCCGGTGCAGATGCTCGTCGTCGGCTTCGAAGGCGACCACTTCACGGGCGAGATTCGCGAAGAGCTCTCAAGGCTGAGGGAGAACGAGATCGCACGGCTGATCGATCTCCTCTTGGTGAAGAAGAACAAGGACGGAGAGATCGAGGTTCTGCAACAGAGTGACCTCGACCAGGACGAAGCCGAGCAGTTCGGAGCGATCGTCGGCGCCCTTGTCGGTTTCGGCGCCGAAGGCGATGAAGGCGTGGAACGTGCCGCGATCGCCGGCGCGCAGGAGCTCGAGGACGGCCACGTCTTCGACGACCACGCGGTCTGGTATCTCAGCGACGCGATTCCAAACGGGACCGCGGCGGCGGTCGCCCTGATCGAGCATCGCTGGGCGATCCCGCTCCGGGACAAGATCGCCAACGCGGGCGGCATCACGCTGGCCGACGAGTGGATCCATGCCGCCGATCTGATCGCGATCGGCCTCATCGGCTCGTCCGCCCGAGAGACAGCGCAGACCGAGGCTTAGGAGGGGCGACCGGCGGGGGGCCGCTCTTGAGCGGCCCCC
>VAWI01000098.1 GCA_005884005.1 Actinomycetota bacterium
AGTTCGAGCAGGCCCTCCCGCACGCCGCCGTCGGCGATGCCGTCGCCGAACGGCTGCGCTATCCCGAGCGCTCGCTCATCGTCAGCGTGCCGGTCCGGCTCGACGACGGACGCTGGCGAGTGTTCCCGGGCTACCGCGTCCAGCACTCGAGCGTGCTCGGTCCGACGAAGGGCGGCGTTCGCTACGACCCGGAAGTCGATCTCGGCGAGTGCGCCGCGCTGGCGATGTGGATGACCTGGAAATGCGCACTGCTGCGCCTGCCCTACGGTGGGGCAAAGGGCGGCATCCGTTGTAGTCCGCGCGAGCTCTCCTCGAACGAGCTGCAGGCGCTCACGCGTCGCTTCACCTCCGAGCTCCTGCCAGTGCTGGGGCCCCAGCAGGACATACCCGCGCCGGACATGGCCACGAATGAGCAGACGATGGCTTGGATGATGGACACCTATTCGATGCAGGTCGGTCACGCCGTCCCCGAGATCGTCACCGGCAAGCCGATCTCGCTGGGCGGCTCGCTTTTTCGCCACGAGGCCACGGGCGCCGGCGTCGTGATGGTGATCGAGCGCTGCTGCGAGAGGCTGGGAACGCCCCTCGCCGGCCAGCGCTGCGCCGTCCAGGGCTTCGGCAACGTCGGCGGAATCGCGGCCGCGGAGCTCCACGAGCGCGGCGCTCTTGTGGTCGCCGTCTCCGACCTGTCCGGGGCTGTGCACCACGAGGGCGGCCTCGACATACCGGCCCTCCGAGCGTACGCGGAGGCGAACGGGTCGCTTGCCGGCTACGACAGCGGCGAGCGTGTCACCAACGAGGACTTGCTCGAACTCCCCTGCGACATCCTGGTGCTCGCCGCGCGCGAGGATCAGGTGACTGGCGAGAACGCCGGGCGGATCCAGGCGCGGGTGGTTGCCGAAGGCGCCAACGGTCCGACGTCGGTCGAGGCCGATGCGATTCTCGCCGAGCGTGGGATCCTCGTCCTGCCCGACGTCCTCACCAACGCCGGCGGGGTGACAGTCTCGTACTTCGAATGGGTGCAGGACATCGGCCGGCTCTTCTGGGACCGCAGCGAGATTCGCGCCAAGCTGGCCGACAAGCTCGCCGACGCGTTCGACCGGGTGTGGCGCCTGGCCGAGGAGCAAGGACTGTCGCTGCGGAGTGCCGCACTCGTCGCCGGCATCCGTGAGGTCGGAGCGGCGCTGACGTCGCGCGGCATCTATCCGTGAGCGACCGGGTCCGCGACGCGATGGTCCCGGAGCCGCGAACCCTTAGCGGCGATTCGCCCGCGCAGGAGGCCGGTGAGTTGCTGTCGCGGCCGAAGGTCCGGGCCGTGTTCGTATGCGAGGACGAGCGGCTCGTCGGCGTGGTCACCCGTGGGACGCTCGTTCGCGACGTCGTCGCGGCGGGCCGCGACCCAGCGAAGACTCCGGTGCGCGAGATCGCCGAGCCGCCGCGGCACACCCTCGATCCAGAGCTGCCGCTCGACGAGGCTTTCCGCTTCCTCGAGGAGGAAGATCTCGAGCGCGTACCCGTGACCGAGGACGGACGGCTTGTCGGCGTGCTCTCCCGGAGCGCTCTGCAGCGCCGCCTGGCCGAGGATGAACCTCCGCCTCTGGACGAGGACCCCGGAACCGCTTACTAGAGGGTCTAGCAGCAGGTGTAGGCGCCCGGGGGCGCCGGGCCCTCTTCTGGCTCGGGCAGCGCCGCCGCTTCCAGCGCAGCTCCGTCCAGGATGTCGCGCTCGCTCGCCTCGAGGCCGTCGAGGCCGAAGTGGTCGAGCACCTCGCGCAGGATCACCGTGCCGGCGACGATCACCGGAGCCCGGTCGGGATCGAGTGCCGGGAGCTCGCGGCGCTCGGCGAGCGGGAGCGATGCGAGGCGCTCGAGTTGCCTCAGCACGCCTTCGCGCGAGAGGCGGTGACCGTGCACCCGGTCGGGGTCGTACTCCGCCAGCCCGAGGTCGAGCGCGGCGAGCGAGGTGATCGTCCCGGCGACGCCGATCGCGGTCCGTGGGCGGACTTCGCGTGGGACGCGCTCCGCGAGCAGGGCGCGCACGGCTGCTCCGCACGCCTCGAGCTCCTCCTCCGTTGGCGGATCCGAATGGAGGAACCGCTCGGTGAGGCGGACGCCGCCGAGATCGAGGCTGTCGTGGAAGCGAAGCCCGTCCGGCCCTCCGACGACGAGCTCGGTCGAGCCGCCGCCGATGTCGATCACCAGCGTGTCCTCGGCGACCTTCCGGCCCGTCGAGGCGCCGCGAAACGTCAGCTGCGCCTCCTCATGCCCGGAGAGCAGCCGCGTCTGAAAGCCGTAGCTCCACTCGATCTCGCCGAGGAACGCCTCGCCGTTCTCGGCGTCGCGAACGGCGCTGGTCGCGACCGCGAGTGTCCGCTCGGCGCCGAGTCGCTCGGCCTCGCGGCGGAAGTCGGTGAGAACGTTCCGAACCCGTGCGATCGGCACGGGGAAGAGGCGCTTGTGCTCGTCGACGCCCTCGCCGAGGCGTGTGATCTTCTGCCGCCGCGAGACTTCGTCGAGCCTGCCGTCATCGACGTCGGCGACGAGCAGCCGAGTGGAATTCGTGCCGAGATCGACAGCGGCGACGCGCACCTCGAGAGGCTACGCGCTCCACGCCGGCTTCCGCTTCGGGCTCGCGCTCTGTGGCCATTTCGGCTGTCCCAAAACGTACTGTTTGCGAAGACGTGAGCCCTGGCTAACCGAGCTATACTGCGGCCTGCGACGCGGGGTGGAGCAGTCAGGTAGCTCGCCGGGCTCATAACCCGGAGGTCGCAGGTTCAAATCCTGCCCCCGCTACTCGGAAAGGCCCTGGAAACAGGGTCTTTCCTCTAAGGGGTTCAGAGCGCGATCGCGACTTCTGCAAGTTTTCTTGCAAGCACCCGAATCCCGGCGCTCATCCGAGAGG
>VAWI01000009.1 GCA_005884005.1 Actinomycetota bacterium
ACGAAGGCAAGATCCGTGTGCCGTATGGGTCACTGATCGACGAGCCAGCGCTCAAGCCGACGGCGCACATGTTCGTCGGCTCGAAGGCTTCGTGGCACGAAATTCTCGATGACCTCCCTCAGCACGACGAGTACCCCTGGTCTTGATCGGCTGATACGGGCAACGCGACGCGCCTCGTTGACGCCGCGCTCAGGCGTCATTCCGGAACGCTGGCGCAGGCGACTGCCGGGCACCTTCACGCCCGAGGGTGCTGCGGCATCGGCCATGGACGCCGCAGCACCAGGGAATGTCGTCTACGGGTGGGGCCCGACGTTCCTAGGAGCGCCGCATGACAATCTGCCCACTGCGCAAGGTCTCGATGCAAAAGGTGAAGCCACCAATGGACAGGGTCCAGTGGCCTACCCCGGCCCCCCCGAACTGCTGAATCGTCACGGCGAACGAGACGTCCTGAGGATGGCCACCTGGAAAGCCGACGAACTTTCCGGTCACGTGCAGGGTCGGGTTGTCGAGGCTCCCTTCCCAGCTCGTAACTTCGCCGAAGATGTTCCCCGGAAAGGTGCTGCCGACCTGATCAATACAGTTTATGTGCCCCCGGGCCGTGCCGTCCGCATAGAGCGTGGCGTGAATTCCGAACGAGGTGGTCCCCTGCGCGAACGAGGTGGGGTCCATGATGGCCGTGCCCCCGCCATTGATGGTCTCCACCACTGACGCAGCATTGGCGGTCGCGGGATACGCAAAGAGCACGGCTGTCAGAACCGTTACGACAAACAAACCAAAGGACGCTGGCATCGCCGCCTTAGCAACTTTCATGTGTGCCTCCCCTGTTCCCCCTTGTTGCACTGCACCCGGCGCTCTGGGCAGAGAACACGCCGGGAGGATCGTGACGATTGTCGCGTATCCGGCGCGTAGGTGCAATCAGGCCGGATACGCGCTTCGTTGACAGAACGTGGGTAGCGTTCACGGCTCCGGAGGGCGCCCCCCGAGCTTGCTAGGAAGGCTCCTTCGCCGGCTCGCATGTTGGATTCGTGGTGCGAGTCGCTCAAGGGACATTTCCGCACGCTGGCCCAGGCGAGAGAAATCACGCTTCGGCCCTACTCGCCCACTCGCGAGGAGCCGGAAGAGCTCGGCGGGCTACGGCGCGGAGTAGAAAACACCCCCCGTCAGGCGTTGCCCCGACCGATCGCCGAGACTTCGCTTCCCAGGGGTTTCGGCTTCGATCTGACGGTTAGGTAGCCGGGCAGAAGAATGGCCGTCGCGACCAGCGGAACCGCGAGCAACTACTTGCAGCGAGCGCCAAGCCCGAGCGGCCTCGCCGACGTCGTCGATTTGATCCTGGACAAGGGCCTCGTGATCGACGCCTACGTGCGGATCGCCGTGATCGGGATCGAGCTGATCACGATCGATGCCCGGATCGTGATCGCCAGTGTCGACACCTATCTCCGCTTTGCCGAGGCGGTCAATAGGCTCGACCTCAACCAAACCGAGATGGCGGGAATCGATGCACTGCGCGAGGGTTCCGGAGCCGCCAAGGAGAAGACGAAAGGCGCGATCGAAGGTACCGAGGAAAAGGCTGGCGACGCCTACGAGAGCGCGAAAGAGAAGGTCAAGAGCTAGAGGGGCCATTTGATGGGAAGGCCAGAAGCAGGCGTTTCAGTCCTTGGCCGTACTCGTCGCTGGCGATTACGGGCCGTCCTCCACCGGGTATACAAGCCTTCGAGCCGAGGGGTCGTCTCCCGACTAACGGCATAGGCACGCCTGGGCGATTGTGCCTCCGAGCCCCTCGGCTCTTACGTGTCCCGTTCCGGCCATCTCGAGGGCTGCGCTCGGGCGACGTACGCTCTCAGCGGGGGCCGGGGAACCGCGGTAGCGCTAGGCGTTCGGTGAGCCGCCCAGCCCCAATCTCTCGTCAGAGCGTGTAGGCGCGTTTGAACTTCCTTCGACGGCCGGGGAAGATGTAGGGCATGAGGGCTCGCAGGGCCATCTTCTTCGCCCGCCGCGCGGTGGCGGCGTTGATCGTGTTGGCGATCATCTGGGTCGTTGGGAGCGTTGCCTATGTGGTTGTGAAGGAGCCGCTCGGAGGCTCGATCCTTCTTCTCCTTCTGGCGCTCATCGGAGGGCTGCTTTTTCTGCTCTGGGCCGTCTACAAGGTTTTCAGCGGAATCGTCCGTTTCGTGGCTGGCCCATCGACCCAGGCGCGAACACAAGGGCTCGGGGCGAACTATGAGGAGATGGTTCGAGCGCAGCAGTCCCAGGGAGCACAGGCCCAGACTGGTGAGGATGCCGAGGCTCGGAAGCTGCGGACGTTTGGCTTGATCGAGTAGAAGCCGCGAACGGCGGCTCTAATGCCGCGCTGGCGAGTCTGCCAATACCGACGCGAGGCAGCGAAACTTGACACAAACGCTTGACACACGTGCCGAGCTTTGCCTTCGAAGAAAAGCGAAACCCTCGCCAAGCGGGGTTTTCAGCGAAGCCGACGCCCGGACTCGAACCGGGGACCCCTTCATTACGAGTGAAGTGCTCTACCAGCTGAGCTACGTCGGCCTGGGCGGCCAGTATAGCCCTGCCTCCGCGACACCTTTTTCGCCGACCAGGAGCTCAGGTTTCCGAGCGGGTGCCCAGTTCTGCCGGGCGCGCGGACGCGATCGAGGGAGCGGCGGGAAGCTCGAACAGGAAGGTCGAGCCTTCGCCCGCCTTCGATTCGAGCCAGATGTGCCCGCCCATGCGGCCGACGAGCTCGTTGCAGATGTACAAGCCGAGCCCAGTGCCGCCCACGCCGCGGGTCATGTGCGGATCGACGCGGTAGAACTTCTCGAAAACCCGGCTCTGCTCTTCCGAGGGAATCCCGAGCCCCTCGTCTCGCACCTGGAAGAGCACGTTCTCTTCCTGCGACTCCACCCCCAGCTCGACCCGTCCGCCGTCCGGCGAGTATTTGATCGCGTTCTCGACGAGGTTCACCAGAACCTGCCTCACCTTGTCGCGGTCCGCTTCGACCAGCGGCAGATCGTCGCGCACCCGGCCTTCGACGTGAACGCCGGGAGGCGCGTATGCGCGCGTCGCCTCGACGACCCGCTCCACGAGCTCAGCCGCATCGAACGGCTCGGCTTCGAGGTCGAGCCTCCCGGCATCGAGCTGGCTGGCGAGCAGGATCTCGTTGACGATCCGGCCGAGGCGCTCGGACTCGTCTGCGATCAGTGAGACGAACCGGTCGCGGCCGCCCTCGTCGAGGGCGAAGTCGTGACGGAGCAGCGTTTGAGCGGCGCCGTAGACCGCAGCCAACGGCGTTCGAAGCTCGTGGGACGCAGTCGCGATGAAGCTCGCCTTGAGCTCCTCGAGCCTGCGAACGTCGGTCAGGTCGCGGAATGCGTAGACCGTCCCGCCGAAGAACTGGACTCCCGCGATCGCGATCCAGCGCTCGCCTCGCTCGGTCTCGAGTGGGATGACGACTTCGGGATGCCCCGGATCCGGCGTCGCCGCTATCGGAACCGAATCGACCGCCTCGTGCCAGCCTTGGATCGCGTCGGCGGCGGACCGGCCGACAATGTCGCCGGCGCGGATCGCCGTGATCCCCTCGGCTGCCGGATTCCAGAGGCGCACGATGCCGCTCCGGTCGAGCAGCAGAATCCCGTCGGCGACGTGGGCGAGCACGCGTGCCGCATCCGCGCGTTGCTCGACCTCGGAGTACAGGCGTGCTCGATCGACGGCGAGCGAAATCCGCCCGGCGATGTCTTCGACGAGCGCGAGATCGTCCGCGTCGTAGGTCTGGCCGCGCGCCGCGCGAGCGACGGTGATCGCGCCGATCGAGCGCTTACGTGCGCGCAGCGGAACGCAGATCACGGAGCTCGGGTCGATCCCGCCGAGGAACCCGCCGGGCTCCTGCCCGTTGGAGCGCTCGCCGAGCGCAGGTACGACCTGCGGGCTCCCGCTCGCAACGACCGAGCGGATGGCTTCATCGGGCTCCTGCTGGGGAGCGCCTTCTGTTTCGCTGCCCCGGGGCTCGGCCCGCGCGACTGCGATTCGCTTGAGCGGCGAGCCTTCTTCGGCCAGGTCGACGAGGCACCAGTCGGCGAAGTCCCGAACGACCAACCCTGTGATCCTCTCGATCGCGGCCTTGTAGTCGAGCGAAGCGGCTGCTTCCGCGATTTCGCCGAGCAGGTCGAGCCGGCCCTGTCGTTCGACCGTCTCGGAAGCTGCCGCTCGTTCCGCCGCGAGCAGGCGTTCGCTTTCGTCCTCCGCGCGCTTGCGCTCGCCGATGTCGACGAGGAAGCTCTGGCCGAAGAGCCGCTCTCCGTCTGGACCGGAGACCGTCCTTGCATGCTCGCGGAGCCACACGACTTCGCCGTTCCGCGCGAGCACGCGGTACTCGCTCTGGAAGGGGACGCCGTTCTCCGCAGTGCTCTCGATCTCGCCGAGAACGCGGTCGCGATCATCGGGATGCAGGATCCCCGCAAGCAGCTCGCCGTTCCACTGATCAGGCGGGTAGCCAACCGTCGCCTCGATCTGCGGGCCGACGAAGCGCGTGTCTCCGCGATCGCCGACTGCGTAGGTCCAGGTCACGAGCGGAAGGCCGTCCGTGAGGTCGAAATATTTGCGCTCGGCTTCCGCCAGTTGCTGCTCGCGGCGATCGAGCCGTCTTGCGAGCAAGCCGGCAGCGATTGCCGCTGCGACTGAGAGCGCCGCCGTGATCGCCAGCTGCTCGGCGAGGCGGGTGACGAAGAAGAACGGCGCGGTTGCTACCGCCGTCAGGATCAAGCCCGCGACGGCGATCAGCCATGGGCGCGACGTGAGAGACCTCGATTGAAGCACTGGGACTGGCTGAGCCTAGCTGCGTCGCGAAGGAGTCACAACCTCCGATGTTCGACGTTTTACGCGCCTGCCCTCGCAACGGCGAACGATTGGCGCAGCCTCACGAAGAGCGCCTCCAGCGCGAGCGGCGCGTTGAGGTTGAACTCCGCGAAGTTGCGCCAGGCCTCTCGGGCAAGCTCCGCCGCCTCCTCCGCCCCCGCGAGCCGTTCGACCGAAGCGTCCTCGGAAAGCTCGTCGGTGTGGTCGCAATGGACGGCGATCTTCGCTCCAGCCGCAAACGCGACGAGATCGCGGTACCACGCCGCGAGCTCCTCCAGCGCGGCCAGCAGCTCCTCCCGCTCGGCCCCGCGCGCAGCCCGGCGGAGCCTCTGCTCGGTTTCCCGCTCGGTCAGGTCGAGGCCCTCGAGACCTGCCTCCGCGACTTCACGCACCTGCTTCGCCCGGGCTCGCGAGCCCGCAACCACGCGCTCGGCCGCTGCCGCCGCCGCGAACTCGGGCGCGAGGTAGACGGCGCGCGCAAGCTGCAAACGTTCGGCCCGCCGTTTTGCGGCCGCGTCGTCGAGCAGCAGCGCCGCCCGGTCGAGCCGGCCTGCCGCGACGCGCGCGATCGCCGTCGCCTCGTCGGCCGGCAGCCCGGGAGCCTGAGCCACGATCGCCTCGCGCACCGTGCGCTCGGACAGGCGCCGGAATGGGACAAGCTGACATCGCGAGCGGATCGTCTCCGGCAGCGCGCCCAGCTCATCGGCGACGAGCACGAACACGGCGTAGCTGGGCGGCTCCTCGAGATCCTTGAGGAGCGCGTCCGCCGCTTCCTCGTTCATCGCGTGCGCGCCGAAGATCAGGTAGACGCGGCGGTCGGCCTCGAAAGGCCGCATGTGCAGGTCGTGCCTGAGCTCGCGGATGGCGTCGATCCGGATCTGATCTCCGAGTGGCTCGAGCATGTAGAGATCGGGGTGCGAGCCTCGCTCTACACGGGCAGTATCACCCAGGAGTGCGGCCGCAAATGCCGTCGCCATCGCGCGTTTGCCGACGCCGGTCGGGCCGTGGAAGAGGTAGGCGTGGGCGAGCCCATCATCGAGCGCCGCGCGGAGCAAGCGCTTTGCCTCGGGTTGCTCAGAGACTTTCTCGAACGCGTCCAAAGATCTCCTTGGCGATTTCTGCGGCCGGGCGGCTTCCGTCCACCGCCTCGATCCGCTGCGGAAACGTTTCCGCGAGCAGACGATAAGCGTCGGCGACCTGGCGGCGGAAGCGACCGTCCTCTCGCTCGATCCGGTCGCCGTTCTGGCCGACCCGCCGCGCCGACTCGTCCGGATCGATCTCGAGCAAGAAGGTGCGGTCAGGCAGCCTGCCAGAGATCGCCGGCAGGTTCAGCTGGAGCACTTGCTCGACACCCAGCCCCCGCGCGCCGCCCTGGTAGGCCAACGAGGAGTCGAGGTAGCGGTCGCAGATCACGACGGCGCCACGCTCGAGCGCAGGCGCGATCACCAGCTCGACGAGCTCCGCCCGGGCTGCCGCGAACAGCGCCGCCTCGGCCCAGGGCGCGATTCCGTCGCCGGTCAGGAGGAGCGCGCGCACCTGCTCGCCGAGCGCTGTTCCGCCCGGCTCCCGCGTCGTCACCACCTCGCGCCCCATGCCCCGAATCGCCTCGGCGAGCAGCTCGGTCTGCGTCGACTTCCCCGAGCCGTCGAGGCCCTCGAACGTGATGAACATCCGCGGCCTAGGATACGAGGCCTTGCGGGAGATCGTGACAGGCGGGGCGGGCTTCATCGGCTGGCATGTCGCGGAGGCGCTGGTCGCCCGCGGCGACGAGGTCCACGTGCTCGTACATCCGCTGAGACGCTGCGGCCGTCTTCGGATCTGGTGAGGCCCCTGACGTGGAATAGTGCAGGAGCCCGTCGCCGGGTAGCGAACTCGACGCTCCCGTGGAGCACGCAGTCCCGTTCGAGACCGTCCGGCCCTGGCGCACCGCCGCGGTGGTCGCGAGCGGCGTCGCCGCGCTCGAGCTCCTCCTGCTGATCGTCGCCGGCACTGTTGTGCTCGGCCACTCGGTCGGGCGCCGCAGCGCCACGGCGGCGGCGAAGCCGAGCGCGACCCGGCCAGTGCAGAAGCCCGCGCCTCACGCCGTGCTGCCACGCGCGCGAACGCGCGTGGTCGTTCTGAATGGGAACGGCCAGGCCGGCGCGGCGGCGGCCGAGGCGTCAGCGATACGCGCGCGCGGATACAAGATCGGCGCTGTCGGCAACGCATCGCGATCGGTGCAGGGGCCGACCCTCGTCATGTACCGCCCCGGCTTTGCAGCGGAAGGGCGCCGCCTCGCGCACGACGCGGGCATCGGCATCGTCACCGCCCTTGACGGCCTGAAGCTGAGGAGCCTCCGCGGGGCGCAACTGGTGGTCGTGCTCGGGGCCTCGTAACAGACTGTTACTAAGTAGGACACGGCCCGAACCTACGAACCGGCGAAGAAGTCGACCACAGCTTCGGGCGATTTGATGCGAAAGCTCGACTCGAGCAACATCTCGCCAAGCCGCGGCGAGCGTTGCCGGGATCGCAGCTCGTGGACGATGACCCGGACCTGCTGATAGCTCGGACGCAGCAGGCCTAGCCCCTCCGCAACCACGCCAAGCTGGCGGTTCGTCTCGGCGATCGGCAAGGTCGGATCGTCAAGACGCGCAAGAGCCGCGACAAGCCGTTCGTCGATCCGCGGCCCGGCCGTCGTCAAGATCCTGGATGGCCAAGCCGTCACCAGCACAACCGCCAGTCTCGCTGCCGCTTCTCGACGGAAACGCAACGTATTCGAACCGAAATACCCTTGTAACAGTCTGTTACTTGGGTTGTAAGCGTCGAGACTGTGGGCAGGATCGGGAGCTGAGCGCGGACGCGGAAGCCGGAGTCGGCGGAGGCCGGAGTCGGCGGACGCGAGGCGGCATCCCGGAGGTGGGGGACTCAGCGGCGAGGGCAGAAGAAAACCGGCCGCTTCCCTCCGGCTTCGCGGGCGCAAGCCTCTCGCCCCTGCTGGCGCGCCCTCTCGCCCACCGCTACGGAGCCGGTGCTCGCGCGCGTCTACACAAGCGGCCGATAGAAACGACGCGCTCCAACGGCCTCGCCGCCGCAGGCTGCCGCGACGACGTGCATCATCGGTCGCGGTGACCGACCCGAAGCAAGCCGAGATCGACTACCCCGAGGCAATCGGCGAAGAGGGACGCGCCTGGCTCAAGACCAAGCCGTTCCACCACGAGCCGCGGATGACGGCGCGGCTGCTGATCGACTTCGGCCACGTCCTCCAGATCCTCGACCTGCATGCCGGCATGAGCCTGGTCGAGCTCGGCTGCGGCTCAGGCTGGATGACACGCTTCTCCGCACGTCACGGCCTCGAAGCGCATGGCTATGACATCGCCCCGGAGATGATCGCGATCGCCCGCGAGCTCGCGGAACAGGAGGGAGCGGACGCCAAATTCGACGTAGCCGACATGGAGACCCTCGACCTCGAACATCGCTTCGACGCGGCACTTCTCTACGACGCCCTCCATCACAGCCGCCGGGCAGACCTCGTGCTCGCAACCGCTCGCAAGGCGCTTCGCCCAGGCGGCCGGCTCCTGCTCGTCGAGCCGAACTGGAAGCACCGTTTCCAGGGCAGGGACGCCAGCGACGAATACGGCGTCACCGAGATGGGCTACTCGCCGCGGCGACTCAAGCGCCTCCTCAAGGAGGCGGGCTTCAACGAGATCACCCGCTTCCACAACAACCGCAAGCGCCTGTTCGCCAACAGCCCGCGCGAGATCGCCGCCCACGTCGCCGAGCCCTTCGTCTACCGCGCGCTCGGCCTCTTCTGGACGCAGACCTGGCTGCGCGCTACGGCGCCGTAGCCAGCGACGCCGCGTAGGTGCCGGCGAGGCCGCGCGGATCGCGCGCCGCCGCCTGCTGGGCATCGAAGAGCGCTGTCTTCGGCCCCGCGATGTTCTCGAGCAGCCGGGCCCGGTAGTACCACGGCCGCCAGTTGTCCGGTTGGATCGAGATCGCCTTCGTGTACAGCCGGCCGGCGGCCGCGACATTCCCACGCGCGGCCTCCGCCGTGCCCCACGCCAAGAGCGCGTCGACCGAGACGGGATTGAGATCGTGCGCGCTGTGCGCATCGGCCACGGCTCCCGCCGGGTCGTTCCGGCCCAGAGCCGAATAGGCGTCGTCAACCCGGCGCGCCGCCAGCCACGGCGAGGCGAGCGAATACAACGCCGCGGCGGCGAGGGCGCCAGCGGCCACCGCGAGCACGCCGCGCCGCGCGCGCAACCGGACGCGCGCGGGCCTCCCCGCCGCGAGCAGGACTCCGAGCGCAAGAACCGCGGGCCCGGTCACGGCGACGAAGTCCCAGTCGAAGTCGACGACTCCGTGGACGACGTAGGCGAACAGCGCGACCACGAGCGCGGCGGCGGCCAGACGGTCTTCTCCCTCGAGCCGGCGCAGCGTCTCGAGGAGCGCCCCCGCGCCGGCCAACGCGATCCCGAGGAAGAGGATGAACCCGACGATCCCCGTCTCGCTCAGAAACTGCAGCGGCAGGTTGTGCGGCTCTGTCGCGACGGTCCCGTCCACGCGCAGCTTCCGGTGCGTGAGCTCGAAGGTGCCCGCGCCGGTCCCGAGCGCCGGGTGCGCTCGCCACGACTTCCACGCCTCCTGCCACCAGTTCCAGCGGCTGCTCGAGGAGAGGTTCGTGAGATTGTTCGCCCCCTGCCCCGCCGATGTCGCGGTCGGCTCGTTGAACTTGTGCAGCACCCGCGACGGGGTGATCCCCGCCGCCAGCAGCGCGCCGACACCGATGAGCGCAGCGACGACGACAGCAAGGGCGGCGGCGCGTCCGAGCCTCCGCCGCCACGACTCTGTCAACGGCCGCTCGTTCTCATAGCGGGCGGCGAAGAATGCCGCCGCGAACGCAGCGACCCCGCCCAGGACGAGCGCGAGCCCGAACCACCGGCCGTCGTGCACCTGCAGCGAGCGCGGCTGCGCGTCCCTCGTCAGCCCGGGGCGCGAAAAAGCCCAGCCGCAAACGACCAGCGTCGGTACGAGCGCAATTGCGAGCGCAGCCGCGCTTTCCAGCCGAGGCCGCCCGATTGCGATCCAGAATGCAACCGTGGCGATCCCGACCGCGACACCGCCGCGCGAGAACGTCAGCGCCAGTGCGACGAGCGCCGCATAGAGATAGACAACCGCCGCCGCGCGCAGCCAGTCCGGCCGCGAGCGCGGCGCCGCGATCCACAAGGCCAAGGGGAGCGCGAACACCGTCAGCAGCGCGAGCACGTTCCAATAGCCGATCGGGCTGCTGAGGCGAGCGACCCGTTCGGTCTGGGCGGAGAGCGTGGGGAAGATCTTCGTCGCGAGCGCGCAGCCGATCGCAGCCGCCGTCACGACCGCAAGCCACCCCGCGGCAAAACGCGGCGCCCGCCGCATCGTCCCCACGGCCAGCCCGAGCAACAAGAACGCGAGGTAGACGAGCGCGCGGTTGACGTAGTTCCAGGTCCGGTCGGCCTCGATCGACCAGAGCAGCGAGAACCCCTGCCAGACGACGAGGCCCGCAAAACAGCCGACGGTGGCCACGCCCAGCGCCGACAATTCCGGCACGGCGACCGCACCCACGGCAGCCGAGACGGCCGCCGCCGCCGCGAACGCGATCGCGAGCCCGCCGATCCAGATCAAAGGGTCGTCGGAGGAACCGTTGCTGAAGAGCACGGCCGCGGCGACGAGGGCGGCCGAGATCCCGGCTAGCAGCGGCAGGGGTGCGAGGAGCCCGCCGGGCCGCATCGAAACGTCGAGCCTCGTCGCCCGGCGCTCGAGGGCGGTGCGCATCGGGGCCGAGGCTATCGAAACATTTGTCGGGTTTGGCCGTCCTAACAAACGGCTAACTCCCCTCCGCCAGACTTCCGAGATGCCCCGCCTCCTCCCCGCCGCGCTCGCGGCCGCCGTCTCTCTCCTCGCCGCGAGCCCCTCCATCGCCCACGCGGAAACTCCGTGTGCGAAGCGCGTGATCAACGACTGGACGAAGGACGGCCAGATCAACGACCACTACTCGCCGCGCTGCTTGCGCCAGGCCTACCGCAGCGTCCCCGAGGACCTCGGGGACTATTCGTCGATCAAAGACGACATCACTGCCGCGTTGACCGGATCGGGAGCCGTCCAAAACGGACCAAACAACGGCAGCGGCCCCAACGCCACGAGCGGCCCGGGCAGCAAGCAACGCGCAAAGAAAGCGCAGCGCCGCGCCGAGTCGGCCGTCCCCAAAGCCGGCACGCAGGATTCAATCCCGGACAGCTCGCGCAGCATCCCGCTCCCTCTGCTGATCCTGGCCGCGATCACGCTCGCGGCGGTCCTCGCGGCCGCCTCGCCGCCGCTGATTCAGCGCTTCCGCACCCGCTTCCCGCGCGGGCGACCGGCGCCGCAGGCGGACCGTTCGTAGCCCGATTCCGTCCGGCCGCCTCCCTAAATTAGTCGGTCCGCTCGACCGCCGCCCGGACGCGGCAGCCGGCGTACCACAACTAACCTTAGGAGGGGAAGAATGGCGTCGGCAGAAGGCACCCAGAACGCAGCAGTAGCGACCGAGGAGTACGTGAACACAGTCGCTGACAAGACCGCGGGAGCGGCCGTGAAGCGCTACTTCACGATCCCTGGCCGCGACCCGTTCGAGGAGCTCGAGTGGGAGTTGCGCGACGCCTTCATCGCCGGCAAGGACAAGCCGACATTCGAGCAGAAGGGCGTCGAGTTCCCCAAGTTCTGGAGCCAGACGGCGACGAACATCGTCGCCCAGAAGTACTTCCGCGGCCGCATGTCCTCGCCCGAGCGCGAGCGGAGCGTCAAGGAGATGATCGGCCGCGTCGTCGACACGATCGCCGGCTGGGGCCGAGACGGCGGCTACTTCGCGACCGAGGAAGAGGCAGAGACCTTCGAGGCCGAGCTCAAGTTCATCCTCGTCAACCAGCTCGCCGCCTTCAACAGCCCTGTCTGGTTCAACGTTGGCTTCGAAGACCGCCCTCAGTGCTCAGCTTGCTTCATTTTGTCAATCGATGATTCAATGGAGTCAATTCTGGACTGGATCCGCCGCGAGGGCGTCATCTTCCGAGGCGGCTCGGGCTCCGGCGTCAACCTCTCCAAGCTTCGCTCCTCCAAGGAGCAGCTCTCCAAGGGCGGCTACGCGTCCGGGCCCGTGTCCTTCATGCGCGGCGCCGACGCCTCCGCGGGCACGATCAAGTCCGGCGGCAAGACGCGGCGCGCCGCGAAGATGGTCGTCCTCGACGTCGACCACCCGGACATCGAGGAGTTCATCTGGTGCAAGGCGCGCGAAGAGCAGAAGGCGCGCGTACTCGAGCAGGCCGGCTACGACATGTCGCTGGACTCGCCGGACTGGGCGTCGATCCAGTACCAGAATGCGAACAACTCGGTGCGCATCACCGACGCGTTCGTGGAAGCCGTCGAGACAGGCGGCGAGTGGAACCTGACCGCGCGCACCGACGGCAGCGTCGTCGAGACCGTCGACGCCAAGAAGCTGATGCGCGACATCGCCGAGGCGGCGTGGCAGTCGGCCGACCCTGGCGTCCAGTACGACACGACGATCAACAAGTGGCACACGCTGCCGAACACGTCCCGAATTAACGCGTCCAATCCGTGCAGTGAGTACATGTCCATTGACGACAGTGCGTGCAACCTCGCCTCGCTGAACCTGATGAAGTTCCGCCGCGAGGACGGCGAGCTCGACGTCGAGGCCTTCGAGCACGCGGTCGACACCGTCTTCCTCGCGCAGGAGATCGCGGTCGGCTACTCCTCCTACCCGACGCCCGAGATCGAGCGGAACGCAAAGGCCTACCGCCAGCTCGGCCTCGGCTACGCGAACCTCGGCGCGCTGCTGATGTCGCGCGGCCTCCCCTACGATTCCGACGAGGGTCGCGCCTACGCGGCCGCGATCACGGCGCTGATGACGGGCCGCGCCTACCGCAAGTCGGCCGAGATCGCAGCGCGGATGGGCGCCTTCGCCGGCCATCAGCCGAACGCGGCGCCGATGCTCGGCGTCATGTCGATGCACCGCGCGGCCGTCGGCAACATCGAGCACACCGAGTCGGTGCCGGCCGACCTGCTCGGCGCCTGCCGCAAGGCCTGGGACGACGTTTTGGACCTAGGCGAATTGCACGGGTACCGAAACGCCCAGTCGTCCGTTTTGGCCCCGACTGGAACTATCAGTTTTATGATGGACTGCGATACAACTGGGGTCGAGCCCGACTTCTCGCTCGTCAAGTCGAAGAAGCTCGTCGGCGGCGGCGAGATCACGATCGTGAACAAGACCGTGCCGATGGCGCTCGACAAGCTCGGCTACGCGCCGGACGAGGTCAAGGAGA
>VAWI01000013.1 GCA_005884005.1 Actinomycetota bacterium
CAGCGCCGCGCCGACAGTCCCGGCGGCCGGCCCTGAGAGGAGCGCGACCGCCGGATGCGCCGCCGCCTCGTCGAGCGACGCGACGCCGCCCGACGATCGCATCACGAGCGGCTCCGGGAGGCCCGCCCCCGCGACTCGTTCGCCCAGCGCGCCAAGATAGCCCGCGACGACGGGACCGAGATAGGCGTCGATCGCCGTCGTCGACGCCCGCTCGTACTCGCGAAACTCCGGCGAGACCTCGTGCGAAGCGACGATGCGCGCTTCCGGCAGCCTGCGCCCCAACTCCTCCGCGACCGCACGCTCGTGATCTCGATCACGAAACGAAAACAACAAGCAGACCGCGACTGCTTCCGCCTCGAACGCGGGTAGCGAGTCCAGGTCGAGCGGCGCGATCACGCCGTCCGGGCCGATGCGCTCCCGGACGCCGAAACACCGCTCGAGCGGCACAAGCGGCTCCGAGTGCTCCGCGCACAGCCGGTAGAGCTCGGCTCGGTTCTGCCGCCGCAGGTGGAGCAGGTGCTCGAAGCCGGCTGTCGAGACGAAGGCCATACGGGCGCCCTTGCGCTCGAGGAGCGCGTTCGTGGCCACGGTCGTCCCGTGCGCGAACCGCCCGACCCCCGCCGCGCCGACGGCAGCCGCCGCCGCGAGCACCGAGTCCTGCTGACGCCGCGCGGTCGGAATCTTGGCCGTCCGCAGCTCGCTCTCGTCCGTGAGCAGAACCGCATCCGTGAACGTGCCGCCGACGTCGACCCCAAGGATGGCCACGTGAACGAAACTACAGCCGTGAGCGCGTGGAGCGCCGAGATCCCGCCAGAGACGAACTCTGGGGCGGCGGGCAGGAGACCCATGGTCTCCCGCCCGGCACTGCTGGCCACTAGGGAACGAAGGATGCGAAGATGTCGGTCGGGTTTGTGTTCGAGACGGTCTGTGTGTAGAACGGCACGAACGTCGTCCCCGGGTGCGAGAGACCCACGTAGTCGCCGAGGAAGGGGGCCCCCGCCCGCGGTGCAAGGTCGAGGTCGAACGACGTCGTCGTCAACCGCACCTCGCTCCCGAAAGTGACGCCTCCGTCGTGCGAGAAGACCACGAATGCGTCGGTGGGAAGGGTGCTCGTGCTCGGCGTGTTGTTGCGGAAGTCGTAATAAGTCACCGCGACCGTGCCGTCCGACGACACGTCGACGGAGGGCGTGAACGCCGCCACCCCGCTCGGTGACGCGTTGACCTTGATCGGGTTCGACCAGGTCAGGCCACCGTCCGTCGAACGCGAGAGCGCGACGTCGTCGTGCGTGAAGCCGCTGAAGCGGCCGTCCGACCAGACGGCGTAGAGGGTTCCGTCCGGGCCGACCGCGATGTCGGGAAGCCCGGCACCGGCACGGATTCTCGCGCCCGTATCAGGATCGCGGACCGCGATCGAGCCGTCTCGCGAGATGTCGATGACCTTTGACCAGCTGACGCCCTTGTCCGTCGAGCGGATGACCGACTCGTGGAACTGGTTCGGCGAACGCTGCCGGCCCGACCCGTTGAGGTCCTCGAAGATGTCGACGAGCGTGCCGTTCGGGAGCACTGCTATCTGATTCCCGATCGTGAACTCGTTCTGGTTCAGGCCCAGGATGTCGCGCGGGGCCTCCCACGTCTGGCCGCCGTTGGTCGTGCGGCTGAAGATGATGTCGCCGCGAATCGAAGCAGCGTTCATCTGCGCGGTCACGCCGGCCCGGTCACTCGGAAAGCGGCTCCGGTCCCAGACGGCGTAGACGTTGCTCGCCACTCCGGGGTCGGCCGTGATCGACTCCTTGTCGTTAAAGCCCGGCCCCTCCGCAAAGGCGGAGATGTTGCGGGCGACCGTCGTCGGCTCGCTCCAGGTGTCCCCCCCGTCAACTGACTTGCTCACGAGCACGGCCGAGACGGTCAAGTCGGCGCTCGCCGAGAGGCTGATCTGGTAGACGTCGCCGTTCGGGGCGAACGTCACCCACGGGTCTGAAGCCCGGTCGTAGTTGCCAGCGTTTGCCGCCGTGCCCCCGGAGCAGACGCTGAAATGGGCCCAAGACTCGGTCCAGGTCATGCCGCCGTCGTGGCTAGTAGATGCGACGAGCCCGTGAGCGCCGCCGTTCGACCACCGGTCCTGCTGGAAGACGCCGACGATGTTGCTCGGGTTCGCCGGATTGACGGCGACGAAGGGTTCGACTTCGCTGTTCACGAAGTTCGTGCCCGGCCCGCCAGCAGTACAGCTCGCGAACGGGCTCAGCCCCGAGACGTCGACCGGGCCTGCCGCCGCCAGCGCGATTCCGGCAACTGCGATCACGGCGACCGCCGTGACGCCGGCTGTGATCCAACGCAAAAGACGCATGCTTCCACCTCCCCCAGAGCGGATACGCGGCGACCTATATCACTCTCGTTGACACACTTCAACGCCCGCGCGCCGGCCGACGGGGAATCGCGGTCGGAATCTTGGCCGCCCGCAGCTCGTTCTCGTCCGTGAGCAAGACCGCATCCGTGAACGTGCCGCCGACGGCGACGCCAAGGATGGCTACGCGATGAAACTACAACGGTGAGCCCCTGGAGCACTGAGATCCCGCTCGTCGGAGCCGGTGGTGAGCCCGTCGACCTGCAGCGCACGCTGCTGTCCCACGGCTTTGTCGAGCTGCCGCCGATGCGGCTCGACGAGGACGTTCCCGCGCTGGAGCTGACGCTTGCCGTCAACGGCAAGGCGCGCACGGTCGAGATCCGCCCCGGCAGGCGCGGCAACGCGCGTTTCACCGCCCTCGGCCGCGCCCCCTCGACCCGCACCGCCGACGAGCTCGCCGCCCGAGTCCGGCACGTGCTCGCCCTCGACGAGGATCTCTCGGACTTCTACGAGCTCGTCTCCGGCGATCCCGAGCTCTCGTGGGTCGCAACCGGCGCCGGCCGGATGATTCGCGCTCCGAGCGTGTTCGAGGACGTCGTCAAGACGATCTGCACGACCAACACCGCCTGGTCGGCCACGCGGCGGATGATCACCGCTCTCGTCACCAACCTCGGCGTGGCGGCGCCGGGGGGACGCCACGCCTTCCCGACGCCGGAGGCGATGGCCGGTGCCGACGAGCGCTTCTACAAGGAGGTCGTCCGCTCCGGCTACCGCGGCCCGTACTTCCGCGCGATCGCCGCCGACGTCGCGGCTGGAGGGCTCGATCTCGAGGAGCTACTCGACCCCGAGCTTCCGGACGACGAGGTGGCCGCGCGTTTGCTGGCGCTGCCGGGCGTCGGGCCGTACGCAACGGCGCAGATCCTGATGCTCCTCGGCCGCTACTCGCGCCTGATCCTCGACTCGTGGTCGCGCCCGAAATACGCCCAGCTAAACGGCCGCAAGGCGACCGACAAGACGATCGAGCGGCGCTTCCGGCGCTACAAGCAGTACGCCGGCCTCGCCTTCTGGCTCTACGTCACGCGAGACTGGGTCGCCGAGCCTGCCGGCATTAAGTAGGGCGGCGCCGACGGCGCCGGCGCCGGCTTGGGGAGAGGACCGGCAGCGAAGCGGAAGCCGAAGAACATCAGGCTGATCCCGATCAGCTCACCGGCATAGACGAACGAGTAGGTACCTGCGCGGGACATCCCGGTCGACAATGCGACGATGAGCGCCCCGGCGCCGATCCACACGTTCGTCCTGACCCGCTGACGACGCACGATCGCGAGCAGGGAGCCGCCGATCAGGAACAGCGTGCCGAATGAATTGAGGGCGATCGCCCAGAGGAATGCGTGGCCCAGGAGGGCCGAGTTCGCCGGCGGGCGAACGCCGGAGGCCGCCGCGAGCGTTCCGTGCTCGACCGGCGCGAGCGCAACCGCGATGACCGCCGCGACCATTGCGACCAGGAGACCGCCGAGCAAGAGATCGCGGGCGCGTTGCTTCAGCAGCAGCCAGGCCGAGCCGGCGCCGAGGAACGCCACCGTGAGCACCCCGCCGGCGGCGTAGTACGCCTTGAACAGGCCTTCCGTCCAGCCGGCCCGCTGCGCCGCCGCCTCGCATGCGGCTGCGACGGCGAAGCATGCAAAGCCCGCTGCCCAGAATGCCTTTTGCCCGGCAGGCCGGCGCAGGAACGAGGTTCCGAGCAAGCCCGCGAACAGGAGGGCGACCAGCGTCGCTCCGAGCGGCAGCAAGGAGTCCGCGACCGCGGGCGCTGTCCTGCCCGAGGCCACCCCGAGCGGAGTGACCGGCGATCCAGGCTTCACCACCTGCAGGTAGTCGTAGTCGCGCCCGCCGAACATCCCCTCCTTTGCCGCCACGAGCTCGTAGCGTCCAGGACGCAGGATCCGCTCCGGCGCGAGCGTCATCTGCGTCGGCGCCCGCCGGCGGACGGCAAGCGGCACGCTGCCGCCCCGATCCAGGTCGTAGAGCTGATACGCGGCCGGGCTGTCGACCGCGGAGGCGCGGATGACGAAGCTGCGGACGTCCCGTGCCGCCACCTTGAGTGCGTCCCGCGGATAGGTCTGCTGCGGATCGCTCCAGGCGAAGAGCGCGACGTGCCCCCGCCGGGTCTGGAGGAACTGGCCCGTGATCTCCTTGGTGAAGCGCTGGTAGCTGTAGCGAACCGAGCCGCCACCGACGCCCGCGACGGCCGGCACGAAAGGCAGCGAGACGAGGAGGAGGGCGATGACGCCGGTCGCGACGCCGATCCTCGCCCGGTAGCGGGCACGAATCTCGGCGCGAGTGAGCGCCTTCCGGGCGCGCCGGCGGTGACCGCCCGGCGGCGGACCATCGAGCAGCCGGCGCCGGCGCGCGTGCGCTCTATAGAGCGCCGCGCTCGAGATCAGTGCCGAGACCGGCAGCCAGGCGAGCTCGACTTTCCAGCCTTCCGGCCGCAGCGGACCCTGGCCGTAGGGCGTGAAGGCGACCGGGATGATCGCCCACGCGACTGCGGGCCCGGCCATCAGCAGGATCGAGGCGGTGAAGGGAAAGCCCGCGAAGAGCCAGCCCACGCCGGGGAACCCCATCAAGCCGAGCGGTAGCTCGTAGCCCGCGAGCGCGGCCGGGCTGCGCCGGCGGACGCGCTTGGGGATCTTCCCCGTGTAGCGGCCGGGCAGGGCCGCTATCGCCCGCCGCCCCTCGTCGCGCTGCCGCGCCGTCATCGATACCGCGACCCGAGAGTACGACCAGAATCCGGCCAGCACGGCGAGCGCGGTGGGGACGATCACCAGCGCCTCCCAGGGCTCCAGCGCGCTCACGGCAGCCGCGTACGAAGCCCCGGCGGCGACGCGGTGAGCCTCGACGGCCGAGAAGGCCACACCGAACACGTAGTAGGCGCCGACGCCCGAACCGACCGCGGCAGCCACGAACCGGGCGCGCGGGAGCGGCAGCTCGGCCCCGGCGCTGCGCAGCGCCGCGAAGACGAGCCCGATCAGCAGCACCATCAGCCCGCCGAGCATGTTCAGCTGGGCGTGTAAGTTGACGATCACGTCGCCGGCCTGGCCGCCTCGGTCGAGCAGTTCGTTGACGGCGGGGAACGCCTGCACAGGTCCCTGCAGCGTCCCCACCGCAAGGGCGGCGCACCCGGCGAGTACGTAGATGCGAAATGGATCGCGTTTGTTACTAACGCGGAGCGAGTGAACGATCACGGCGAGGAGCAGCCAGAAGGCCGCGAACATGGCGATGCCTGCGCCCATGATCAGGAATGGGTGTAGCGGGGTCGCTTCCTCCGCCTGCTCGGGGGTCAGGCCCCGGTGGACGACCAGCCGGCCTTCGTGGAATCCCAGGTAGAGCGTCACCGCGTAGAAGGCGAGGGAGCCGCCCAGCAGAGAGAAGAAACAACGGTTCACGAGCCGGCGAGAGGGCTCGACGCCTCCGGCCGAACCGACGAGCGCGAAGAACGAGCCGGCGACGAGCATCGTCAAGCCCGTAACGAGGTTGATATGCGCGTGACTGATCGGATCGATCCACTCGCCCGCGTGGCCGGCCTTGTAGAGCCAGTCCGCGTTTGCGGGCTGCACCTGGATCACGCCCTGGACGGTTCCGACCGTCAGAGCGGCGGCACCGGTGGCGAAGAACTTCCAGAGATGCCACTGGGGCTTCGGCACCCTGACGAGGCGCGAATGGAAAATCGTGAGCACGACGTTGGTGGCGAAGCACCAGTAACCGAGCCCCATCACGCCTGCGCCGATCCCGGTCGGCACCTTGTACCACTTGCCCATGTGGTTCTTCGCCAGCTGGTAATCCCAGCCGTGCTCGACCAACCGGCCGATCGCGATCCCGTTCCCGATCAACGAGACGTAGAAGACGAAGAGGCCGACTACCGTGAACCAGAATGCGCACTGGGCGAGACCTTCGCTCGAGAGTGGCCGGCCGACGATCCTCGGCAAAACGAGCCAGCAGAGGCCCGTGGCGAGCAGGGTTCCGCCGCCGACGATCATCACGTGCGTATCCGAGAGGTCGCGCACGAGATGCCCGGCGTAGCCGGTTCGTGCCAGATACTCCGCGGCCCAGGGCAGGTTCTTGACGACCATGTGCAGAGAGCCGAGCACGAGGAAGAAGCCGCCTGCCACGAAGTACTTCGCAGTCTTGCGGTCGTGGGCCCCGAGCTCGTCCTCCGGATACGGCTCCGTGCGCACCGGCGGCGCCTTGCCCGGAACGAACTTGAACATCGCCGCGATCACGACCGCGAAGAAGCCGACGTAGGTCAGGAACTGCAGCGAGGTGAGATGTTTGACGTACACGGCGCGCGCTAGCGCAGGCCAGGCTCGAGGAAGAAGACGACCAGCGTCCAGCCCAGGTAAAAGGCCATCAGCACTGCCAGGATGATCCAGGCCCGGACCTCCGAGCGGCGAGAATGTCGGATGTCCTCGCCGACGTCGCGGTAGCCGACGAGCGGGCGAGCCGGGGCTGGCGGGCGATCGGGCTCTCGCGCGGCCATCAGAAGATCTTCTCCATCACAAGTGTCGGTTGAGCCGTGATCCCGGCCACGTCGACGAGCATCCGCTCGAAGGTGTAGCCCCGTTCGAGAAATGCCTCGAGCTGGTCGGGCGTATCCCACGTCGTGTAGCAGTGGATCCGTACAGCGCCCTCGGCCTCGGCGTGGACGAACGCCTCGAGCTTCTGGCAGCCGGGGTACTCCTGCACGTGACCCTTGAGCGCTTGCATCGAGCCGAAGACCTGCGGCCACGCGTCGGCCGGAACCGCCGCGATCGTCAGCGACGACCACGTGACGTACGGCAGGACGGATGGAACCGCAGCCTCGGGCGCCGCCATCAGAACTTCTGTCCCCAGACGAGGTGCCCGACGATCAGCACGACGGCCCACCCCGTGATGAGCACCGTGAACAACAAGAAGAACCTCGTCGCCGGCCCGGCGGCCTCACTCGTGTAACCGCCGAACTGGTCGGTCGGGTAGATCCCCCGCTGGCGCGTCGACCGGTACTGCCCGAGCCACCAGAGGATGATCAGGGCCAGGGCGACCAGGAAGCCCCAGAGCCAGGCGAGGTCGAGCCAGTGGACGTGCCATGTCGCCGGGGCCTGGAATGTCTGGTCGTGCGACTGCAGATACTCGTAGTACTGGTGCGCCTTTGCCGGCGAGTCGCCTCTAGGCATCCCCATCGGCCCACTCCTCCTCGTCGTACGCCCACTCGGGTGTGTAGTAGTCCTCTTCCTGCACGAGCAATGGGATCCCACCCATCTTGTCGAGCTCCTGGAAGTGGCCGGCCTTCCAGGCGGCCAGGAACGCGACGAACGCGAGTCCCGAGAAGATGAAGAACGTATCCATCATCCAGTCGGCCATGATCCAGCGCGATTGCTTCGTCTCCGGCTGGTCGTGGGCGAGCGCGACCGCGGGCAGCGCAAGAAAGACGATCGTGACTCCGCAAATCGCTAGAGCTAGGCGCCTGAATCCCGTCGCGAGCGAAGCGAGCCGACCAAACCAGACCCGCGGAAAATGCGCAGCAGTTTTCGCGGCCACGATCACTGTTGCCCCGGCACGGTCGGCGCGATCGCCTTCTGCGACTCGGGCGGCAGCTTCTCACCGCGTCCCTTCGCGTCGCTCCAGGCCCGGTTGAGCATGTCTTCATACAGAGCCTTGATCCCGTTCGCGGCGTCCCGCAGCGAGAGCGGCGTCTTGCCGTCGTTCAGGAGCAGCCGATCCTTGGGCGCGAGGCCGGGCATGACTCGCAGCGCCTCCTGCATGAAGGGGTCCTTGATCGCCTTCTTCTCGAAGCTGATGTTGCCCGGCAGTGTCTGATGGCTCTTTGTCCAGGCGAGCAGTTCTTTTGACGGCTGCCAGACGATGTAGTCATTGGGCTCAGGGTTCCGGTAAGGCTTCAGCGTCCCGTTCGGGATCGTCTTGATGAACAGGACAACCCGCCAGATGTCGTCGACGCTCAACCGGTCGCCGAAGTTCTCCATCGCCGTCCCCGGCCAGCCGCGCAGGATCCGGTAGTAGAAGTCGCCCGGGCCCGTGTCGCCGCCGCAGCAGGCGTCGTCAGCACTGGTGAAGTCCGCCGGCGTTGGCGAGAGGAAACGCGCGCCGGGACCGCTGCCGTTGCCCTTGAGCCCGTGGCAGCCGACGCAGCGGTCGAGGAAGACCTCCTTGCCGCGGAGCAAATTCGCCTCGGTCACGGGCAGCGGGTCGCCCGCGAGCCAGTAGCTGCGGTCGATCTGGGCGAGGTTCGGCGCCTCCTCGAGCTGGTTCTTCGGCGGTGCAAGGATCTTGTCGTTCGACTCGAGCGGCGGCTTGTGGGAGCCCTGGAAACCCGTGTAGGGGGGCGGGAAGCCCTGGTTCACGAGGACGACGTGCTTGGCGTAGAGCTGGCCCGCGTAGCGCAGCAGCCCGGACTTGCCGCTTCGCTGCTCGACGAAGGCGATCAGCTGGTCGACCTGCTTGTTCGAGAAGAGCGACTTCATGTCGGGCATCAGCGAGCGCGGGTCCATGTACCGCGGGTCGTAGAAATGGGCGGACTGCCAGTCGTCCGGATGCCAGCCGGACTCCTGGGAGAGGTCGGGACCTGTGCGTTCGGTCCCGAGCAGGTTGGGCGACTGGTCCGAGCCCCAGAAGTCGCCCGGGGCGGAGATCTTCGGATAGAGGAAGTAGAGGCTCTCGCGCACGTCCTGCGGCCGCGAGTAGCCGGAATGGCAGACGTAGCAGCCGTTCTGGGCGAACAGGTTGCGGCCGGCAAGCGCGGTCGACGACAGCGGCGCCCAGTCGCTCGAAGGTGGCGGGTCGAAGGTGTGGATCGGCAGCCAGACGACGATCGCGACCACGGTGAAGAACGCCAGCAAGCCGCCGACCCCGGCGACGAGCGGCGTGATCAACATCCGCTCGTGCGGATGCCGGACCCAGCCGCGCGGCATTCCCGGCGTCCCGGGGGTGTGCTCTTCTCGTTTCCGCTCGCTCATCAGCCGGCCACCGGAGGCGGCGCCATCGCCTCGGCGACCCTCAGCGTCTCGATGCGGCGGCGCTCGGCCGTGTTCGTGAAAATCGTCATCCCGATATTCACGATCTGGACGATCCCGGAGAGCACGATCATCGCGCCGAAGATCCCGCGCGCGATGTAGTACGCATGCAACTGCGGCAGGACGTTCACCTCGGGAATCCCCTCCTGCCAGCTGAAGCCCTGCTGGAAGCCGGCCAGCGTCAGGACGCTGAAGAAGCCGGTGAAGCCGACAGTCACGAGCCAGTACTGCCATTCGCTCAGGCTGCGGCTGTAGAGCGGCTTCGCGTAGACCTGGGCGACGATGTAGTCGATCACGCCCATGCCGAGGATCGTGAAGGCGCCGAGTAGGGCGAGATGTGCGTGCGCGACGACGAAGTTCGTGAAGTGCGTCAGCTTGTTGAACGGCTGGATCGCCTCGAACGCTCCCTGGATGTTGACCAGGAAGTAGAAGAAGAAGGCGGTCATCGTGAACCGTAAGGGCAGGTTCGTGAAGAACCGGTCCCAGTTGCCCTTCATCGTCCCGAGGATGTTGATGGTGAAAGCGAAGACCGGGACGAGCAGCATCCACGAGGAAACCTCGGCGATCGTCTTCAGCCACGCGGGAGTCGGCGACTGGAGGATGTGGTGGTCGCCGACTCCTGTGTAGAAGAAGGCCATGCCCCAGAAGCTGATGAGCGAGAGCGTGTAGCTGTAGAGCGGGGTGTTCGTGACGCGCGGGACGATGTAGTACGTCAGCGCGAGGAGCATCGGCGTGAGCCAGAGCCCGAACAAGTTGTGGGCGTACCACCAGTTGAGCATCGCGTCCGACAGGCTGTTTCCGAGTGCGCCCGACGGCGCTCCCCAGACGTGGCCGGGGCGCCAGATCACGTTCCCGATCGCGTAGTCGACGGCGAGCCAGAGCGGGCTCGCGATGAAGAACCAGACGGAGACATAGATTGGCCGGATCGTCCGGATCGCGACTGTCGCGAGGATGTTGACGATGTTCGCCGACCAGATCACGAGCAACGCAATGTCGATCGGCCAGATGAACTCGCCGTACTCGCGTCCCTGGCTGTGCCCGGTCAGGAGGCCGATGATCCCGAGCAGGTACATCACGTTCCACGCCCATGCGCAGATGACGCCCAGGCGTTCGCTCCACATCCCGCGCGTGCCGACGAGGCGCGGGAGCATGTAGAAGAGCGCGCCGAAATACATCATCGTCAGCCAGGCCAGGATCACGCCGTTGACGTGCGAGGGCCGGACGCGGCTGAACGAGAGCCACGAGAAGTGGCTGAACGCTTCGGGGGTTACGAACTCGGTCGCCAGGACAAGCCCGAACAGGTCGACGACGGTCAGCCAGATGATCGAGGAGAGGATCCAGTGCTTGGCCGCCGTGTCCGGGAACGGCGACGCTCCCATCGCCCGGGCCCCACCGGTAAGAGGCGCGGGCGCCTCCGCGGTCAGCGCTGTGGGTTCGAACGTACGATCGCGCCCAGCAGTCTCCCCCATGCGATCCGGAAGTTACGAAGCGGTCGTGCTCGGGCGCCAGCCGAATGACGAGATTGTCATTCGCAAGTCATCGCCACGTCAGGAAAAAGTGCGTTAAGGTCGGGCCTGCAGGGAGCAGGTGCGGATTCTCGTCATCGAAGATGAGCCGAGGATCCTGGACTTCGTCTCGCGCGGGCTCGAGGCCGAAGGCTTCTCAGTGCTGGCAGCGCGGGACGGCCAGGAGGGGCTGCGCATGGCTGAGGTGGCCCGTTGCGACCTCGTGATCCTGGATCTGCTCTTGCCGCGGCTCGACGGGCTGAGCGTGCTTCGGACCCTCGAGGCCAAGCACCCGGACCTGCCGGTCGTGATTGTCTCCGCGCGGGCCGACCTGGCCACCAAGCTCAACGGTTTCGGGCTCGGCGCGCGGGACTACCTGACGAAGCCGTTTTCTTTCGACGAGCTGCTCGCGCGAATTCGCGTCCACCTGCGCCACCCGGAGGACCGAGAGAACGGCTACGTCCTGCGCGCCGGTGCGCTCACGCTCGACCTGGCGCGGCGCCAGGCGCAGCTCGGCGACCATATGGTCGATCTCTCCGACCGCGAGTTCAAGCTCCTACACAGCCTGCTCGAATGCGCCGGTGAGGTCGTCAGCCGCGAGCGGCTGCTCTCGGAGGTTTGGGGTTATCACTTCGATCCGCGCTCGAATGTGGTCGACGTCTGCATCCGCCGGCTACGCAAGAAACTGGGGCCCGGTTCGCCGATCGAGACAGTCCGCCATGCCGGCTATCGCCTGGCTGAGGCCTAGAGCCGTCGAGCTCGGCTGGTTCGCGTTCGCACTCGCGAACCTGCTGGCGATGCTGCGCTGGGAGCGCTGGGAGACGGTCCCGTTCCATTTCATCTGGGTCAGCCTGACTTTGGTCTACGGGTTCCGGGTCTGGCAACCGAGCGCGACGGCGCTGACACTCGGATTCGTGATCGTCTCGACCGGCACTTTGATCTTGGTCGACATCTCCCGTAACACGCAGGATTGGAGCGAGCTCACCGAGGTGCCGCTCATGTCCGCCATGTTCCTTGCGATGGTCTGGCATGCGCGCCGGCGGCAGGAGGCGCTCGGCATCGCCGAGAAACACGCTGAGCAGCTCGAGTCGACGCTCGAGCGGGAAGAGCAATTCCTCCACGACGCCTCGCACGAGCTGCGGACGCCGGTGACGATCGCGCGCGGACATCTCGAGGTGCTCGAGCGCTCGAACGGCAGCGGCTACCCGGGCGTCGACGTCGCACTCGACGAGCTCTCCCGGATGGAGCGGATCCTCAACCGCCTGCTACTGCTTGCACGCGCCGACCAGCCTAACTTCCTCGAGCTCGAGGAGATCGAGCTCGACCACTTCCTGGAGGAAGTGTTCATGCGCTGGTCGGAGGTCGCCCCGCGCAGCTGGCGACTTGGAGCGCTTGCCCACGGGACGCTGCGCGCCGACCCGGAACAGCTCCGGATCGCTCTCGACGCGCTACTCGAGAACGCCGTCAAGTACAGCGAGCCCGGAGACCGGATCGAGCTCTCCAGCCGTGCGACCGGCAGCAAGGTCGCGATCGAGGTGGGCGACGAAGGGATCGGCGTGCCCGACGAGGCGCTCGCGCGGATCTTCGAACGCTTCGCGCGCGCGGACCCGGCTCGCACACGAACGGCCGGAGGCGTCGGCCTCGGGCTCGCGATCGTCGACACGATCGTCAAGGCGCACGGCGGCCGCTGTCTGGTCAGCCGCATGGCTCGCGGCTCGGTGTTCGGAATCCAGCTGCCTGGGTTCACGGTGGCTTGGCCCTCGCTGCAGTCAGCGGTCGCCCGCAGCGCGGGCGCAAGCTCTTAACTGATTCTCACGGTGCTCTCAGTTCTGCTTTAGGGGCATGCGTTTGGGTGGTCTCGTGAGCGCAATCCGGCGCTCGGTGACAAAGGAGCGAGACCATGAACCAGCCAGCCACCAAGATCGGAACGGAGTCGCCGGCCTTTCATCGCGGCGTCCACGAGCAGATGGCGATGACGCGAAGCGCAGTTTCTGCCGGCGAGGAGAAGGACCTCAAGGACGCCGTCCATCCGACCCGCTGGGAGCGCCGCGGCTTCTTCGGGAGGCTGCGGCAACGCCCTGGGCTGAGCGAGGCCGCATGAAGGGCGTCAGGTGAAAAGAGTGGAGCCGACGGGGCTCGAACCCGTGGCCTCCGCCATGCCATGGCGGCGCTCTCCCAGCTGAGCTACGGCCCCTTGTTCGCCGCGCAGTGTAGCGGCGAAATCGAAATCGTCAGCCCAATTGATGCCACGTTTCTGGTTGTTGTTGGCGCGGTCGAGGCGAAGGTGAATCTGTGTTCGACGCACAAACTTCTCGTAGGGCAGGAAAAAGCAGCGGTCTAGTTCCTGGCAGTAGGCCGCGAAAGCATCGATCTCACCTTCGACGTAGATCCGGCGCAGCAGTCCGTTTCTGTTCCGTCTCGCGGAGTAGCAGCGGACGATCACGACATCGCCGTGACGCGGGGCCCACTTGCATTGGACGCGATTCAGACTTCCGCCAACGTCGAGAATGAGGTCGTAGCGACCTCCCTCGTGTAGAGGCCGGTAGACGTCGATCCCAAGCTTCGTCGCAGCAAGCGCAATTGCGATTTCGGCAACAGCACCCTTCTGATCCGTGGATAGCATTCACCCAGCGTAGTTGCCACGCCGGACGACGTCTGTTGCCGAAACAGACTACGCCGTAGCGGACGCGGCCTCGACCGACACCGAGGGTACGTCGCCCCACAGCTCCTCGAGCCGGTAGTAGTCCCGCGCCTCCGGCGTGAAGACGTGCAGCACCGTGTCGAGGTAGTCGCCGACGATCCAGCTGCCTTCGCTGACGCCTTCGACGCGCTGGGGCAAGACGCGGCCCTCGTGCTTCAAGCGCTCGTGCACCTCGTCCCAGATCGCCTTGGTCTGGCGCGCGTTGCGACCCGTGCAGATGACGAAGAAATCCGTGTAGCTGTTCGCCGGCCGCATGTCGAGAATCACGACGTCCTCCGCCAGCTTCTCCTGGGCGAGACCGGCGATGCGACGGGCTTGTTCGATAGGCGTCAGGGTTTGATCGGATCCGTGGCTCAGCGTTCTCAGTCTAGCCACGGTTTCGGTAGAGACCACGTTCTTCGATTAGACGGGCCACATCGGACGGCACAAGCTCGCCAATCGGCTTCCCCTCGCGGATCCGCTCGCGAACGCCGTTCGACGAGATCGGCGGCGAAGCGAGCTCGAAGGAAATCACTCGGTCGCCGTAAGCCTCGAGATCGGGCGGCGGGTAGCCCGAGCGCGTCCCGACCGCGAGCCGGACCCAGCGCAGGATCTCGTCGGGATCCTTCCAGCGGGGGAAGGCGGCGCCTTCGTCGGCGCCGACGATGAAGACGGCGTCGCCGAAGCGGCCGCCTCTGACGGCATCGACCGTAAAGGGATTCTCGTCGCGCTCGATGCGAGCGAGAGGCACGCCCGCGAAGGCCGCCTCGGCGAGTTGCTGCCGCGTGTCGGCGTCCTCCACGCAGGGCCGGTGGCCGGGATTGGCGACCAGCAGGACGACCAGTTCGTCGATGCCGAGCTCCCGCATGGCCGCCTCGGCGAGCGCGACGTGGCCGTTGTGCGGCGGGTCGAACGTACCGCCCAGAATGCCGATCACTGGAATTCGAGGACCTCTTCGCCGACTTCGACCTCGTCGCCGGTTTTCGCACCGGCCGCCCGCAGTGCCTCCTCGAGCTCGTCGCCATCCGGAATCCGGCCGGTGACGCGAAAGCCGCGGTCGGTGCGGAGAATCTTGAAGGGCCGGGCTCGCGGTTTAGGGCGGTAGACGAGGAAATCAGCGAGCCCGTCGGCGTCCCCGGGCGGTTCTTCAGCCTCCGGAACCAACTCGAACAACGCACGCCTGAATTCCTCGATTCCCGAGCCCGTCGCACACGAGACGAGAAAGACGCGCCGGATCCGTTCGTCCTCGAGCTCGAAAGCGGGAGGCTCAGGCAGCAGGTCGATCTTGTTCAGAACGACGACTTGTGGCCGCGTCTCGAGGCCGGCGCCGTACTCGTCCAGCTCGCGGTCGATCGTTCGGAACTGCTCCGCCGGATCGCCGGCCGCGGCGTCGATCATGTGCACCAGCAGCCGAGCCCGCTCCAGGTGCGCGAGGAACTCGTGGCCGAGCCCGACGCCCTCGCTTGCTCCTTCGATCAGCCCCGGGACGTCGGCGACGACGAGCTGACGCCCGTCCGGCGCGTCGACTGTGCCGAGCACCGGCTCGAGCGTCGTGAACGGATAGTCGGCGATCTTCGGCTTCGCGTTCGAGATCCGGGTCAGGAGCGAGGACTTCCCAGCATTCGGCAATCCGACCAGCGCCGCGTCGGCAAGCAGCTTCAGCTGCAGCTCGAAATCGGCCTCCTCCCCCGGTGCCCCGACTTCCGCGAAACGCGGGGTCTGCCTCGTCGGCGTCGCGAATTGCCGGTTGCCCCGGCCTCCGGAACCACCGCGTCCGAGCACGGCCCGCGCCCCCGGATGAGCGAGGTCGACGACCAGGTTCCCGTCATCGTCGAAGATCTGGGTGCCGACCGGGACCGGTAGCTCGACACGCTCCCCGTCGGCGCCATGCTTACCCGAGCCGCCGCCGTGGCCGCCCCGCCCGCCCTTGAACGACCGTTCGCGTCGAAAGCGCGACAGGTCGCGCAGATCAGGATCGGCAACAAGGAGGACGTCTCCGCCACGACCACCGTCGCCCCCGTCGGGGCCGCCTTTCGGAACGTACTTCTCGCGCCGAAAGCTCAGCGCGCCGTCGCCGCCGCGCCCCGCCTGCACATGAATGCGGGCGCGGTCGCTGAACATCGGCCTTACTCGGTTACTGACGAGGCATCGCTTGCGATGCCGTTTAAGAGGTCGCGCGGCTTTGCCGGGCGACCGCTAGCCCCGATCGCTGGAGTCACTGGCAGTAGGAACGTCGCCGAGGACCGAAATTAGCCGGCGGTCGCCCGATTGCCGGAATGCGAGCGTGCCGTCCCGCTTGGCGAAGATCGTGTCGTCCTTGCCGATCCCGGTGCCGGGGCCCGGGCGGAAGCGCGTGCCACGCTGACGGACGATGATCATCCCCGCCTTAACGACCTGGCCGTCGAACAGCTTCACGCCGAGGCGCTGGGCGTTCGAGTCGCGGCCGTTGCGGGAGGAGCCAAGACCTTTCTTGTGAGCCATTACTTCGTCTCCGTTGACTTCGTTCTGGTTGCAGGTTTCCGTGCAGGGGCCTTCCGAGGCGCGGGCTTCTTCGCTGCGGCTCTCGGCTTCGCTGCGGCTCTCGGCTTCGCTGCCGGCTTCGGCTTCGCCTCGGCCTCTTCCTTCTTTGCCGCACTCGAGCGCGCGCCGATCGACTGGATCTCGATCTCGGAACGCTTGGCCCGGAAGCCCGTATGCCGACGGTAGCCCTTCTTCGCCTTGTACTTGCCGATCCGGATCTTCGGTCCGAGCGGCGAGCCGACGACCTTGGCTGTCACCTGGACCCGCGGCGAGAGGTTCGGCTTGCCGTTTCCGCCGGTGAAGAGGACGTCCGGGTGGAACGTCTTGCCTTCCCCGATCGAAAGCCGGTCGACGAGCAGCCGGTCGCCCTCGCGGACGCGGTACTGCTTGCCACCGAGTGAGATGATCGCGTAGTCGGCCATAGAAACGCGGGCCTTTCGCCCGCGAGGAGGCAGTTTAGCCGTGATCCCAGCCCGGCCGCAAAGCGCGGGACTGCGAGATGTGTATGCGGTGTGGCTGCTGTTCTTCCTAACTGCTGTGGCCATCTTTGTGACGTATTGGCGGCTGCCGCCAAGCGAGCTCTGGAAGGTTCACAACAGCGGCTTCATCGGCGGCGCCGGACGCGCTTTCGTATTCCTCAGCTTCTCCGCGGCGGTCGCAGCGATCGGGATCCTCCCGATCGTGGTCGAGCGGCTCGAGGACCGCCGCGCTGACCTCTTGGGTCTCGTTGCCATCATCCTCTGCGCGACCGTTGCGTTGCCGGGCGTTCAGACCGAGAGCCACCTCGACCCGAAATGGTCGAACCTGCCGGCTGTCGTCGGCGTCGCGCTCGCGTTCACGCTCACCCTTTGGGCAACGCGGGACGGCCGGCGCGAGTTTGTGCGAACGAGCCTCGAGGGCGACGCCGCGCGGCTCTTCGTTGGCGGGCTCTCACTCTTCTTCGCCGCTCCGTACATCGCCGCCGAGCTCGGCTTCTTCCTCGACGGCGTGCCCGTACTCGGCTGGATCTTCCAGACGGGCGCGATTCGACCCGAACCCGGCGCCGGTTACTTGCACCCGGCCGTCCACCACGGGCACCACCACGGGATGGACGGTTTTCTTCTCGCCGCGACAGCGTTGCTGCTCTCGCGGCTCGTCGGCTCGATCCGGCGCCCGCTCCTCCGCACCTTGACCGCTGTCTATCTGGCCCTGCTGCTGGTCTACGGCCTCACGAATCAGGTTCAGGATCTCTGGACCGAACAGATCGTCAAGCGCGGCTGGACGGCCTCGGAGATCCCCAACGTGCTTCACCCGTCGCTGTCGGCGGCCTGGGCTGCAATGGTCGCCTGCGGGATCGCGATTTACATGCTGTGCCTAAGGCCGCGGCAGCGGTTCTTCAGCCGGCCCTAGCGGCCCCTGGGCCTTTCGACCTCGTCGATCCACTCCGACATCGGCACGTACTCGTCCGAGACGGGCTCGACTTCCTCGACGGTCCCGCCGGACTTCTCCTCTGCATTCGCGCTCGCCGCGGCCGGCTTCTCGTCTCCATTCGCGGTCGCGGCAGCCGGCTTCTTGCGCCGGTTGCGGCCGCCGCGGCTGCCACGCCTCGTCTTTTTGCGCGGACTAGGCGCGGCACCGTCCTCGGACTGGGCGTCGCCGTTCGCCGAGACCGCCGCGGTCTCGACCGGCTCGGCAGGCTCCTCGCCGAGCGTCGGTTCGGGGACGTGGATCTTCGGCGTTGGAACGGCTCCGTCACCGTCCAACGCCGCCGGAGTCTCTGTTGCCGGCTTCTTCTTGCGCCCTCGCCCGCCGCGTGAGCCGCGTCTCGTCTTCTTCTTCGGCTTCGGTTCCTCAGTAGCGTCGTCCGTTGCCGGCGTTTCCTCTTCGGCTACGGGCTCTTCCTCCGGAGCTTCCACCGTCTCGGCCTCAGGCTTCTCCTCGATGCGGGCAGGCGCTTCGGCCACCCGCTTCGCAGGTGGCTTACGCGTCGGCTTCTCCGCCTGGCCCTCGGCCGTGATCGGCTCGGCGTCGGGCTTCGCCTTCGAGACGAGGGTCGCGTAAGCGGTGCCGTCGACGAATCGCACGATGCGCACGCGCACGGTTTTCCCGACCATCCCGGCCGCCTCGCCGACGCAGACCGTGTAGCCGTCACGCGATCCCATTCCAGCGCGGAGATCGTGCTTACCGACCTCGACGAGCTTGACCTGGAGCTCAGCGCCCTCGGCCACCGGGGTTTCGCCCTGAAGCTTCTCCAACGTGCCTTGGTCGAGTACTTCGAAGAAGTCGTGCGGGACGCCTTCGCGTGGCTCGAGCACGAAACGCCGTTTCGCGTGCGCCTCGATCTCGGTCAGCCGGCTCGCTCCGGGGCCGATCAGCACTTCCGCGACGTGGTCGTTGACTGCAACCTTGAAGGCCTTGTGGCGCGAGGCGGAGGCCAGCGCCCGGAGCTTGCGCTCGACGTCGATCGCGACCGAGGCGTCCGAGACGACGATGCCGTCGCCCTCGCAGACGGGACACTTGCGAGTCAGGATCTCGCGCGGCCCGTCGGTGACGTTCTGGCGCGTCATCTCGACCAGTCCGAGCGGGGAGATCTCGACGACGTAGGTCTTCGTCCGGTCGCGCTCGAGCTCGTTCTTCAGCGCTCCCTCGACGGTGGCGCGGTTCTTCGGGTTCGCCATATCGATGAAGTCGATGACGATGATCCCGCCGATGTCGCGCAGCCGCAACTGGCGGACGACCTCCTTGACGGCCTCGAGGTTGTTCTTCGTGATCGTGTCCTCGAGCCGGCCGGCCGAGCCCTTGCCGCGGGAGCCGACGAAGCGGCCCGTGTTGACATCGATGACCGTGAACGCCTCGGCGTAGTCGAAGACGAGGTAACCGCCCGACGGGAGGTCGACGCGGCGCGAGAGCGTCGAGCGGATCTCGGCGTCGACGCCGTAGGCGTCCATCAGCGGCGTCTTCTCGCGGTGGCGGAAGACGCGCTCGGCCATGTGCGGCGAGGTCTTCTTCAGGTAGCCGACGATCCGTTTTTGGGTGCGCTCGTCGTCGACGACCAGCTTTTCGAAGTCGCCCGTGAAGAGATCGCGGACGACGCGCAGCGGCAGCTCTGCCTCCTGGTAGAGAAGCGCCGGCGCCCTCGCGGTCTTTGCGCGCATCTCGATCTCCTTCCAGAGCCTCTGGAGGAAGACAAGGTCGCGCTCGATGTCCTCGGCGGATGCGCCCTCGGCGGCCGTCCGGACGATGACGCCGCCCTTCTTGACGTCGAGCGCCTTGACGATGTCGCGGAGGCGGATCCGCTCGTCGTCGTCGAGCCGGCGCGAGACGCCCAGGCCCTCGCCACTCGGGACGTAGACGACAAAGCGGCCCGGGAGCGAGATCTCGGTCGTGAGGCGCGCACCCTTCGACTTCATCGGGTCCTTGACCGCCTGGACGAGCACGTCCTGCCCCCGGCTGATCAGATCCTGGATCTTCTTGCCGTGCCGGCGCCCCTCGAGCTCCGGGACGACGATCTCGTCGACGTAGAGGAAACCGTTTTTTTCCAGTCCGATCTCGACGAACGCGGCTTCCATGCCCGGCAAGACGTTGTCGACGACTCCCTTGTAGACGTTGCCCGCAATCGAGCGACGCTCGGGCCGCTCGAGATAGACCTCTGCGACCTTGTCGTCCTCGAGGACGGCGACGCGCTGCTCGCCAACGTCGACGGAGACGAGGAGCTCACGTTTCGCGGCCGGCAACGGCGCCCGGCGCGGCGGCGTTCGCCGCCGTTGGGTGCCGCTGCGACTCGAGCGCTGCGGCTGTTTGCGCTCGGGACGGCCCTGTTGCTTCTTCGCCGGTTCGGCCTTCTTCGCCGGCTCGGCCTTCGTCTCGGCCGTGGCCGCGTCTGTCTTCTTCTTGCGACCGCGACCGCCGCGGCTACCGCGTCGGCGTTTCGGTCTGGCTTGTTCGCCCTCCGCTGTCGGAACGGGCTTGGGTGTGGCTACTGGCTGGGGTTGGGTAGCGCCCTGTTCGGGCGCGTCTTTCTGGCGCTTCTTGCGCCGGAAGAACTGCAGCAAAAGAAATCTCCTTCTCGTGCGCGCGCGCTGGCGTCACCCGGTCCCGGGCGGAGCGCGCGCTGCGGATATGAATGAAAAAGCCGTGCCATAGGCGTGTCTGCAGGGTAGCAGCGAGGCCTGCTGCCCCAGATCTATGCCGCGGCAGCTGGCCGCAAACGCGCCATTCGAGCCCTAACGGCTCGGAGCCTTTGGGAGAGGCGGGCCCACGCCCAGGGCTCGAGTTCCTGATAGCGCACCTCCGATTGCGAGCGAGTGGCTTCCAGGTACTCGAACCAGGCATCCGCCTCCTCGATCAGCAACAGCTCTTCGGCTTCGTTCGTGGCGGCCATGCGATCCACCTCCGGTCGATGCCAGCAAGGCTAGGACCGCCGTCGGACAGCAGAAGGGCCGGCTCTCGCCGGCCCTTCTGAAGGTCCTGCAAATGCAGTTGTTATTGGTTCCCGGACGTGTGGGTGACCGCGTTGAACGCGTCCACCTGCCCGTTGCCGTACCACGAGTTGTGTCCCGGCCCGCCCTGGCAGGTCTGTGGCGCACCGCTTTGGGTGCCGACGACGGCCGCGTAGCCCGTTGGCAAGGTCTGGGGACACGCTTGCGGATCGGCCGTCTGGCTTAAGACGGCCGAGACCTGGCCCGGTCGGAGCTTCCCGTTCTTCTGGTTGCTTGTCGTGCCGTAGCGGCTGACGATCAGCGCCGCGACACCGGCCGTGTGCGGAGAGGCCATCGACGTGCCTTGCTGGTAGCACCACAGGCTCCCGGGTGCGCCTGGGTCGAACACACGTCTCGACGCCAGGCAGCCGTCAATCAGAGCGGCCGGCCACGCCGAGAGGACGCGGCCCGCGACGCCGGTGAACGGCGGCGTGCCGTAGCGCGAGTCGCCGCCGGGGGCCACGACGTCGGTGCTGCTGATGCCGTAGCTCGAGTAGAACGACTTCAGGTTGTCCGGGTACTGCCCGGCGTCCGTGCCCTGCAGGAAGCTGCCGCTTGCAGAAACGCCGACCACACCCGGAATCTCGACCGGGATCACGACGCACGCGTTCGTGACGGCGCGCTCCTGCTCGCTTCCCGGTGGAAAGTCGGGGCTCGTAACGTCCATCGTCGGATGCGAGAGGTCCTCGCTCTCGTTCCCCTCGGCCGCAACGACGGTGACGCCGTTGTCCATTGCGAACCGGATCGCCCGCTGCTCCGCCTTCCAGATCGCACGCTGGGTCGGATCGTTTCGGCAGTTGAAGAGAAACGGATCGGCGAAGTAGCTGTTGTTCGTGACGTCCACGTGGTGCGTACCTGCCCAGATGAACGAGCAGACCACGGCCTCGGGAAAGAAGAATCCGTCGGCGTTGCCGGCCTTGATCCCGGCGATCTTCACATTCGGCGCCACGCCGACGATTCCGATCCCGTTGCTCGCCGCCGCGATCGTCCCGGCGGTGTGCGTACCGTGGCCGTTGTCATCCTGCGCCGCGAGTCCGGGGACAGGCGCGCCGCTGACGCAGTTGGCGCTGTTCGCGACGTCGATGTTCGGAGCCAGGTCCGGATGCGTGAAGTCGATGCCGGTGTCGATGTCGCCCACGAGGACCGACGGACTGCCCCCCGTGATCGCGTGCGCCTCTGGCGCGTGGATCTGCCGCATGTCCCACTGCAGCGGCGACAGCGAGTCCGCGTCAGTCGCCGGCGCGTTCGGCAGATCGCCGGCCGGAGGACCGTTCGCGTCGGTCGAGTCCAGCGTGCTACCGGAGCCGTCGTCGAGCTTCGTCGCAAACCCGCCGGTTCCCGAGACGTTGTCGATCCGGCTGTCTTTCAGCATGTTCGCCCGGAAAGCCGAGCTGTCCGATTTCGCGATCGCGACGCCGATCTGCGGATACGTGTAGACGAGCGAGCCGCCAGCCTTCTGGACGGCCGTGGAGACGCCCGAGGCGACTGAGTTCTGTTTGTAGAGAACGATGTAGTTCTGCGCGTGCGCAGTCGCAGCAAGCGCCGCGGAAGCGACCACACACGCCACGAGCACGAGAAGAGCCCGCGCAAGCAGGTGTCTGTTCACCTTTCCCCCTTGGTTGTGGCCTACCTGACTGCGGGGAGTATAGAAGCCGAGTTCCGACGCCTGCTCAGTAGCGGCGCCGGCGGCCGGTGCCCCGAACGTAGATGGCCTCGAGGACGCCGATCGCGAGCAAGTTCGCGATCATCGCCGAGCCACCGACGCTGACGAACGGAAGCGGAATGCCGGTGATCGGCGCGATCCCAACCGTCATCCCGACATTGATGAAGACCTGAAAGAGCAAAGCGACGACGATTCCACCCGCCGCGATCGCCGAAAAGGCGTCCCGGGCGCCGGCCATCACCTTCAGCGCGCGCCAGATCACGAGCAGGTAGAGCAGCAGGAGGATCGAAACGCCGACGAAGCCGCGCTGCTCGGCGATCGAGGCGAACACGAAGTCGGTCGCGTGCTCGGGCAGGAAGTTGAGGTTGGTCTGGGTCGCGCCCTTGACGCCGCGGCCTGTCGCGCCGCCCGCGCCGACGGCGTTGATCGACTGGGTGACGTTGTAGGTCGCGCCCCGCGGGTCGTCGTTGCGGTGCATGAAGCCGACCACGCGCTGCTGCTGGTAACTCTTCAGCACCGGGTGTCCGGCCGCCGGCAGGATCCAGAGGACGAGCAGGGCCGCAAGGAGTGTCGCGCCGCCGAGGATCGCCAGGTGCGTCCAGCGCGTCCCGGCGAGGAAGAGCACCCCGGCGAGAGCCGCCGTGTAGACCATGGCGGTTCCCAAGTCGGGCTGGACGAAGACGAGAAAAATCGGCCCCGCCGCGAAGCCGATCGCGGTGAGCACCGTCTTGCTGTCGCCGATTCGCTTCGCCCGGTCGGCGAGCATGCCGGCGAGGAAGAGTACGAGGAGCAGCTTCCCGAACTCCGAGGGCTGGAACTTGAAGAAGCCGAGATCGAGCCAGCGCTTCGAGCCGCGCGTGACCGCGCCGGCGAGCAGGACGATCACCATCAGCCCGAGCGTCCCGACGTAGATCTGCTTGCGGTAGCGACGGTAGTACTCGGGGTCGACAAAAACGGCGACGACGAGGGCGAGTAGCCCAAGGGATGCGTAGACGCCCTGCCGAACGACGTAGTAGTTCGCGTTGCCGGTGACGTCGTGCCGGGTGATGCCGGCGATCGCCCACAGCCCGTACGCCACGAGCGCGCCGGTCGCGGCGAGCAGGATCCAGTCGAGTCGCCGGACGACGGACGCGGCCTCGACCGCCTCGTTGCGCCGGCCTCGAAGGCCGCGCGCCCTGGTGTCGACGGCCTCAATCACTCTTCGTGGGCACCCCGACCTGGGTCGGATGGGTCTTGAAGTACGCCTCGAAGACCTTGAGCGCCGCCGGGGCGGCTGCCGTGCCGCCGTGGCCGCCGTTCTCGATCAGGGCGCAGACGGTGATCGTCGGGGCGTCTGCGGGCGCATACCCGCACCACTCGGATTGGTCCATCTTCCCGGTGAAGCCTGGGATGCTCACGCTCTTCTCGGCCGTACCGGTCTTGCCGGCGATGGGGATCGGGAAGCTGCCGAAGACGGCCGTCGAGGTGCCGTACGACGCGTGGGTCGCCTGGTAGAGGCCCTGGCGCACCACGTCGAGGTAGAGCGGGTCGAGCTTGACGGTCGGCGCCGGCGGCGGGGCGAAGCTGTGCAGCACCCGGCCGGGCGCTTGTCTCGTGCTGACCTCCTCGACGTCGGCCGCGATGTGGGGTTGCACGAGCCTGCCGCCGTTTGCGATCAAGGCATAGAACCGGGCCATTTGCAGCGGTGTCACGAGCAGGTCCTTCTGTCCGATCGCAAGCTGGATCGAGTCGCCCGGCTTCCAGAGCCTGTCGACCTGCCACTCGGTCGCATCCGTCTTGCGTGTGTACGTCGCCTTGCGCCACTCCGGCGTCGGCAGCAGGCCGGGCAGCTCGCCGGGGAGGTCGACCCCCGTCACGTGGCCGAAGCCAAACCGTGCGGCCCATTCCTGGAAGGGGTGCCGGCGCACGGCCGGCAGCTTGTAGAAACGGTCGCCGAGCTCGTAGAAATACGTATCGCACGACGCGCCGAGCGCCGTCGGGAGGGTCATCTGCTGGCTAACGAAGGGGTCCCAGTTCTTAAAAGTCCCGCCCGGGATCACATTGCCCTGCTTGTCATAGACGTGGTACACGCCCGTGCAGGCGATCGGCTCGGTGGGTGTGACCAGCCGCTCCTCGAGCGCCGCGAGCGCGGTTACCGGCTTGAACGTCGAGCCGGCTGGATAGACCCCGGCGATCGCGCGATCGAGGGCCGGATAGTTGTCCTTGCGAGCGACGCGGGAGTTGAGCAGCGGTGCGAGCTTCTTCGGGTCGCGGGAGCTGAACACGCTGGGTTTGAAGGTGGGGTTCGAGGCCAGCGCGAGAATCGATCCGTCGCGGGGATCGAGCGCGACGATTGCTCCCCCGTCCGCTGCCCAGCAGCCGACACACTGAGAACCGTGCGCGGCCGCGATGCCGGCTAGGATGCCGCGTTCGGCCGCCCGCTGGAGGTTCATGTCGAGCGTCAGCCGCACCGCCTCGCCGGGCTGCGCAGTCTGCTCGGTGATCAGCCCGCTCCGCGGGCGCCCGAGGGCGTCGACCCGCAGCTGAGCGAGGCCGTCCTTGCCGCGAAGGTACGCGTCATAGCGTGCCTCGATTCCGCCCTGGCCAACCTTGTCGCTGAGGCGGTATCCCTTGCTGCGGAGATGCTGGTACTGGGACGGGGCGATCAGTCCAACGTTACCGAGCACCTGTGCGGCGAGCGACTGATACGGGTAGTTGCGCAGGTACGTGGAAGCGAGGTCGACGCCCGGGAAATCGCGTGCGCGTTCCTGCAGGTACATGGCCTGTTCCCTGTGGACCGACTCCTGGACGATTACCGGCGTCGCCGGGTCGCCGCCGCGCTTCTTCAGCTCGCCGACCATCTCCGCGACCGGCACGTTGATGATCTTCGAGAGGCGTTGCAGCTCTTTCAGTCGCGCGGACCACTTCTTGGGGAGATCGGCCGTCCAGAGCTCGACCGCGGTTGCCGCCCGATTGTCGACGATCGTCCGGCCCTCGCGGTCGAGCACCGGCCCTCGCGGGGCCTCGAGCGGGATCGAGCGGAGCTGGTTGTTCACCGCGGCGTGCAGATACTGCGGCCCGGAGAGCACCTGCAGCGCCCAGAGCCTGAAGAAGAGGACGCCGAAGACCGCGATCGCGATGCCGCCCAGAATCGCGATCCGCAGCGCGATCTGGGGGGTCAGCCGGAACGGCTCGGCCACTCCGGGCGTCGGTGGCATGAAGGTGCGCGGCCCCGAGCCGTTCGTGGAAGGGCGCCGGCTCCGCCTGGCGCGGACGCCGGTGCTAGCCAAGCAGCTGCACCTCCTCGAGCCCGCTCGGCGGCGGGCGGAAGAGACGCCGGCAGAGCGCATAGACGGGCAGCGTCAGGATCAGGTTGAAGATCAGCTCGAACGGAAACGCGTCCAGCAGGACCCTCGACGCGGAGGCGGGGTCGCCGAGCATGTAGTGCAGGACGAGCGCGCCGAACGAGTAGAGCAGCGTCACGACGGCGACGGAGAGGAAGGGCGCGTGCGTCCGGTCACGGCCGGTCGTCTCGCCGTAGCGGCCGATCCAGTAGCCGGAAATCGTCAGTAGTAGCGACGTAACGCCGAGCGTCTGCAACGTCGCGGTGTCGACGACCAGACCGGCGCCGAAGCCCGCCGCCGCGCCGAAGATCGTTCCGCGTAGGAGGGCGACCGCGACGAGGGTCACAAGCACGAGGTCGGGCGCTCCATAGAAGACGTCGATCTGCGAGAGCAGCGTTACCTGCAGGATCGCGGCGACGAAGAGGACCCCGGCGCCTTTGGCGATGTCGGCGATCATCGGTTCTTCGGAGGGAACAAGACGACCAGCGAGCTCAGCGTCTTGAAATTGACGAACGGCTGCAGCTGGACGTGCTTGTAGAGATCCACCTCATTCTGGCCGACCGACGTGACCTGTCCGATCGGGATTCCGCGCGGGTAGATCGAGCTGAGCCCGGCTGACTTCCAGCCGGCGGTGACGAGCAGGTCGCCCTGTTCCACTTGCTGGTCCTTGCCGACGTGATCGAAGCTGGCACCGGCCTTGACCACTCCCTGTGCGCCGGTCTTCACGTCGGTCGCCGAGACCGAGGTCGTGTCGTCCGTCAGAAGCGAGACGAGCGACACGTTGTGCGCAACCCGCACGACCGTGCCGACCAGGCCCTCGCCCGTGACGACCGGGTCGAACTGCCGGATGCCCGAGGAAGAGCCTGCGCCGATCGTCACCTGCTGTTGGTAAGCGGCCTGCGGCTGCGCGATGATCGGAGCGGTGACGTAGCCATAGCCGCGCGGGAAGCTGGGGCTGTTGATGAAGTGCAGCTTCTTGCGCAGGTCGGAGTTCTCGCTCGCAGCCGACAGGTTCAGCGTCTCTCTCTGCCGCAACTGCTCGACCTCATGGCGCAGGCGATTGTTCTGGGACTTCGCGTGAACAAGGCCGGCGAAGTAGCCGTACGCGTCCCGGAACGGCCGTGAGACGCGATCGGCTGCGATCTCGAAGGGGCGGAGCACGGTCGCGCCGGCACTCTGAACCTGATGCAGCCCCCCGCCCGACGACTCGCGGAAGTAGATCGTGATCAGGGCGATCGAGAGCAGCACGAGCACACCTGCCACGATCCGGCGCCTGAGGGCGCTGGCCTGTCGTGACGAGTATGAAACCGGCCTCGAGCGCGGAACCCCCGCCCCCAAGACCGCCAGCCGTGCTGAGCGGTTGCGAGGCACGAAGCGTTCTAGTTTAGGGAAGGATTCGGCGGCCCGTTCACGAACCGGTTGAGGTTCTACCTAGTACGGCCGGTGGTTGTTGCGCCGGGCCTTGGACGCGCTGCGGTGGATCGCCTCGAACTCCTCGAGGCTCCGCCCGGAGCCGACCGCGACGCAGGTGAGCGGGCTTTCCGCGAGGTGCACCGGCATCTGCGTCTCGTAGCGCAGGCGCTCGTCGAGCCCGTGCAGGAGGGCGCCCCCGCCGGCGAGGACGATGCCGCGGTCCATGATGTCGGCCGCGAGCTCGGGCGGGGTCTTGTCCAGCGTCGACTTGATCGCGTCGACGATCTGGGTGACCGGGCCGTCGAGGGCTCTGCGAACCTCTTCGGAGCTGAGGATGACGGTCTTCGGCAGGCCGGTGAGCATGTCGCGCCCCCGGACCTCAGCCTGCACCTCGTCGCGGAGGTCGAAGGCGGAGCCGACCTCGAGCTTGATCTCCTCTGCCGTCTGCTGGCCGACCAGCAGCTTGTACTCGGTCTTGATGTGCTGGATGATCGCCTCGTCCATCTCGTCGCCGCCGACGCGCATGCTCTGGCTGACGACGATGCCGCCCAGCGAGATGATCGCCACCTCGGTCGTGCCGCCGCCAATGTCGACGATCATGTTCCCGGTCGGCTCGGAGACCGGCAAGCCGGCTCCGATCGCGGCGGCCATCGGCTCCTCGATCAGATACGCCTGCCTGGCGCCCGCGGAGAGGGTCGCTTCCTCGACGGCACGCTTCTCGACGCCCGTGACGCCGCTCGGGACGCAGACAACGACCCGCGGGTGCGCGAACCGGTGCTGGTGCACCTTCTCGATGAAGTGGCGGAGCATCTGCTCGGTGACGTCGAAGTCGGCGATGACACCGTCCTTCAGCGGTCGGATCGCGGAGATCGTGCCCGGCGTACGGCCCAGCATCCGCTTCGCCTCGACGCCGACGGCGTGCACCTCGCCGGAGCGCTGGTCGATCGCGACGACGGAAGGCTCGCTGAGCACGATTCCGCGGCCTCTGACGTAGACCAGCGTATTTGCGGTGCCGAGATCGACCGCCATGTCGCGGCCTCCGAACCCGGTCATGGAGGTGAAGATCCCCATTGCCCCGCGCCGAGTCTAGCTACCTGTCGGCGAAAAGTCGCTGCACGTCCCGCTGGTCGGCCTCGACCTCCTCGCGGACGAAGCAACCCGCAAGGTGGTCGTTGACGAGGCCGACGGCTTGCATGGTCGAATAGACGGTCGTCGGGCCGACGAATGCGAAGCCGCGGTGCTTGAGCTCCTTGGCAAGTTGCTTCGACTCGTCCGAGAGTGACCCCATATCGGCGTAGGCGCGCGGCGCCCTTCGCGGCATCGGCCGGAAGCTCCAGACGAGCTGGGAGAGCGGCGTTTCGTCACGCATCGCAACGGTGGCCTGGGCGTTGCGGACGATCGCCTCGAGCTTGCGGCGGTTGCGGATCACTCTCGGGTCATTTAGCAGGCTTTCGATCTCACTACGGCCGAACGCCGCGACCGCGTCCGGGGCGAAGCCGGCGAGGGCTTCTCTGATCCCGTCGCGCTTGCGGAGGATCAGCGCCCACGAGAGCCCGCTCTGCAGGCACTCGAGGCAGAGCTTCTCGTAGAGGCCTCGCTCGTCGGTGACCGGCCGGCCCCACTCGTCGTCGTGGTAGGCGCGGTAAAGCTCGTCGGTGGAGCCCCACCGGCAGCGCGCCTTGCCGTCCTCACCGGTGACCAAGTCCGTCACGGCCGCGTCTCCTCGGGGCGTGTCCTCGGGTCTGGCACCGGGACACGTCGACAAAGCGCATCGAAATCGAGCCGAAATACTCGCGCCGCCCGGCGGCCCCGTTTCTCGCGGGTACGGTCGAACGATGCCTCGACCACCAAGGCCCCGATTTCCCGGCGCGATGTATCACGTGACCTCACGCGGCGTCCGCAAGGCCGATGTCTTCACCGACGCGCGCGATCGGCTTCGGTTCCAGCAGATCTTCCAGAACGTCGTCGAGCGGCTCGAATGGCGGTGCCATACCTATTGCCTGATGACGAACCATTTCCATCTGCTCATCGAGACACCGCGCGCGGATGTTTCGGCCGGGATGCAGAGGCTCAACGGTATCTACGCCCAGTGGTTCAACTGGCGGCACGGGTTCGAAGGCCATCTTTTCGACCGCCGATTCGGGAGCGTCCTCGTCGAGGGACACGCGCATCTCCTCGAGCTCACGCGGTACATCGTGCTCAACCCCGTCCGCGCCGGCGCATGTGGTCATCCGGGAGAGTGGCGATGGAGCAACTACGCCGCCACGATCGGAGAGCGGGACCGGCCGGCGTTCCTGGAGACCGCCTGGGTCCTCTCGCTCTTCAGTCAGGAACCGAAGCGAGCTCGTGAGCTGTACCGCGAATTCATCGCCGCGGCGCCGCCGCGCTATTTCGGGCGTGTCTCCGGGTCTGGCACCAGGACACGCCCCGATCAGCCATACCCGTACACACCCGGGAAGCGTTCGGCAAGCAGGTTGACGAGCAGCGCGGCCGGAAGGCCGACGACGTTCAGGTAGTCGCCTTCGATCCGCTCGACGAGCCCCGCTCCGAGCCCCTGGATCGCGTAGCCGCCGGCTCGCTCGCGCCACTCTTCGCTGACGACGTAGAGGCCGAGCTCGCGCGGCGTCAGGGCGCGGAAGGAGACGCGCGTCACCGCGTGCCGCAGCTCCTCCCAGCCCGGGGTCAGCAGGCAGAGGCCCGAAACAACCTCATGCGTTCGGCCGGAAAGCTTCTCCAGCATCGTCCCGGCTTCCGCCTCATCAGACGGCTTGCCGTAAACGCGGCCGTCGAGCACGACCTCCGTGTCGACCCCGAGGACGGGCCGCTTGTCGGCGATTCCGGCGACCGATCGAGCTTTGCCCTGGGCATGAGACTCGACCTCGGCCACCGGATCCGCGCCCGTCGACTCCTCTCGGTACTGGGGGATGATCGGCTCAAACGGAACCCCCAGCTGCTCCAAGATCGCCCGCCGCTGCGGCGACCGCGACGCGAGCAAGAGCGGCGGCGCGGGCGGCGCGCTCACGCGCGCTTACGGGCTCGCCACATCTCTTCGTTCGGCCACTTCTTGGCCCATTCGGCCGAAACATGCGTGTAGTACTCGTGATCGACGGCGTCGTCAGGAGCGTAGAGCTCGACGAAGTCGACGAGCTCAAAACCGTTCGACCGCAGGATCCGGAACAGATCGCTAACCGGCGGATGGAATTCGATGGCGGGATCGTCATCCGTCCAATCGAGCCGGTAGAGGCTTCGCTGCGGGCGGAGGAGCTGAGCTGCGGCTTGTCCTTCATCGGGGCTGCACAGGATCAGGACCGTCGAGCCGCGCATGAAAACCAGCTCGCCACCTGGCCGTAGAAGCCGTGCTGCCTCGGCGATCCAGAGCCGGGGATCACACCAGATCGAAGCGCCGAACTCCGACACGACGAGGTCGAAGGCAGCGTCGGGAAGACTCGTCTGCTCTGCGTTCTCCTCGAGGAACTCGAGCCCCATGGCGAACTCCTCGTTCATCCGGCGGGCCGTTTCCAGCTGAGCTGGTGTGATGTCGACGCCGACGACGCGCCGAGCGCCGCGCTTCTTCAACCACGCCCCCACATAAGCCGTCCCGCAACCGAGCTCGACCACGTCCTTGCCATCCACGCCCGGCAAGATCCCGATCTCCCGCTCAGGAACGCGGAAGACTCCCCAGGTGATCTCTTTCTGCGTCCATGCGTCCCGGGCGCGAGCATCCGTGTACTCCGCGTTCGAGCGCGTCCAGGTCTTGCGGTTGATTGCCACGTACTCGGGTTCAGCCATCGCCAAACCAGAGCCCGATCTCGCGTCGCGCGGATTCGGGCGAGTCGGACCCGTGTACGAGGTTGTTCGGCATCGCCAGCGCAAGATCGCCGCGGATCGTCCCGGGGGCCGCATCTGTCGGATTCGTCGCGCCCATCGTCGTGCGAACGACCGAGATCGCCGACTCGCCCTCGAGCACGACCGCCAGCGTCGGCGCCGACGTGATGAACTCGACCAGCTCGCCGAAGAACGGCTTTTCATTGTGCTCGGCGTAGTGCTCCTCCGCGAGCGAACGGTCGACCGTCAAGAGCTTCGCCGCGCGGAGCTCGAGCCCACGCTGCTCGAAGCGCGCCAGGATCTCGCCGGCGAGCTTGCGCTCAACGGCATCGGGCTTGATCAGAACCAGAGTTCGTTCGGCGGCCAATTCCTAGCTTGTGCAGCGTTACGAGTGGTCAATGTTGCGCGTTCGGCGGGGAAACCGGACGCGTAGCGTGCAAGAGTCTACTCAGCGCGTCGTCGTTCTCTGCGCGGCCGCGAGGGCTCGAGCCACTGTGTCTTGCCGAGTTGCGGGGGCGCCGTCTCGACCGGCGTCTCGCAGAACGGGCAAACCTGCCAGAGGGCCTCGAGCGGCGCCTTGCAGTTCACGCACGCCTGCTTCAGCTTCGTCGTGCACACAGGACAGACGAGGAAAGTGGCCTCGACCTGCGCTCGGCAGACGGGACAGTGGAGGTTGCGGTTGGCCAGCCGGTCCTCCATCGCCCGGATCTCGAGCTCTCGCTCGCGCACCTCTTCGAGATATTCGGGAGGCCGCAGCAGTAGGTAGACGAGCGCGCCGATAAAGGGCGGCACGAGCCCGATCAGGGTCGCCATCGCGACCAGCCAGGGATCCTCGATCCGCCGCCGCGCGTCCTTGTAGACCCAGACTGCGACAGCAAGCCAAAAGACGGCCACAAAGAGGATCGCGAGGTTGCGGACGATCGCCCATGTGCCCGTGCTGAAGAAGTCGAAGGCGCCGCTGGCGGTGAGCTGGTTGTGGACCACGTTCACGCTCCGGTCAGAGGAGGAGCTTCCCGACGAGATAGCCGGCGCCGAACGCGAGTCCCACGACCATCACGATCACGATCAGGGCGACCGCGAACACGCTCAGCCTTTCGCCGAGCCCAGTCATCGTACGGTTTCCAACCGGCCGGAGAGGTCGCGGAGCAAATAGAGCGATCCGGTGACGAGGACAGCGCCGTCGGGTCGAGCGCGCTCCCGAGCGCGGTCGAGTGCAGTTGTGGCATCTGGAACCGATTCGACGTCGGCAAAAAACTCCCTCGCGAGCTGCGCCAGTTCGTCTGCCGCAAGTGTCCGTTCGGTTTCCGTCTGAGTGGCCACGAAACTGCTCCCCACAGCTGCGAGCGTCTCGACCATCGAGCGTGCGTCCTTGTCGGCGAGGATGGCGGCGCAGATCACGTAGTTGTTGCGCGGGAGGCGGGCGATGAGCCAGTCGACGCCCGCCGGATTGTGCGCACCGGCGAAGACGTTGTCGCCCGAGAAGTCGAGCCGGCCGGGGAGGTTGGCGTCGACCTCGCCCCTAAGCTCTCGGCCGAGAAACGCCTCGGCGGCGGTGCGGCCGGCGTCCCTTGTGTGGACGATCCGGGCGGGACTGCGTTCTCGCGCGAGCTCCTCCCATTCCGGCTCGCCTACGACAACCGTCTCCCCGGGCGTGACGACCGCGAGCTTCTCCTTCGCGATCTGCTCACGCGTATCTCCGAGCACGTCGGTGTGGTCGAGGGAGACGTTGGTGAGCACGACAACGCCGGCGTCGAGAACGTTCGTCGCGTCGAGCCGGCCGCCGAGGCCCGCCTCGACGACGGCGACGTCGACCTCGGCAACCGCGAACTCGGTGAGCGCGGCCGCGGTCAGCGTCTCGAACTGCGTGGCGCCGATCCGTTCAGCAGCCGCGCGAACGCGGCCGATCGCGGTGTCGAAGTCGACGTCTTCGCCGTCGACCTGGATCCGTTCGCTCCAACCCGAGACGTGCGGCGAGGTGTAAGCGCCGACCCGGAGGCCCTCTACCGCCAGGAAAGCGGCTGCCCGCCGCGTCGCCGTCGACTTGCCGTTGGTGCCGACGACGTGGATTGCGGGGTAAGCGCGCTGCGGCTCGCCGAGCTCGTTGAGCAAGGCGCGCACCCGCCCCAGGCCGAACTCCTGCGGCCAGGGCGAAAGCGACTCGATCCACTCAACTTGAGAGGGCATCGAGCTCGCGCCTGTATTTGGCGAGCTTCCCGCGCTCGGCTTCGACCACGTCGGGCGCGGCGTTCTCGACGAAGCGTTCATTCGCGAGCATCTTCTCCGCCCGCTCGACCTCTCTGCGCAGGCGCTCGATCTCGGCGGCGGCGCTCCCGCCGTCTACCTTCACCCGCTCGGGCCTGACTACGGCGGCAAAGATGCGCTCCTTCTCACCGGTTAGCGGCGTCAGCACCCCGCTCCGGCGGAAGCGCTCGGCGGCTTCCTGAACGTCCTGCAGCGCTCCCGCCTCCGTGTCGTCGCCCGCGTCGGGCCACGGGGCAACGATCAGGCGCGTCTCGCGGCTCGGCAGGTTCGACCAGATCTCCTCGGTTACATGCGGCATCGCGGGATGCAGCAGCTTCAGGAGCCGCTCGAGCGCCGCGCCCGCGGTCGCGAGTGCATCCGCGTCACCCTCGTAGATCCGCGGCTTGATCGCCTCGAGATACCAGTCGCAGAAGTCGTCGAAAGTGAGGTGGTAGAGCTCCTGCACCAGGTGCGAGAAGTCGAACGCGTCCAGGTTCGCCTCGACGACACGCTGGCTTTGTGAGAGGCGGGCGAGAATCCAACGCTCCTCCAGCGACGAGGGGCGCTCGCCGACCTCGGTCACGCCCGCCTGGAGCAGGAGCCGGCTCGCGTTCCAGAGCTTGTTCGCGAGCTTGCGGCCCTCCAGAATCGCGCCCTCGGAGAACGACACATCCTGCGAGGACGCCATCTTCATCAGGCCGTAGCGCGTCGCGTCGGCTCCGTGCGCCTCGATGTTCGCGATCGGGTTCATCCCGGTGCCGAGGCTCTTCGACATCCGTCCGCCGGCAGGGGCATGGAGAAGCGAATGGATGACGACATCCCTGAACGGCACCTCGCCCATCAGCTCGAGACCGGAGAAGATCATCCGGTTCTCCCAGAGGCGGATGATGTCCCGCGCCGTCGTGTTCAGGTCGCCCGGATAGAACGTGCGTAGATCGGGCGTGTCGTCTGGCCAGCCGAGCGTCGCGAACGGCCAGAGAGCCGACGAGAACCACGTGTCGAGGACGTCCTCGCTTCGGGTCAGTTCGCGCGAGCCGCACTCGGCGCACGCGTCGGGCTCGTTCTCCTGGACAGTCGCGTGGCCGTCCGGGCACTCCCAGAGCGGCAGCTGGTGCCCCCACCAGATCTGCCGCGAGATGTTCCAGTCGGGCGCCTCCTCGAGCGAGGCGATCGCGAACCGGTGCTGGGACTCGGGATGGAATCGCACCCGGCGCTCGCGCAGCACCTCGAGCGCCGGCTGCTTCAAATCCTCCATCGCACACCACCACTGCATCGAAATACGCGGCTCGATTCGAGACTTGCAGCGGTCGCACAGCGCGACCGTGTGCCGGTACGACTCGCGTTTCTCGAGTTGGTCGTGTTCGCGAAGCCACTCGAGGATCCGCTCCTCGGCCTCCTCCTGCGTCAGCCCGGCTAGCTGCCCCGCCTCGTCGTTCATCCGCCCGTCGGGGCCGATCACGGTCAGTTCCGGGAGGCCGTGGTCGCGGCCGATTTCGTAATCCTTCGAATCGTGGCCCGGCGTGATTTTGAGCGCGCCGGTGCCGAAGTCCGTCTCCACCCGCTCGTCGGCGACAACTGGAACCACGCGTTCGACGAACGGGACGACGACCTCTTTGCCTACGAGACCACGGTAGCGCTCGTCGTCGGGATGCACTGCGACGGCGACATCGGCGAGGATCGTCGCCGGGCGCACGGTCGCGATCGTGATGTAGCCGTCGGCGTCTGCGAGCGGGTAACGCACGTATGTGAGCGCGTCATCGACCTCGACGTGAGCAAGCTCGAGATCGGAGAGGGAGGTCAGGTGGAACGGGCACCAGTTGACGATCCGGTTCGCGCGATAGATCCAGCCCTTATGCCAGAGGTGGACGAAGAACCGCATCACGGCCCGAACGTAAGCGTCGTCCATCGTGAAGCGCTCGCGCCGGTAGTCCAGCGAGGCGCCGATGCGCCGGAACTGGACCATGATCTTGCCGCCGTACTCGTGGAGCCACTCCCAAACCAGCGCCACGAATGCCTCGCGGCCCAGGTCCTGGCGCGTCTTGCCCTGCTCGGCGAGATGCTTCTCCACCGCATTCTGGGTCGAGATGCCGGCATGGTCGTAGCCGGGCTGGAAGAGCACGTTGTACCCCTGCATCCGGCGGGTGCGCACGATCGTGTCCGCGAGCGCGAGCTGGAGCGCGTGGCCTAGGTGCAGGTCGCCCGTCACGTTCGGAGGCGGATGCGCGATCGCGAAGCTCTCCCGCGGGTCGTCGGCGTCGGCGTTGTAGAGGCCCTCGGCCTCCCACGTCTGCTGCCAGCGCTCCTCGACCCCGTCCGGGTTGTAGAGCGGCTCCATCAGGGCATCGTAGTGCTGCCGACGTCGCGCGTCCGCGGGCGTTGATCCGGTGTAATCAGGCAGCGACTATTCCTTCAGTATGGCGGCTCCGCGCCGTTTCTCGCAAGGCTGAAAGGCGGCGCGATCTCGACCCGAATTCGTCGCTAGTCGCAATCTGATGTTGGTGTACACCTACATCGGATGAGCCGGAGAACGCAAATCACCTTGAGCGATCGCCAGCACGCGTATTTGGTCGGCGAGTCAGTGCGTACGGGCCTGTCGCTCGCCGAGCTCGTCCGCCGGGCGATCGACGGGACGTACCGTCCGTATTTCCGCCCCCGTGCCGGCGGCTTCGAACTCAGCCTCGGAGTGTGGACCCGGCCGGACGCGGCCGTCGTCGGCCGCCGTCGCTCCAGACGGCTTCTCTAGGCGGGACCTCTCGAGAGGTGCTAGGCCGACTCTTCGGCGAGCTCTTCCGGCTCGTCGTCGGCGGCCGCGCCGCTCGTGACGAGTGTCGGCTTGAGGTCCTTCGCGATCGTTTCCTTCGTGATCGCGCACTTGACGACGTCGTTCCGCGACGGCAGCTCGAACATGACGTCGAGCAGCGCGGCCTCGATGATCGAACGCAGGCCGCGGGCACCGGTCTCGCGCTCCAGGGCCTTGTCCGAGATCTCCCAGAGCGCGTCTTCGGTGAAGACGAGCTCGATGTTGTCGTAGCCGAAGAAGCGCTGGTACTGCTTGACAAGCGCGTTCTTGGGTTCGATCAAGATCTGGACGAGATCTTCGCGCTGGAGCTGGTGCACGGCCGAAACGACCGGTAGGCGCCCGATGAACTCGGGGATCAGGCCGTAGGAGAGCAGATCCTCGGGCATCACTTCCGAGAGGAGCTCGGCTGCCTCAGTCGAGTTCTTTGAACGGATGTCGGCACCGAACCCGACGGCGTTCTTGCCGATTCGCTTGGCGATGATCTTGTCGAGGTCGGCGAAAGCGCCGCCGCAGATGAAGAGGATGTTCGTGGTGTCGATCGAGAGGAACTCTTGGTGCGGATGCTTGCGCCCGCCCTGCGGAGGCACCGAGGCGACCGTCCCTTCGAGGATCTTCAACAGCGCCTGTTGGACGCCCTCGCCCGAGACGTCGCGCGTGATCGACGGGTTGTCCGCCTTGCGCGCGATCTTGTCGACTTCGTCGATGTAGATGATCCCGGTCTCGGCCTTCTTGATGTCAAAGTCCGCGGCCTGGATCAGCTTCAAGAGGATGTTCTCGACGTCCTCACCGACGTAGCCGGCCTCGGTGAGCGCCGTCGCATCGGCGATCGCGAAGGGGACGTTGAGGATCCGCGCCAGCGTCTGCGCCAACAGCGTCTTACCGCAACCCGTCGGACCAAGCAGCAGGATGTTCGACTTCTGGAGCTCGACCTCCCCGTCCTCGGTCACCATCTGAACGCGCTTGTAATGGTTGTAGACCGCGACCGAGAGCGTCCGCTTCGCTTCCTCCTGCGAGACGACGTAGTCGTTAAGGACGTCGTAGATGTCCTTCGGCTTCGGCAGGTTCTCGAGATCGAGCTGCGCGGGAGCCGTCAACTCCTCGTCGATGATCTCGTTGCAGAGATCGATGCACTCGTCGCAAATGTAGACGCCGGGACCGGCGATCAGCTTCTTGACTTGCCGCTGGGACTTGCCGCAGAAGCTGCAGAGAAGTTGCTCGTTGCCGTCGGTTGCTCGGGCCACGGTTCTCCTTTTACTCCGGAATCGCCTCGACCGCTAGTGCCGCGTCCAGTGACACCGCCGAGTTTCTGGGTCGCGAGCACCAAACCAGAGGGCGCACTCGCTCGCCGCCAAGGCTAGAAAGCCTTGGCAAGAGCGAGGGTGGACTCTGGTGCCGCGTGATCGCGGGCCAGAAGCCGGTATGTGTTGCTGGATGCGGCACTACGGGCGTGACCCGTCACGGTGGACGATTACGTTGTCGATGATGCCGTACTCCTGGGCTTCTTGCGGCGTCATGAAGTAATCCCGTTCCATGTCCTTTGATACCCGATCGAGGGGCTGCCCGGTGTGCTCCGACATGATCTCCTCGAGCGTCCGCTTGAGTGCAATCGTCTCGCGCGCGTGGATCTCGATATCGGTCGCCTGACCTTGGAAGCCACCCCACACCTGGTGGATGAGAATCTTCGAGTTCGGGAGCGCCATCCGCTTTCCTTTCGTCCCGCCCGCGAGAAGCAGCGCGCCCATCGACATCGCCGTCCCGACACAGATCGTCTGCACGTCCGGCTTGATGAACTGCATCGTGTCGTAGATCGCGAGGCCGTGATAGACCGACCCGCCCGGCGAGTTGACGTAGATCGAGATGTCCTTGTCCGGGTCCTCGGACTCGAGATGCAACAGCTGGGCGATGATCAGGTTTGCGATCTGATCGTCGACCGGGGTGCCGAGGAAGACGATTCGCTCGTTCAGCAAGCGCGAGTAGATGTCGAAGGCTCGCTCGCCTCGCGAGGTCTGCTCGACGACCATGGGAATCAACGGGCTCATGCAGGCTCCTTGCTAGCGGGGGTCCAGAGTTTCGTTTCGGTCGGGGCGGTTTCCTTGTCGGGAGTCCAAAGCTTGTCGCGGGCCTGGGCGAGGTCCGGCGCAATCCGTTTGACCTCGGAGACGATCCGGTCGAGGGTTTCCTTCAGGCGCAGGTCGGCTCGTAGCGTCTCGAAGCGTCCTGCCTCCCGGAGCTGAGAGATCACGTCGTCCGGGTCCTCGCCGGCGGCCTCTGCCTCCTCGCGGATCAGTTCCTCGACCTCGTCGTCTGAGATCTGGACCCCAAGCTTGTCCGCTGCTGCTTCGAGGACGAGCTCGCGGGCGACCGACTGCGCAGCCTCGGCACGGACGCCGTCGGCAAGTTGCTCCGGCGTCTGGCCGGTTAGCTGCAAGTAGAGGTCGGCGCTGATCCCCCGGCGGTCGAGCGAGCGGCCAAGCTGGTTGAGCAGCTCACGGGAGCGCGCCTCGACGAGCGGCCCCGAGGCGGTCGCGTTCGAGGCCTCGACGAGTCGGTCGATCGCCTCGGCGCGGAAGGCCGCATCGAGCTCGTACTCGAGCTGCTCGCGCAGGCGCGACTCGATCTCCTCCCGCAGTTCGGCATAGCTGTCGAACTCGCTGGCGGCCCGTGCCAAATCGTCGTCCGCCGGCGGCAGCACCTTCTCCTTGACCTCCTTGACGGTCACCTGGGTTGTTCGGGACGATCCGTCCGGAAGCGTGTACTCGACCGCGCGAGTGTCTCCGGGGGCCGCGCCGATCAGCGCGCGCTCGACATCCTCTAGCAACCTGCCCGAGCCGAGCTCGAGCACGAGGTCGCGCTGCGCCTCGCCTGCTTCTTCGACCGCGTCGACGACGACGACATCGCCCGTCTGCGCAGGCCGGCCGTCAACCGGGGCGAGGTCGGCGACGCTCTCGCGTAGGACCTCTATCTCCTGATCGACGAGCTCGGGCGGGATCTCGGCCTCGGCGTAGGGAACCTCGAGGTTCGTCCAGTCGGCGACCTCGGGCTTCGGCTGCACGTCGACTGTCGCGGTGAAGCTCCACGCGTCGTCATCAGACGAAGGGAGGTCGTAGTCGTACTGGGGCTGGGCGATCGGACGGATCCGGGTGTTCGCCGCGGCGTTCCAGAACCAACCGCCGATGTGGCTCTCGACCGCCTCGGTCAGCAACCGCTCCTCGCCGATCCGCGCCCGCAGAACCTGCGGCGGCACCTTGCCCGGACGGAAGCCGGGAATCTTGACGCTGCCGGCGAGATCCGAGGTCGCGTGCTCGACCGCGTGGCGCATTTCCTCGCGAGGCACATCGACCTTGAGCCGGACCTTGTTGTCAGCGAGCTCTTCGACCTGGGCGGCCACCCGTCCATTCAAGCAAAGAGGTTTCGCCTGCCGTCAGCGGGCAGGTCCCGGTGCCGGGCCTGGGGACACGTCCCACGCCGAGAGGGCGGTAGGGTCGGCGCATGCGCCTGTTCGTGCTTAGCCGTCACGCCGAGTCGGTTCTGAACCATGAAAACCGGATCAACGGCGACCCCAACGTGCCGGCGCCGCTGACCCAGCGCGGCCGCGAGGAGGCGGCACTGCTCGGCCTCCAGGTCCGGTCGATTCCGCTCGACGGCTGCGTGCACACGCGCTTCGGCCGCACGCTCGAGACGGCCGGGATCGCGATCGAAGGCCGCGAGGTGCCGCTCGCCGAGGAGGAGCTCTTCGACGACGTCCGAGTCGGCGAGCTCGAGGGCTGGACACTCGAGGACTACCGCTCCTGGAAGCGCGAACACGTCAGGGCCGACCGCTTTCCCGGCGGCGAGAGTCTCGACGAGGCTGCCCGCCGCTACGCGGAGGGCTTCCGGCGGCTACTCGGAGGTCCCTACCGGTGCGTGCTCGTCGTCTCCCACGAGATCCCGATCCGGTACGCGCTCAACGCGGCCGCCGGCTCGGACAATCTCGACGCGCCCGTGCACGCGATCCCGAACGCGGCTCCGTTCCTCTTCGACGAGAACGCGCTGGCCGCGGCCACGGCCGGCATCGAGCGACTCGCTACGGGAGCGTCAGGAACTCGTTCGCCGCGCTGACGTGGAGACCCGGTTGCGGGCCGCCCGCGATCGCGTAGACGCTGGAGCCGAACGCCACCACGCCGAGCCCGTGCCTCGGCGTGGGCATGTCAGGCAAGCGCGCCCAGCGTCGGCCGCGGATGTCGTAGGCATAGACGGACGAGATCGTGCCGGCTGCTTCTTCTCCTCCGACGGAAACGATTCGACCGGCGACCACCGTGGCGCCAGTTCCGCCGCGCGGGTATGGCACCGGCACCAAACGGCGCCAGGTGCGCCGCTTCGGCGAGTAGGACTCGAAGGTCGTGAAGTTCGTGCCTCCCGAGCGCCCCGCAAGCGCGTAGACGATGCCGCCGGCCGCGGTCACGGCGAGGTGCTCACGCGGGCTCGGCCCCGGCGCATACGACCAGCGGCCGCTGCGGAGGTCGAGGACGAGCATCCGAGGCGCGAGCCGGCCCGGCGCTACCACGCCGCCGACGACATAAAGCTTCCGGCCAACGACGGCAGCACCGGCCGCTGCGCGCGGCGCCGGCAGCTTCCGCAGGGTCCGCCAGCGACCGTGGAAGAAGACAAAGGCTCGGCGGTTGGCGCCGTACCCACCCACGACGTAGAGGCGCCCGCCGGCCGAGGCCGCCATCGCGTGGTTCACCTGCGCCGGCAGGTCTGGCAGACGTCTCCAGCGCCCGGTGCGCGGCGAGTACGCATCGACGCGACCCGTGCTTGTCTCGTCGGCCAGGTAGCCACCCACGACGACGATCTCGCCGCCCAGCCGCGCCGCCGTCACCTCCGTTCGTGCCAGCGGTAAAGGCGCCGCCGCTCGCCAAGTCGCGCTCGGCTCAGCCGAAGCCCGCGTGGAAGCCGCAAGCGCCAAGACAGCGAGCGCGAGTGCGGGCGAGAGGACTCGAACCTCCAAGGGCTTTCGCCCAACGGGTCCTAAACCCGTCGCGTTTGCCAATTCCGCCACGCCCGCACGAAGTGGTTACAGAGTAGAGCTCGCGGGAACGGAAACGGCGTGACCGACGAGCAGGATCGAGAGCGAGAGAGCCGGCTCACGGACGAAAACAAGTTCGTGGAGCTGCAGGAAGAGGTCGCAGAGGAGACTCGGGAGGCTGCCGAGCGCCTCGCGACCGACCCTGTCGTCAACGAGCCTCCCGCGGACGAGTAGCCAGGAGGGTCTAGCGAACGGGGTCTGTGCCGTTCCGCTACCCCCTCCTAGCCGCGCTGCGCCTTCCGTAGCGCGGCCTCGGCTTCGGCGAGCGCGCGCTCCGCTTCGTCGGAGCGTTCGCGCGCGGCCTTTGCCGCCCTGCGGGCCTCGGCCGCTGCGCTCTCGGCGCGCTGGGCCTGACGCTCGGCCTGGGCGGCCTCGCGTTCGCGCGCCCGAAGCTCGCGCTGCGCTTCCTGAACCCTGCGGCGACCTGCGGTAACCCCATTGCGCTTCGGCTTCGCGGCTGAGGCCCGCTTCGACGAGCGTCGCGCCGACATCATCCCGGCGAGCGCCTCGAAGCCGGGCGGGTCGAGTTCTTCGGTGAGGCGGCCGGCGCGAAGCTGAAACCGCGACCCCTCGTCGAGCGCCGCGGCGTCGAGCGTCTTCGCGATCCGCTCGACGATCGCGTCGCTGACGGAGCGGCCCTCGTCGGCGAGGATATCCCGCCCTAGCCGTGCCAGCGCCCGCGTCGCCCGGCGCTGCTCGGCAAGGCGCTCCTGCAGATCGGAAGCGCCGCTTTTTCCGGCGAGAGCTTGCTGTTGCGCCTTGCGTAGCTCTTCGGCCGAGCGCAGCAATGCCCTGAGTTCACCTGGCTCGCGCCGGGCCAGCTGGTTCGCTGTCCAGACCGGAACGCTCGGCTTGGCGAGCTTCTTGACCTCGGTAGCCGCGTCGCTCCGTCCCGCCTTGCTGAGCCGCCGAGCGAGATCGTTCCGCGCCTTCGTGAACTCCTCGAGCGGAAGGGCGTAGAGCCGGTCGAGCTCTTCCTCGACGTCGGGAACGATGCTCAGGTGCTTCTGCTCAGGCAGCCTCGCTCAACGCCTCGATCAGCTCGTCCTTCGACATCTTCGACCGCCCGGGGACCTTTGCCTTGCGGGCGCGCTCGTCGAGCTCCGCTTTCGACAGACCGGAGAGATCGCGTCTCGTGCCGCCGCGTACTGTGCGTCCTCCACCACCAGCCCGGCCGCGCGCGCCGCCTGCTGCCTCGACGCTCGCGCGCAACGCCTCCAGCAGGTCGGGCGGCGCCTCCTCTTCGGTCTCCGCGGCGCGATGGACCTCTTTTCCGGCTCGCTTGGCGCGGATGATCCTGCAGAGCGCGTCTCGGTAGGTGTCCTTGTACTTCTCCGGCTCGAAATCCGCGGCGAAGTTTTCGATCAATTGCTCCGCCATCGCGAGCTCTTCCTTCGAGACCGTCGTCTTCGGCGGCTTGATCTCGTCGAGCGGTCTGATCTCGTCCGCGAAGTACATCTGCTCGAGGGTGATCACGCCGTCGCGGACGCGGAGCGCCCCGAGGTACTGGCGGTCGCGCATGACGAACTTCGAGATTCCGGCGAGCGAGGAATCCTCCAGCGCACGCAGCAACAAGCTGTAAGCCTTCTCGCCGCCCTTTTCCGGCCCGACGTAGTACGTACGTGCGAAGTAGATCGGATCGACCTGCTCGTACGGCACGAAGTGGGTGATCTCGATCGTCTGAAAGCCCTCGGCCCGCGCCGCCTCGAAGTCCTCCTCTTCCATGAAGACGTATTCGCCAGGCTCGAATTCAAAGGCTTTGACCACCTCGTCGTCCGGAACCGGCTTGTCTTCGAGCTTGCAGACCTTCTGGTAGCCGATGGGACTCTGATCGCGTTCGTGGACGAGGTGAAAGTGCAGCTTGTGCTCGGAGATCGCGCTGTACATCCGCACGGGCAGATTGACGAGCCCGAAGCTGATCGAGCCAGTCCAGATCGCGCGTGGCATCGCTTTTCATTGCCCTCCGTCGTGGCAGGAAAAACGCCGGCGGCGAGGTAGACCGGCGAGCCCATGACCCCTCGTCGTTTGCCGGTCTTTCGCCTGCTCATGCTCGCGCTTGCCCTCGTCACGTTGCTCGGCCTGAGCGCGGCACAGGCGACGGGCGCGAAGATTCGTAGCCACGGTGACTCGTGCACGTTGGGAGCCTCCTCGACCCACGCCACCGTACTCGACGGCCGTGTCGTGCAGGCAGCTCCTACAACGACAAACTGCATTTCCCGCTAGATCGCGTTGTCGTATGAAGGTTTAACGCAACCTCCAACGACGGAAATCCGTTGTGGAAACGACGCTGGAAGGAGGTGACTGCACTGAGCATTCTCTGGATCATCCTGATCATCGTTCTCGTGCTCGCGCTGCTCGGCTTCTTCTCGCGCGGCAGGTGGTAGGTCCGTGACTCCTGTGAAGTAGGCCGCCCGGCCCCTTGCCGGGCGGCCTCAGGCCAGGCAAGGTGGGTCGGTGGACTCCGTTCTCGCCAGCTTTGACGGCCAGCAGGCTCTCCCCCGCCTCGGCGGCATGGCGAGGCCGGACGGCGTGGCGATCGTCAGCGAGCGGTTTTGGGCCTTCGCCGGCATCGACGGGACGCTGCGCGAGGGCCGGATGCCGTCGCCGCGGGAACGACTCAGGAAGGTGCCGCTGCTTCGAGGGCTCGCGCGTCTCGGGCTCTCCTTGTCGCCCCTCTTTCGCCGGGACGGGGTCGCAAAGCCGCGCGAGCGATTGCTGCTCGTGGTCGCGGTCGCGGCCCCCCTCATGTTCGCCTTCCTCCCGCATCGCGCTTCGCTCATCGCGGGATTGGCGCTCACGCTCGCGCTCGTCGTCTGGCTCCTCCGCGGCCGCACGCTCGCTCTGCACGGCGCCGAGCACCGGGCGATCGCTGCCGCCGAGGAACGGCGCCTCGCCGAGACCTGGCGGGGTGCGGCTCAGCCGACCCGGTTCGCCGCGAGATGCGGCACAAATTTTGCCGTGCTCGTCTTCCCGGTCGCGATCGCTCTCCAGCGCATCTGGCCGTTCGCTCCGACCGTGTACGCGTCGGCGGCCGTTGTCCTCCTTTCCCTGGCGCTGACGATGGAGCTCTGGCTCGCCGTCGAAGCCTCCAGCCGCCGCCTCGCCCGGGCGTTCCTCCTCCCAGGCCTGGGCCTGCAAAGAGTGACAACGAGGGAACCGCGCCTCGAAGAAACCCGCGTAGCCCTCCGAGCAGTCGAGTCAGTCCTCTCCAGAGAACTCTCGCCCTAACGCACCCCAGCCCGACCTGTGCTGGCGCGGCTCGCAAGCGGTTGCTAAGAGGAAGAACCGACGGAAGTCGACGATGGCCCCGGCAAGAATCGAACTTGCGCACGCGGATTCGAAGTCCGCTGCTCTATCCACTGAGCTACGGGGCCTCCTGGCCAGTATGCCGCGCGCGGGTCGCGACCTCCCTTGAAACTCTTCGTAGGCCGTTCTTTCGCCGGCATTCCCTCATACCGGGTTGAGCGGTTGTCCGCCGCGCTCGACCGCGAGCAGGTTGTCGACGAGGACGCGCGTCATCGCCTCACGCGTTTCCGCCGTTGCGCTGCCGACGTGAGGGGTCAGGACGACGTTTGGGAGCCCGAGCAGCTCTCGCGGCACCTTCGGCTCGAGTGCGAAGACGTCGAGGCCCGCCTCGATCCGGCCCGAGACGAGCTCGCGAACGAGCGCTTCCTCGTCGACGATCTGGCCGCGCGCCGTGTTGATGATGCAGGCGCCGTCGTGAAGAAGGGAGAGCCGCGAGGAGTCCAGCAATCCGCGCGTCTCGGGCGTGAGCGGTAGATGCAGGCTGACGGCGTCCGCTGCCGCCAGCAGCTCGTCGAGCTCGCACCAGCCTTCTCCGTCATGCCGACGTGAGTGATGGAGCACGCGCATCTCAAAGGCGGCGGCACGCTCCGCAACCGCTCGGCCGATCCGGCCGAAGCCGACGATCCCCAGCGTCGATCCGCTGACGTCGCGCCCCAGGAAATCAGGATCGGCCCATCCGCCCCGCCAGCGGCCCTCGCGAACGGCGCGGTCGCCCACGACCACCCGTCGCTTTAGCGCAAGCAGCAGCGCGAAAGCGAGATCGGCGGTCGCGGCCGTGAGCACCCCGGGGGTATTCGTCAGCACGACGCCGCGTGCGGCGCACGCGTCCACATCGATCGAGTCGTAGCCGACGCCGTAGTTCGCGACGATCCTCAGGCTCGGGAACAGGTCGAGCGTCTCGTCATCGACGTGTTCGCCGACGACGGCCAGCGCGTCGACGTTGTCTCGGCATCCGCCCGCCCCGTCCGGGAGCGGACCGGACAGATACTCGACATCGCTCAGCTCGGCCCAGGCCGGTCCCGGAAAGCGGCGGGAGGCGAGGATCTTCAAGGCCCGGCTATTCTGTCTCCGCTGCGCGGTGGCGGTAGCTCAGTTGGTAGAGCCCCGGGTTGTGGTCCCGGTGGTCGGGGGTTCGAGTCCCCTCCGCCACCTCACCGCCGGAAGTCCGGCCGCTTTCGCGGCCATGACGACTTCCGGCGGTTTTCGCTGTCGCTGCAATCGCTTGGGAGCCGCGCCCGCGCAGGTCGGGCGCGGCGACCTACCGCAACGATTCGTTTAGATGTCTACGGGTCTCCGGATCTCGGCCGTAACCGACCCATGACACCTTACGAGAAGCGCCCGCGCCAAGTCGGGGGCCACTATCGAACTGAGTCGATCAACTTGTCCGCTGGTCTCCAGATCTCGGCCTTCGCGGCAGGGCTTGTCGCCATCACGGAGAGGTGGTCGGCCCTGAACGACCCCTTCGACCTCACGAAGATCACCTTGATCTGTGAGCCGGGGAAGCCGGCCGGTTCGAGCCGGCGCAGGATCACCCTGGCGCCGACGCCGCCGACGCTCGTGTCCTTGTCCCCGAGCATGATGTCGAGCTTCAGCCTGGCGTCGAGTTTCTCGAGTGGACCCAGCCGCTCGTACGGTGAGACGAGGCCGGGAAACACGGCAAGCACCGCTGCCGGCTCTTGACCCCGCGCAGCGCGGACGGCTGCGTAGTCGACCGCGATCCGGCCGCCACGTGAGTAGCCGATTACGACCACCGGAACGTGTGGTTTCCCGAGGCGCGGCGTCGCCTCGTCGAGGGCCGCATCGATGTTCGGGTACGGATTCGCCGCTGCCCCGACCTCGTAGCGCGGATAGACGACGTCGCTGCCTTCGGCCGCGAGGTGCTTCAGCCAGGGGATGTGGTTCTTCGGCGTCTCTTCGACCGGGCCGCCGTAGCCGTGCAGGAAGATCACGAGTGAACGCGGCTTGCCCTTCGCGGCGTAGAACCAGACCTCCTTGGCGCCGCTCCCGATCGGGCCCTGCTGGTGCAGCGCCTTCAGATGCGACGCGCCGGAGCCGCCGCAGCCCGCAGCCGTGGCGAGCGCGGCCAGCAACAGGACCCGTCGCACGAAGAGTTAGACGAACGGCGGCTCTTCTAGATGGCCTCGGAGCTCACCGACCGACTCGTAGACCGCGGCGGCTCCTGCGTCTCGGAGCTCCTGCTCGCAGAAACCCCCGGTGATCACGGTCACCGTCGGGACGCCCGCTTTGCGCGCAGCCTCGATGTCCCAAGGGGTGTCGCCGATCATTACCGCCTCCTCCGTGCCGGCCTTTTCGAGCGCGGCACGGACAAGATCGGGCTCCGGCTTCGTGGCCTCGACGTCGTCGTTCGTTGTCCACCCGTCGGCGAGCTCACGGGCGTCGAGGAGATCGAGGTAGTGGTCGATCTCCTGCCGAGGCGAAGAGCTGGCGAGCACCGTTGTGAAGCCGCACTGCTTCAGGTCGGCGATCAGTTCCCGTGCGTCATCGAACGGCGCGACTTCCTCTATCAGTTTCTGATAGAGCCCGTCCCGCGCATCACGGATCCGGTCGCCCTGCGCCTCGTCGGTGTCGAGGCCGACGAGCGCAGGGACCAGTTGATCCCCGCCCATGCCGACGTGCCTGTGAATCCGCCATAGCGGCAGCACGATCCCGTGCCTCCGGAAGGCGCGATACCACGCGAGCGCGTGCTGGTAGTTCGCGTCGATCAGCGTGCCGTCGACGTCAAGGAGGACGGCGCTCGGCTTTTCTACTGGACCGCTTCCTTCGTCTTCTCGGCCGACTCCTCATGCTTGCCCTCAGCGAACTCCTCGACAATCTTCGCGTTGAACGCAGGCAGGTCGTCCGGCTTCCGGCTCGAGACGAGGCCGGCGTCCACGACGACCTCTTCGTCGACCCAGCTCGCCCCGGCATTGATCAGATCGGTGTGGAGGCTCGGCCAGGACGTGATCTTCCGACCCTTGACCACACCCGCCTCGATCAGCGTCCACGGCCCGTGGCAGATGACACCGATCGGTTTGCCGCTCGCGACGAAGTCGCGGATGAAGCCGACGACGTTCTCATCGGTGCGGAGCTGATCGGGGTTTGCGACACCACCCGGAAGGACGAGGCCGTCGTAGTCGCCGACCTGAGCCTCCTCCGCCGTCTTGTCGGGCTTGAACGTGTCGCCCTTGTCGAAGTGGTTCCAGGCGTGGAACTCGCTGTCCTCCATCGAGATCAACTCCGGCTGAGCCCCGGCCTGCTCGACGGCTTTCCACGGCTCTGTCAGCTCGACCTGCTCGACGCCCTCGGTCGCGATGAAGGCGATCTTCTTCCCCTGCAATTCGTTGGCCATGTCAACCCCTTTCGGGTTTGTCTTGCAGATCAGTAGGGCGGGTCGGCGGGCGGCTCTTCTTCGACGTAAGTCGTCCGCCGCCGTGCCGGCCGGTATGCGCGGCGCCGCACGACGGGACCGTCGCCGTACGGCTCGGGGCCCCAACCCCAAAAGCCGGCGCCCCACCAGGTCCGCCACAAGAGCAGCGAGATCAAGAAGAGGATGAACCCGACGACAATCAAGACGACGCCGACGACGTCGATGTTCACGCTGCCACCACTCGAGTTGACGCCCCACGTGAGGATGGCGCCGACCGCCATCAGGATGAGGCTGAGGATGATTCCCATAAAGGTTGATGTCCCCAGCGTCGGCCTGGGAGAAACGTCCTGACGTCGGCGCTACGCTTTGAGAGCACGCGCCTGTAGCTCAGCGGAAGAGCGACGGCCTTCTAAGCCGTTGGTCGGAGGTTCGAATCCTCCCAGGCGCATTCCCCTCAGGTCTCGTCGCTTCCGCCGCCGTAGCCGACATGCGCGGCTGTTGCAAACAAGCTTCGACCGAAGGAACCACCCGGCGAAAGTCGTCATGGCCGCGAAAGCGACCGGACTTTCGCCGGTTACGAGCGGAAGCCGAAATCGGCGGTGACGATCGTGACCTCGTCGCCGCCGTAGACGCCCGGCGCACTCGCAGCGTGCACGGCGCCGAGGCCGATCTCGCGCCAACGGCGGTTGAGCAGGTTCGCCCTGTGCTCGGGGCTGTTCATCCACAGCCTCAACGCGCCCGCAGGGCTGATGTCCGGCGTCGACCAGAGCAAGTTCTCGCCGGCAGACCAACTGTTGTACCCGCGATAGGTGTAGAAGCTCGCGATCCGCTTGAAGAAAGAGCTGCCGTTGGCCGAATCGTGGCTGAAGTAGCCCTTCTGCTCCATCGAGACGGAGTGTTGGTTTGCCGCCGCGGTCAGGCTTGCCGAGAGGCGAAGCGGCCGCAGGCCGCGTCGCCCGCGCGTGAGATTGATCTGGCCGAGCAGCCCCGACTCGAGCGCGGAGAGCTGCACGCGGCTTGCCGAGATGCTCGTTGGCGCCTTCTGGGCAAGGAGAGCTCGGTGCGCGGCGTGGTTCGCCGGCGCGAAGCCGATCGCCGCGGCCGTGAGGCTTGCGAGTACCGGATGCACCTTCCAAACATCGGCCGTGCTCCCAGGTCAGGTCTCCCCCGTTTGGGGGATGGTGGGCGCTGCGGGCGCTGTGCGCTCGCGCCGGTGGCGAAGCCAGTCGACGATGAGCACTTGGATCGCGCCCGCGACCGGAATCGCGCCGAGCGCTCCGAGAATCCCGGCCAGCTCCGCTCCGATCAAAACTGCGATCAGAACCATCAGTGGAGAAAGCTGGACGGTGCGTCCGTACACAACCGGCTGCAGGAAGTGGTTCTCGATCTGCTGGTACACGACGAAGAACACCACCACGACGATGCCGGCGACGATCGAGTGGATGAAGGCGACCGCGCCGATCAGGATCGCGGCGATGGTCGCGCCGGCCAGCGGGATCAAGTCCAGGATCGCGACGAGCAGACCGAGCGCGACAGCGTACGGGACGCCCATGATGATCAAGACGATCGTCGTCGAGCCTCCGGCGATCAAGCTGATCAAGAGATTTCCGGTGACGTAGCCGCCAACCGTGCGGTAGATCTGGTTGGAGACGTTCACCCACCGAGGCCGCGACTCGGGCGGCAGGAGGCCGTAAAAGCGCTCCATCCATTTCGGCCCCTCGAGCAGCATGAAAAAGGTCAGGAAGGCGATCGTGATCGTGCCGACGACGATCGTGATCACGCTCTTCGTGATCGAGAGCGCGGCACCCGAGAGGCCGAGGACTTTGGCGGCCCCCCCTTTGTTGATTGCGTCTCTGATCCGTTCGGGGAGGTGGTACTTCGTCTCCAGGAAACCGAACCGGCCCTTGCCCTTGCTGATGTCGTGGACGTAGTCGGGGACCTTGCCGACGAACTCGCTTACCTGATGAACGACTGTCGGCACGAACAGGGCCCCGATCACCGCGAGCGCCGCCAGGACCAGCACATAAGTGACCGCGGCGGCGAGGCCGCGCCTGCGGATTCCGTGGCGTTGGAAGAACTCGACCGCCGGGTTCATCGCCAGCGCGAGGAACAGCGAGATCAGGATCCACGTGATCACGTGCCTCGCGATCCAGATCACCTCGAGGACGACGGCAACGGCGATGATCGTACCGAGCACGGTCAGGATCGTGCGCACGGGAAAGCGGACGAGCCGCTCGGGCACCACGCGCCAAGGATCGCGGCCTCGTCGGACGTCCATAGGTAGCTATGCGCCAGAATGCCCGGCAGTGAGCCTGCGAGGAGACCCGATCGAGTTGACGGCGACGCTGCCCGATGGCCGGTCGGTCCGGGTCTGGATCGGCGTGCCCGAGGACTCTTACATCGCGCGGCGAGACATCGATACGGTCGACATCGAGCTCTCGGTGGTCGACGGCAGTCACCTCGCGGCGGTCAACACAGTGCTCGATGCTGACCAGGAGAGCGAAGCTCGAGCGCTGGCCCGCGAGATCGTCGCGGGGCTCGAAGCTGGCAAGCTCGAGCCAACCGCCGCGGCGCTGGAGCCGCTCGCAGATCAGCCGCGCTAGGGAGGCAAATCGAGCCACTCCGGCCGGTCGAAGCTCGCGAGCTCCTGAATCGAGCCGTAGATTGTCTGCACGATCTCGGTGCTGTGCACCGCTATGCGGCACGTGCCGCATCGAAGCTTGTTCTTCCGTTTTTTCTTGCTGTACTTGGAATAGCGGTTGACAACCGACTTACAGAGGCAAGTGCGTTCCAGCCCGAGGGTTGCCAGCCAGAAACCTTCGATCTCCCTCTGCCGACTCTCGTGGTCCGCGAAGAGATACCAGGTGACCCGGAACTGCTCATCCGCGACGCCGAACTCGACCCGCAGGAACTCGGCGAAGAGACGAATGACCCCCGGGTCGGAGTTTGCGAGGCGAACCGCGTGGCGTCCTTTGTCGCCTTCAGCCCAATAGAGCATGCACCCGGCGATATACAGGGCGTCAGCTTCCTTCGCTCGCATTCTGCCTCGCTCCTGGTAAGCGAGACGGCGCTTCCGGCCGCGTTCGGCGTTTACGGCAGCGCCCTTGAACTGCCCGTTGTAGATCGGATTGCGTCTTACGAGTGCAGAACGTTGGGCAGCCGTAAGCGGGATGTCACGCACCCAGAGACTGACGGTCGAACGCGAAACGCCCAGCAGACGCTCGATTTCCTTCACGGACCGCCCCTCCTCGCGGCGCATCCTCCGCGCCTGATCTCGCTCGCGCGTTTTCATAGTTGACAACATAGCGAGACGAGCGGACGGCACGACCGGAGCGAACTATCGAACCGGCGCCCTGGCACAGACAGAGCGTCCGACCGGGTTCGAACCGGTGACTAGAGCTTGGAAGGCTCTTGTGTTGCCAACTACACCACGGACGCGTGCGGCCACTAGCGTAGCGCCCGATGAATCCGTATTTGTGGAGCCTCCACGCCGAGGCAGTCGTGCTGGTGCCGCTGCTCGCACTGGCGTACGCATTGGTCCTCCGTGGGCACCCGGCGCAAGGCTGGCGGATCGCCTGCTTTCTCGGAGGGCTCGGTCTGATTCTCGTGGTCTTCGTAACGCCAATCGAGAACCTCGCGCTCCGCTACTTGCTGACGGCGCACCTACTCCAGAACGTCGCGCTCGCGGAATGGAGCCCGGCACTCATCGTGCTCGGACTGCCGCCGGCAGCGGCCGGCGCCGCGCGCAAGTACGCGGCGATCCGCGCGCTGACGAACCCGCTCCTGGCGCTCCCGTTCTGGCTCGCGACCTACTACGTCTGGCACATTCCGGCCGCCTACGACGCCGCGCTTCGCCATCCCTCGACGCTGCTCCACCTCGAGCACGTCTGCTACTTCGTTACGGGCGTGCTCGTCTGGTGGCCCGTGCTGACCGGCCGGCTCGACGCCGGCACTTCGGCCGCGTACCTGTTCGCCGCCTTCGCACTCGCGAGCCCACTGGGTTTGCTGCTCGCGCTGATCCCCAACGCCGTCTACGGCTTCTACGTGCACGCGCCGCGCATCTGGGGCTGGAGCCCGCTCACTGACCAGCAGATCGCCGGAGTGACGATGGCCGCCGAGGAGGCGGTCGTCTTCTTCTGGGCGTTTGCGTTCTACTTCGTCCGCTTCATGCGCCGCGACGAGACGGCGCTCGATCTGAAGCACGCCCGATGGACGAGGTGATCCTCGCCCGCCACGGCGAGAGCCAGCTCAGCGTCGTCGGCACCGTCAACGGCGACCCGGCCGTCGTCTGCGCGCTGACCGAGACCGGCGAGGAGCAGGCGCGTCGGCTGGGCAACGTCCTCGCCGGCGTCGAGCTCGACCTTTGCGTGACGAGCGAGTTCGAGCGCACCCGTCAAACGGCCGACATTGCGCTCGCCGGGCGCGATGTCCCGCGTCTCGTCCTCCCGGAGCTGAACGACGTCCGCTTCGGCCGCTTCGAGGGCGGCACGCTCGCCGACTATCGAGAATGGGCGGCCGCGAACGAGCCCACCATCGAGGCCCCCGGCGGCGGCGAGAGCCGCAGCGGCACGGTCACCCGCTACGTCAGTGCTTATCGCACCATCCTGGCCCGGCCCGAACGGGCGGTGCTCGTCGTCGCTCACGGGCTGCCGATCCGCTACGTCCTGAACGCCCTCGACGAGCTTGATCCGGCCCCCCTGGTCGAGCAGGTCTCCTACGCGGACCCCTACCGTCTAACCGCTGGAGAGCTCGAGCTCGCCGTAGATCGGCTCGCTCGCTGGTCGAAGACCCCTGTCTGGAGGTACGGCGGTGCATCCTAGCGTTCCAGTCGGGGCGGCCGGATTTGAACCGGCGACCTTCCGCTCCCAAAGCGGATGCGCTACCAGGCTGCGCTACGCCCCGTGCGGGTTCGAGTCTAGCCCGCCCCGTCTGGCAGCCCCGGGAGCGGTGGCCGAGCGGTGATCGAGCCCGAATTCCTCGCTCAGAGCATACGTTGCCTCAGTTTTTGTGACGTTCGGCGCGAGTTTCCGTCCGACCGATCTGGTAGAACACCGCGCTTCGGATGCGTCGGGGGGCTCCATCCGTTTGCGCCATCGTCCTGTTCGCCGTTTTGGCGGCACCGGAGGCGGCGGCGCGCCCGGTGACCGGGAGCGGCGCCGCCTCGACCGCGCGCGACAGCGCCCTGGTCGCCGCGGTCAACTCGGTGCGCACCGTCCACCTGCTGACGAAGCTGCGCGTCGACTTCCACCTGGAACGTGCAGCCCGGTCCCATTCGCGGGACATGGTGCTCCATGACTACTTCGCTCACGGCAATCTTCTCGCGCGGATGTTGCGGTTTCGCGTGCGCGGCCACGTCTTTGCCGAGAACCTCGCCATGGGAAGAGGCGTCATGTCGGCCAACGCCACCGTCGCGAACTGGCTGGCCAGTCCACCGCACCGTGCTGTCTTGCTTGATCCGGAGTTGAGACGGATCGGCGTCGCTACCCCGGTCGCCGCTTTCGGAGGCTGGTCTAGCGCAACCGTGGTTACCGCTGACTTCGCGGGTTAGTCGCGCTCGAGGAGCTCGCGCACTTCAGCGAACTTCTCGCGCCGGAGGTCGTCGCGCTCACCGCTCTCCACTCGGCGTACGAGGTCTTCCACGAGCGGGGCCAGCTCGACCGGGTTGAACGGCTTCGTCACGTAGTCGACGCCGCCGAGGTCGATTCCCTTCGCCCGATCCCTGACCTCCGCACGCGCGGTCAGAAAGATGATCGGGATGGCGCTCGTGACCTCGTCGGCGAGCAGCTCCTCAGCGACCTCCCAGCCGCTCCGCCCCGGCATCATCACGTCGAGCAGGACGACGTCGGGGCGCTCCGCCCGCGCCAGCTCGAGTCCCTTGTCGCCATCCGATGCCTCGAGCACTTTCATGCCCTCGGCCTCGAGGTTGACGCGGCAGAGAAGCCGAATGGGGGCCTCGTCGTCGACGATGAGCACCGTCGTCATGCGGTCTCCCGCCCGCTCAGCGCCGCTTCGCGCGCAAGCGGCAACTCGAAGGCAAAGGTCGACCCAGCGCCTTCGCGGGAGTCGACCCACATTCGGCCGCCCATGGCCGAGACGAGGCCGCGCGCGATGAAAAGTCCAAGGCCAGTACCGGTCGTCGAAGGATCCCTTGTCATTGATTCCCCACGGTAGAACTTCGTGAAGATCCGCCGCTGCTCCTCTTCCGGGATTCCGACGCCCTCGTCGACCACGCGGACCTCGACGACCTCGCCGTTGGCGCGCGCAGCCACGATCACCCTGCCCCCGCCGGGGGAGAACTTGACCGCGTTGTCGACGAGGTTGGCAAGAATCTGCCGAAGCTTCTCGCCGTCGGCCTCGGCATCGAGCGCATGCTCGGGCAACTCGACCACGAAGTCGTGGCCGTTGGCGGCCGGCGCGTGCTCCGCCAGTTGAACGACGTCAGACACCACTGCTCGGACATCGGTCGGAGCGAGGTTGACCTGTAGGTCACCGGTGTCGAGCCGAGCGACGTTGAGGAGCTGGTCGACGATCGTGGTCAGACGCTCGGACTCCGAGGCGATGTAGCCCAGGAAGGTCCGGCGCTCTTCCTCGCCGAAGAGGACGTCCTGCCGGAGCAGCGTCTCGGCGAAGCCGTAGATCGAGGTCAGCGGCGTCCGCAGCTCGTGCGAGACCGCCGTTACGAAGTCGGACTTCATCTGCTCCACCACACGCTCGGCGGAGATGTCGCGGAACGCAAAGACTCGTCCCGCGACCGCGCCGGCCGGGTCGCGCATGATCGCCTCGGTCAGCGAGAGCCAAACCTCCTCGTCCCCGCGCCGGATCGCGAGCAGCCGGTCGCCCCGCTCCGTCTCGTCCCCGGATTCGAGCGTCCTCTGGAGAACCTGCACGGTCGACCGGCCGATCGCGTCGGCGGCCCGGACGCCGGTGATCCGCTCCGCTGCCTCGTTCCAGAGCACCACCCGCGCCTCGCGGTCGACGGCCACTATCCCGTCGGCGATGTTCGCGAGGATGGCGACGCTCCGCTCCTTTTCGAGTGCGACACGCTGGTACAGCTCCGCACTCGAAAGTGCGGCAGAGGCGTTGCCGGCAAGCGCGGCGAGCGCTTCGACCTCCTCGGGCTGCCATTTGCGGGGCCGCTGCGCGTAGACGGACAAGACGCCCTGCATGCTTCCCTCGGAGCCGACGAGCGGCACGGCCAGGAACGCGCGGTAGCCGGCGGCCAGCGCCGGGTCCGAGGCACCGGGGCCTTCGCCTTCGACGTCCCCGATCGCGACCGGCGCGCGCGTCTGGATCGCGTCTGCCGCCGCCCAGCCGGTCGCAGGCGAGCGTGAATCGACCAGGCCCTCCGGCAGCTCTCCGCCCGCCGCGCTGACGACGAGCTCGTCGTCCTCGAGCAGGCGAACGACCGCGGCGTCAGCGCCGAGCAGAGCAGGCGCCTGGGCAACGATCTCGTCGAGAACCGCCGCCGGATCGAGCTCGGTTGTCAGCAACGTCCCCGTACGCGCCAGCTGCTGCGCGAGCCCGCGCGCGCGGCGCTCGCTCTCGTAGAGCTCGCTCCGCTCCAGCGCACCTCGCGCGGTGCCCGCAAGGTTGCGCGCCAGCTCGAGGTCGTAGTCGCTGAAGCGCCGCGGCTCCTGGAAGAAGACCACCGCGAGACCGTCGCGGCCCCCCGGCGCCTGTACCGGCACGGCCAGCAGGGCACCGTAGCCGGCCGAAGCGGCGACCTCGCGCCAGCCGGAATCGAAGCGCTCGTCATCGGCGAGCGACGACGCCGCGATCACCGTCCTGTTCCGCGCACAGGTCGCGAGGGGCTCATCCCCTCCGGCCGCGGCCTGCTGAACCAGAGCGGCGACCTCGCTCGGCAGCCCGTGCCCGGCGGCGAGCTCGAAGGCGTCCTCGCTCGGCATCAGCAGCCCCGCCGAGCTGCCGCCGAGCGCCTCGGCAGCGGCGCGAGCAACCGCGCGCAGCGTCTCGGCCTGGGAGATCGGCACCGCGAGCAAAGACGCGATGTCGTAGAAGGCTTGCTGGATCCTTGCCTGCCGCGAGCGCTCCTCGAAGCTCTCGGCATTGCGGAGCGCGAGCGCTGCGAGCGTCGCGAAGGCCTCCAGCAACTCGGCGTCGGACCTCGTGAAGGAGCGGTCCGCGTCATGCGTTCCCACCCCGAGGACGCCGCGAATCTGATCCGACCACATCATCGGGGCGACGATCGCGCCGGCGTATCCCCGGTACGCGTCATGCGGAACCGAGTCCGGTAGCTCGGCGTATTCATCTGAGAGGGCAGGCGCGCGTTGCCGGATCGCCCGCCCGGCGAGACCCTGATCGGCCGAGAACTCGAAGCCGACCAGCTCGTGCTCGAGACCGTGCACCGCGGCGCAGCGCAGCGTTCCCCGCTCGCGATCGAGCAGGTAGCAGTCCGCGGCCTCGCACCCCAGCAGGCGGGCGACCTCGTCGACGAGCCTTTGAAGCACGGCCTCGAGCTCGAGCTCGCTGGTGACGACCTGCGCCGCGCGCAGGAGCGCCGTCTGCTCCAGCAGACGCTGCCGGTTCTCATCGAGCAGCCGCGCCGAGTTGATCGCGAGCGCGAGCTCCCGGCCGACCGACTCGATCAAGGCGACTTCCCCCTCGGACCAGGGGCCTGCCGTGACCCTGTGGATTCCCAGAACGCCGATCGGCCGATCGAAGGCGATCATCGGCGTTGCGATCAGCGACTTCGTCCCGAGCCGGCGAAGCGTCTCCATCGTTCCGAGTTCCGGATCCCCGAGCTCTGGGGCGTTGTCGATGTCCGAGACGACCACGGTTCTCCGCTTCAGCGCCGCCAAGTTGGCGGCGGGCAGGTTCTGAGTCTGGGGCCCGATCGGCTGCAAGCCGGCCGCGAACCACTCGGCCGCGAGGCGCTGAGGCTCGCCTGGCTGGCCAAAGCGGATGAAGCAGCGGGACGCCTGGAGGGCCCGTCCGATCTCAGTAACGGCGATTCGCGTCCCGTCGGCGAGCCCCTCGACTGATCTCACGCGGCGCGAGATGTCGCCGACGAGCCGCTCGCGGGCGAGAGCCTCGTCGAGCGCCCCGGCCGAGCGCGTCCGTTCGAGCGCGAGCGCGGTTTCCGCCGCCAGCGACTGCATCAGCGTCACCTCCTCGCTCGAGAACGCGTGCTTCGCCGAAGTGGGGGCAACGACGAGCACGCCGATGATCCGCTCCTCGACGATCAGGGGCACGAAAGCGCCGCTCTTGGCACCGACCGCGTCGACGAGGCGCTTGCTAACGAGCGGTGAGACCGAGCAGTCGAAGACGACCACCGGCGCGGCCTGGAAGTAGGCGCTCGCGATTCCGGACGGCTCGTTGCGAAGATCGATTCGGACGTCGCGCCACCAGGTGACGTCGTCGCCTTTGTCTCGCGCGAGCAAGCCCCTCGCCTCTTCGGCCTCGCCGTCGATCAGTGCCAGCGCGGTGAACTCGATTCCGAGCGCCGACCCGACCTCGTCGAGGAGGATGCGGCCCGCAGCCTCCGGATCGGTCGTTCGCGCCAGGACCTCCGAGATGGCGGCTACCGCCTCGAGCTCTCTCCCCCGGACCGAGACAAGCTGCTCCGCCTCGCGCGCGCGTGCGCCGCTCGAGAGCAACTCGTCGCGTTCGCCCCAGCGGGCAAGGAAGACGAGCCCCGGCAGGAGCGCGACCAGGCTCGCCGCGAATGCGAACCAAAGGTGGCCGCCGATCGCGCTGCGGCTGTCGAGGACGGCGCCGCCGAGGATCGCGGCCGGGATACCGATGCACGGGAACATCAGGCCCAGGGCGAGGTCGTTCGCACTCAGCCCGGCGCGCTGACGCCAGAGCCTCGGCGCCACGGCCACGGCGACGGCCAGGTAGGCAGCCGCGACCGCGAACAGCGGCACCGCGTTGAACAAGACCGCCTTGGTTTCCGCACTCACTGGGCCCTGTGGATGATAAGAGCCGCAAACTAGCCCGTCGAGCGCCCGCCTAGCCGTGGTTCCCCCGTTTCAAAAGATAGGCCGGACGGCCTATTGGCATGGCCGCCCACGAGCGTTACCTTTTTGGCACTGGGCGATGCGCACCGCTGGGCGGCACCTGGCTTTGCCCGCGGTGAGCAATTGAGAAGGTCCGCCGCCACGACCCCCCGAGCGGCGGACCTCTCTCTTTTTGTCGGCGAGGAACGAGGGGCCGCAGACGTTTCATCCCGGGTTTAGCGGCCGCACGGCATAGGCGCGCGGCCTCTGACGCTCCGGCGTCGCAAGCGACGCCTCCGGGGGTGATGCTGCCCAGACCCAGCGGTTGCGTGACTGGGGTCGGGTTCAGCGGCCGCGAGGTTGATGTTTCTGTTAAGGGGAGAGGTTTTCGCTAGCGGCGGCGCTACATTGGCTAGGTGGTCAAGCGGGTCTTGCTCGCGGCGCCGCGAGGATATTGCGCAGGGGTCGAGCGAGCGGTGGAGACCGTCGAGCGCGCGCTTGCGCAACACGGGCCTCCCGTCTACGTCAGAAAGCAGATCGTCCACAACTCGTACGTCGTCAACGAGCTCCGTGCGCGCGGCGCCGTTTTCGTCGGAAGCGTGGAGGACGTCCCGGAGGGCGGCCTCGTCGTCTTCTCGGCGCACGGGATCGCTCCAGTCGTCCGCGCCGGCGCCTCCGCGCGATCACTGCGCACGATCGACGCGACCTGCCCGCTCGTGACGAAAGTGCACGCCGAGGCCAAGCGCTATGCGGCCGACGACTACACGGTCGTGCTCGTGGGGCATGCGGGCCACGAGGAGGTCGAGGGGACGATGGGCGAGGCGCCCGGCTCGATCCTGCTCGTCGAATCAGTCGCCGACGCCGAGAGGCTGGAGGTCGAGGATCCTCAGCGGATTGCCTACGTGACCCAGACGACGCTGTCAGTTGACGAGACGCGGCAGATCGTCGCCGTCCTCGAGCGCCGCTTCCCGAGCCTGCATGGACCGGAGAAGGAAGACATCTGCTACGCGACGACGAACCGCCAGCGGGCGGTCAAGGAGCTTCTCGCGCACGTGCAGCTGCTGCTCGTGATCGGCTCGGCGAACAGCTCGAACTCGCAACGCCTGGTAGAGGTGGCCCACGCAGGCGGAGTGCCCGCGCACCTGATCGAGAGCGAGCGCCGACTCGACGAACGCTGGCTCGAGGGCGTGGAGACCGTCGGTGTCACGTCCGGCGCCTCGGCCCCCGAAGTGCTCGTTGAAGGCATTTGTGACTGGTTCCGCGCCCGCGGCGTCGCCGAGATCCGCGAGCTCTCGCCCGCCGAGGAAAACGTCGTCTTCAAGCTGCCGGCCGAGCTGCGACGGTCGGCGGCCTGAGTAGTGGTTCCCGAGTCGCCACTCGAGCCCACCGAGCATGGACTCGTCCCCAAGGGGAAGGGCTGGTTTGTCCTCAATGCGCGCGAGGCGGTGTGGATCGACCGGAAGGGCCGCGGTTTCTACTGCGAGTTCGAGGGCTTCAAAGGCGTGGCGGACTTCCCGCAGCTCGGAATCAATCTGACCGTTCTCGGCCCCGGCGAGCCGATGGCGATGTATCACCGCGAGAACGATCAGGAGGACTTCCTCGTCCTCTCCGGCGAGGCGCTGCTGATCGTCGAAGGCAACGAGCGCCCGCTACGGCAGTGGGACTTCGTACACTGCCCGGCCGGCACGAACCACGTGCTCCTCGGCGCGGGAGAGACGCCCTGCCTGGTGCTCGCGGTCGGTGCCCGCGACCGCTCGACAGGGCCGGACTGGGGCGCCTACACCGTCGACGAAGACGCGCTACGCCACGGAGCCGGCGTCGAACAGGAGACGACCGACCCGCAGCAGGCGTACGCACGATTTCCCACGCGCGAGCGAACTCGCTACCGCGAAGGCTGGCTCGTCTAGCCGTCGAACCGTCTAGGCAGCCGCGGCCACCGCCGCAGCCTCGGTCGCGTCGGCGATCTCGCGAACGACCTCGACGATGTCTCTGTTCGCGTTGAACGTGCGCCGCTGGCGGTCGGCGCCGTTGCCCCGCGCCAGGATCTCACGGATTCCTTCGAGCTCCTGCTCCGAGCCCAGCTCGCGAGCATGCGGCTCGATGTCGCGCAGCGTGCGGCGGACGAGCTGGGCGACGGGGACGCGGTTCCGCCGGCCGGTCGCGAGGTCCATCACAGGCGCCTCGAGCCCGTAGCGGGCGGCCAGCCACTTGTTCTCGGTCGTCAGGATCCGGTGGTAGGACGGGATCTCGTCGCCGCGGTCGTACCGCTCGCAGTAGTGCTTGACGAGCGCCTGGCAGTACGCCGCCAGCGCTACCGCGTCCTCGACCCGCGTGACCGCGTCGCAGATTCGGATCTCGACCGTGCCGAGCCGCGGGTGCAGGCGGATGTCCCACCAGATGTGCGTGTAGTCGGCAATGCAACCCGTCTTCTCGAGCTGGCCGACGACCTCGGCGTAGTCGGCGTAGTCCCTGAATCGCGGCGGCGGACCTGAGCGCGGGAAGGCGGCGAAGACGATCTGTCGGCTCGAGGCGAGGCCGGTCGCCTCGCCTCGCCAGAACGGCGACGACGCCGAGAGCGCGAGCAACGAGGAAATGTGTGCGAGCAGACCGTTGACGACCTGGATCGCCTTCTCAGGATCGTCGACCGCGACGTGGATGTGGAGCCCGAAGATCAGCTCGCGCCGTGCCACGTACTGCATCTGGTCGATCAGGTGCCGGTAGCGATCATGCGCGGTGATCCGCTGCCGCTCGAAGAGGCTGAAGGGGTGCGTCCCCGCTGAGCCGACGCGCAACTTGTCCTCGCTCGCGATCTCAGCCACGTACGCGCGCAGACGCCGTAGTTCGCGGTCGACGTCCCCCGCAGTCCGGCAGACCGGCGTTGCAATCTCCAGCACCGACTGCATCAGCTCGGGGTTGATGTGCGTCTCGAGCTCGTGGCCCGAGATCGCGGCCAGCACAGTGTCGATGTGCTGGACGAGGTCGAAGCTCTGGCCGTCGAGCAGCATGTACTCCTCCTCGACGCCGAGGGTGTACGCCTCGCTCTGGCCGAACGCGTGGTCGAGGACGCTGCCGCCTGGCGCGAAGCTCTTGCCGGTGATCGTCGCCGGGTAGATCTGCTTCACAGCCGGAGTATCTACCCGTCAAGCGCACGTTTCAGCGGCGCTCGAGCGCCGAGACCAGGATTGCCGCCTCACGGCTCGAAGCATGGGAGATGTCGAGCTTCACACCAGGCAGCGCATTCGACGGTCACTGAGCGGGACTAGTATCGCCGCGCGTGGAGGCCCTGGGGCAGGTCGAAGACTGGCCGGTGGGGCTCGCCGCTACCGGCGTCGGCACCGCGGAGGAGACCATCGCGACGCACGGCGATGCGCGGGCTATTTTTCCCTGGGCGTCGGTCACGAAGCTGCTGACGGCCCTCGCCGCCCTGATCGCGGCCGAGGAAGGCGTGCTCGAGCTCGACGAGCCGGCCGGACCGCCTGGCTCGACAGTCCGACACCTGCTGGCGCATGCGTCCGGGCTGCCGCCCGAGGGGAGAGCGCCGATCGCCGAGCCCGGCACGAGGCGGATCTACTCCAACGCAGGCTTCGAGGCACTCGCGGAAGTCGTCGCCGGGCGGGCGGAGATGCGGTTCTCCGACTACCTGAGCCAGGCGGTGATCGAGCCGCTCGGCTTGTCCGCCTTGCTCGACGGGTCGCCTGCCTCCGGAGCCAGCGGCACGCTCGATGACCTGGTTGCATTCGGCCGCGAACTGCTGGCGCCCAGGCTGATCGCCCCCGAGACGCTCGCGGAGGCGACGGCCGTCGCGTTCCCGGGCCTCGCCGGCGTGCTGCCCGGCTTCGGCCGCATGGACCCCAACGATTGGGGCCTCGGCTTCGAGCTCCGCGACGACAAGCGGCCGCATTGGACCGGCAAACAGAACTCGGCGCAAACGTTCGGCCACTTCGGGCAGAGCGGCAGCTTCCTCTGGGTCGACCCGCTCGCAGGCGTGGCTTGCGCGTGCTTGTGCGACCGTGACTTCGGCGGCTGGGCGAAAGAGGCGTGGCCGCGACTCTCGGACGCGGTACTCGCCGAGCTCGGCGGGACCGGCGCAGCGCCCTAGCCGCTCGGGCATCCTAGGCGTACGTGGCGGACGCGCCTCTCACGCGTGTCGAGCGGCGGGCGAGCGCGAAGCGTTGGCGCCGCATTGGCTTGGCGGTTCTACTGATCGCCGGTGGCGCAGGCGCAGCCGGAGTCTGGGCCGCCGCCTCGGATCACGACGATCGCGGGGCCTCTCCGCGACCTGCTCACGTGCAACCCGCGGCAGGATCGCGCGCGCGACCGACCGGTCCGTTCCGCGTGAGCTCACGCGCGGCCGGCTCGCTCGCGGCCCCGATCCAAGACGCGGCGATCACGACATTCGGACGCCGGATTCTTCTTCTCGGCGGGCTTGATGCGGCGGACACCTCAACCGCAGACGTCCGCACGATCGCAGGAGGTCGGGTGCGGACGATCGGCCGGCTGCCCAGTGTCTTTCACGACGGCGCTGCGGTGCGGATCGGTTCCTACGCCTACGAGTTCGGAGGCGGCGACGGCGTCCGCCAGCTCGACCAGATCCTCCGGGTCGATCCGAAGACTGGAACTGCGATCAGGGTCGGCTCGCTACCCGCCCCCAGCAGCGACCACGCCGCCACCGTGCTTGCCGGGGAGGCGTACGTCGTCGGCGGATACACAGGGGCGAGCTGGCTGAACACGATCGTGGCCTGGCGCCCCGGCAAGAGCGCTCGTGTCGTCGCCCGCCTGCCGACTCCACTCCGCTACGCCGCGGTCGGTGCAGCCGAAGGTAAGGTCGTCGTCGCGGGCGGCTCGCTACCGAGCGGCGCGGCCAGTCGTGCGGTGTACGTCTTCGATCCCCACCAAGGTGTGCTCCACCGCGCGGGCAGTCTTCCGGCGCCGACGACACATGCCGCGGCGGCGGCGCTCGGCAACCGGGTGCTCGTGATCGGCGGCCGCTCAGCTCGACCGGATACGCCGACTTCGAGGATCGTGGCCATCGACCCGGAGAGCGGTCGGATCCGAGTGGCCGGACACCTGACGCGCCCGGTCTCAGATGCCGCGGTCATCACCTTGGGTCATACGGTCCTGGTCGCCGGCGGCCGTGACCAGGCGACTGTCGCACGACTGACAAGCCTGAGGGAGATGAGCTCTTCCGCTCCGAGGGCGAGACACAGGGCGACGCAGGGCGCAACTCCTATGGCCGTCAACGTCTACGCATACGACGGTGCGAATGACCTCAGCCCGGCAGTTCGCGGCGTCCCGCCGCGCGTGTACGTCCCGAACAGCGCCAGCAACACCGTCGACGTGATCGACCAGAGGACGTTCAAGATCGTCGCGCACTACCCCGTCGGGCTCCTGCCCCAGCATGTGACCCCGTCTTACGATCTCAAGACCCTCTGGGTCGACAACGACGTCGGCAACAGCTTGACGCCGGTCAGCCCGATCACCGGACGGCCGAAAGGCAAACCTGTGCCCGTCAGCGATCCGTACAACCTCTACTTCGCGCCTGGAGGCCGCTTCGCGATCGTGGTCGCCGAGCGCGAACATCGGCTCGATTTCCGTTTCGCGCACACGATGAAGCTGCACCGTGCACTGGTCGTCCCGTGTAGCGGTGTCGACCACATGGACTTCTCGGCGAACGGCCGCTTCCTGCTTGCCAGTTGCGAGTTCTCGGCGACGATGGTGAAGGTCGACGTCCGGCGCGAGCGCGTCGTCGGCGTCCTCCGGCTACCGCGCGCCGGGGCCATGCCGCAGGACGTGAAGCTCTCGCCCGACGGAAGGGTTTTCTACGTAGCGGACATGGCGTCGAACGGCGTCTGGGAGATCGACCGGACCGGTCGGCACGTGCTCGGGTTCATCAATACGGGCGCCGGCGCACACGGTCTCTATCCCAGCCGGAACGCGAAGCAGCTCTACATCACGAACCGGAGCGAGGGAACGATCTCGGTGCTCGATTTCGCTACCCGACGGCTCGTTGCCAAATGGGACGTCGGCGGCAGCCCCGACATGGGAGGCGTTTCCGCCGATGGCAAAGTGCTTTGGCTGTCGGGGCGCTACAACGCCGAGGTGTACGCGATCAGCACGAAGGACGGCCGCGTGCTGGCACGAATCCCCGTCGGCAACGGCCCTCACGGAGTCTGTGTTTGGCCACAGCCGGGCCGCTACTCGCTGGGGCACACGGGAATCCTCCGCTAGGGCTCTAGGCGTCCGCGAACAGGGGCCGAATGAACTCGTCGAACGTTGCGCGATCGCAACTCGCAACCGTCGCCTGCGTCAGCGCGCGCACGGACGCCGTACGCGGAACACCCATTGCCAGTGCGACCTCGCCGAAGTAGTCACCCGGCCGCAGGACGCTGCGCGCCCCAACCGATTTCTGGCTGACCGTGAACATCCCGGAGAGGACGACGTAAAAGCGGTCGCCGCTTTCACCTTCTTCGATCACCGCATTCCCGGCCGACACCTCCTCACGGCGCATCTTCTGCCCGAGGCGCACCAGGGTCTCTCCGGGAAGCTCAGCGAGCAGGCCCGCGCGCTGGAGCTCGGTGATGGAAGCCGGGACGAACCTGGGACTCATCCTAGGACTCTTTGGGCTCCTGGATGTCCGGCGGATCCTCATGTCCGGCGCCGCGCATCGCCTCGTGCTCTTCTTGATCCTCGGGAGCTTGCTCTTGCTCCTCCGGCGTTGGCTCGACCTGGTCGTGCATTCGCTCTCCTTCGTCGTGTTCTTAGGTGTACACCTACAGCAATGGGTGAGCTCGACGAGTGGAAACTGTGTCCGCGCTGTGGTGGTGAGCTTCGGGGCGACGCCGCCAGGCTCGCCTGCGCCGGGTGCGGCTTCATCGTGTACGCCAGCTCGAAGCCGACTGCGGGAGCGCTCTGTGTCGACGACGGCCGAGTCTTGCTGGCCCGTCGAGCCTTGGAGCCGTTCAAAGGCTTCTGGGACATCCCAGGCGGCTTCCTCGAGGAAGGCGAGAATCCGCTCGACGGTCTACGCCGAGAGCTGAGGGAGGAAACGGGGCTCGAGGTCGAGCCCCAGCGCTTCCTCGGAATCTGGATGGACCGCTACGGCGGCGACTCGACGGCGGAGTCGACCCTGAACCTGTACTGGACCGCTCGCGTCGTCGGCGGCGAGCCGGCGCCGGCCGATGACGTCGCCGAGCTCCGCTGGTTCGAACGAAACGAGCTTCCCGCACCGGACGAGCTTGCATTCGAGAACGTCCCGCTCGTGCTAGCGGCCTGGCGGGACAAGCACGCGTAGCGCCCGCGGCTCGAGGCGACAGGTGAGAGGCATCCGAAGCTCGACCGGCTCGCCGTCGATCGCGGCCCGCAGCACCCGCGGGCCGTCGAGCTCGAAGGTAAGGGCGGCGCGCTCCTCCCAGGCGGTCGGCAGCATGCCGCTCGCGGAGTAGAGATGCAGGCGCCCCTCCGTCAGATTGGGCCGCGCGCCGAGATCGAAGAGCCTCAGTTCGTACGCGTTGTTTGCCACGAGGACGATGCGCGCGGCAAGTGGCTGCCCATCCACCCGCAGCCGGAGCAGACGAGGGTGACGGGGCATTCGAAGGAGCGCGCGCAGCCACGCGAGCGCTTCGCGCCGGCGACGGTGCGCCTCGCGCCTATGGACGAGCGATGCGTAGTCGCCGAGCGAGACGTTGTTCAGAAACAGCCGTCCGCCCGCCCGGCCGACGTCGATTCGCAGTTCCTCGCCGCCGAATGCCTCGAGCGCCCCGACGGGATCGCCGCGGTCGAGACCGAGGTCTCTCGCGAAGTGGTTCCGGGTCCCGAACGGGATGCAGACGAACGGAAGCTCGCGCCCGATCGCGACCTGAGCGATGGGCGCCAGCGAGCCGTCGCCGCCCGCGATGCCGAGCACCTCGGTATCCGCCTCGCGGGCAAGGGCCGCTGGATCGTCGTCCTCGCGGAGCACGCGCGGCGCAATTCCTCGCTCGCTCGCCGCGGCCGCAAGCTCGTCGGAAGTCGGGCGCCCCCGTCCCGAACGCGGATTGATCAGGAGAAAACCTGCCAAACGGCGCGAGCATAGGCCCTTTGGCCAGCGAATTTAGGCCGTTCGGCTCATGTGATCAGCCTACTTTGGAGCCGATCATTCGTTCATGAGCGATCGAGGCTTCCACCGAATCGAAGCTGACCTCGAGGACAGCTGGCTGGAGGACTGGGCCGGCGTCGGAATCGCGGAGATCGAGGCCTACCTCGCCAAGCACGCCGCGTTCCTCTCGTTCCTCGAAGACGCGAAGCACTAGAGCCTCCTCACCCGGGCGAATAAAAATCCCGTCCGCGGGAAACGTCCCCCGGCGGTGAAGCTCAGTTACTTGATTCGCGGGTTGCCGGGACACCCGCTCCATCCCCCGCTGACCGACGCGACCATCGGGGCGTATACCGCAGCGGCGGTCATGGGGTTCGCAAGCATCGTCGGCGTCGCCGAGAGGGGCGCCGCCCACGGCTGGTGGCTCGCCCTCGTCGTGGGCTTGATCTTTACGGTACCGACGGCACTGACCGGGCTCGCGGACTGGTGGACGATCTCACCGGGCACACCGCTGAAACGGACGGCGACCTCGCATTTGATCGCGATGGTCAGCGCCACGGTCTTCTTCCTGATCGCGGCGCTGATCGGCCACAAGGGCTACAGACACGGCGCCGTCCACGCCGGGCCCTACGTCCTGACCCTGATCGGCTTCGCGGCAATGACGGTCGGGGGCTGGCTGGGCGGCGCGATCGTCTACGTGCACGGGATGCGGGTGCTCAGCCTCGTGGACGAGTCTGCCGCGCGCGCCGCCTCTCCGCTGCCGAAGCCGGAGAAGGAAGAGGCAGAGGCTTAGCTAACCGCCGGCGCCGTTCTCGGCGAGGCCGAGCGACTTCTCGAGCGCGCTCTTGGGCTGGGCGCCGATCGCAGCCGCAGCCGGCTCGCCGCCCCGGAAGAGGATGATCGTCGGGATCGAGACGATCCCGTACTTCTGCGCGAGCGAAGGCTCCTCGTCGATGTTCACCTTGACGAGCTTCAGGTCGCTCTCCCGCTCCTCGACGATCTTGTCGAGCACGGGCGAGACCGCGTGGCACGGTCCGCACCACTCGGCCCAGAAGTCGACGATCACAGGCTTGTCACTCTGGAGGACTTCCTGTTCGAAGCTCGATTCGGTTACGGCTGCACTCATTTCGCTGTTCCTTTCCTCTGTCGTCCTTGACTGAAACGCCCGGCGCGGAGTCGTTGTTCCCCCGTACCTAGAATCGAAGGATGGAGCAGGCCTTCACCCCGCTGCCGCCGGTTCCCGACCATCCTCGGCTCGAGGAGGAGATTCTGCAGTGGTGGGAGGACGAACAGGTCTTCGAGCAGCTGCGGGAACAAAACCGAGGCGGGCCGAAGTTTCGGTTCATGGACGGGCCGATCACCGCGAACGCGCCCGCCGGGGTGCACCACGGCCTCGGCCGGACGCTGAAGGACGTCTTCCAGCGATACAAGGCACTCCGCGGCCACGACCTCCGTTACCAAAACGGCTTCGACTCGCAGGGCCTCCACGTCGAGGTCCAGGTGGAGAAGGGCCTCGGGCTGAACTCGAAGCGCGAGATCGAGGAGTACGGGATCGCCGAGTTCGCCCGGCGTTGCCGCGAGTTCGTCGCGCACTTCGCCGGCGTCCAGACCGAGCAGTCGAAGCGGCTCGGGATGTGGATGGACTGGGAGAACTCGTACTTCACGTTCAGCGACACGAACATCGAGTACATCTGGCGCTTCCTCAAGAATGTCCACGACCGCGGCTGGCTGTACATGGGGCATCGTTCGACGCAATGGTGCCCGCGCTGCGGCACCTCGCTCTCGAAGCACGAGCAGGCCGGCGACGAGAACTACGAAGAGCTGGAGCATCCGTCGCTCTTCGTCCGCTTCCCGCTCGTCGAACGCCGGGGTGAGGCGCTCGTCGTCTGGACGACGACGCCCTGGACGCTGCCGGCGAACGTCGCCGCGGCGGTGAAGCCCGACGCGCAATACGGGCGTAGCGAGAACGGTGACTGGGTCTCGGTCGACGTCTTCCCCGACGGCGACTATGTCGAGCGCCTGCGCGGCGAGGACCTCGTCGGCCTCCACTACCGCAGCCCGTTCGAGGATCTCCCCGCGCAGCAGGGCGTCGAGCACCGCGTGATCCCGTGGGATGACGTCGCGCTCGACGAGGGCACGGGCATCGTCCACATCGCGCCCGGCTGCGGCGCGGAGGACTTCGAGCTCTCGCGCCTGCACGGGCTCGCGGTGCTGACGCCGATCGACGAATCGGGGCGCTTCCTGCCGGCCTACGGCGAGTACGAGGGCCGCACGACGGATGCGATCGCCGAGCCGGTGATGGAATGGCTGCACGAGCACGAGCTCCTCGTCGAGTCGGGGACGATCCGCCACCGCTATCCCGTGTGCTGGCGCTGCCGCACGCCGCTCGTGTTCCGCGTCGTCGACGACTGGTTTATCTCCGCCGCCGAGATCCGTCAGCAGATGCTCGCCGGCAACGACGAGGTCGCTTGGCAGCCGCCGCAGTACAAGAAGCGGATGGACGACTGGCTGCGCAACATGAGCGACTGGAACATCTCGCGGCGACGTTACTTCGGGCTGCCGCTGCCGTTCTATCCCTGCGACTGCGGGCGGCTGAACGTAATCGGCTCCCGCGCGGAACTCGACGAGCGCGCCGTGTCGGGGCTCGAGCAGCTCGAGGAGCTGCATCGCCCCTGGATCGACGCGGTGAGCATCCGCTGCGAGGAGTGCGGCGCCGAGGTGAGGCGCATCGAGGAGGTCGGCGACGCCTGGCTGGACGCGGGCATCGTCCACTTCTCGACGCTCGGCTGGGAGAACCCGGACTGGGTGCCGGAGGGGAACGCGACCGGCTCAGCACGTGGGCTGACTCGCGCCGATCTGCCGGACCACGCGTACTGGGAGGAGTGGTTTCCGGCCGACTGGGTCTCCGAGAACCGCGCGCAGATCCGCCTCTGGTTCTACTCGCAGTGCTTCATGGCGATCTCGCTCGTCGGGCGGCAGCCGTACCGCAGCGTCCTCACGTACGAGAACCTGCTCGACGAGACCGGGCGCGAGATGCACAAGTCGTGGGGGAACGCGATCGAGCTGAACGAGGCGCTCGACCGCATGGGCGCCGACGTGATGCGCTGGCTGTACTGCGAGCAGAATCCGAGCCAGGAGCTCCGCTTCGGGTACGCGCTCGCGGACGACGTGAAGCGGCGGTTGCTGACGTTCTGGAACTCCGTTTCGTTCTTCCTCACGTACGCGAGCATCGCCGGGTTCGATCCCTCGACGCCGGCCGGCGAGCTGCGACCGCTCGATCGCTGGCTCGCCTCGCGCACGTCGGCCTTCGTGAGTGAGGCGACGGAGAGCTACGAGCGCTACTGGACGCCCGGCGTCGTCGACGCGTTCGAGCGCTTCGTCGACGATCTGTCCAACTGGTACATCCGGCGGACGCGGCGCCGCTTCTGGGACGGCGACGAGACCGCTCTGCGCGTGCTGTGGGACGCGCTGCGCACGTCGCTCCAGGTGATCGCGCCGGTGATGCCTTTCCTCGCCGAGCATCTCTGGCGGAACCTTGTGTCGAAGGAAAAATCGGTGTTCCTCGACCGGTGGCCGGTGGCAGGGGAGATCGACGAGGCACTGAACGCGGAGGTGGCGGCGGTGCGGCAGGTCGTCGAACTCGGCCGCCAGGCGCGCGCGGCGTCGGGGCTGAAGCTCCGGCAGCCGCTACGCCGCGTCGTCGTCGCCGGAGCGGAGGGCGCGGAGTCGCACGCGGACGAGATCGCCGAGGAGCTGCGCGTGAAGGAGGTCGAGTTCGGCGAGGTCGAGGCGAGCGAGCTTCACGTGAAGCCGAACCTGCCTTTGCTCGGCCCGAAGCTCGGCGCGGGACTGCGGGACGTGCGCGACGCGCTCGCGCGCGGCGAGTTCGACGAGCTCGGCGGCGGCCGCTTCCGAGTCGGCGAGCACGAGCTCGCCCCCGACGAGGTCCTCGTCGAGCGAACCGGCAAGGAAGGCTGGGCCGTGGTGAGCGCCGACGGCGTCACGGTCGCGCTCGACACGGCGCTCGATCCCGAGCTCCAGCTCGAAGCGCTTGTCCTCGACCTGATCCACCAGATCAACGCGATGCGGAGGGAGCAGGGCCTCGAGCTGACCGACCGGATCCGGATCACGCTCCCGGCGACGCAGAGCGAGCTCCTCCAGCACGAGGACTGGATCAAGCAGGAGACGCTGGCCGTCGAGATCGAGACGGATGGCGGCTCCGCCGAGCCGCGGATCGCGAAGGCCTAACGCCCCTTCCGAAAGCGGGCGCGCCGTTGTAGCCTCCGGTTGAGAGGAGGCGCGAAGTGCGCGACTGCCCGGAGTGCGGCGGCCCGGTCGAGGCGAGGTTCCACTACTGCCCCTGGTGTTCCGCGCCACAGCGGCGGAAGCTCGTCGAGTTCTTTCGCTCGCACGAGGAGCTCGATGCCGACCGCGGCAAGGCCCTTCGCGTCTCACGCTATTTCGGCAGTTCCGAGCCTGAGCGGCACGTTCGCTTCAGCGTCTGGAACGACACCGGCAGCGCCGAGGCAGCGGTTTCGCTCGGCGAGGACGAGGCCCAGCGGCTGGCCAGGTTCATCCTCGCGCACGGGCCGACACGGCCGCCGCGGCCGCGCCTGCTCGACACGGTGCTGGGACTAGCGGGCGGAAGCCGGCGCCGGTAGGTTTGCCAGCCGTTCGCCAAAGGCCGCGGCAACCACCCCTGCGCGCGCGAGGTCTTTCTCGTCGAAACGCCGCCCGTTGACGTAGATCTCCGCAAGACCCCAGGGCCCGGCGGGTCCCAACAACGGCAGCATCAGCAGCGAATCGAGCTTCAGCTCTGCGAGCAGGACAGCTTCCCTCGGATCGGGGTTCGGATCCAGCAACGACACCAGCTTCGGCTGCGCCTGCTGAAGCGCCGTCCCCGTAAGCGGAAAGTCGGAGATCAGATATCCGTGGCCGAGCACGAGCGTGCGCCCGTCGCGGGCATGCTCGGCGACCTGAATCAGGACGTCGCCGACGACCCGCGAGATCGTGCAGGCGAGTCCGTCGACGACCTCAACCAGCTCGCGAGTCGCGGCGTGCAGCAAACCCGGGAGAGTCGTTTCGTTTCGCAATGCCTCGACCGCGAGTTGTTGCCGTTCGTCCACCGCGGGGATTATCACTGCCGGGACGGCCGCCACCCGCTCGTGCGTACGACTTGCGTGAAACGTGTTTGCCTCGTGCTGGTTGCGGCTGCACTGCTCGCGCCGGCGTCCCAAGCTCGAGTCGCGGGCGGGACTCCGGTAGCGCTCGTGACGGCGGAGACGATGAACGAGCTTCTCGCTGTCTCGCTTCTGTCCGGCCGCATCTTGAAGCGGCTGCCGATGCCATCCGACCCGCAGAACGTCGCCACGACGGTTCGGACCGCGGTCGTCGTCAGTACCCGCGGCGCCGCAGTGACGCTCGTCGACATCCGCCGCTTACAGGTCGTGAAGGTGTTGCGAGGCTTCGGCTCGCCTCACATCCCCTTGATCAGCGCAGACGGACGATTCGCGTACGTCACCGACGATGCGCGCGGGCAGCTCGTGGTGATCGACCTTGTCCGTCGTCGCGTCACACGTCGCGTCTACGTCGGCCTCGGCGCGCATCACATGGCCGGAGACGGGCCCGGGAACCAGCTGTGGATCGCGCTCGGTGAGCGCGCCCGGTCGATTGCGGTCGTGGACGTTTCGAACGCAGGGCATCCTCACGTGATCGATCATGTCGACCCGCGCGGGCGCGCGCACGATCTCGCCTTCTCTACAAACGACGCGCGGGTGTGGGTGACCTACGACGATCGCCCCGAAGTAGGAGTCTTCGCGGCGAGCACAGGCCGGCTCCTGCGCCTACTCCACGCCGGCTCCCCGCCTCAGCACATCGCCTTTGGCCCAGCCGGCGGCGGAGGACATGCCTACCTCACCAGCGGGGACGACGGCACGCTGCGCATCTTCTCCAGCAGGACCGGACGGCTGCTCCGCATCATCCGCACGTCGTACGGCTCTTTCAACCTGGCGACCTACGGAAGCTTCGTGGCAACGTCTTCCCTCTACCGCGGCACGCTCATGGAGTTCGACGAAGCGGGCCATCGCCGGCTGACGAGACGGGTCGCGCCCGCAGCTCGCGACCTCGTCGTCGCGACATTGCCGTAAGCTCGCCGCGATGCTCGCCGTGGGCGATCAGATCCCGGACGCAACCGTCTGGCTCGGTCCGCGAGAACGGACCGCGCTCCGGAACTTCGTCGAGGACCGCCCCGCCTTGTTTCTGTTCTACCTCTTCGACTGGTCCTCGACCTGAACGAACGAGATGGAGCTCCTGCGTGACAGGAGCGCGGAGTTCGAAGGGATTCGCGTACAGACGTTCGGCGTTTCCCGCGACTCGCCCTGGACCCACATCGCATGGATCCAGGCACTCGACCTGAACTTCCCGCTGCTCTCGGACTGGAATGGGGAAGCGATCCACGGCTTCGGGATCGCCCAGGTGTTCCGGGGCTTCAAGGACATCGCCCGGCGCTCGGCCTTCCTGGTCGACCAGACCGAGACGGTGCGCGGCGCCTGGAGCTACGGGGACACTGAGGTGCCCGACTTCGACCAGCTGCTCGCGGCCGCGAAAGAGCTCTAGGAGGCCCGCTAGCCGGCCCTACGGATCGCGGCGATCAACTCCGACTTGCCCATCTTCGAGCGGCCCGGGATCCCCTTCTTTTGGGCCACTTCGTGGAGCTGTTGCCGGTTGCGGTCCTCGAGAGCATGGCCGGCCCGCCCTCCGCGACGGGCACCCTTGCGGGCCTCCGTCTGCAAGGCGCGCCTCGTGCTCTTCGGCAGGTGCGCGATCGTTCGCTTCTTGGTCGCCGCTCGCTGGGCCTTCTTGACGTTGAGCTTCGCCGCCTCGGTTTGCTTGCGCGTAGCCATACAGATCGACTACCCACTCGCGCTTGCCTCAACCCTGGCCACTCCTCTTACCGCCGCGATCCACATGCCCATTGCGTGAGTAACTATTGCGCGCGAACGCGCACGAAGTCGTGGGTAATCACGCTCTACAGTGAGCAACAGCCGAGGGAAGCGCCTGATTGCAACGGAATTCCAGTGGCCGCCGTCGGATCGTGTCATCACCAAGACAACACCGCCACCCGGGAAACGCCGCGAACTAGATGTGCCCCCCGCTGCTGACCGCCGAGTAGATCGGACTTGACGCAGCAAGGGCGAGAGCGGAGGTCGCCGCGACGACCAAGAACAACCGCGAGCGCGACGCACGTCTCCGGAGCTGCCGCATGTCCATCTCCTTGTCGTTGCCTACTGGCGAAGCCGCGCGTTACTTCTTCCTCGGTCCCTTGCCGACCGTCAGATTGACCTTCGCGCCCTGCCTGAGCGTCTTCCCGGGCTTCGGGTTCTGTGCGAGCACGTGGTTCTTGCGCGCCTTGCTCGAAGGCCGGCGAATGACCATGCCCGGCCTGCAGTGGGCATGGGCGATCCTCACGACCGCCTTGCGCAGCAGCATCCCGACCACGTTCGGCACGTGGCAGCGCGCCGGGGGCGGTGGAGGGGGAGGGGGAGGCGGAGGCGAAGGCGGAGGCGGAGGCGGAGGGGGAGGCGGAGGCGGCGGTGGCGGTGGTGGCGGTGGGGGCGGCGGTGGGGGCGGAGGTGGGGGCGGCGGACCAGACAGCTGCCAGTCGGGCTTCGTGTTGGCGCCGAGAGTCGTGAGCTGAACCTCCCCGCTGCCGTCGGGGTTCATCACGTAGATCTGGGAAATGTCAGTGAAGGCGATCTTGTCTCCCTGCGGCGACCAGGCCGGGAAGAACTCGTTGCGGCTCGGCGTATTCGTGAGGTTCGTCGCGCCGGAGCTGTCTGCGTTCATGATGTAGATCTCGTTGTTGTCGTTGGCGCCGCCGTTGTCGCGGATGAAGGCGAATCGGGCGGCGTCCGGCGACCAGTTCTCGTAGGCGTCGAACACCGTGTTGTTCGTGATCCGCGTGACGCCGCTCCCGTCGGGATTCATCGTGTAGATCTCGAAGTTGCCGTCCCGATTCGTGGTGAAGGCGATTCGACCGGACACGGAGCCCGAGGGGACGCAGTCGGGTGCAGGATTGTTGGTGATGTTCGTCTCTCCGGAGCCGTCTGCGTTCACGATGTAGATCTCGGCGTCGACGCTCGTGCAGGACGAGCCACTCGCGCGCGTAAAGACGATCCTCCCGTCGTTCGTCCAGGCCGGATCCCGGTCGCTGGCTACGTTGTTTGTGAGCCGCGTCTGACCCGACCCGTCCGCGTTCATCTTGTAGATCTCGAAGTTCCCGTCCCGGTTGCTCGAGAAGGCGACCTGCAAGCCGTCGGCCGACCAGGCCGGATCGCGGTCGGCGGCGGCGTTGTTCGAGATGTTTGTCTGTGCGCTGCCGTCCGAGTTCATCGTGTAGATCTCGAGGTTCCCGTCCCGGCTGCTCGTGAAGGCGATCTTGCCGTTGGTTCCGGGGAAGGCAGCCTCGGCACGCGTAGCCGCCGCGCCGGTACAAGCAAAGAGGACGCCGGTGCAGACCACGTAGATCACCTTCGATCGCACGCTCCAGCGGCTCATCCTGCCGGCCGGGATGGTCGACTTGTTCGGAGGGAAGAGGAACATCTCGACTCCTAACGCTCGCCTGCCGCGCCGTCCGCAGTTGGGTCGACACACCGCACCGGCCGAGGGATGGAGCCGGAAGAGATTGCCCGCCAAGGGTTGGAGCGGGACAGATCGACCCTACTACGCGGCCGTGAGATTGTCGAGCGACGGCGTGGTCTGGGCCATCACCCGGCGTTAGACTCCGGGCAACACCTGGGAGGCGGGCGAATGAGCGAGCGCGAGACCGAGCACCTCCGCGTCCTGATCGCCAATGAGAAGAAAGACGCCCTGGCTCTCGTCGCCCCTATCGTCGCCGCGCTCGGGCACGAGGTGATCGCACGCGAGATCGAGGTTGAAGACGTCGGAGCCGTCACCGTCAGGGAGCGACCGGACGTCGCGCTCGTCGGGCTCGGGGAGAGCTCCGAGCACGCGCTCGGCCTGATCGGGCAGATCGTTCAGGAAGCGGCCTGCCCGGTGATCGTTCTCCTCCACGCACCCGATCCAGGCTTCCTCCGAGAAGCGTCCAAACGCGGCGTCTTCGCCTACATCACCGATGCCGACGGTGAGGACTGGCAGAGCTCGATCGACATCGTCCTGCGCCGCTTCGCCGAGTACCACGATCTCGAGGGCGCCTTCGGGCGCCGCGCGATCACCGAGCGGGCCAAGGGGATCCTGATGGAGCGCCACTCGGTCGACGAGGCGACCGCGTTCGAAATGCTGCGCGACCAGTCACGCGCCGCGAACCGCAAATTGATCGACGTCGCCACCGCCGTCGTCGACGGTCACCCGTTGCTGCCGAAGCAGCCCGCAGCGCGTACCTAAGGGCTCCATCGCAGATTCCGTCCACCGGCTCCCGCGCGCCGGCGACATCCATCCTGTGCTGCAGAGACTCGACCTCACCGAGTTGCCGGACAGTAACCGGCGCGTCCTCGCTGGTGCTGCCCTACCTTCGACCGGCGATCCGAAACGGCATGCTAAACGCAGAATGTGCAACAACGGCCTAAGCGCTCGTTGTCGACACAGGCGACGGCTGGTGTCATCACCGGGTCAACACAAGCGCGGGACCTGGCGGGCCTGCACGACGGCCGATCGGCATGGTTGAGCTAGAAACGGCTTGTCCGGAGGCCCCCTCTACATACCCATCGCGTGATACCCGGAGTCGACGTAGAGCGTCGTGCCCGTGACGTTCTGGGCATCGTCCGAGAGCAGGTAGGCGGCCGCCGCGCCGACGTCGTCCGCGCTGATGTGGCGGCGAAGCGGTGCGCGCTCCTCGACGATCGCCTCCATCGTCGGGAAACCGGCGATCGAGCGTGCCGCCAGGGTCCTGACCGGGCCCGCTGAGATCGCGTTCACGCGGATGTTCTTGACGCCGAGGTCCCAGGCGAGGTACTGAACTGACGAGTCGAGCGCCGCCTTGGCGACGCCCATGACGTTGTAGTGTGGCACCGCCCGCTCGCCGCCGAGGTAGGTCATCGTCACGATTGCGCCGCCGCCGGCTGCTTCCATCAGCGGCTCCGCGGCGCGCGCGGCCGCCACGAGTGAATAGGCGCTGACATCGAGCGCCATCCAAAAGCGGTCGCGCGGCGTATCCGTAAAGCGGCCCTCGAGATCCTCTGCGGCCGCGAACGCGACCGAATGGACGAGCAGATCGAGCTTCCCGCCGAAGATCTCCCCCGCCTCGGCGACGACACGCGCGACGTGGTCGTCCGAGCGCACGTCGCATTCGGTCACATGCGGCGAGTCGACCGTGGCCGCGAGCTCGCGGACGCCGGCTTCGATCCGGTCGCCCTGGTAGGTGAAGGCGAGCCTGGCGCCGCCGTCGGCCAGGCGCTTCGCGATCGCCCACGCGATCGACCGCTTGTTGGCGACGCCGAGGACGAGACCTCGCTTGCCGGCGAAATCAGCCACGGCGGGCGAGTTTACGGTTTCTCGGCTACCCTGCGGGCCTTGCGCCGCGCCGTTCTTCTTCCGCTCGCTGCGGCGCTGATCCTCACTTCCGCAGCGTCTGCAACTTTGCAGCCGATCCGCCGCAGCTACGGCGAACGGAGCCTCCCGCGCGTACGCGCCGGGACACTGAAGATTCCTTCGGCCTCGTCACGGGGGCGACTGACCGTCCTCGTTGGCCTGAGGCTGCCCCCGCTTGCCGCTTACAACCGGACCCTCTTCGCCGCGATCGCCACTTCGCGCCTGAATGTCGGCAGCTCGAGCTCGCGCATCTATCTCGCCCGGCTCGCGCGCGCCCAGCGTGCCGCCGCCGCCGAGCTCGGGCGAGCGATCCCTTCGGCCCGTATCTCGTACCGATACCGGGTCGTGTTGGACGGCTTCGCGGTGTCGCTCCCGGCGCGCAAGCTGCCGCGGCTCGCGCGGCTGCACGCCGTGACAAAGATCTACCCGAGCGTCCGTTACGCGCTCGACACCAACCGGAGTCCCGCGATCATCGGCGCGGACGAGCTGTGGGCGAGCACAGGCGACCGCGGCGACGGCGTGAAGATCGGCATCGTCGACGACGGCATCGACCAGACGAACCCGTACTTCAGCCCCGCAGGTTTCAGCTATCCGGTCGGCTTCCCTCGCGGAGCAACCAAGTTCACGAACCCGAAGGTGATCGTCGCGCGCGCCTTTCCGGGTCCCGGCTCCGGAGCGCAGGGCCGCCTGCCGCTCTACCGGCAGGCATCGTTCCACGGAACGCACGTCGCCGGTATCGCCGCCGGCGATGCGGGCACCACCGCCCCGGCCGGGCCTGACCATCCGACGATCAGCGGTCTGAGCGGGGTCGCGCCGCGAGCCTGGCTTGGAAACTACCGCGTCTTCAACACGCCAACGCCGACGGGGTACGACGCGTTCACCCCTCAGATCGTCGCCGCGTTCGAGTCGGCCGTGAACGACGGCATGGACGTAATCAACTTCTCCGGCGGCGGGCCGCAGGTCGATCCCCTCAGCGACGCCCTCGTCGAGGCCGTCCGCAACGTCGCGAATGCCGGCGTCGTGCCGGTGATCGCCGCCGGGAACGACCGCGACGACTGGGGCCTCGGCTCCGTCGGCTCTCCCGGAACGGCCCCGGACGCGATCTCCGTCGCGGCTGTCTCAAACAGCCACGTCTTCGCGCCGTCGCTGAGCGTGACCACGAGCGACGCGCCGGCGGAATTGAAGAACATCCCGTTCCAGGACATCCTCCCGGTCCCTGCCGCCTGGACGACAGCCGACCGGACGCTCGCCGACGTCGGAACGCTCGTCGGCACCAACGGCAGTTCGGTCGAACGGCATCTGTGCGGGCCCGCCTCCGATCCCAACAGCCGCGGCACGCTGCCACCAGACTCGGTCCGCGGGACGATCCTGCTTGTCTCCCGCGGCATCTGCGCCTTCTCGACCAAGGCTGCCAACGCCCAGATCGGCGGCGCCGCGGCCATGGTCCTTGTCGACAACCGGCCCGGCGAGGCGAACTTCATCCCGTTGCAGCTGCCTCTGGATGCCGGCATGGTCTCGGATCTCGACGGCGCTCGCCTGCAGGCTTACCTCGATTCGAAAGGCGGTCGCGCGACCGTCCGCTTCGCGAGATCGTTCAACGAGCTGAACACGGGCCGCAGCGGCATTATCACGAGCTTCTCGTCCGCGGGCCCGACCGATTTCGGGCACCAGCTGAAGCCCGACCTCGCCGCGCCGGGCGGGCAGATCCTCTCCGCGACCCTGCCCGAGGCGGCCGGCGAGCCGTTCGCAGTCTTCGACGGCACCAGCATGGCGACTCCGCATGTCGCGGGCGCCGCGGCGCTGCTCGTCGCCCGCCATCCGTCCTGGACGCCGGCGGAGATCAAGTCTGCGTTGATGTCGACCGCAGGCGCGGCCTGGGGAGACACGGCGCGTACGCAGGAGGCCTCGGTCTTGCTCGAGGGCGCGGGGCTCGTCAACGTCCCGGGCGCGGACAATCCCAAGCTCTTCACGACTCCCGTTTCGCTCTCCTTCCAGGACCTGGACATCACGGGCGGCAGCGCGCGGCGTTCGATGCTGGTCGAAGTTCAGGACGCGGGCGGCGGCGCCGGGACGTGGACGCTCGGGCTCCAGAGCCAGGCCGCAACCTCGGGAGCATTCGTGGACCTGCCGACGTCGGTCGCAGTGTCGCCTGGAGGAATCGCGGAGATCCCTGTCGTCGTGCGGGCGAACGCCGACGCCGCGACCGGGGGCAATGAGGGCTTCATCACCCTCACGCAGGGCACCGACGTGCGGCGGATCCCCTACTACTTCGCGGTCGAGCGGCCCGGTGCCGAGATCGGACCCGTCCTGCCGCTGAAGAAGCTGCAGAGCGGCGATACCCGCACCGGCGCCTCGAACATCAATCGGTACCGCTTCCCGGCAAGCCCGTTCGGACCCGCGCCGACCTATACAGGCGCACCGATGGACGAGAGCGGCGCCGACAAGCTCTACTCCATCCACATCAGCCAGCCGGTCGCCAACGTCGGTGCAGCGATCGTGGGTGAATCGGCCGGCGCCCTGGTCGAGCCATGGCTTCTGGGCTCGCGCGACGAGAACGACGTGCAGGGGTATGCCGGCACGCCGGTCGACGCGAACCTCATGACCGATGACTACCGGCTCGACATCGGTGTCGCCGGAGCCGTTTTCCCTCGCGAGAAGCGCTACTACGTCGCCGTGGATTCGGGCCGCGACATCTTCACCGGCCGTTCCCTCGCAGGGGCCTATGCGCTCCGCTCCTGGGTGAACGACGTGACGCCGCCGAGATTCAAGCTGTTGACGAAGCGCGTCACCGTCGGGCGGCCGCTGCTGGCTGCACGGGTGACGGACCTCGGTTCCGGCGTCGATCCGCTCTCGCTCGTGATCGAGTACCGGCAGCGCGTGCTGCTGGGAGCGGCCCTGTACGACCCCACCAGCGGGCTGGCGCTCTTCGCGATTCCGCGGTCGGCTCCGCCCGTGCGACGGGGCCTCTTCAGAGGCGCCGCACTGGCTGCGGACAACCAGGAGACGAAGAACGTCGACCAGATCGGCGCCAATGTCCTCCCGAACACGACGATCAAACGCGTCAACGTCCGCGGAACGAAGCGCGCGACGGTGACGTGGCTTCTGCCGCTCGGGACGTCGTGTGTGAAAGGCCGCGCGTCACTCGCCGTCGCCGCTTCGGCGCCCGCAGGAATCAAGGCCATCCGTTTCTACGACGGCAGGCGCTTGATCAAGACCGTCCGGCGGGGATCCCTCGGCCTCTTCACCGCGCGCTGGCAGACGCGGGCCTCGAAGCGGGGGCCGCACAAGCTACGAGTGGTTGTGCGGTCGCGGGGCGGCTCAGCTCAGGCTCGCCGAAACGTTCGGGTTTGCAGGTAAGGCGTCGCTTGCGATGTCGTCGGCGAGGCCGCCCGATTCACTCGGGCGGCCGCTAATCCCGGCTGAGTGACGTTGAGCGCTCGAGCTGCAGATCGTGGAGAGGGACCACCGCTCGCCGTCGTAACCGGTGGCTCGAGCGGAATCGGCGCCGCGATCGCGCGCAGGCTCGCGCGTCGCGGGTGGCAGCTCGTACTGGTCGCGCGTGGCGAGGAGCGGCTTGCGGAGGTCGCAAGCGAGGTCGGAGCCGAGCACGAGGTCTGCGACGTTGCCGACCGCGGGGAAGTCGAGCGCGTCGCCGCAGCGGTCCGCGAGCGGCACCCGGCGATCCGCCTACTCGTCAACAACGCCGGCATCGCAGGTCACGGCGGCGGCTTCCTCGACCTCGAGCCGGAGCAGATCGAGCAGCTTGTCCGCATCAACTATCTCGGCTCGGTCTGGTGCCTGCGGGCGTTCATGCCCGCGCTCGAAGCCGGCGCTCCCTCCGACCTCGTCAACATCGCCTCTGTTGCGGGGACGATCGCGGCAGGTCACTCGGGCCCCTACAGCGCCTCGAAGCATGCACAGCTGGCCTTCTCCCGGTCGGTCGGCGTCGAGGTTGCCGGCAGCGGGATCACGGTCCACACGGTCATTCCGGGCTTGATCGACACGCCGGGGTTCCCAAACCGTTCGCGCTTTCGGAGCCGTGCGCTGAAAAGGCTGGTCGCCGAGCCCGAGCTTGTCGCCGAGCAGGTCGCGCGGGCGGTCGAGCGGAAAAGGCTCGAACAGTTCGTCCCGCACTGGTACCGGCCGGCCGCGATCGTCCAGGCAGCCGCTCCGGGGTTGCTCGCGCGCGCTGCCCGGGCTAGTGCCGTCCGCCGCAAGCGGAAATAGAATCGAACTGACCATGGAAGCGTCGCCCCCCCACAGCGAGGTCGCACGCGTGGCCGACTTCCGCGCCGCACTGCGCGCTTTTCTCCGCAAGAGCGAGCGAAACGCCCGCCAGTCCGGGCTGACGCCGCAGCGCTACCTGCTGCTGTTGATGATCAAAGGCGCGCCGGACGGGAGGGAGCAGTCGACGGTGACCGAGCTCTCCGACCGGCTGCAGCTCGCCCAGAGCACGGTCACCGAGCTGGTCCGCCGGGCGGAGGAAACCGGCCTCGTCAGGCGAGAGCAGTCGTCCGCGGACGGTCGCGTCGCCTACCTGCGGCTGACCGAGGAAGGCGACCGGCGCCTGACGAAAGCGTTCACGACGAACGAGCAGGAGCGGCAGGAGCTCCGCGCCGCGATCGCGCACCTCGAAGACTAGGAACGCAAGGCAGTGACAATCTCGTCGTGCTCGGGGAAGCGGCCCTGCTGCTGCTTCGAGAAGACGAGCTGTCCGTCGGCGATCACGTCGTACTGGCTCTTCGCGCCCTCGATTGCCTGCGCGTCGAAGCCGTGCTCCGTCAGCTCAGCCGCGAGACTCGCGGCTCGTTCGTCGTAGCCGCTTCAGACGGGGCAATAGAAGATCTCGACGCGCACGCGCCGCATCGTAACCAGATGGACTAGGGATGTCGCAGCAGGTACCAGCCGAGCTCCGCGGTGTAGTCCGCCGGGGCCAGCGCCTTCGCCTGCTCTCGCTCCTCGCCCTCGCACCCGGCGAGATCGAGATACGGCTCGAGCTCGCGCTGCTCGCGCACGAACTCGGATTTAAGCAGGATGAGGCTGTTTGCCTCGAACAGCTGCCGGAGGTCGACGTCGGCGAGTGTGCGTGTGTGCGAGGGATCGCGGGCCTGCTCGAAGCGGTTCAGGTCGACCGCCGCGAGCGGGTCGTTCGGCGCGATCTGGTCGACGACGAGCACGGTCCCCCCGGGCCGAGTCACCCGGGTCAGCTCGGCGATCACGAGCTCGGGCCGCGGTACGTGATGCAGCGTCCGGAGCGTTGCGGCCAAGTCGAAGGACGCCCGGGCGAAATCGAGCTTCGCGATATCGGCCTCGACGAAGGTGACGTTCGGCGGCGCCTTGGCTCGGCCGCGTTCGATCAGTTCCGGCACGAGCTCGACCGCGACCACCTCCCGCACGAGCGGCGCCAGCGCGAACGCCAGGGCGCCCGTGCCCGCGCCCGCGTCGAGCGCTCGCTCCTCGCCGGTCAGCGGCACGAACTCACGCACGCGCGCGGCCAGCTCGTCGGCGCGCAGCTCCTGGAGCGCGGCGATCCGGTCAGCGGTCGCTGCGAACCGAGCCCGAGTTGCGTCGTGCGTACTCAAGCGCCTCCTCCTTCGTTGTGATCGTGCCAGCAGCGCGCTCCTCGGCGATCTCGTCGAGCAGCCTGCCGACCTCTGGCCCGGGCGGAAGCTCGAGGTCCCCGCCGCGCACGAGCGGCTTCCTGGGCTCGGCGTCCCTTGCGCGGATCACTGGGCCTTCGAGCTCGCGCGCGCCGAGGAACGCCAATGCCTCGAGCGCCCAGGGCTCGGTCGCGCGGCGAAAACGGTGAATCGCTCGCGGCGCGTCGTTTGCAGGGGCCTCGGCCCGCAGGAGCGTCCGGGCAAATCGCCGCGTCTCGTTCGAGATGGGCAGCTGCAGGAGGTTCTCGCCGAAGACGACCACGAGGTCGTAGTCCGGGTGGCCCGCCGCCCCGGCTCGTTCGATGCCCGCGAGCGAGCCGCCCAAGGGCTCGAGCAACCCCAACTCGTCGAGCCGCCTGAAGCCGTCCGCGGACAGTCGTCGAAGCTCGCCCAGGATCCGTTCCTTCGACGGATTCGTGACGAGCCCGGAGTCCCGGCGGATGAGTTCCTCCGTCTCGGGAACGAGGCGGAAGTCGAACGGCAGCTCGCCTTCGAGCCGTGGGCCGCGCAACAGCCGCAGGGGGTCGTCGCGAAAGACAGACTCGCTGACAGCGCGTAGGCGCCTTGCCTCGAGATCCTTGTAGCCGTCGAACGGATCCACACTCTCGCCGGTGCCCGCTCGCTCCGCGATCGCGTTGATGCTGAAGTCGCGGGTCGCGAGATCGTCGGCGATCGGCCCGGTCAAAGGCGTGAAATCGACGGTGCGGCCGTCCGCTAGCGCCACCCGCCAGGCTCCATGGCGCCCCGAGAGCGGAAAGGGCGCGCCCCCGGACGCGCGGGCGTAACGGCGCGCCGCGCGCTCGGGCTCTGCAACGGCGACGTCGACGTCGACGATCGGCCGCTCGAGCGCATCGTCGCGGACTGCGCCGCCCACGATCCAGGCTTCCTCGCCGGCGAACAACTCTTCGACGAGCTCACGAATCGACGACCACCCGCCTGGAGCGGGCGGGATCGCTGTTGATCCCGCAAACGACCTCGTAGTTGATCGTGCCTGCCGCACGGGCGTGATCTTCCGCCAAGACCCCGTGCCCGAGCAACGTCACCGGCGTCCCGACCGGCAGCTCGCGATCCAGCTCGACCGCCAGTGCGTCCATCGAGATCGTGCCGACCGCGCGGCGTGGCTCGCCTCCGACCCGGACCTCGGTTCCGGTCAGGTCCCGGCGGAAGCCGTCCGCGTAGCCCACCGGGACGATTCCGATCCAGGTCGGGCGCTCGGCCACGAACCGGCGGCCGTAGCCGGTGCTCTCGCCCGGAGCGAGTTGCCGAACCTGCGCAAGCTGGCTCGACCAGTGGAGCGCCGGCTCGAGGCCGTCGTCGCCCGGATCGGTGCCGAAAGGCGAGAGGCCGTAGAGGGCGACCCCGCAGCGGGCGGCGTCGAAACGAGCGTCGGGGAAACGAAGAGCACCAGCGCTGTTCGCCAGGTGCCTGGTCAGGTGTCGGTATGGCTCAGTCGCTTCGCGAAAGCGCCGGATCTGGGTCTCGGTGAACTCGGGATCCGAGTCCGCGGTCGCGAGATGGCTCATCAGGCCGACGACCCCGGCGGTAGGCACCGGTAGCTCGGACAAGCCCCAGCGGCCCATGCCCGTGTCGAGCTTCAGATGGATGCTGACACCCTCGGGAATCTCGTCGGTGGAGACCGTCAGCTCGAGCCCGGCCTCGCGCGCCAGCGCAATCTCCCGGCTGGTTGCCGGAGGCCCCATCACGATGATTCGTGCCGCCGCGAACTCCTTGCGGAGCTGGAGACCTTCCGGGACCGTCGCGACGCAAAGGACGCTCGCACCCGCGTCGAGCGCCGCGCCGCCGACGTCGACTGCGCCGTGCCCGTAGCCATTCGCCTTCACGACCGCCCAGAGCTCTGCCCCCTCGAGCACGTCGAGCAACCGCCGGACGTTGCGGCGGATCGCACCGAGGTCGATCGTCAGCTCAGATCGCTGCATCGAGGACGGCTGGTAGCTGAGCGATCACGTCACTTGCGACCAGTCCGCGACCGTGCGGCGCAGCGAGCGCTGCGTCGGTATGAACGCGCGCCGCTAGCGCGGCCGCGAGCTGTCCGTCCAGCCCTTTCGACAAGAAGGCTCCGATGATCCCCGTCAGGACGTCGCCGGTGCCCGCCGTCGCGAGCCGGGGTGTGCCGGCGCTGATCAGCGTTCGGGCACCCGGCTCGGCCACGATCGTCTCGCTCCCTTTCAGGAGCACGACGCACCCGAAGCGATCGAGCGCTCGGTGGACGGCTTCGAGACGATGGGCGTCGACCCACGCCGTCTCGACCTCGAGCAGGCGGGCGAGCTCACCGGAATGCGGTGTCAGCACCGTCGGAGCGTCTCGCTCGACCCGCTCGAAGCCGAACAGCGCGTCGGCGTCGACGACTGCCGGCAGGTGGGTTTCCTCCAGCAGCCGTCGGACGAGCTGCCTTGCCTCGTCGCCGCGCCCGAGTCCCGGCCCAAGCGCGAGCGCGCGGGAGCGCTCTGCCGCCTCGAAGGCTTCCTCGAGCGGCCGCTTGACCGCCTCCAGCAGGCGCGTCTCGACGATCGGTAGCGCCTCGCGTGGCGCGCAGACGGTCACGTACCCCGCGTCTGCGCGGAACGCCGCTTCTGAGGCAAGGCAGACGGCGCCGGTCATCCCTGGCGCCCCGCCGACCACGAGCACCGAGCCCGAGCGGTACTTGTTGCCGTCCCGCTCCCGCTTGGGAAGACGCCTGACGATCCCGCTCGTGACCCGCGCGTGTCTCGTCTCGGCTTGTTCGAGCCCGATGTCGGCAATCTCGATCCTGCCCGCGTGCAGGCTCCCCGGCGCGACCGCCAGTCCGACCTTTTCACCGTGGAACGTGACGGTCGTCGCCGCCTCGACGCAGAGCCCGGAGATCTCGCCGGTCGACGCGTTGACCCCGGACGGGACGTCGACGGCGACCACCGGCACGCCGGCGCTCCGGATGGCCTCGATCGAGCGCGCTGCCTCTGTGCGCGGCTCGCCGTGGAAGCCGGTGCCGAAGACAGCGTCGATGACGACGTCTCCGGGCGGCAGCTCGGCGCCGAGCTCGACAACCTCAGCGCCGAGCTTCTGCGCCGCGATCCGGCCGTCACCGCCGTTCGCGCCCTTGCCGCAGACGGCGACGACCCGTGTGCCGGGGTAGTCCCGTGAGACCGCCGCGGCGACCGCGCCTCCCGCCCGCTCCATCATCGCCTCGACATCGTGACCCGCCTCGGCCGCCTTCATCTCCTCGGCCGTGTAGAGCGGCTGGAGGTCAGTCATCGACTACGGCAACCGCCGTCGCCAGCTCCCGCGAGTGGGACATCGAGAGGTCGATAGCCCGCGCGCCGACGCGCTCCGCCCAGGCCTGCATGCGGCCGGAAAGCGTCACGCCCGGCTTCGGCCGGCCCGCGATCTCGACCTCGCGCCAGGCGAACGCTCGCGCAACACCGAAGCCGAGCGCCTTGCCGATCGCCTCCTTGCCCGCAAAGCGAGCGGCATAATGTTGCGGCGGATTCGGCCGCGAGTCGCAGTAGGCGCGCTCGGCCTCGGTGAAGCACCGCTCCCGGAACGACGGGTAACGGTCCAGCGTGCGCCGAACGCGCGAAATCTCGATCAGATCGATACCGACGGTCACAGCCGAAGTCTAGGACTCGGCCGGGTTAAAACGGCCGCGGCGGCGAAGCCACCACGGCCTCCGGAGCGGCATCGCAAGCGACGCCTCAGTCAGATCGATACCGACAGTCACAGCCGAAGTCTAGGACTCGGCCGGGTTAAAACGGCCGCGGCGGCGAAGCCGCCACGGCCTCCGGAGCGGCATCGCAAGCGACGCCTCAGTTAGATCGATGCCAACGGTCACGCCTGAAGTCTAGGAACCGAAGCGCTCTACCAACTCCGGCACGTTGGCGATCGAATCGACGACCGCCTCGGGCTGCGCGCTCCAGGCGCCCGCGTCGTCGCGGAACTTGCCGGTGCGGACGAGGATCGTGTGCATCCCGAGCGCGGCGGCGCCGCCGATGTCCGCGTCGACGTCGTCACCGACCATCCACGCATGCTCGGGATCCGAGTCCACCGCCTCCAACGCTGCCTCGAAGTACGAAGCGCTCGGCTTTCCAAGCACCGTCGCCTGGGCGCCGGTCGCGTACTCGAGCCCGACCACGAAGGCGCCGGCGTCCAGAAGCGCTCCGCGCGAGGTCTGCCACCACGGGTTCTTGTGGAGGCAGTAGAGCTCGGCGCCGGCTTCCAGCTCCGCGAAAGCCCGGCCGAGGTTCATGTAGCTGAAGACCCGATTGGTCTCGGCGGTCTCGTCGGCGCCGCCTAAAAGCACGGCGTCCGCACCGTCGCCGACCAGTTCCACCCCTTCGAGGTCATCCCGGATCGCAGGCATTGTCAGCGCGAGCACGCGCCTTCCTTTGAGGACGCGGGCCGCGGCAACGGGGGTCGTCTGCAACTCGTCGTCCTCGAGCTCGATTCCGAAGCCTCGGACGGCGACCGCAAGCGACGAACGCGACTGGGTAGTGTTGTTCGTGAGGAAGTGGACGCGGTGGCCGGCGTCGCGAAGCCGTCTCACTGCCTGAGCCGCGCCGTCGATCGGCCGGCCGGAAATGTGCAGGACCCCGTCGAGGTCGAGGAGAATCGCCGCCATGGCCGGCGAGTCTATTCGGGTCACCCGGTCGGTCTCCATCCCACGCTCGGAGATCGAGCTCCGCTTCTCGCGCTCCAGCGGGCCCGGCGGGCAGCACGCGCAGAAGACCGAGACGCGGGCCGAGGCGATCTTCGACGTCGAGCGCTCGGTCGTGCTGACCGACGCTCAGAAGCGGCGCGTGATCGCGAAAGCGGGTCCCGTTCTACGAGCTGTCGCCCAGGACGAGCGCAGCCAGTGGCGAAACCGCGAGCTCGCGATCGAGCGCGTCGTCGACGAGCTCCGCGAGGCGCTGAGAATCGAGCGCAAGCGGAAGCGGACCAAGCCGAGCGCAGCCGCCAAGAGGCGGCGGCTCGAGCAGAAGCGGCGCCGCAGCGAGACGAAGCGGCTGCGCCAGCCGCCGGACTAGGAGAGCGCGGCGGCCCTCAATGCCCGTGGCCGGCGTGGTCGAGCGCGACCGCCTGTCGGCCGATGGCGTCGAGGTAGCGCGCCGGCTCGTCGTCGAACTTCGCCTTGCAGCGTTCGCTGCAGAAGTAGTAGGTGCTCCCCTCGTAGGTCGACGTCGGCTTGCCCGCGTGGCGGTCTACCGTCATCCCGCAGACGGGGTCCTTCGCGCCGCGTCGGAGCGTCAGCGCGACCAGGAAGGCAGCGACCCCGAGAAAGGCGATGTTCAGGAAGGTCGTGTAGTTCCACGAGATGCCCCGGCTCGAGATCGAGTCGATCGAGGGCCGTTTCGCCGGTACCAGGCCGAGAGCGCTGAAGATTCCGTCGACCGCGAGCGCGGCCAGTACCATCGCCGCGAACATGATCGCGACCAGCCGCGCCGTCAGCTCACCGCCGTAGTACTTCGTGTACGCGATCACGATCGGGATGATGAGCAGGTCGGCGTAGATGAACGCGATCACGCCGGCGAACGAGATGCCGCCGCCCCAGAGCACCGCCGCTAGCGGCGCATTACCGACCGAACAGACGAACGAGAGAATGGCGACGAGCGGCCCCAGGACGACGTTCTCCAGCAGCCGCACCGGCCACGGGGCGTCGGAGATGAACAGCCCGTTGAAGACGCTCGCCGGCAGCAGCGAGATGAAGCCCGCGATGGCAAAACCGCTGATGATCTCCCTCCAGAGCATCCCCCAGTCGCTGCGAAAGTTGTGGGCGACATCGGACCAGGCCTGCAATGAGATCAGCCGCTGCCGAAGGGACAAACCCTCGGCCCCGGCCGAGTGGTGCTGGTGGCCCGCCTCCGCCGCTTCGGCATGACGGCGCGCCTCCTCCTCCAGCCTCCGTGTCACGAACAGTCGTACGCCGAGCCACATCAACGCAATCAGGATCAGCCCGCCGACGAGCTCCGCGAGCGTGAATTGCCACCCGATGAAGACCCAGATCACGATCCCGAGCTCGAAGACGAGGTTCGTCGAGGCGAACTGGAACACCATCGCCGACGCGAAGCTCGCTCCCTTGGCGAACATCGACTTCGCGATCGCGATCGCCGCGTAGCTACACGAGGAGGACGCCGCGCCGAGCCCCGTCGCGAGCGCGATCTCCCGTGGCCCGCGGCCCCCGAGGGCCCGCTCGATCCGCGAGCGCGGGACCCATGCCTGCACGATTCCGGACAATGTGAAGCCGAGCACGAGCGCCCATGCCACCTCCCAGGCCATCTGAAAGGCGTTCCAGAGCCCGTCGCCGATGGTCGAGAGCACGCTCACGCCGTCGGTATACCAGCAGCGTCAGCGGCTAATTCGAGCCGTCTCCGATCAGTAGCAGCGCCAGCGGAGCGTGGCGGTCCCCGAGGCGCCCGCTCGCGAGATCGACCACCGTCGCCGTGTGGGACCGACCAAGATCGAGGTAGACCTTCCCGCGAAAGGCGAGCACGACCTGCGCGGAATCGCCGCTGAGGACCGAGAGCTTCCGAGTCCCGTCAAAGCTATAGGCGGCAAGCCCGACCCCTGTGCGGTCGCCGTCGCTCCAGGTCGATCCGGTGACGAGCAGCGAATCCCCGTCGACGACGAACGAATCCGCGCCGCGGTCGATCAGCTTCGTCCCCCACGTGTTCGTATCGATCAGCCTCAGCCCCGCCGGCGCCCAGCTGACATGGAGCTGGTTACTCGCGTCCATGGTCGCCGTCTCGTCGCCGCCGGTGACCCCAACGACGCCGCTGCCGAGCCAGCGGGCGGCGCGAACAGGGCCGGTAACGCCCTTTGCCTCAGCCCTCGGCTCGACCCAGTCGTGTAGGCGGCCGAGCAGAGAGACCGACTGCGCGAGCGAGTGGTACGAGACGCCGAGGGTCGAGAGCGTGACTTCTGCGATCGACCCGTTCGCGGGGATTACGAACGCGCGGGCGGAATCGGGATCGACAGCGAGCGCCGGGATGTTCTGGTGCATCTTGCCGACGTCGGGCGGCTCGCTTCCGTTACCCAGATCGCTACCGGCCGAGATTTCGGGTAACGCGACCGTCCGCAGGGCCCCGGTCGGTTCGACGACAGCGAGAGACGCGGTTCCAATCCCCTTGCGAGGGCCGGTCAGGAGCACGATCCTGCCGCCGACTCGGTCGATGCCGAGCAGTGATCCATCGACTTTCGCGCCAACCGAGACGCCGTGCGTCGTGGAGTCGACACTAACAACCTCGATCTGGCCGGAATCCTGCAGAACAACGTTGACACGGTCATCGCCCCACGCGAGCGCGGAGACGTAACCCCCCGGGAGACGATTCAGCGCCAGGCGCCGGAGCAGCCGCGGCTCGACGAAGACGAGGGTCGAAGCCCCTTCGGTAGTGGAGGGCTGCGTCGCGAGCACAATCGCGCTTCCGTCCGGCGCGTACGCCCAGGCTCGAACGCTGTTGTAGAGGCGGACCTTCGGGCTCTTCCGCGCGACCCAGATCGCACGCTTGTCCGCGCGTCCGAGGACCGGGCCGTGCGCTCCGGGCACGACCGCGAGCAGCGGTCCGAGCTCTTTCGCCGGCGACTTCGCCGCCTGAGGGACGGCTACTGGCGTCGCGCGCGACGACGCAGATGCCGCGACCGCGGCCAGTGCCGCGAAGACGACCAGGAGTGCGAGCGCGCTTTTCTTCATTCGCCTCCTCTACGTCGGAGACGCGCCGACCGTTCCCTGCTGGAAAAACCTACTCCACAGTGACGGTTTTCGCCAGGTTGCGGGGCTGGTCGACGTTGAGCCCACGCAGGCGTGCGATCCGGTAGGCGAGCAACTGCAGCGGCAGCACAGCGAGGACGGCCTGCAGGAATGCGGGCGAGCGCGGCACGAAGATGACGTCGTCCGCGTGGTGCTGGATGTCCTCGTTTCCGTCGGTCGCGATCGCGATCACGTGGGCGCCGCGCGCGCGGACCTCCTGGATGTTGGAGATGACCTTCTCGTAGACGTGCGAGCCGGTGGCCACACAGACGACCGGCGTCTCCTCGTCCAGCAGGGCGATCGGCCCGTGCTTCATCTCCCCGGCGGAGTAGGCCTCGGTCGGGATGTACGAGATCTCCTTCAGCTTCAGCGCGCCTTCGAGCGCGACCGGCAGGCCGATGTGGCGGCCGAGATAGAGGAAGAACGGCTTGTCGTGGAAGCGGTCTGCGATCTCCTCGATCGGGTGCTGACCCTCGAGGAAGGCGGTCATCTTCGTCGGCAGCGCGTAGAGCTCGTCCAGGATCAGCTCGACTTCCTCCGCCGGCAGCGACTTCCGCACCTCCGCGAGCTTGAGCGCGACCAGCGACAGTAGGGCGACCTGCGCAGTGAAGGTCTTCGAGGCCGCGACGCCGACCTCGAGGCCGCAGCGCGTGTACAGGGACGAGTCGACCTCGCGGGTGATCTGCGAGCCCATCATGTTCGTGATCGCAAGCGTGCGTGCGCCCTTCTCGCGGGCGAGGCGCATCGCTGCGAGCGTGTCGGCGGTCTCGCCCGATTGGGAGATCCCGATCACCAGGGTGTCCTTGGAGAGCACCGGGTTGCGGTAGCGCCACTCGCTGGCGATGTCGGGCTCGACGGGGATCCGGGCCCACTCTTCGATGATGTAGCGGCCGACGACCCCGGAGTGGTAGGCGGTGCCGCAGGCGAGGATCACGATCCGGCGCAGGTTGCGGAGCTCCTCGTCGGTGAGGCCGAGGCTCTCGAGCACGAGGCGTCCGTGGCGGACGCGGTCGCCGAGCGTCTCTTTGACCGCGTCGGGCTGCTCGTAGATCTCCTTCAGCATGAAGGTCTCGTAACCGGACTTCTCGGCGGCCTCGTCGTCCCAGTCGACCTCGAGGATCTCGCGCTCGACCTCTCCGTTCTCGACGTCGAAGAAGCGCGCACCCTGGGGGGTGATCGCCACGACTTCGCCGTCGTCGATCAGTTGGAGCTTGCGTGTCTCGCCCAAAAACGCCGTTGTCGCCGAGGCCAGGAACATCTCGCCCTCACCGACCCCCACGAGCAACGGGCACTGCAGACGCGCCCCGACGAGCTCGCCTGGATGGGCATGGTGGATGACAACGAAGGCAAAGTGGCCCTCGAGCTCCTTGTACGCCGCGCGCACGGCCTCGGCCAGATCGCCGCGGTAATGCCGCTCGACGAGGTGAGTGACGACCTCGGCGTCGGTCTCCGAGTGGAAGCTGTGCCCCTCGGTCTCGAGCGAGTTCTTGAGCTCGCGGAAGTTCTCGACGATTCCGTTCAGGACGACCGCGACCTGCCCGTCGTCGCACCCGACCAACGGATGGGCGTTCTGCTCGGAGACGCGCCCGTGGGTGGCCCAGCGCGTATGGCCGAGACCCGTCGTCGAGGCCGAGCCGTTGTCGCCGGCCGCTTCTTTCAGCGCCTGGAGGTTGCCGACGGCTCGAACGTAGTCGAGCCCTTCATCCTCGCGGAGCGCGAGCCCGGCCGAGTCGTAGCCCCGGTATTCGAGCCGCTCGAGACCGCGGAGGAGAAGATCCTTGGCCGGCCGTTCCCCGACGTATCCGATGATCCCGCACACCTGAAGCTCTCCCTTCGCTCTGCCTGACCCTGGGGTGAAGCCTCAATCGAGGGACGTTGTCCGAAACTTCCATAAATGCACAAAGCCCGGCTGCTCCTCCGGCCGCTGCGTCGCGTCCGGTCAGCCGAGCTCTCGCGTTACGAGAGCGGTGATCCTAGCACAGAGCTCCTGCGCTTTCCGGGGATTTTCAGCCTCGGCAAGGACGCGTACGACGGGTTCGGTTCCCGAGGCGCGGACGAGGATTCGTCCTGAGCCGTCGAGTTCTTCGTTCACCCGCTCGATCTCTGCGAACAGGTGATCGGAGAGGTCCTTTGTGGCAACTCGCACATTTTCTTTGGCTTGCGGATAACGCGGCAGCACCGAAGCCGCCTCGGCGAGGGTGCGGCCTCCCAGCGCGGCGCATAGGAGGAGCGCGGCGGCGAGCCCGTCGCCCGTGACGTGATCCTTCAGATAGATGATGTGGCCCGACTGCTCGCCTCCGAGCACCCCACCCTCGGCCCGCAGGGCCTCGAGCACGTAACGGTCTCCGACCTCAGTCGTGAGCACCCGGATCCCGCGCTCCTCGGCGAAGCGGTGGAAGCCGAAGTTCGTCATCTGCGTGACCGCGACCAGGTCGACGCCGAGATGCTCGGCCAGGATCGCGAGGATCTGATCGCCGTCGACCGGAGCGCCGTTTGCGTCGACCGCAAGCATCCGGTCGCCGTCGCCGTCGAACGCGACGCCGAGATCGAAGTCCCCTTGCAGGATTGTCCGCTGGAGCAGAGACAGATCGGTGGCGCCGCAGCCGAGGTTGATGTTCGTTCCGTCCGGCTCGGCCCCGATCGCCGTCACCTGCGCACCGAGCTGCTCGAACGCCTTCGGCGCGATCGCCGAGTAGGCACCGTTGGCGCAATCGACCGCGATGCGCAGGCCTGAGAGTTCGCTGCCGAACCGCTCGACGATGTGCTCCAGGTAGCTGTCGGTGGCGACGCCAACGCGGTCGATCTTTCCCTCGCCCGGCCCCTCGCCATCGAGCAGCTCCTCGATCTTCTCCTCGGCGGCATCGGTCAGCTTCCTGCCGTCACGGTCGAAGATCTTGATTCCGTTGTACTCGGGGGGATTGTGCGAGGCCGAGACGACGACTCCGAGATCGAGCGCGAGCAGGGCGACGGCGGGTGTCGGAAGCACGCCTGCGAGCACGGCGTTGCCCCCGGCTTCGACGATCCCGCGCGCGAACGCCTCTTCGAGCTCAGGGCCGGACGCGCGGGTGTCCCGGCCGACGAAGACGCGGCCGCCTTTCGACCAGAGCGTCGCGGCCTTGCCGAGCCGCTCGACGAGCTCCGCGGTTAGATCTTGACCGACAACCCCGCGCACGCCATCCGTTCCGAAGTACCGACGCGTCATCGAGAGCGAGATTAAAGAGGCCGCGAAGACCGCGCGCTCGTCGCGGACTCGCGCACAACGATCTCGGCCGAGACGAGCAGCCCGGCGGGTTTAGACGGCCGCGCCGGCGAAGCCGCCGCGGCCTTTAGAGGGCGTTGCAAGCAACGCCCTCGCGGCCGTTCACCCGCGCAGCGCGCGGGTCTTTCCAGCCAAGGGCTGAAAGCGAAAGCCTTCAGCGCTTAGAAAACTGCGGGGCTTTGCGGGCCTTGTGGAGGCCGGCCTTCTTGCGCTCGACGATCCGGGCGTCGCGCTTGAGGAAGCCGGCGCGCTTCAGCGGCTCGCGCAGGTTCGGGTCGGCCTCGACGAGCGCGCGGGCAATCCCGTGGCGCACGGCGCCCGCCTGGCCACTCGGGCCGCCGCCGTGGACGCGCACGCGGACGTCGAACGTGCCCTCGACGCCCGTTACCTTCAGCGGCGCCAGCGCCAGCTCGCGGTGCGTGAGACGCGGAAAGTAGTCCTCGATCTTCTTGCCGTTGAACCAGGTGGCGCCGTCCCCCGGGCGCAGGATCACGCGCGCAACCGAGGTCTTCCGCTTCCCGGTTCCCTGGTACTGAGCGGGCTCGACAGCAGTCGCCACGCTACGCGTCCTCTGTTCCACGGAGAAGTTCCGGATTCTGGGCGGTGTGGGGGTGGTTCGGCCCCGCGTAGACCTTCAGCTTGTTCAGCTGCTGACGGGCGAGCCGGTTCCGCGGGAGCATACCTTTGACCGCCTTGCGGATCACCTCGGTCGGCCGGCGCTCGAGCTGATCGCGCAGCGGCCGGCTCCGCAGGCCGCCCGGATAGCCGGAATGACGGTAATAGAGCTTGTCGTCGAGCTTGTTGCCGGTGACGGAGATCTTCTCGGCGTTGACGACCACGACGAAGTCGCCGGTGTCGACGTGCGGCGTGTACTGCGGCTTCGTCTTGCCACGCAGCGTGTCGGCGATCTGGGTCGCCAAGCGACCGAGGGTCTTGCCCTCGGCGTCAACGACATACCAGCGGCGCTCGATCTCGCCGGGCTTTGCGTTCCAGGTCTTTTGCATGGAAACGGCGGACTGGGCGTCCGCCGAGGCGCGATTGTACCAACGCTCTCGTCGCGGCGTCGAAGCCGCTCCTGAAAGCCGCGGCGCCGCCGTGGCTGGGGTGGCGGACGTATGCGGCTCCGGTCGCGGCGTGGGCGACACGGCCGACCGCGATCACGCACCGGCCGCGCGCCAGCTGCTCGAGGAAGCGCCTCCCGGCATCGACTTCGACGCGGGTCGGGCGCCGGTTCGCGGTCTCCGTGCCCGGATGCGTGGGCACGGCATTCCAGCAGAGCGTCTCCTGCTCGAGCTCCAGCTCCTCGAGGCTGGCGCGGACGATCGTCGCGGTCGCCTCGGCGGGGCCCGTCCCGGTGAGCTGGCGCTCGGACGTGAAGGGCACGCCGCTCACGCGGGCGCCGCGGTAGCCCGGCGCTTCGCCGACCAGCAGGAAGCGGGCGTGTTCGTGCGCCGCCAGATAATCCCCGAGTCGACGCCTCAGCAGGCCGGCGCGAGGGCCTTCACGATAGAAGTTGAACGTGGCGCCGATCTCCGCAGCGGCCAGCTCCTCGACAAAGCTCACGGTTCGCACTCTGACGGACGGCGGGCAACAGCCGCTCGAGATCGCACACGCGATCGCAGACTGGCTCGGTGAGGCGCGCACGTCGCTCGAGCTGGCGCAGTACGACTTTCACCTCGCCCCTGAGACGGCGGCGGTCGTCGCGGGCGCGATCCACGAGGCATCGGCACGCGGGGTTGCCGTTCGGATCATCTACAACGTCGACCACCGCAACCCGATCCCCGTGCCGCCGCCGCCGGAGCCCGATGTCCAGCTGATCGAATCGCTCGGGGTGCCGTCAAAAGCGGTCGGCGGGGTGCCGGATCTGATGCACCACAAGTTCGTCGTCCGCGACCGCCAGACCGTTTGGACCGGGTCGATGAACTGGACCGACGACTCCTGGTCGCGGCAAGAGAATGTCATCCTCTCGGTCGGGTCGCCGGAGCTTGCAGAGGCCTTCGTCGAGGACTTCGACCAGCTTTGGGCCAAGGACGTCGTCGAGGAGACGGGGTTCGTGGCGCCGAAACGGCTGCACGTCGACGGCCTCCTCGTCCGCGCGTGGTTCACGCCGGGCTACGGCGAGGACCTGTCGGCGCGGATCGCCCGCCAGATCGCGCGCGCGAAACGGCGGGTGCGGATCTGCTCGCCCGTGATCACCGCGGCGCCCGTGCTCGCAACACTGGCGCAGCTCGTCTCCGAGGGCGAGCTCGACGTCGCGGGCTGCCTGGATGCCCCGCAGATCGAGGGCGTGGTCTACCAGTGGCGCGAAAACGGCAACGTCGCCTGGAAGCTGCCCCTACTCGAGCGGGTGGTCGCCGGCGACTTCACCGGCAAGCCGTCGACGCCGTACGGGACCGGAACGGTGCACGACTTCATGCACGCGAAGATCGTCGTCGCCGACGATGTCGTGTTCTCGGGCTCATTCAACCTCTCGCGCTCAGGCGAGCAGAACGCCGAGAACGTCCTCGAGATCCACGATCCGGTGCTCGCGGAACACCTGAGCTCCTACGTGGACGAGGTGCGCCGGCGCTACCCGCCGATTCGGCTGACGGGCTAGAACGCCGCCGACCGGGGTGCGCCGCGCATACCGGCCGCTGTTTTTTCACGTTCCGCCACAACGTGTTCCCAGAGCCGGTTCAGGTGGTGCTGGGCGTACGGAATCTCGAACGGCAGCAGGAAGAATGCGACGAGGTAGAGCAGGAAGCCGGTGACGTGGCTGATGCGGTGATCGAGCCCGGCAAGCTCCTGGGCACGTCCGATTCGCTTGTAGAAGCGCCACTGCGAGATGAACGGAGGGATGATCAGCAGAGCACCGATCGTGTTGGCGACGATCGCGAGGAAGACGTTGACCCGCAGCGGGTTCTCCTCACGGCGGAACGCCTCTCCGAAGTCGTTCAGCTCGGAGTTCCGGATCCCGAACCAGAAGATGTAGTAGATCCCGAGCGTCACCAGCGCGACCAGGAACGCGACCCACGGATTGATGATCTTGGCCTGCCCGGCGCCGGGCACGTCGACCTTTCGCGCCACAGACTTTCGTTACCCCGTCCTGCCGACGATCACTCCCACTCGATCGTCGACGGTGGCTTCGAGGAGATGTCCAGCGCAACCCGGTTGACGGCGGGGATCTCGTTGATGATCCGGCTCGAGATCGTCTCCAGCAGGTCGTAGGGAAGCCGGGCCCAGTCGGCCGTCATCGCGTCTTCGGAGGTGACCGCGCGGATCACGATCGGGTACGCGTACGTGCGCTCGTCGCCCTGGACGCCAACCGAGCGGATCGCGGGCAGCACGGCGAAGCACTGCCAGAGCTCGCGGTAGAGCCCCGCGCGGCGGATCTCGTCGAGCAGGATCGAATCGGCCTCGCGCAGGATCTCGAGCCGCTCGCGAGTGACCTCGCCGATGATTCGGATGGCAAGGCCCGGGCCGGGGAACGGATGTCGCCAAACCATCCGCTCGGGTAGCCCGAGCTCTTCGCCGACCCGGCGGACCTCGTCCTTGAACAAAAGGCGCAGCGGCTCGACGAGTTCCATCTCCATCTCCTCGGGCAGGCCGCCAACGTTGTGGTGCGACTTGATCTTCGCGGCGACGCCCTCGGTGCCGCCCGACTCGATCACGTCCGAGTAGAGCGTGCCCTGGACGAGATAGTTGACTGCGCCGAGTTTCCTGGACTCGGCTTCGAAGACCCGAATGAACTCCTCGCCGATCCGTACCCGCTTTTCCTCGGGGTTGTCGACGCCCTCGAGCCGGGCCAAGAACCGCTCCTCGGCGTCGACGTGGATCAGCGGAACGTGGAAGTGGCCGCGAAACGTCCCGACCACCTGTGCGGCCTCGTCCTTTCGCAGCAGGCCATGGTCGACGAAGACGCATGTCAGCTGGTCCCCGACAGCCTTGTGGACGAGCAGCGCGGCGACCGCCGAATCGACGCCGCCGCTCAAGGCGCAGAGCACAGGCTCCGACCCGACCTGCGCGCGGATCCTCTCGACCTGCTCCTCGATCACGGCCGCGGCCGTCCATGTCGCGGGCGCGTCGGCGAGGGAGTAGAGGAAGTTCTTCAGCACCTCCGTCCCGCAGGGCGTGTGCACGACCTCAGGATGGAACTGGACGCCGTAGAGCTTCCGCTCGGCGTGCTCGAAG
>VAWI01000099.1 GCA_005884005.1 Actinomycetota bacterium
TTCGAGGCGCTGCCAGAACCGCAGCGCGCCCAGCCAACCGTCCTTGTCGTGTACGGCGGCGACGCCGCGGGCGTTGGCCAGCTTGATCGCGCCGCGCATCGCCTCCATGTACTCGTCGTCGGTGGTCTCGATGTACGCATCGCGGAAGTGCCAGCAGGACTCCTCGCGCAGGACGCCGGTCGGCTCGCCGCCCTCGTCCAGCTCGACGACACCGCCGGGAACCTGCAGGTCGCCGTTCGCGCGGTCGAGCGCGGCTGAGTTGAGCCAAACCGAGTGCGAGTCGCGCGCCATCAATGCGACCGGGGTGTCGCCCGCGATCTCGTCAAGGAGCTCCTTCGTCGGCTCGACCGGCGGCTGCCAGTCGCCGCTGCGCCAGCCGCGGCCGAGCAGCCAGGTACCCGGGCGGACATCGCGAAACGCGGCTCGAACGCGGGCAAGCGCCTCGTCGAGCGAACGAGTGTCCTCTAGCCGAACCTCGCGCTGGGCGATCGCCCAGGTCGGGAAGTGGACGTGCGAGTCGGTGAAGCCCGGCAGCACGCACCGGCCGGCCAGGTCGATGCGCTCCGGGCTCGCGAGCGCCGTCTCGTGCGTTCCGACTCCGCCGGCGATCCACTCGCCGGCGATCGCAAGGCCCCGGGCCGTCGGCAGCGAGGTATCCATTGTCCGGATGACGCCGTTCTCGAGGATCACCGGCGCGACTCTAGTCGCCGCCAGTTGCGCCGAGCCCGTTTTCGGAGCAAGATCCTGCAGGCAATCGAAGGGAGGAGAGAGCGAAATGGCCGAATGGCGCATGGCGGGCACCTACTTCAAGAGCTGCAGCTGCGACCCGGGCTGTCCGTGCGATTTCATGAGCGAGCCGACGCACCACGAGTGCGAAGGCATCCTCGGCATGCAGGTGGACTCGGGGAACTTCGACGGCGTCTCACTGGACGGCATCAAGTGGGCGGCCGCTTACCACTGGCCCGGCCCGCTACACGAGGGGAACGGAACCGTGAAGGCTTATTTCGACGTCGGTATGACTGACGAGCAGAAGAACTCGCTCGGTCAGATCCTCATGGGCCAGGCCGGGGGAACGTGGTTCGAGGTCATCGCCTCGATCGTCAGTGACGTTAAGGAGCCGGCCGTCGTGCCGATCGACATCCAGCTCTCCGGCCGGAACGGCACGCTCAGGATCGGCGACACTATTCAGAACGAGTTTGCGCCGATTAAGAACCCGGTCACGGAAGAGGAGGAGCGCGTGCTCGTCCAGATCCCGGGCGGGATGGAGTACTCGGGCGACGGTTATGCCGAGGTCGTCAAATCCTCGACGCTACGCTCAACCGACGAGATCGCGTTCGATCGCCCGGGCTCCCACGTCTCTCTCGTCGAGCAACAGGAGTTCGGCAGCCATCGCTGACTCCCGGGCACTACGTCGCCCGGCTCCGTCCTTCATTGCGGTCGTCCTGCTCGGGGGCACGCTGCTCGCCTGGATCGTCACCTATCAGCGCATGCACGGGATGGACGCCGGCCCCGGAACCGACCTCGGCGGGCTCGGCTGGTACCTCGGGGTGTGGGTGACGATGATGGCGGCGATGATGCTGCCGTCGGTGGCGCCGATGGTGCTCGTCTTCAGCCGCGTCAACCGGGAACGCGCTCGGAGGGGGAGCGCCGGCGCCGCGCCCACGTGGGTCTTCGTCGCGGGGTACCTGATCGCATGGACGGCCTACGGGCTCGTCGCATACGGTCTCTATCGAGTCGCGAAGGACGCCGCGCCGCATTTCCTGGGCTGGAACCGGGGCGGCCGCTACGTCGCGGGTGGTGCCCTTGTCTTTACGGGGTTGTACGAGCTGACCCCCCTGAAGGAGGTGTGCTTGCGACATTGCCGCGGGCCGCTCCATTTCGTGCTCGGCGGCTGGCGTGACGGCCAGACGGGCGCCTTGCGAATGGGCGTCGAGCACGGCCTTTACTGCGTCGGCTGCTGCTGGGGGCTGATGGTGGCGCTGTTCGCGCTCGGAGTCATGAGCCTGGCGTGGATGGCCATGATCGCGGCAGTGATCTTCGTGCAGAAGGCGCTGCCGGCCGGAGATCGGCTCGCGCCCGTCTTCGCAGTGGCGTTCGTCGCGCTTGGGGTTTGGGTCGCGGTGTCTCCCGGGACCGTACCCGGCTTGCACGTCCCCGGCCACGGCGCGCCGGCGATGCACATGGGCGCGTAGTGTCTTACCGGGTCCGCGGAACGTATCTGGAGTCCTGCAACTGCGACGCGCCGTGTCCCTGCAGGCGGATCGACGGGCGTCCGGGCGGCCGGTCGACGCAGGGAATCTGCGACGGCGCGCTCTCCTGGTGGATCGAGGATGGGGCCGCCGACGACGTCGCGCTCACAGGGCTCGGCGTCGTGCTCGCCGCGCGCTACAGCGACGACGAGGAGGGCTCGCCGTGGACGTTCGCGCTCTTCGTGGATCAGAGCGGCGACGAAGAACAGCGCGAGGCGCTCGGACAGATCTTCTCCGGCGCGCTAGGCGGAACGGCCCTCGAGCACTTTCCCTGGGCGTGGAAGGTGAGCGACCCGCTCGGCGTCGAGCCGGCGCAGATCGAGATCGACCACTCGCCTGGTCGCGGGTGGCTCCGGGCCGGCACGAAGGTCAGCGTCCGCGTCTCAGGGCTTTACCAAGGACCGGAAACGATCACGTGCGTGATCCCGGGCCACGAGCGTGAAGGCCGCGAGCTCGTCGTCGACGAGCTGAGCGTCGAGACGGGGCCGCTCGCGTTCGCGTATCGCGGTGTCTGCGCCTACGAGTCGACGTTCGACTACGCGGGCTAGAGCCGGTCTACAGCGCGCCGACGGCCCGCAGGAGGCCGAGCACCAGTGCCGGGAGCGGGACCAGAAAGAGGGGAAGGTTGAAGGCCACAGTAGTTCCTTTATCGGCCGCGGGGCTGCCTTGGTTGAGCCCCTTAGTGCCTACAATCGCGGCGTGTCCCACGAGCCCCTGAGCGAGGAGCAGCGTGAGATCCGCGACCTGATTCGCGCTCTGGCGCGCGAGCGGATCGCGCCGCGGGCGGCCGAGATCGACAAAAGCTCCGAGTTCCCGTGGGACGTCGTCGAGCTCTTCCGCGAGCACGAAGTGTTCGGAATCATGTTCGACGAGGAATACGGCGGCGCCGGCGCGAGCGCGCTGATGACCCTGGTCGCGATCGAGGAGGTCTCCAAGGTCTGCGCCACGAGCGGCCTGATCCTCGCGGTGCAGGAGCTCGGCTCGCTGGGGATCAAGCTCGCGGGAACCGAGGAGCAAAAACGGCGCTTTCTGCCGAAGCTCGCGAGCGGCGCCTACGCGCTGACGGAGCCCGGCTCAGGCTCCGATTCGGCCGCGATGCGCAGCGAGGCGAGGCGCGAAGGCGACGAGTACGTGCTCAACGGCTCCAAGCGCTTCATCACGAATGCCGGGGTCGCCGGCCTCTACGTCGTCTTCGCGAAGACCGATCCGGAGGCCGGCCACCCGGGCATCTCCGCATTTGTCGTCGAGGCGGATACGCCCGGTTTCGAGGTCGGCCGGATCGAGCCGAAGATGGGGATCAAGGGCTCGACAACCGGCGAGCTCTTCTTCAACGACATGCACATTCCGGCGGACAATCTGCTCGGTGAGGAGGGCGCAGGTTTCCGGATCGCGATGCGGATCCTCGACCGCTCGCGGCCCGGAATCGGCGCGCAGGGGCTCGGGCTCGCTCAGGGCGCGACCGACTACGCGCTCGAGTACGCGAAGAACCGCGAGACGATGGGCAAACCGATCGCTGAGCACCAGCTGATCGCGGCGACACTTGCGGACATGGAGACGAAGTGCGAGGCGGCGCGCGGTCTCCTCTACAAGTG
>VAWI01000042.1 GCA_005884005.1 Actinomycetota bacterium
AACGAGCTTCGAGCGACGGTGGGCGCGGCTGAGGAGCGACAGCTCTACGACGAACAGGGTGATCGAGATCGACGGTCGAGTTGTGGGTCACATTGCGAGCTTCGACTTGGAGGGCCGGCGCGAGGTCACCTATTGGATCGGCCGTGAAGACTGGGGCCGCGGCATTGCCACGCGTGCCCTACAGGAGTTCTTGCAGCTGGAGGCAACCCGTCCGCTTTACGCTGGCGCTGCGAGCGACAACGCCGCGTCGATTCGCGTGTTGACGAAGTGCGGTTTCGTGATCGTGGGCGAGGGCCGCGGGTTCGCTTATGGGCGCAACGAGGAAACGGACGAGGTCGTCCTCCGACTCGATGCCTGACCCAACTTCGCTCGGCTGTGCGAGCGTCCTTTCGCCAGAGCGCCTGACAGCACGAAATCCTCAGCGACGCTGGAAAGCGGCTGGTCCGGCTTCGGTCCGAGCCACTGAGCAGGCGAAATAGTCGGGCTCTAGTGGCCGAGCAGGTCCCAGCAACAGGCCCCTCTCAACCGCTTTCCGCCGCTTTTTTGGAACTGTTGTGACGTCTTGGAACTCGCCCTCCTTCTTCTCTCCTCTCTTCTCTCTCCTCCCCCTCTTCTTCTCCTCCTCTTTCTTGGAGAGTTCCACTTCTCCTCAGAAAGCCCCGCTCAGGCGGGGTTTTTCCAGCGAGGGGTCTGAGTTGGCGGCCATGGGAGCCGCGGAAAGTCAGCGTTTAGTCAGCGTTGGCGTCCGGTTACTACGCGCCGCGGTCAGCCAGGCGCTCGTGTTCGGCCCCGCACCGCTCGCACCGCTCAGCCGTCTCCCTGCGCACCGGCAGCACGCCAATCCCGGATGAAGAGACCCTGCTGCCCTTCCCAAGCAGCCACCCTGACGGCGACCTGCTCGTCGGTGTCTGCCATCGCCCGACGTAGGTCGCCACCGTACGAGTTAAGGACGCGGCGGGGGTAGTGGATGTGGACCTTGCTGAACCGCTCGTAGTGTCGTCTTTGGCTCTCATTCATCGCAGCCGCCCCTCCTAAGCCATGAGTCGAGGTCATCTACCTAGCGCATCCGTTCGGCTGCGGGCCGCGGAACGCCCTTGTGGTTCTCACAGCTAGACGCGGAACGGACGGCATTTCTTCCTGCCGCGATTTCAGGCTGACCGTCCGGCACTTGCCGCTTCCGTCGTCCAGGAGCAGCTCGAGAAGACTGCGCTGCCCGGCTCGCCGGAGCAGGCCACCTCGGCACGCCTCTGAGCCTAATGCCGGGCGCTGCTCGCCCAGTCGCCAGCGCGTTAGCCGAATATGGAGTTAACGATGCATGGTCTGGGTAGAGGTGGCGGCGTCCCAGTAGCCAGCCAGCTAAAGCAAGCGAACGGAATCGCTCGAAAGCGCTTTTTGTGGACTTTGCAGGAAAATCGGATTCTGCAAGGAGCGGAAAAATGGCCTCTCGCCGGCCCGGCCCTTGTTAGCTTGTGGCCGAACCGTTATCCGACCTTGAAAGGGGGGTTTTTCAATGGCGGCAACGGTCACACAGTCTCTAGTCCAGCAGTTCGCCTCGATGAAGCCGACCGACTTTGCGCGGACGATCGAGCCGAAATGGCAGGTCGCGCAGCGGCTCGTCAAGGAGATTCAAGGCGCCGTCGAGAAGGGGCACCTGACACCACTCGACGGAGCGCGCACGATCTCCGCGGTCGCAGCGACGCTGTTTGGCTACGACGAGTTCATCCTCCGCGAGATCTCGCCGGAGACGCTGCTCGCGACGACGCCGAGCAGGCGTTAGTTCCGGGCGGCACTGGGCAAGAGGGAAGGAAAAAGAGGCGAAGCCCTTTTCCTTCCCTCTCTTTACGTGCAGACGAGAGTCGAACCGCGCAGGGAGCAGGCTGATTCGGGCTGGAAGCACCGTTCTGAAGGGGCCGGGTTGGCTCATTTCGCCCGACGACGAGGACGCGGTCGTCGACGCGCTTGCTCGGGGCGAGAAGGAAGGCTGGACGCGGGCCGACGCGCTCAGGCAACGAGCCGCTGATAGATGTGGGCGGAGATCGCTGGTCGCTTCACGTCCCTGTACGAGGAGTTGCTCACCCCTCTCGCAGCCAGCAGGTTGCGCTGGGCTGCGCGCTTGACCGGGCGGCTCACGCCTCAGGTCGACGAGTCGCTCACCGATCTCGCAGAGCTTGCCGAGGATCTCGAACGCGACGGGCAGGCTGTCCTAGCTCTTCCGGCGAACCCGCTCGTCGTGGAGCCGTTTGACGGCGTGGTAGAGCGCCCACGGCGGCTCGCCGCCGCGAGCTGGGGCGAGCAGCGCGTAAAAGACGGCCTCGGCCCCGTCTCCGCCCAAGGTGATTGGGTCGGCGGTGTCCTCGATTAGCCGGAGCTCGATCGCGTCGGCGACGGCCCGAGCTCCTAGTCCTTCGGCGTCAGGTTCCTGCGCCGCCTTCACCCTCAGGTTCTCCGCCATGAGCGTCGCCACCCGCTCGTCAAGCGGGTATGGCTCGCTGGCGACCTCGAACACGACTTCCACTCGGCTGAGCCTAGCTCCGCCCTGGTGGGGATGCTGTGATGCTCCCCAGAATCCACTGAGAAAGCGAAATAGGGTTGCCCTCGCAGGTGATCAGGTCACGTCAACAGGCGCTTCTCAATGTCTTTCCGGCCCTTTTTTAGAACTGTTCTGACTTCTTGGAACTCGCCCTCCTCACAAAGCCCCGCTTAGGCGGGGTTTTTTGTGCCCTAGGAGAAACCACCAGACCGGGTATTGGGTCGCTAGGTGCCCCTTAGTGCCCATTCGGTGTCTGGCGACAGAGGCTTCACGTAGGAGTTGCTGCACGGCCGACCCGAGACGCCCACGGTTACATCCGCCGGCGACCCTCGAAAAAATGCGCGAACGCGCAGAAAGGAGCGTCGCCAATCTCATGACCGGCGCGACAGCCGTCGCCTCGACGACCGCTTGCGGTTTGCATCAGCGGCCGCGGTGGAAAGGCGGAGATCAAGCAACCACTTCTAGGAAGGGGGCAGTCGTGGGAACGAAGATCGTTGAGGTGATGACGGAGCGGCCGCGCGCCGTCACGCCGGAAACGTCGGTTCGTGAGGCGGCGCGACTGATGGAGGAGGAAGACGTCGGTTCTCTCCCGGTCGTCGAGGAGGGAGCGCGGCTGGTCGGAATCGTCACCGACCGTGACGTCGCGCTTCGCGTCGTCGGGGGCGGCCTTGATCCGGAGGCAACGCGCGTTGGCGAGGTCGCCTCGGCTGACGTGGTTGCGCTCAGCCCTGAGCACGACCTCGACGAAGCGCTCGGGCTGATGGCGCGCGCGCAAGTGCGGCGGCTACCGATCGTCGTCCGCGAGAACGAGCTGGTCGGGATGCTCTCGCAAGCCGACATCGCACGCGCCAGCAAGGAGAAGTCGACCGGCGAGGTGATCGAGGCGATCTCGCAACCGCCAGGCGGCCCCAGGGTCGCTGGTCCAGACGTCGGCGGCGGCTCGAACGTCAGGGTCGGCGAGTCGTCTTCAGAGGAGGAGGACGGGCCGCAGCACTAGGCCGAAAGCAAGACTGAGCCGGCCGCGCGTAGGCGGCGAGGAGCGCGACTCGGCAGAACGAATGGGATTCGGTCGGCTCAGTCTGATGGGCTCGACGAAAACTAAGAGCCGAGCAACCGCTTCCGGCGAGCGGCTGGCCGGCTGCTCGGCTCGCTCCGAGTTCTCGCCCTCGGTCCGAGGGGTAATCACGCTGCTGATCGCACGCTGGCGTCTGGGGGTCGACCCGCCGCAGCCGCCGACTTCCTTAAGTCCCGGGCTTCCCCAGGCACGAAACTTGATTGACTCGTCAGTCAGTCCCTGCGCATCATGGGTGTGTGGGTGACCGCCCGTTCCTGACCGCAGCGCTCGCCGGCGTCGCAGTTGGCGCCGAATAAGCTCTGGATCGAGCGCGCCCGGTGGCGCTTGAGTCATCCCGTGATCTTCTGCGCTTGGTGCGGGCGCGTTCGAATCGCGGGGCACTGGTTCGGAAAGCCACGCGAGCTAGAGGTGGTTGCTCATGCGAGACGGCACGCGACGACCGGCATCTGCCCATCTTGCTTCGCAGAGGTTGAACCAGGGCGTGACAACGACACCTAGGCTCGGCACCGCCCGCACCATCGCGATTCGAGCAGGCGGAATCGCCCGCACGCAGCTCGAGCGGCGGGGTCTCTTTGTCGCTGGCGCCCGGCGATTGAACGTTCACGCCGGTACTGACCTCCTGCGCCGACCGGGCGGTTAGCGACCGGATACCCGCACTGCGTCGATCGCGGCCCGGGAAACTCACCAGCCCAGTCAGACTCGCCCTCGCCGCTCGGCCCCAGGAGAGGAGCAGCGACGACCTCGCAGGGCAACCCGCGCACGATCTTCCGCCGAGCGCTCGGGCACGGGAATCTACTCGTCGTCGAGGAGGGCATCCTTCCTAACTTCGCCTGCGGAAAGCGGGTCTTATCCGGCGACCTATGACAATGCCTCGCGCGTTACTGATCGTGCTTCTCACCCTCGCGGCAGTGGCACTTCCCGCGGCCGCTTCGTCAGCGCCGGTGTCGACCAGCTTCAAGATCGCCGGCTACGAGTACGCCTTCACCTCGACGGTCGGTTCCTTCGCCGGCAACGGCAGTGGGGACGCAGGCGGCACGGCGTACTGGAACGCGACGGTGAAGCACGACCGGCTCGGCTCCGACCCGACCTACGTCAACGGCGGCTCTTTTGCGATGGCGATTCGCGGTCCCGGCAGCTCGGTCGATGCGGTCGTCGGGACCTTCACCCACCACGGAGGCAAGATCATGACGCTCGACCGTGGAGCGAACTGCACGAATCAGAAGTACCTGGTCGCCGACACACTCAATGCTGTCTCGACGCCGACGACGTCGAACGGCAGCGGCAACTTCATGGTGACGCTGACCCATTACCGGCACCGCTTCCTCGGCCGCTGTGTCGCCTACAAGGCGAGAGTGTCCGGACAGGTGCGCTTCGCCTACTAGCCGGCGAGCCCGGCGCCCTTAGCCCGAGAGGCAGGCGAAGCCGAGAATCGGATGTAGCGACCTCCTCCTCCTTCTCTCTCACTCACACTCTCTCTCGGTGGCGATCGCGGCGAAAACCGACCGCCACGCCTGTCGCTCCAACGGCCGCGGGCAGCGTTCGCGTCACGTGGCCCGTGTCCGGGTCGATGCGGGAGAGCGTCCCGTCAGCGGAGTTCGCGACCCAAAGCGCGCCCGCGCCGAAAGCGATCGCGCTTGGACCGTTGCCCACGGCGATCGTCTGGACGACTTGGTTCGTAGTCGCGTTGATGCGCGAGACGGTTCCATCGAGCCCATTTGCGACCCAGACCCCGCCGCCGCCCACGGCCAGCCCGGCGGGCCCGCCGCCGACAGGGATCGTCTGGCGCACGACTTGCGTCGACCGATCGATGCGCGAGACGCTGTTGCCATCCGTGTCGGCGACCCAGATCGCACCATCGCCCACAGCGAGCGCGCTTGGCGCCGTACCGGGGATGGAGACGAACGCCCTGATCCTGTCCCCTCTGGGATCGATCACGCCCACCGAATTCGCCGGCAGGCGGGTAATACGCCGTCCGCCTCGGGTCAGCTCCAGGGCTGCTGTGGCGATGCCCGCTGCGAGCAGCACCAATGCGCCAACCGCGATGGCCAAGCCCGCTCGGCGGGCTCTCGCTGCGGCCTGCACCGTCCTCGCATCGCCCGATCGACCTCTGAGCTTTGGATCCTGTCGAAGAATCGCCTGCTCCAGTTCCCTCAGCGCGGGCCCGGGATCGAGGCCCAACTCCTCGTGCAAGATCCGACGTCCCTGCCGGTAGGCGTCCAGCGCTTCGGCCTGGCGACCGCTGCGGTAGAGGGCGAGCATCAGCTGAGCTCGTAGCCGCTCGCGCAACGCGTTGGCGCGCACCAGCTCATCGAGCTCGGGAACGAGGTCGCCTCCCATCCCCAGCTCGAGATCGGCCTCGACGCGCTCCTCGACCGCGGCGAGCCGAAGCTCCTCGAGTCGCGCGATCTCGCCCTGCGCGAACTCCTCGTGGCGAAGGTCGGCGAGCGGTGGTCCCCGCCAGAGGGCGAGTGCCTCACCGAGGAGTCTCCTCGCGACGGTGGCATTCCCCCGCGCACGAAGCGCGCGCCCCTCGCCCAGGAGCCGTTCGAAGCGGCGAGCGTCGAGCTCGTCCTGTCCGACGTCGAGGAGATAGCCGGGCTGACGAGTCGCCAGACGGCCGTCGCCGAAGACCTTGCGCAGTTGCGACACGTAGACGTGCACGCTGTTTGCAGCGCTCGGCGGCGGCCGCTCGCCCCAGAGCTCGTCGATCAGGCGTGCGGTTGGCACGACTTCGTCGGCATTCAGGAGCAGCTGCGCAAGAAGGCCGCGTTGCTTCTGGCCGCCGAGCTTTGCCGGCTTTCCGTGCAGGCGCACCTCGAGCGGGCCGAGGAGGAAGAACTCCACCGCAGCTCCCCTTGCCATCAACCGAGGCTAACACTGGCCAGCGAGCCTGCATAGCGGCGGTTTTCGCGCGGACCGCAAGCAGTTCTCAAGGCAGCATCAAGCATCTCTCAACGGGTGGCTGTCAGCTTCCCGGGCATGGTCAAGCGACAGGCGTTCTGGCGAGGCGGCTGGCTCCTGAGCGCCTGCTCGGCGGCCGTCCTCATGGCGGCCGCTGCAGCGGTTGCTGCACCGTCCCACGGCGAACGGTCGACCGTGGTGGTCCGCGTCGACGGCGGCTTCCACTGGCTGGACGCCGGCATCGGCGCAGTCGCCGCCCTCGCCGTCGTGCTCTTGGCCTACGGGCTCACGCTCAGCGTGGGGCACTCGAAGGGAAGGAGAGGAACATGACGGACACACCAGGCTCGATGGCGGGGAGGGTCAAGAAGCTCATCCTGCTCGTAGGCGTCATCGCGGTTGGAGCAAGCGTCGCCGTCGGGGTTGCCCTGGCGACCGCGCCGTCGGGCACGCGGACGGTGGACTATCAGGCGAACGGAACGATCCCTGACGCCGTCCACTACAACGTCGACGGGGTCAAGCTCCAGGTCAAAGGTCCGACCGACGCCGTCACCCAGACGATCACGTACGGCCCACACTCGTCGTCAGGCTGGCACAGCCATATCGGCATCGTGCTGGTGACGGTCAAGGATGGAAGCGTGACCCTGTATCAGTCCGACTGTCTCGGGCGAACGTTCAGCGCAGGAGACGTCTTCGTCGAGAACAGTGAGATGGGCTCGCTCGTGCTTCGAAACGAAACGGACGCGCCTGCGCACATCGCTGCGACGTTCGTGACTCCGAGCCCGGCCGTGCTCCGGGTCGATCAGCCGAACCCCGGTTGCGCGATCGGCTGAGCATATGTGGGGGCGGTCGCACTCGCGCGGCCGCCTCCATCCCGAATGGACCGGATCGGGCCCATTTCCGAGCATGGGGCCGTTTTGTTCACGCGCGCCAGGGCAGGCTACGCACGATCGGTGGCGTTATCGGCGATTGAGCCCACAGCGCTACATGGACCTGGGCGTCAGTTGACGTCGACGAGGACCTTGCCGACTGCGCCGCCTTCGACCGCGGCATGGGCGTCGGCCGTCTGCTCGAGCGGGAAACGGTGGAGCGGTAGCCCGGCGTCTTCTCCGACCGCGAGCATGCCCTCTGAAGCGGCGAAAGCGACGTCCGAAACGGCCTGGTCTTTCGCCGTCTCCGGAATCGTGTACACGAGCACGAACTGGTAGCGCACGTTGCGGTACATCAACTCGCGCACGTCAAGCGCGAGGTCGTCGGGGCTGTCGGCGGCGTAAGCGGCGACGATCCCGTTCGCCCCTAGTACGGCTTCGTCGAGACCCGCGTTTGCGGCCGCCGCGACCTCGACGACCGTGTCGACGCCTTCCGGCGCGAGGGCGAGGATCTCCTCGCGCGCCTCGCCGCTCCGGTAGTTGATGACATGGTCGGCGCCGGCCGCCCGCGCGAGCCCCGCCTTCTGGTCGCTGCTGACAGTGCTGATCACCCGTGCATCTGCCCAACGCGCGAGCTGGATCGCGGCGTGCCCGACCGCGCCTGCACCGCCAGGGACCAGCACGGTCTGACCAGTAAGAGCGCCGGGCTCGAGCCTGCGTGGGCCGAGGTCCGAGACCGTCAGACAGCGGTGTGCGGTCAGCGCCGGGATTCCGAGGCTTGCGCCGACGTCGAACGAGACCCCATCCGGCAGACGCACGGCTTGACTCCCGGGAAGGACGACAAACTCCTGCGCTGTTCCCTCAGCGCGCTCCCAGGCCGCCTCCCAGAGCCAGACCCGCTCCCCGACGCGGTCGGCGGGGACGCCCGTTCCGACGGCGTCGATCGTCCCTGCCCCATCCTGATTCGGCACGACCTCTGGAAACGGAAGCTCCTCGCCCTCGTGGGCCCCGCGGCGCGCCTTCCAATCGGTCGGGTTCACACCCGAGACGTGCACCCTGACTCGGACTTCACCCGCTTCCGGTTCTCGGACCGGCCGCTCGACCAGCTGGAGCACGTCCGGGCCACCCGTCTTCGAATAGACAGTCGCTCTCATCTCACCCCGCTCGTCGCGATTTCGACCAGCGTAGTCGGGTGACCCTCACCGGGTGCTGGGTGCATTTCGCCTCGTCGTTGACACGTTTAGCGATGACCCGTGTCGGCAACCCCGGCTGTGAGCCAACAAAAGGGGGCCTACGAACGATGGCCGATGAACAGGCAACGGACGTTGTCGATCGAGAGGAATCACAGAATGGGACCGACGATGGCGGCCGGTCCCGTCTGGCGGGGCTGACGAGCAAGGAGATTCTCCTTCCGGCTGCTGCTACCGCGGCGGCCGCGGCGATGGCTGGGCTGGCCGCAAAGAAGGGACCGGACCTGATGAAGATGCTGGGCGGCGAGGCGGACGAAGAAGCCGAGAAGCTCGGTCGCAAAGGCGCCCAGGGGGCGAAGAGCCAGCTCGCCTCGGGCGGCGGGATCGCCGGCAAGGCCGCCTCGAAGCTGCTCGGCGGCGGTGGCGGGGGCGCTCCAAGCGGCGGCAAGACACGGCGCTTGCCGATCCAGCGCTGGACCGACGTCGCGGTCCCCGTTGAGAAGGCCTTCAAGACCTGGACGCAATTCGAGGAATTCCCGAAGTTCATGCACCGCGTCCTCGACGTGGATCCGGAGGAAGACAACAAGATCCATTGGCGCGAGAAGATCTGGTTCAGCACGCGCGAGTGGGACGGTGAGATCACCGACAAGCGGCAGAACGACCGGATCGCTTGGAAGTCCGTCAGCGGTACGCAGCACTCCGGCGTGATCAGCTTCCACAGGCTCGACAAGAACCTGACCCGCGTGCTGGTGACTGTCGATTTCGTGCCTTCGGGGATGATCGAGAAGATGGCGTCGGGAATGCGCTTCGTGAAGCGCGCCGTCGAGGCCGACCTGGCTCGCTTCAAGGCATATGTCGAGTTCGGGGACGCGAAGGGGCTCGAGTATCGCTCCCAGCCCGAGGAGATGGAGCAGCACCGTGACGGCGACGACGAAGCCGGCGAGGGCGACGCCCAGAGCCGAGGCGAGTCGGGCGGCGACAAAAAGGACAGTTCAGAGGACGAGAACCGCGACCGCGACTCCGAGCGGCGCGAGCGAGAGAATCGGCGCCACGAGCGACGCGAGGCGCTCACTTCGAGTTGAACTGAGCCATGGCGATCGCAACCCACGGAACGGCCAGTAACTACCTCCAGCGAGCCCCGAGCCCGAGTGGGCTGGCCGACGTCGTCGAACTGATCCTGGACAAGGGGCTGGTCATCGACGCCTACGTGCGGATCGCGGTGATCGGGATCGAGCTGATCACGATCGACGCCCGCATCGTGATCGCGAGCGTCGACACCTACCTGCGCTTCGCCGAGGCGGTCAACCGGCTTGACCTGACGCAGACGGAGCTCGCGGGGCTTCCGGAGCTCCAGGAAGAGGGCGCGAAGAAGGAAACGAAGGGTGCGATCGAGGGCGTGGAGGAGAAGGTCAAGCCTGAGAGCTCGGGCCTGCGAACAGCCGCCAAGGGCGCGGCGGCTGCCGCGGCGGTTGGGGCGGCGGCGGTGGCTGCACGCGAGCTGGCCTCGCGCGTGGGCGGAGACGGAAAGTCAGACGACGACACGGGAGACGAGGGATGACCCATGGCGAACGAGCCGTCGACCGCTGCTGAGGAAGCCGGCGGGAAGAGTTTTTTCAAGGAACTGTCGAGCGCGGCCGCCAAGAAGGCGCTCACGCCTTTACTGGCCGCCGCCGCAACGGCAGGCACGACGTATCTAACCCGCAAGTCAACCGAGATCTGGCAGGACGACGTGCTGCCGAAGGTGCGCGAGAAGGGCGGCGGCAAGGCCGTTGCCAGGGAAGCGCTCGAGAAAGTCGCCAACCGTCTGAGCGGTCCGCCCGCGCAGCTGCTCACCGGGCTTGCCGAACGGTTGGGCGAGGGAGCTCCGAGCGAGCCACGTGCCGATCAGGGTTCGACCGAAGAGGGCAGCGCGACCGAGCCCGAGGCAGACCGGGAAGAGGAACGCAAGCAACGGCAACAGCGCCGACAGCAGCGTCAGAGGGCGCTCCAGAAGTCGGCTTCGACCTAAGGAGATCCATGGCGATCGCAACCCACGGAACGGCCAGTAACTACCTCCAGCGAGCCCCGAGCCCGAGCGGGCTGGCCGACGTCGTCGAACTGATCCTGGACAAGGGCCTGGTCATCGACGCCTACGTGCGGATCGCGGTGATCGGGATCGAGTTGATCACGATCGATGCCCGCATCGTGATCGCGAGCGTCGACACCTACCTGCGCTTCGCCGAGGCGGTCAACCGGCTCGACCTGACGCAGACGGAGGCAGCGGGTCTGAAGGAGCTCCGGGACGGCGGTGGGAATGGCGACGGGAAGGCGAAGGGGATGGCCGAGGGAGCGAAGGACGCGCTCTCCGGTGACGGCGACCGCCAGAAGGAACGCGCGGAGCGCGGTTGAGGCGTGACTCTCCAGAGTCCCACCGCCGGAGGCGCTGACGTGTCGGCCGCGACCGCTCTCTACTTGTACGGGGTCACGTGGGCGGACGCGGCGCGGCCTCAGGCAGGCGCGGGAGTTCACGAAGAATCGGTCGAAGCGGTCCCCTACCGCCAGCTCGCAGGCCTGACGAGCGCCGTCGAGTCGACGAAGGTCCCTGCGAAGCGGCGGGACCTGCTCAGGCACGCGGAAGTCCTCGGCACGGCGCTCGTGCACGGAACCGTGCTCCCCCTTCGTTTCGGCGTCGTCTTCGAGAACAGCACGACGCTCGTCGAAGACTTTCTCAGTCCGCGTTACGCGGAGTTGGTCCAACTTCTGCGCAAATTCGAGGGCCGGGTCGAGCTGAGCGTGAAAGCCTACTTCCGAGAAGAGGCGATCCTCGCCGAGGTCGTTCACGCCAACCCGCGGATCGCGCGGCTGCGGGAAGCCACGCGCGCCGCCTCCGACACTTCGACTTATCCGCTCAGGGTCGAGCTGGGAGAGCGAGTCGCAGCGGAGCTCCAAGAACGGACGCTGCGCGACCGGCAGGTCCTTCTCGATCGTCTGTCGCGGCTGGCCGTAGACGTCCAGGTCGATCAGGAGCCGATCGAGCATCAGGTCCTCGGGGCGTCGTTCCTCGTCGACCGCGAGCGGGTTGCGGCGTTCGACGACGCCATGAACAAGCTCGCGCAGGAGCAGGCGCCGCGGATGCATTTCAAGTACCTGGGCCCGCTGGCGCCGCACAGCTTCGTCGGCCTCAGTGCGGAGGCGGGCTAATGGGTCTGTTGACCGGGTTGCTGACGCTGCCGCTCGCCCCGGTGCGGGGAACGGTCTGGATCGCCGAGCAGCTGGCCGCGGAGGCCGAGCGCGAGCTTCGGGACGAAGGCTCGTTGCGGAGACGGCTCGCGGAGGCCGAGCGGCAGTTCGAGATTGGTGCCATCACGGCCGAGGAGTACGAGTCGATCGAGGACGAACTGCTCGCAAGACTCGAAAAGGAGGAGTCCTAAGTGGCGGAGCCGACGGAAGCCCAGCGTAAGCGGTCGCAGGCGCGTGATCGCCGCCGCGGTCAAACCGGCCCGGAAGTAGACGAGGCCGGCGACGGCGTCGTCGGAGGCGGCGAAGAGCCGCTCGAGGCGGTCAAGCACGCGGCCAAGGTCGCGGCCGCAGGAGCGGCAGTGGGCGCAGCCGCCGCGGCAGCGCGAGCGCTCACCTCCCGTAGCGACAACGAGGAGCGCGAATCCGAGCCCGCAGGTGAGGCTGCGGAGGCGCCGGCAGCCGAACAGGAGTCGCCGGAGGCCGAGCCCCGCCCGGACAGAGACGAGCCTGCGGCCGAGGCTGAGGAGGCGCCGGCGGCCGACCACGGGTCGCCGGAGGCCGAGCCCCGCCAGAGCCGCGACGTCGGGAAGGATCGCGGAGAAGAGCCGGTCCGAGGTGCGTCGCCGGACGAAGCCACGGAGACGGTCCAGCGGGCTCGCCAACAGCTTTCGGCTTTGCTGGAGCGTCCCGTCGAGTCAGTCTCCGCGTTCGAGCGCACGCATGACGGCTGGCTCGTGACGCT
>VAWI01000062.1 GCA_005884005.1 Actinomycetota bacterium
TCGTCGAGCCGGACCGGCACGCTGACGATGAGCGAGCGCTCGGGATAGCGCAGCCGTTCGGCGACGGCATCGCCGACGGCGGCGTGCGGGAGGGCCTGCTCGAACTGCGTGATCGCCTGGTTGAAGAGGGGCGTTTCCCACTCGAGGTGCCCCGAATCGTGCGAGACGTCCTGCACTTCGGCCATCGGAAAGAGTCTAGGTGCGGGCAAGATGGGTTGGCGGCGAACCGTTTTGGGCGCCACCACGAAACCCTCTGACGAGACCTTGACGCGATGGACACGCACGCTCGCCGCGGCCGCGGCCTTTTCCGCAGCCGCGGCGGCGGCGGCACCTGCGGCCTGGGCACACGCGAGGATGGTCTCGACCAGGCCGGGCGACGGCGCCGTGGTCGCGAGCGCACCTTCACAGGTGACGATTCGGTTCGACGACACGGTCCGCGTCCTCGGCCGGACGACTGTGGTCGCGAATTCCGACAAGCGCCCGGTCACCGCCGGCAAGCCGCGGGCGAGCGGTCGGATAGTCACGATCCCGCTGCACAAGCTCCGCGACGGCGACTACACCGTGCGCTGGAGCGTGCTTTCTGACGACGGTCACACGGTCGACGGCGTGTTCGCGTTTGCCGTCGGCGCGGGCCGCGCGCCACCGACGGCGGCTCTGAAAGCCGGAGGAACGAACCTGACGCGAGGAGTGATTTCGCGCTGGTTCTTCTTCGCCGGACTGCTCGTCGCCGTCGGCGTCGCCCTCTTTCTGCCGCTTGCGTGGCGGCCGGCGCTACGTTCAGCAGGTGCAGACCAGGCCGAGGGCGCGCTCTGGGCACTCGCATTCGCCGGCTTCTTACTGGCGTTCCTGGGCGCCGCTTCGCTGATCCCGCACCACGACCCAGGGACCATCCGCTTCGGGGTGGCCTATGAGGCTGGCGGAATCATCGCGATCGTCGGAGCGACGCTGTCGGCGATCGCGCTCGTCGACCGCAGGCTCGGGCGCGGGGCCTTCATCTGCGCGTTGGCGCTCCTGCCCGTCCCATCGGTCGCCGGGCACGCGCTCGACCGCGGGCAGTGGCCGCGCCCGCTGAACGTCGCGGCCGACATCCTGCACGTGGGCGCTGCCGCCGTCTGGATCGGCGGCCTGCTCGCGCTGGCGATCGGTCTCCCCCGTGCCGCGCGGAGTCTTTCAGCCGAACAGCGCGCTCGATTCACCGCCGCGCTCGTGCCGCGCCTCTCGGCGATCGCGCTCGTCTCGGTCGCGGTGATCGGCGTAACGGGGCTGATCCGGGCGCTCTCCGAACTCTCCGCCGTGAGTCAGCTCTGGAGCTCGGGCTACGGACGGGCGCTCGTGATCAAGACCGGGCTTCTCGCTCTCCTGGTCTCGCTCGGCTGGATCAACCGTTTCCGGCTCTTGCCGAGACTCCGTCTCGCGGCGCTGCGCCGGAACGTCGCGGCCGAACTCCTCCTGCTCGCGGGACTCGTGACCGCGGTCGCCTTCCTCACCGATCTCGCGCCTGGCCGCCAGCTCGCCCGCGCCGTCGCCGGCCCGAAGGCGCCTCGGCCGATCGCCGAGCCTCCGCCGGGCGCCACAGTGCTCGGCGGCGAATCGGGCGACCGCGCGGTCGGTCTCGCGATCTTGCCTGGTGGGAAGCTCCAGGCGACTGTGCTCGGCCCGGACGACAACGGCGTCGACGGGCTTCCGGTCGCCTTTCGCGCGCAAGGGAGGACTAGCAGCGCGACCGCCTGCGGGCCGGGCTGCTACCGGGCGCAGGGGCGAATCGTCGCGCGCCGCGTGTCCGTCCTACTCGGTTCGGGCCCGGTCGCCTTTGCGATCCCTCTCCGCACTCGCCCCGCGGGCAAGCTCGTGGCGGAGGCGAGACACGCCTATGCCGGCCTGCGGACCCTGGTCATCCACGAGCGTCTCGCATCCAGCCCGGGCGACAGGATCACCACGACGTGGCGAATCGTCGCCCCCGACCGTCTCACCTATGTCACCTCGACGGGATCACGGGCGGTCGTGATCGGCGCGGAGCGCTGGGATGCCAACGGCAATGGACGGCTGGTGCGCTCGGCGCAGACCCCGCTCCAGCTACCCGGCGCACAGTGGGGCCCACGCTGGCTGAACGCGAAGGCACTCGGCTGGGCGAAGGTGGCTGGCCGGCGGGCGCGGTTGGTCAGCTTCTTCGACCCGCGGCTGCCCGGGTGGTTCGAGGTGGCGGTCGACCCCGCCACACATCGGCCTCTCGAGCTCGAGATGACCGCCGCGGCGCACTTCATGCACCATCGCTACACGAATTTCAACCAGCCGCTGCAGATCGCGCGGCCACGGTAGTAGCGGCTCACCCGGCACATTCTGGCGGTGCCTGCCCCGCGATCGCGCGGCGCCACGCGGCACGACGTTTTCGATGCCGGGAGCCGACGATGCGACGATCAATTTCGCCACGAAGCCCGACCGCGCGATTGACGGCGGTTTCCTACAAGAGAACACCAAGGCGACTGATTTTCTGACCGCAGATGAAATTCAGCGCGGTTCGTGGTTATACAAAGATCAACTCGACCCAGGCAACTATTACGTGATGATTCGAGCGACTGACTGCCACGCGGCCGACGTTCGTTTGGTACGTGCGTGGTCGCAAAGTCGCAGCCAAGATCGCAAATACCATTCGGCTCCAAGCCTTCAGAGATTTAGTGAAGCCGTCTGTAATTCCGAACCTGCAACAGCGGATGGCTCTCTTCCCTGCCCGAGTAATGGAAATTGTTCTCGTCAAGGTGGTTACCCTCGGCTCGAAGATCGCTCGCACTAGGTCAGACGCCAGACCGAGAAGCCACGCCGCAAGATCACCGAGATGAAAATTCCACGTTACGAGAGTTGGGGGCAAAGAACAAAATTTCAGGCCGGGTGGCGAGCCGAAGCCTTCGCGCCGGGTTCCCCGGCCCACGCTGAGGTTACGACCGGCGTGTCCGCTTGACTAGCTGGAACGCGTTGAGCATGCGGAGCCACGGCCAAGGGCAAGCCGCGAGCTAACTACATTCGGCCTCGAATCTCGTAATATCGACTTTTACCTCACCGTTCACGACCGTTCCCTTGAAAAGAATCGTGACGGTGAAGTCGTCCGCGGTCGGCCCGACTCCCGGCCCAACGAGCTTGAACGTGCTTCGTTCTATGAAATTGGCGACTACGTCGGAAGCCGGAGTCTCCACGGACTCTCCAGCCGCGATCAGGATGTAATTGGCGCCGCTCGGGCTTGTCCCAGTCCCGTGAGTGTCGCTGGTCACGACGATGTGTGAGCCGCCACCTGCGTCCCTCGTGACATTGACCAGAAAGTGAGTCGTACCCTCCAAGGACACGGACTCACCGGTGCAGGGGTTCGTCATCGTGAAGGCGAAATCCACCCGCACATTTGAGACTTGAGCCGCGTCCGCGGGAGCTGGCAGCACGAGCGCCACAAGCAGCACCGGCAGCAGTACCAGAAGTCCCAACAGCGGCTTTCTGTGAAATAGCTTAGGAGTCAAGGACATCGTGCGCCTCCCCTCCCGGACAGTGGGGACAAAACGCTGCTCCCTTTCTCTCCACTCCGCGCTCCAAAAGTCGCTTTCGGGGTTAGCCAGGCTGCGGTGGCGACTTTCCCACAGTCCAAGGAGATAATCAAGGTTGCTCTCGAGGATGAGAATCCGCGCCGGGCCCGGATGCCGTCTTCGCCGGGCCTGTCCGTCACGGCCAAACTAGGTGGAACCGGCAGGCGAAGTGAAATTAGGTGACAGCTTTCGGCTTGCGCCCACGTCGAGCAACTGCGCGTCCGCCCAAGCTCTCGGCTTCGGCGTCAGTTAGATCAAGCTCGCGCGCTCCCTTGCGAGCATCCGTGAAGGTAATTCGTACCGTCGCGCCTTTGCCGTCAGGAATCTCTTGGCCGCTTCGGTCTGAGACTCGGATTGTCTTGCGCGCCACTGCTGCCTCCCTTGGTCGAAGAAATCGAATTTATAGGTTCTCTAACTCCTCGCGCATCAATGTTTCCACTTTTTTGAGCAGATCGTTTGCTTGTTGGCGGTAGGCGATCATCTCGCAGGTTGATTCCTTCGAATTCATTCCTGCCCGTTGGCCATTTACGCGCATCGTCGTGTGGACGTGAAATCCTCTGACCTTCGACATGAATTCCTCGGCAGTCTCGGTCACGGGCCGGGAACCAAAGATCGAGGCGCGTACTTGCACCTGCAACGCTTCCTCTTCAGGAATTGGGTCAGGCTCGATCGGTCGGCTCGAAGCATCGCGTAGTGCATGTAGCGAAGAGGCTCCTCGTAGACCTGTCGGCGTGTCTCGCACCAGCGCCTACTTCGAGCAAGCTCGCGGGCGTTCTCACGCTCCCGTTTGAATTCAAGTGTCCTACGTTCGTGAACGAGGCCGAGGAATCGCCGAGGTCCGACGTACTCGAGGCGTAATTGAATGCGGCGGGCGGCTCGTCGCCGAACCGCCCAGGTTGCGTGGATGCTCAATCAGTTAGCGGGCGCGCTCCCCCAGTCCAGTTGCGAAGGCTGCGGTGTGTCCGCCAGCTTCAACAGGCCGGAGCCGTTGAGGTTGACGGTCCACACAGAGGCCTGGTTGTTGCGGTCGATTTTGTTGATGACCAGCTTGGTGCTATCCGGTGACCAGACCGGGGTCACGAAGAAATCGCGGTTGACCGCGGTCGTGACCCGTCTGAGCCCGCTGCCGTCGGGATGAACGACCCAGGCCTGCGGGAGACCGCAGCAACCGCCGCTGAAGGCGATCATCACGCCGTTCGGCGACCACTGGACCGAGAGGGCGCCGACACCCGAGGGGGTGATCTGACGCAGTCCGGTCCCGTCAGCGTTGACGACGAACACAGCGGAGATGAAGCGCCCGAGCGACAGCTTCTGCGCCGCGAACGCCACACGCGAACCATCGGGTGACCAGTCCGCTCCGACCCGATCGAAGAAGCCGAGATCGATGATCGAGATGCCCGGAGGGCTCAGCTGAATCGGGTCGCTGCCGTCCGGTTTGACCGAGAACAGGGTTGCGATGTCGTTGGAGTCGAATTGGGCGTACAGGATCCGGGAGCCGTCGTGCGAGTAGCCGTAGCCGTCATCGAACCCCCCAGGAAGCGTGGTACTGACCCGGACGAGGACGCCCGCGTCGGACGAACGCACCGTGTATCAGCCCCGGCGTCGGCCGGGTTCGCCATCCCCTCGCTGTGACAAAGGAGTCGGGCACCCGTCGGCGACCAGTTCAGGCAAAAGAGATCGAGCGGCAGGTTCGAGTTCAGCAGCGTAAACCCGGACCCATCAGGGTTGGCCGTGGCCGGCTGGACGCCCGGCTGGACGCCCTCCGGACTCCAGAGGTTGCAGAGGACTTTGCTGCTGTCCGGCGACCAGGTGTTGCACGTGGTGGTGTCCACGGGTCCGATCTGAATCGGGTTCGAGCCATCGGGATTGATCGTGACGCCGTAGTTCGGGAAGACTTGGCCGAAGAGGATCTTCCCGTTCGTCCCGGAGACCGCTGCCCCGGCTGGAAGCGCCGCCAGCGCGAAGAGCGCCACGGCAAGGAGCGCGACCAGACGCACTCGTCGGCTAGGCAGAGACTTCACGTCTTGCCTCCTTCTCCCCCAGGGATTGCAGCCAAGAAAACGGCGTGCCGCCGCAGTCCTTGGCCTTGTTACGGGCAAGCTCCTACAACCGCACCGTGATGTCAACTCGAGCGATGTTCAGCATGCGGCAGACGTGGCGCGCCGATTCACATCAATCGTCTGTGAGGATCCTGGGGACGCCGCACGGGCGCCGGCAGCTTCGACGCTCCCTCGACTGAGCCTGGACGACGTATCGCGGATGACCGGCCCCTCTAAGGCACCCTCAGCCGGCTTAGCCCCGCTTCTCCCCATGTTGGTAGTCGCACCCAAGACGGAGCAGAACGAGACGGAAACGGGCTTGCTTTGCAACGCACATGCTTTCAAACAGACACGGATATGTGTTCGCATCAGCAACGCTTCCGCTGTCCACCGGATGTCCACGCGAGCGAGCAAACCCGCATGGTTGAACCGTTCTGCATAGGCCAAGGAAGAAGGGCCGGACCCTAAGGCCCGGCCCTTTTCTTCTTCTAGCGGCTCACCGCGTTAACCGGTTACGGCTGTGAGATCGTGATGTAGGCCGACGTGAAGCCGGCGAAGGTGAGCGTGTACGAGAAGCTGTTGAGCGTCTGCGACCCCGGCCGGATCGTGGGCGTCCAGTTCGCATTCGGGCAACCGATTGGCGCCCCACTGAAGCTTACTGACCGCGTCGGGACAGACAACTGCCCATTCTTCGAGGAGGTCACCGCGGTCTGACTTGTGGGCGAGAAGCTCGTCTGGTGGGACTCGACTGCATTGTTCGGGTTGACGCCGTGGTTGTAGCAGTCGATGATCGCCGTGTAGCTGGCAGTCAAGGCCACGTTCCCGTTCGTGTGCCCGACGCCCCCGAGCACGTACGCGGTGCAGTCGATCGAGCGGTCTGCATTAACCGTGCACGAGGGCGAACCCGACGTGAGATGCGAGCTGCCGGGGGCATTCGCGGTATTGAAGCTACCGGCCGTCGGGGTGTATGTCCCTGGGGCGACGGCGGCGAATGCCACCGAAGCCGACAAGCCGAGCACTAACATCGACAATGCTGTGATGATCCAAACTCGTCGCATTTCTAGGTGTTCCCTCCTTCGGTCACCCATTTGGGTGAACTGCGTCTACGGACTAATGACTGGCGCCGAGGGCGCCGGTAGACTCAGCCGTTAGGCGCCACCTCCCTTTTCCGTCGTTCTTGCAGGGCGTCGGGGAAACGAGGTCGGTGCAACGGCCCCATCCCGCGTGGCCACGTGGGGTGGGGCTCCTTTTGGAGCCGCGTAAATCGGTGTTCCGTCAAGTCCGTCCTTCCGCATGGGGGCTACGCCGGACGGCACCGCCGCAGTACGTGTGGATTGTCTCTCCATGTGCGTCCAAATTGCAAACAGGATGTTTGCAAAGCCGCAGCAAAGATTCCGCAAAGAGCGGCTTTTTCCGGCTGCTCGACGCACGAATTCAGCCGGAGGGGCATCTATCGTCGGTGGAGCCGGCGGGTGCGCTCGCCAGCCAGTGGGCCGCCAAGCGTCCCCGCCGGTTCTTCTCTAGACGCCTGGTATTGGCCGTTTCTTCCGTCGCTCGCCATTCCCCCGAGCGCGACGAAGGCTGTAGCTACCGCGGAGTTTCGCGTCCCTCCTTCCCCTCGCGCAGCAACACCGCGTGGGTGACGACGGAGTCGAAGGCGGCTCGCCGTCCGAGAACGAGCCGCAAGCCCGCATGGTTCCTTATGCCGGGGAAGGGACTCGAACCCTTACGCCTCCAAAGGAGACACCTGATTTTAAGTCAGGCGCGTATGACCAGTTTCGCCACCCCGGCGGCGCAAGGATAGCCCCGCACCGGCGTCCGCCCTGGTTACGCCTAGAGGCCGGACGGGCCCCAGTCGTACTTCGAGGGGATCTTCGCCGGCGGCTTGCCGTAGACGATCGCGAACTCTTGGTGCTCGCGTAGGACGACGTTGTTCGGGTCTCCCGCGAACCGCTTGCCGTTGACGTAGAACTTGAGCGGCTTCCCAGGCGCTGCGCAGTAGCCGCCGATGCAGCGGCTCGAAAGCCGCACGCCCCAGACGCCGAAGAACTGGCCGAGGGTGAAGGCACCGGCCTTCGGTGCCTCCAGGTGGATGATCCCGGAGGTGTCGTGGGTGTGGAGCTCGACGAAGAAGCCGCCCTGGCTGGGGTTTCCGTTGCCGTAGATCCCGACGAGTGCAGGGACCGTCACGCGCTTGCCGTTGACGAAGATGTCGAGGTGCTGGTGGATGTGCAGCGCCGTGCCCTGCGCACCGAGCGAGCTCAGCTGGAGCGGCGCCAGGCGATCCGGCAAAGAAGCGTACTCGGCAGGCCACGGCGCCTTCCCCTTCTGGAGCCCGGGCAGCGCGACGTAGTCGATCGTCGGCGCCGAGCCCGTGACCGTCTTGCTCGAGCCACCTCCGCCGACGAAGATCACCAAGAGGACGATTGCAAGCGCGATCGGCCCGAGTGCCGCGAGGCCGTAGAGCATCCACGGCGGCCTCCTCTGAGCGCCGACAGCCGGCACTCGGCGCGGCTTTGAATCGCGCCGCTGCGGTGCCTGGACCGGCCGCGGCGGCATTGGAGTCCGGGCTTTCTTCGCCAAAGCTGTTGGATGGTAGCCACAGCTTCGGCGCGTTCGGCGGTTGGCTTTTTCAGGCGCGATCTTCGATACTCAGGGTTCTCACTCAAGGAGGAGAAAGCAGATGGGATTCCTGGACAAGCTGCTCGGGCGCGGCAAGAAGACCGCGGGCGGGATGACGGGCGACAGCTCCATGCAGAGCGAAGGCATGCATCAGGAACAACAGGGCATGGCCGAGGATCGAGCCGCAAGCGCCGAGGACATGGCGCAGGCCGAGCGCGAGCGCGCGGCCGAGCACCAAGCCGAGCGCGAGAGCTAGAACCCCCGTGGAATGGGGCGGCTCCGGCCGCCCTTTTCTTTGCCGTCCGACGCGTTCCCTAGCGTTAGTCGGCCATGCTCGCATTCGCAATCATGCTGCTCGTTCTGGCTGGCGGAGCCGCGCTCGCGATCTGGCTGACCCGCGCGCTGCAGGCATTCAGGGCCGACTCGGACGCGACCCTCGCGTCTCGGAACGCCGAAGTGGGACGCCAGCTCGAGGGCATCACGGCGACGATGGATCGGCGGCTCGGCGAGCTCGACACAAAGGTCGACCGGCGCATGGAGCACGCCTCTAAGCAGACGAATGCGATCCACAGGCAGCTCGGCGATGTCGGCCGGGCGACGACGCTCCTCGCAGAGCACGCGAAGGAGCTCGGCCAGCTGCAGCAGGTCTTGCGGCCGCCGAAGGCGCGTGGCGGCTTCGGCGAGCTGCTGCTCGGCAACCTGCTGCGCGACCGCCTTCCGCCCGAGGCGTACTCGCTTCAGTACGGGTTCAAGAGCGGCGAGCGGGTTGACGCTGTAATCCGAGTCGACCGGCTCGCTCCGATCGACGCCAAGTTCCCGCTCGACAACTTCGAGCGGCTCGTCGACGCACAGGAGACCGCGGAGCGCGAGCTGCACGAGAAGGCCTTCGCACGCGACGTCAAGGGGCACGTCGACGCGATCTCGTCCAAGTACATCCGGCCCGACGAGGGCACGTACGACTTCGCGTTCATGTACCTGCCCTCGGAGGCGATCTACTACGAGCTCGTCTGCGGCAAGACCGGGGCGTTGCTCAGCTACGCCCACGAAAAGCGGGTGCTGCCGGTGTCGCCGACGACGCTGACGGCATACCTGCAGGTCGTCCTGCTCGGTCTCAAGGGCCTCCAGATCGAGCAGCACGCCCACGAGGTCATGGCCTACTGCGCACAGCTCCAGAAGGACTTCGGCCGCTTCAAGGAGGACTTCGACCTCGTCGGCAAGCACCTCGGCAACGCCGAGAACAAGTTCGTCGACGCGGAGAAGCGGCTCGACAAATTCGAGACGAAGCTCGACCAGGCCGCCGATTCGCGGGATCTCGACGGCTCCGGCGAAGTCGTCGCCGAGCTCCCGCGCGCTGCCGACGCCGCCTAGCGCCTACACGCCGGCCGGCTGCTGCTCTTTGAGGTAGCGGATCAAGCCGCCAGCCACGACGATCTCGCGCTCACGGGGCAGGAAGTCGTGCGTGACCGTGAAGGCAGGTGCGCCTTCGATCTCAACCTGGAGCTCGTCTTCACCCTCCGCGATCGCGTGCAGGTCGTGGATCTCCCACTTCTGTCCGAGCTCCGCGCGGTCGTAGTCCGCACCGTCGTTGAAGAGCAGCGGCACGATCCCCTGCGCAATCAGGTTCCGCCGGTGGATGCGCGCGAAGCTCTTCGCGATCACCGCGCGTACGCCGAGCTGGGCGGGGGCGAGGGCCGCGTGCTCGCGGCTCGAGCCCTGCCCGTAGTTGTCCCCGGCGACGATGAAGCCTCCGCCCCACTCGTGCGCCCGCTTCGCGAAATCCTTGTCCCGGTGCTGGAACGTGAACTCGGCGATCGCCGGCACGTTCGATCGGTAGGCCATCACGGTCGCGCCGTCGGGTGAGAGGTCGCCGGTCGAGATGTCGTCGGGCGCCACGATCAAGACGCGGCCGGCGAGCACGTCCGGCAGCGGTTTCTGCTCCGGCGGCGGTTTGATGTTGGGGCCGCGTGGGATCTCGATCGACCCCGCCTCCCCTTCGGGCGCCGGTTCGAGAATGTGCTTCTGGACGACCTCGGGGCGAGCCGGCGGCCGCTCCGGCAGCTCGGGCGGGTCGAGCTCGCGGGGGTCCGAGATGACGCCTTTCAGCATCGACACCGCGGCGACAGCAGGCGAGCAGAGGTAGACCTGGTCGTCGGCCGTCCCGCTCCGGCCGGGGAAGTTCCGGTTGAACGTCCGCAGGGAGTTCGCGCCCGACGGCGGCGCCTGCCCCATGCCCACGCAGGGTCCGCAGGCCGGCTCGAGCATCCGCACCCCGGCCATCAGCAGATCGACGTACGTCCCCGAGCGCGTGATCTGGTCGAGGATCTGGCGCGATCCCGGCGTCGCCGTCGCCGAGACGAGCCCCTCCGAGAGCCGCTGCCCGCGCATGACCGCGCCGCACAGCGCGAGGTCGTGGTACGAGGAGTTGACCGAGGAGCCGATGCAGACCTGCTGAATCGCCGTGCCGACGAGCTCGTCGACCGGGACGACGTTGCCCGGGCTGGACGGCTTCGCCAGCAGCGGAACGAGCTCGGCAAGGTCGATGTGCTCCTCTTCGTCGAAGTCCCCGGTGTCCCCGGTTGGCAGCTCGACGAAGTCTTCGAGGCGCTCCTGCTCCTCCAGCCAGCTGCGCGTCTCGTCGTCTGCGGGGAAGACCGCACCGGTCGCGCCGAGCTCGGCGATCATGTTCGCGATCGTCCCTCGCTCGGTGTAGCTGAGCGTGTGCACGCCGGGACCGGTGAACTCGAAGATGCAGCCGCGGCCACCCCGCACCCCGCGACGGCGGAGCAGCTCCAGGATCACGTCCTTCGCCTGGATCCACGGACGCGCGAGCTCGTTCTCGAGGAAGACGCCGACGATCTTCGGGCAGGGCAGCTCGAATGGATGTCCGGCCATGCAGACCGCCACGTCGAGCCCGCCCGCCCCGATCGCGATCATCGCGCACGAGCCCGATTGAGTCGTATGGGAATCGGCGCCGACGAGCGTCTGCCCCGGCTTCGCGAACCGCTCGCAGTGAACGTAGTGGCAGATCCCGTTCCCCGGCCGTGAGAACCACGCGCCGTACTTGGCTGCCATCGCCTGCAGAAAGCGGTGGTCATCCGGATTCTTGAAGTCGATCTGGAGGATGTTGTGGTCGACGTAGACCACGGCCGTCTCGACGCGCACGCGATCCTCGCCGAAGAGCTCGAACTGCATCATCGCCATGGTCCCGGTCGCGTCCTGGGCCAGCGCCTGGTCGACGCGGAGCGCGATCTCTTGGCCGGGAACGAGCTCTCCGCGCTCGAGGTGCTCTTCGAGGATCGTGCGAGCAAGCGACGCCATCGGCCTCAAGCTTAGTTACTGAGGCCGAGCCGGTCTGGGCGAGACGTGTCCCGGTGCCAGACCCGCGGACGGGTCCAAAGAGGTCGCCCTTCTGCTTGTTGAAGCGGCCGCTCGCCTCCGGCCGCGACCGACGACATGTCCGCGTCGGGCGTGCCCCGGTGCCAGGCATGGGGACATGCCTCGAAGGGTCAGTACCGCAGCAGAGCGCCGATCCCCTCAACCGGATCGAGGTCCTGGTAGTGCCGCAGCGCGAGCACGCTCCCGCCGTGCGCGAGCGTCTGGTGGACGGCGAGGTTGAGACCGTCGTCGCGCTCCTCCATCTGCGTTCCGTCGAGCGGACAGGGCCCCCCTTCGGCGCTCACCCGCCCGCAACGCGGGCACTGCCACGCGGGGTGCTCCGCCCCTTCGTGGAACAGCAGCAGCTCGACTCGCCCGTCGGAGGCCGCCTCGAGGGTCGCGTGCCAGCCCGCGGTCGCCCGGCTGCCGCGGCCCGACTCCTCGCGCCAGCGCTCGGCCGCCTCTTTCTCCTGCTTCGCGTGCCACTCCTCGAGGATCGGCCGGGCAGCCTGGAGCAGCTCCGCCGGCGCCGCGTGCGCCTCGGCCTGCGTCCAGCCGACGATCGCGTTCTTGACCTCGTGAGAGAACACTTCTTCGAGCTCTGCGCGCGTCTCCTCCGTCGTCACGATCACGACTCTCGGGCTTTGCAGACGGCGGACGCGTCGATCGAGCTGTTCCGCGACTTCCTTCAGATGCTCGTGGACGAGCGTCTCGATGTGTCGCTGGTAGCGCGCCTGCGACCAGCCACCCTGGTCATGCCGTCCGGGCGTCTCGTCGAACTGGTCGACGAGCTCCTCGAGCTTTCCGGCGCGCAAGATGTAGACGGTTCCACGCTCCCGGCCGACCACGGCGATCAACGCTCCCTCACCACGGCCGACGAGCGGGACGAGCGGGGAAAGGTAGAACTGCCGACCCACAGCGATCTTGTCGGCGACCGGATCGCCGAGGGGCAGCGTTCGCCACGCGTTGTCGAGTCCCGCGCAGAAGACCGCCACGCCGCGGGAACCGTCGCGGTCGAAATCGCGCTGGAAGAACTCTCGGATCCGAGCGAGGTCACGTCGGAGCGCTTCCCGCTGCTCGTGCGTCAGCTCATGGGCGGCCTCCGCCCGAACCTCCCCCTCGTGCATCAAGGAGTTGACCCGGCTGGCCGCGTCACCGGCGGTCGGCGCGACGCTCGGATCGAGATCGACATAGACGCTGATCGCGCACCCCTTCTCGGCGCGGAAGCTCGCCAGCTCGCGGAGCCCGTCCCAACTCACCGTTGCGGCCACCTGCGCCTCCTTGCCGGAAAGCCGCGATTGTAGTCCTGTGCTGACGGCCTATTTCGCGCAGCTGAGAAGGAGCGCAGGAGGGATCGAGAATGCGAGGGTCGTCGTCCGGGCGCATTTGGCGTTCATGCTCGCCCGTCGCCCGGCTAGTGCCCCCGCCCGCGACAGGCGTCGCAGTTCCCGCAAAACGCGACAGCGGCGCACTGCGCCGACGGATTCCGGCCGAAGGAGAAGGCAAGATTCAAGTTCTGGGCGTCACTTCCCGAAGACCAGAGAAAGACCTACCTCTACTTGGGGGGCCGCGTATGAATCGATTCTGGAAATCCGGACGCGCACGCTTCGCCGCCGCTGGAGCAGTTGCTCTCGCGGTTGCGGCGCTCGCGTCCATGGGTGGGGTCGGCTATGCCGCAAGGCTCGTCGGGGTTTCACACATCTCCCCCACAGCCGCCCAGTACCCACCGTCCAAGGTGACGATCTGTCACCACACTCACTCCCAGAAGAACCCGTTCGTGACGATCACCGTCTCGGAGCGAGCGTTGCCGGCACACCTCGGCCATGGCGACACAGTCGAGCCCTGTCCGCAACAGAGCCTCACTCCGGAGCAGGGCGAGAAGCCCGCCCAGCTGCATGGGAAGGCTCAGCACCACTCCAACGGGCAGCTGAAGGGCAAGAAGAAGGGCCACGCTGGTGGTCAAGAGGGCTCGACCCAGGGAAGCCCGCTCGAAGGCAACGCAGGTCAGGGCCACGGCCACGGCCAGGGCCAGGGCCAGGGCCAGAGCAAGGCCAACGGCCACAGCCACGGTAAGGGCAAAGGCCCTGGCAATGATCAGGGCGACGGCCACCGCCAGCCCACACGCCAAGGCAATCAGGCCCACGGGCACTCCAACGGCCAGGGCCAAGGCGAGAGCCACGGGCATGGCAATCCCGGCGGGGGAAACATCAACGCACACGGACACAGGAAGTAGAAGCCGCCATCAGGGCGGCATCGACGAGAGAGCCCCCTGCCCTGGGGCTCTCTCGCTAAGCTCGGGCGCCCCTACCTGACGCCACCTAGGCAAAGCGGCGATTCCGATTCGCGTGCGCGTCTTCACCATCGGCCACGGCACCCGTTCCGCCGAAGAGCTCGTCGCGTGTCTGCAGGAGGCGAGCGCCGAAACCCTGATCGATGTCCGCCGCTTCCCGGGCTCACGGCGGAATCCACAGTTCAACCAGGCGCCACTCAGGGACACGCTGGCGGCGGCCGGAATTGCGTATCGCCATGCCGAGGAGCTCGGCGGGCGGCGCTCGAACGAGCCCGGCGAGGAGCGCTTCTCGTGCATCCGCGTAGCTGCGTTTCGGAGCTATGCGGCCCGGATGGCGGCCGAGTCCTGGCAGCGAGCGCTCGAGGCCGCCCTCGGAGAACCCGGGCCGTGCTTCATGTGCGCGGAGACGCCTTGGTGGCGCTGTCACCGTCGACTGATCGCAGAACTCCTCGACGCAAGGGGGCACGAGATCGTCCATCTGCTGAGGCCGGGCGAGTCTCAACCGCACCGGCCTTACGACGAGAGCTCGGTGCGCGGAGGCAAGCTATACCTCTGTGGAGAGCTGGTTGCCTAGACGTTCTGCCGGGAACGTTCAGTCGGTCCGATCCGTTGAATAGTGTGAGGGCCGTTATCAGGCCCAGTTGATTTGGAGGATATGTGAACGACAATCGAATTCGCGAGCTGATCATCATCGGCGGGGGCCCCGCCGGTTACACAGCCGCGCTCTATAGCGCCCGCGCGAACCTGGAACCTCTCGTCATCGAGGGCTTTCAGTGGGGCGGCCAGCTGATGATCACGAGCGACGTCGAGAACTATCCCGGCTTCGCCGAGGGAATCATGGGCCCGCAGCTTATGGGCGAGTTCCGGCGCCAGGCCGAGCGGTTCGGAGCCGAGTTTCTCGCCGACGATGTCACTCGGGTCGACTTCTCGGAGCGGCCATTCCGCGTCTGGGTCGGCGATGACGAATACCTCGCCGAGTCGGTGATCGTGGCAACGGGCGCAACCGCGCGCCAGCTCAACCTCGAGTCCGAGCGCGCCCTTCACGGCCGCGGTGTCACCTACTGCGCCGTGTGCGATGCCGCGTTCTACCGCGACAAGGAAGTCGTGGTCGTCGGCGGCGGCGACTCTGCGATGGAGGAGGCGATCTTCCTGACGAAGTTCGCGTCGAAGGTCACGGTTCTGCATCGCCGAGACGAGTTTCGCGCCTCGCCGATCATGGTCGACCGCGCTCACTCCAACGAGAAGATTGAATTCGTGACGCCGGTTGTGGTCGAAGAGGCACTCGGTGCCGAGGACGGCAAGCTCACCGGTGTCCGAATCCGCAATCTCGAGACGGACGAGGTCAGCGAGATCGCTGCAGACGGGCTCTTCGTCGCGATCGGCCACGATCCCACGACGAAGCTGTTCGTCGACCAGCTCGACCACGACGAGGCGGGCTACCTCGTCACGCAGCCGGGCTCGACGGCGACCAACGTCGAGGGTGTCTTTGCGGCCGGCGACGTCGTCGATCACGTCTATCGCCAGGCCGTGACCGCGGCCGGCATGGGCTCGATGGCTGCGCTCGACGCCGAGCGCTGGCTCGCCGCTCGTGAGGGGCACGCGGCGACGGCGCTCACGGCTCCTCGCTCCTAGTCCAGCCGGATGGCCGAATGGATCGATCTGCTCGACCCGGATGAAGGAGCGCTGAAGCGAGCCCTCCCCAGCCAGATCCACGCGCGCGCGCTCGAGCAACTGCTCGATCCGGCAGTGCACGACGACGAGCCGCGGCCAAGGCTGGAAGGTCACGACCACTACCTCTTCGGCGTCTTCCTGCTGCCGGTCGCGGTCCGCGAGGAGGACCGGGTCTATTACCAGGAGATCGACATCGTCGCGACCCGTGACCGGGTCGTGACGGTCCGCAAGACACCCGCGCGCGGTGACGCCTGCGACCTCGACCCGGTGCACAAGGCGATCGAAGGCGAGGCCGACAAGCGCTCGGGCATGATCGTCTACCGCGTTGTCGACCTGATCGCCGACGACTTCCTCGACCTGGTCGATGCCCTGAACGAGGAGATCGACGAGCTCGAGGAGGGCATCGAAAGCTGGCCATCGAGCCAGGTGCGAGTTCGGATCTCCGACCTGCGGCACGATCTCCTCCATGTGCGGAGGACGCTCGGGCCGACGCGGGATGCCGTCCGAGCGATCGTCGACCGGCGGATCGACGTCGGCGAGGGCCCGGAGCTCCTGCCGCGCGAGATCGAGCTGAACTTCACGGACGCCTACGACAAGCTGCTGCGCGCGATGGACGGCCTCGACCTCTCGCGAGACCTGCTCGCCAGCGCACGGGACTACAGCCAGGCGAAGATCGCGAACGACCAGAACGAGGTCGTCAAGCGGCTGACGGTGATCGCGTCACTTCTGCTCGTGCCCACCTTCATCGTCGGGCTCTACGGGCAGAACTTCGACAACATTCCCGAGCTCAAGTGGGGCTTCGGCTACTGGTGGAGCTGGGGCTGGATCGTCTTCACGACAATCCTGCAGCTCGCTTTCTTCCGCTGGCTTGGCTGGATCGGCGGCGACAAGATCGGTCGGGCGCAACTGCCGCCGCTTCTGAGGCTCGACCCACGCGCGCTCCGCGGGCGACGCCGCCGGACGACTTCGACCTGAGGCAGAGCCCGCTCGCTACCGTCATCCCATGCCTTATTTCATCTGCCCGAACTGCAGGGAACGGTCGATCGACCACGACCGCCAGGAAGGCCTGACCCGCCAAGCGGTCGCGTGCCACCGCTGCGGCTTCGGGTTCCTGTTCGAGCTGATGGACGATTACTACCCGGCGCCCGGGACCGGCTTCGTCGTCTGCGATCAGCAGAGCCGGATCCTGGCTTCCGGCCGCGGCGTCTTCGAGTTGACCGGCTATAGAGAAGACGAGCTGATGGGCCGCGAGGTCATGGAAAGCCTCGGCCTGACCGGCTACGAGGACGGCCGCAACCCTGCCCAGCTGGCTCTCGAATGGGGCGTGCGGCGCCTCGGCGAACGGCTGGAGCTGAGGACTCGAGCCGGACAGCGGAAACCGGTCACCGCCGACTTCTTCCCTGCATACGACGACGACGGCGGCCTGCTGGTCGCGATCACGCCGCGTTCGTCGTAGCCGCGAGTTCGGCCTCGACCCACGCTTGCAGCTCTTCCAGCGCCGTGAGTGACTCCTCGAGCTCGCGGAGCTCGGCGTGCGCCGACCGCTCGTGGATGCCGCCGAGCAGGCCGAGCGACTCGAGTCGATCGACGGTCGCGGCGGTGAGGTCGTTGCGGGCGCGCCGCTCGATCTTGGCCTGGCGTAGCTTCAAGCGGATTCGCTCCGCTCGCGCGGACAGCGCCGCCGACTCGCCGGCGAGGGCGTCCGCGAAGACGGCGAGGTCGATCTCCCGCACACTTTCGAGCGTACGCGGCCGGGTGTGACGCACCTCAAACGGATGTGCGCCGTTCGAGCGGAAACCCGCTGTGGCGGCGCCAGCCGGTAGGGCTGTCCTCGACCAGCCACGCACGCTCGACGCGGGTCTTCACCGGCAATTGCGGTTGCAGCTCTCGCTCCACGGCAGCAAGGACGTCGTCGCCGCCCAGGGCGACGGTGACATGCGGGACGATCTCGTCGAACTCACCGCCATACGGTGGAAACTCGGGGAACGCCCGCACCAAGCCCTCGGTGATCGCAACGAGGGGCTCGGCGGGCTCCGGCCGGAGGTAGAGGAGCCCAGGGAATCTCGCCGTTTCGCCAAGAGCGACCTCGAACGGGCCGAACGAAGCGAACAGGCGTCCGAGGGCTTCGAGCTTGTCCTCGACTCCTGAGCTGTCCGCGAACGGGAAGATCAGCGTCACGTGCGGCGGCATTCCACGAGGGCCGTCGGTTGTGTGCTGATCCCGCCAGCTGCCGAGCAGCGTCTCCAGCTCGGGTAGCAGGACGACGAGCGCGGTCTGGGCCACTAGACGCGGCTCGAAGGACAGAGGTCGTTGACGACGCAGTCCTCACAGCGGGGTGCGCGTGCGATGCAAACGCGGCGGCCGTGCCAGATCAGCAGGTGGGGGAAGAGACCCCAACGGTCGCGCGGCACAAGCCGCTGCAGGTTGCGCTCGATCTTGACCGGGTCCTCCTGTCTTGTCAGCCCCAGCCTTTGCGAGAGCCTGCGCACATGTGTGTCGACGACAATTCCCTGCGGATCGCCTAGCTCGGCAGCGACGACGTTCGCCGTCTTACGCGCCACGCCCGGTAGGCGGACGAGGTCCTCGAGCCTGCGCGGCACGCGGCCGTCGAACTCCTCGAGCAGCATCGCCATCGTCGCGCGCAGCGCCTTCGCCTTCTGGCGGTAGAACCCGGTCGCGTAGATGTCGCGCTCGAGTTCCGCCTGCGGGACGGCGAGGTAATCCGCCGGATGCTTGTATTTCTCGAACAGCCGCTCGGTGACGCGATTGACGTTCACGTCGGTCGTCTGCGCCGAGAGCATCACCGAGACGAGCAGCTCCAGCTCGGTGCGGTAGCGGAGCGCGATCTTCGCCTCGGGATATTCGGCCGCGAGGCGCTCGATGATCGGCACGATCCGCGCCCGCTTCGGGCCGACGTGACGCCGTGCCTCGTGGACGTAGCTCCGCGCCACGCCGGCGACGCTAACCGACGGCGATCTCGGCCGGGATCGCCGTCTCCGGATGCTGCCGCAGTCGCGGTCCGGCGCAGACGACGTCGAGAACAGGACAGCCCGAGCAGATGAACTCGCTCGGCGTCGGCTTGAAGATGCCCTCTTGGATCATTGCGATCGCCTCGGAGAGCTCGGTTTCGAGTGCAGGCAGCTCAGCGCGGACGAAGCTCGTAATCACGGCCGGGTCGGGCCGCTCCAGGAACTGGTACACGACCTCGACCTCCTCGGCCCCGGCGCGGAAGCACGCCAGCGCGTAGACGAGCCGCTGCAGGCGATAGTCGCGCTCGATCAGCTCCTCGGGAATCGCGTCCTCGAGGACGTTCGTCTTGTAGTCGACGACCACCGCGCGCGGGCCGTCGCGATAGAGAACGTCTAGCCGGCCGTGCAGGAGGACGCCGTCGTGCTCGAAGGCGAACGGGCGCTCGGGCGCCGCGCCCTCGAGCGCCGCGATGCGCGCGGCCAGCTCCGAGGCACAGTAGGCCCCCACGAGCCCGGCGATCCGTTCCAGCTCCTCGTCGGTTGCGGCGGGGTAGCGTGCGCGGACGGTCTCGGCGAGCGCTTGCGGGTCGGGCGGCCGGGGGTCGCGGAGATCGAGCGCCTCGAGCAGGACGTGGACGCTGTCGCCGATCTCGGTGGCAGCCAGCCCCGCGTGTCCCGGCACCGAGCCCGAGGCCTGACCGGGCCGCATTCCGGCGACCCGCTCCGCGTAGTAGCGGTACGGGCACGACTCGAACAGGGCGAGCGCGCTGTACGAGAGCGTCCGGACGTGGTGCAGCGGCGGCTCCGGCACCGCCTCGAGCGGCGGCAGTTTCGGAGCGCTCACGGGAGCCGACCCGTCGGAGCCGTTCGGCTCGAACAACGCGAGCTGGCCCGGCTCGGCGGACGGCTCCGCCACGGGCTCGACCGCCGGCTCCGGCCGGAGACGGTCGAGTCGGAGCAGGATCCGCGCTCCGTCGCGCTCGAGCTCGACCGGGCCGTCCGCAGCGTCGTCGAAGGCAGGGATCTCGAGCCGACCGAGAACCCAGCCGATCGGCGTTCGCTCGTCCGCAGCCTTTTCGGGATCGATCGAGCCGGCCACGATCAGTCGATCGACGGCGCGCGTCATCGCGACGTAGTACAGCCGGCGCCGCTCCGCCTCGGCCTCCTCTCGGCTAGCTGCGCGCACTTCCTCGTACGCCGTCGTCGGCTTGCGGACTCCGGTCGCGGGATCGGCGACGCGGAAGCCGAACCGCCCGTCCGGCAGCGCGAGGATCTCGTCGGCACCGGGCGCCGCGCGGTCTCGGCCGGCGTCGGCGACGACCACGACCTTGAACTCGAGGCCCTTGGCGGCGTGGATGGTCAGCAGTCGGATGACGTCGGCGTCTTCCTCCTCGGCCACTGCCTCCAGCTCCTTCGCACCCGCCTCGTCTTGCTCGCGGACGAAGCGGACGAAGCCCTCGATGTCGGCGCCGCGCAGCTCCTCGTAGGAGCGCGCTAGCCGGGCCAGCTTGCGGAGGTTGGCGTAGCGGCGCCGCCCGTCCCACTGCGCGAGAACGGCGAGGTCGTAATCGTGCGCGGCGACGATCTCCTCGCAGAGCCGCTCGAGCGAGAGCGTCCGCGACGCCGCGACGAGCCGCTCGAAGCGCTGGCGGAACGCCTGGAACAGCCGTTCGTCGCGCGGGTCGAGCCCTTCTGGGACGGTTCGCTCGAGCCCCTTGAAGAGCGGGCGCTTCGGCGCCGCCCGCCGCAGCAGCACGAGCGCGTCGTTGGAAACGCCGACCAACGGCGAGGCGAGCACGGTGACGAGCGCTTCGTCGTCGTAGCGGTTGTGCAGCAACCGCAGATAGGCGAGCAGGTCGGCGACCTGCTGCTGGCCGAAGTAGCCGCGGCCGGTTGTCCGATAAGTCGGCAGGCCGAGCTCGCGCAGCTCCTGCTCGTACCACTCGGCGTCCGTTCCCGCGGCAAAGAGGAGCACGATCTCGCCCGGCTTCGCGATACCTGTCTCGACGAGCTCCTTGACCCGGCGCGCGACCGAGCGAGCCTCGCCCCGGCGCCAGTGCGTCGCCGTCCCGCTGTAACTCGACTTGTCGGTGACGAGGAGCTCGACCGGCGTCCCGAAGACTGGGTCGGGAAAGTCGCCCGAGGCCGCAAGCGGCTGGAACTCGTCGCCGAAATCGGAGCCAAAGAGATGGTTGACTGCGGCGAGGACTTCGGGGCGCGACCGGTAGTTGAGAGTCAGAGGCAGTACGGTGCCCGCCTCGTCGCGCCGCTCGCGGAAGACGTTCACATCGGCGTGCCGGAAGCCGTAGATCGACTGGAACTCGTCACCGACAAAGAACAGTTCCTCGCCGGCGATCAGATCGATCAGGTCGCACTGGAGGCGGTTGGTGTCCTGGAACTCGTCGACCATCACCGCCCGGAAGCGCCAGGCCTCGCGCTGCCGGATCTCCTCGTGCTCGCGCAGCAGGTCGCGCGCGGTCAGCTGCAGATCCTCGAAGTCGACGCCGGACTCACGTTCTTTCGCACTCGTGTACGCGCGCGCGAAGGCCTCGAGCAGCTCTTGGAGCAGATCACGGTCGCGGGTCGCCAGCTCGTCGAGCGCCGTCTGCTCAACGGCCTTGCGCGCGGCTTCGTAGCTCGCGAAGCGCTCGCGCGGTCCGCCCCGCGTGGCGAACTCGGAGAGGTCGAGCAGAGCTTCGGTCTGGCGGTCGCGCTCGAGCAGCTCGAGCATGCGGGCGGCCTGTGCGTGCTGTTCCTCGTACCCGTCCTCGTCCACGAGGCAGCGCGCGGCCTCTCGGAGCGCTTCGACGCGCTGCGCCAGCGCGGGGCCCTCGCCGAGGCGGAGCTCGAGCGGGCGGCCGGCGGCCCGCAACGTCTCGTAGACGCCGGTCAGCATCCGTCGCAGGCCGCCGGCGCCGTAGGTCGCGAGCAGACGCAGGCGGCGCGGATCGTCGCCGGCGCAGAACTCGGCCAGAGCCTCCTCGAACGCCTCACTGCGGAGCACACGCGCCTGGCTGTCGTCGAGCACGCGAAAACGGGGGTCGAGTCCGGCCGCGAAGGGATACGCCTTCAGGAGCCGATGGCAGAAGCCGTGAATCGTCGAGATCCAGGCGCCGTCGAGCTCGCGCGCGAGATCGTCCCGGCCGCGGTCGAGCAGCTCGCGGCGGATGCGGCCCCTCAGCTCGCCGGCCGCACGCTCCGTGTATGTGATCACGAGCACCGAGCCGACGTCGAGGCCCTCGTCGCAGACCGCCTTCGCGAACCGCTCCACGAGCACCAGCGTCTTGCCGGTGCCTGCGCCCGCAGAAACGAAGACGTGCCCACGCGCTTCGATCGCGGCTCGCTGCTCCGGATTGATCCGCGAAAAATGCTGCGCATTTTCCGCGGGGTTGGCCGGTCCCCTCGCTTCGCTCGGGAGACCGAGTTTCTTCATGCTCGCCTCACCCGGCACATCCGCCAGAGCTCGCACCAGGGCGGGCAGTCGCCGCCCTTCGGGTCGTGGCGGACGTCTCCGCCGCGGATCCGCTCGACAAAGCCACGGGCGAGCTCCTCCGCCCGCTCGACCTGACCCCAGAAGGCTTCCTCGTCGAGATAGTCGTTGCGTGAGAAGCCCGGAACGCCGTCCTCCTTGGCATCCGCGCGAAGCAGCCCTCGCGCGTCACGTTTGCCGGAGAGGGCACGGTAGATCCCGCCGAGCGGCTCGACGCCGACGAGATCGCGGAGCACGAGCATGTAGAGCGGGATCTGCAGCTTCAGCTCCGACTCGATCTGCGCCGCCGAGTGGGCGGTCTTGCCCGATTTGTAGTCCTGGACGATCCCGCGGGCGCTGAACGGGTCGAGATCGATCCGGTCGATCTTCCCGGAAAGCGTGAACGTGCCGAGATCGAGCCCGCGCTGGAGCTCCTGCGGCGAGCGCTCGGAGCCGAACGAGACCTCGAAGCGGCGCGGCACCAGCTGCAGCTCCGAGGCGGCCTCGTCGCGCAGGAACGCCTCGAGATCGCGCAGCAGGCCCTGTTCGAGCTCGCGCCGCTGCAGATCGGTCAGCTCCATCCGAACCCCCGCCATCGCCTCCGAGAGGCACTCGCGCAGGAGCTCGAGCGCCTCGTCGAGCTGTTCCGGCCCGAGCTTCTCGACGCCGAGCCGCTTCGGGATGCCCACAAAGAACTTGTGCAGCGCGCTGTGCGCGACCTGGCCGCGTAGGCGTGGATCGACGACCTGGTCGATCGTACGCGGCCCGACCAGGCGATCCACGAACCAGATCGAGGAGCAGTCCGCGAATGTCTCCAACTCGGTGACGCCGAAGCTCGTCTTCGCGCGCAATTCCTCGAGCACGAGCGGATGCGAAAGGCGAGTCCGACGCTCGAAGGCGCCGAGCGCGCGATCGAGCTGCCGCTCCCAGCCGTTCGCCTGCGCCAGCGAGCGCGCGGCCTCCTCGTCGGCGGGAACGAGCGAGGCGAGGGCGCGCAGGCGCTCGCGGTCGGTGGGCGCTTGCTCGACCGGCCACGTGAGTGCCGAGAGAGGCCGCCGCGTCGTGGCGCGGCGCACCTCGTCCTCTGCGAACAGATCGCGAACCTCGTCCCAGAAGGGGCTCGGCTCGCGCGGCCCGCCCTCGTCATTCGCCGCCTCGCGGACGAGGTAGAGCCGCCGCGTGGCGCGCGTGCAGGCCGTGTAGAAGAGGTAGCGGTCGCGCTCGACCGGGTCCGGCTTCGCGAGCCGCGAGTGGCGCAGGCGCGAGTCGAGCTCGCGCGCCTCCTCCTCATCCAGGAACGGGGAGCTTTCGCCTCGGCGTGGCAGCGTCCCCTCCTCGAGGCCGAGGACGAACACGATCTCGTAGCGACGCGTCCGGGCGCGCAGGAGATCGACCACGTCGACGCAGCCGGCTTCCGAGGGGCCTCCCCGGATCCCGGAACACGAAGTGCGTTCCAGGGCGGACAAGATCTCGTCGGGCGTCAACGAGCCGCCAAGAGCGCGCCAGCCCTCCAACTCACCGACGAGCCGGGAGAGCGCCTCGAAGGCGCGCAGGTCCTGCCGCGAGCCCTCTCCTACCGGTGGCGAGTCGAGCCCGTGCGCTGCACGGAGCATGAAGCGCGCGAGGTCTTGCACCGAGTCGAGCGGCGACTGAGCCTTGCGGAGGAGCTCGAGGGGCGGGAGCGGGTGGCCGTCGCGGAGCCGCATCGTCTCCTCTTCCGTCCGGTCGCCCGCCTCGACGGCGCGGCCGCGCAGGCGTCCCTCGATCCAGTCGACGCTCGCACGCGCTAGACCCGAGTAGGGCGAACGCAGGAAGCCGTACAGCTCGCCGCGGCCGCCGCCTTGCCAGGCGAACCGAAGCAGCGAGAGCAGTGCGCGCCCGAGCTCGGTCTGGTCGAAGCGGATCCGCCCTTCGATTGAATACGGCACCCCCAGCGAGCCCAGTGCGGTTTCGAGCGAGGCACGGTAAGGCTCGACCCGCGGACAGACGAGCGCAATCTCCTCCGGGCGGGTGCCGCCACGGATAAGCGCCAGCAGTTCCTCGGCCACGCGCTCGAGCGTGCCCCGGCGCCCCGCGCCTTCGAAGAAGCGAAGCGCGCCGTCGATTTCAACGGCAGGCATCTTCGGGCCAAGCTCGGAGACCGTAAAAACCGCGCGCTCCAAATGCGCCAGGGCCGGGGGGCGCACGTCGGGTCGCGGCTGCAGCTCCTCGATTCGCGGCCGAGCCAGCTCGGACAGGTCGGCGGCCGTTTTCTCCAGCGACGCAAAGGCGGGGCGGCCGGGCTCGTAGGGGAGTGAGACGGTCACCTCGGCCCGGCCGGCGAGGGCCTCCAGCAATGTCCATTGCGCACCGGTCAGGTCCTCGAAGCCATAGGCGAAAACGGGCCGCCCTGCCCACGCTTCGAGCTCACCGGCAACGCGCTCGGCGGCCTCCCTGCGCTCGAGGTCGCGATCCCACAGCCCGAGCCGGTCGAGCTCGGCCCGGTATTCGGCGTACAGTCCGGCGAGATCTCCGTCGAGCTCGCCGGGCTCGACGAGCCCCGACTCGAGCTCGCCGAGCGTCGACGAAAGCGCATCCGCGAAACCGGCGAAGCGGGCCGAGCGAGTCCAGCCGTTCAACCGCGCCCGCGCGAGTGCCCTGCGGACGATCAGTGCGCGCTGCGCGTCGGTTGCGACCGGCCGGTGCTCACCACCGTCCCTCGCCAGCCGGCGAAACAAGTCGTCGAACGTTCCGATCTGGCCGCCCAGCAACGCTCCGCAGGACGCCAGCAGCTCGCGTTCGACCCGTCCGACGTCCGACCGGTTCGGCACGATCAAAAAGGGCTCCCGGTCGAGGGCCGTGAGGTAGCGCTCCAACAGGAGGGCTACCTTGCCCGCGTTCGCAGGGCCCGCAAGCAGCGTCAGGGCCATCGGCCCATCCTAGTGACGCGGTCTGACGGTCTTTTGCGGTTTCTGGTTAGAGCTCCTTTCATGATGTGGCCTCGTCGCCGGGGTGCGCTGGGCGGTGGCTGGCAAGGACGCAGGGAGCGTTCGTATCGAACAAATACGGGACTGAGGACGCCGCCAGGCGGCGTTCAGCGGGCCCGGCGGCTCAGCGCTTCATCGTGAAAGGGGCTCTTACAGCGAGAGGAACGTCAGCGCACTACGCGGCAACCGACTTCGGGCGGCGCCCGCGTCGTGCCGCCGCATGACCTGGCATCCCACCGGCGCAGTTGTCGCACAGATCGGCCTGCTTCGAGCCGCGGCGCGCGTCGGAATAGTTGATCCGCATCGACGCGCCCTTACCTTCGTCGATTTCGTTGCCACAGTTGTCACAGACGAGCACCGTCTTTCGAGCCACGTTTCGTCCTCCTTTTCGTCGCGGTAGCGATCACCCCCAGCCGAGATCCGAACGCAATTCTACGCAGCTTTGCGAGCGCTACGTATTCGCCACGACCGCAGCAAGCTGACAAGTGCCTGTTCTTCGAGATCCAGACCCGTCTCACGCGCTCTGACGATGCGCAAATGCCGCGGGCGGAAATCGTCCAGCGTTCGTCCGTCCAGATACTGGTCGACCACGGCTGGGCTGACATAGGAAGCCCGCGCGACCGCCGGTGTATTGCCAAGCCGCTCGCCGACGGTTCTCATCACTGCTGCCACCGTTCGCTTCGCTTCGGTCTCGGTCTTCACCGGAGGGCGTTCGGCAAGCGCGACCGCTGCGATCAGCGTCCCGCCCCAGGTGCGGAAATCCTTGGCTGTGAATTCCTCGCCCATGAACTCGGCGATGTAGTCGTTCAGCCTGCGGGCGGTGAGGTTGTAGATCTCGTCGTCCAGGCGGTAGCGAAAAAGCCGTCCGCCCCGCGTTTCCAACAACTCGCGCATCGCCTGGGCGAGCTCAGAATCGACGACTGCCGTCCGAACCCAGATGCGGTGCTTGGCACGAAAGCGGAACGCGATCCGGCTGCCGCGGACCTTGACGTGGCTTTTTCGAAGAGTCGTGATTCCGAAGGTCTTGTTCGCCCTCGTGTAGCGGTCATCACCGACCCGAAACCAGCCGAGATTGATCAGCCGCACGGCGACCGCGCACGTCCATTCCGGCGACATAGGCTCGATCTCCATGTGCTCCGACATCGCCTCGCGAAATGCGGGGAGCGCGTCGGCGAAGCGCACGAGCTTGGCGAACTTCGCCGCCTCTTGGGCTGCGCGGTAATCGTCGTGGTACAGGTACTGCCTGCGGCCGGCGGCGTCGACGCCGGTGGCCTGCAGCTTCGCGCCCGGCCGGGGCGAGATCCTGACGTCTTTCCAGGCGGGCGGGATCGCCAGCGCCTGGATACGCTCGAGCTTCGCGGGGTCGGTGATTCGCCTGCCGCGCCCGTCGAGATACCGGAAATGGCGTCGCGAGCCGACCCGTGTCCACCCTCCTTTCCTCGCCACGGTGGCCGTGATGCCCTCGGGAACGCGCCCTAATCACACAACTAGAATCGCCCGCCATGGATACGAAGCGAATCGTGGTGCTCGAGGGCGACGAGACGGGTCAGGAGCTCCTCGAGCAGGCGATTCGCGTTCTCGCGCCGGACGTAATCGGTCTCGAGCTCGAGCTCGCGCGCTTCGACCTCTCCTTGGAGTCGCGGCGGGCGTCGAACAACACGGTCGTCTACAAGACGGCTGTGGCTCTCAAGGAGGCGGGGCTCGGTCTGAAGGCGGCCACGATCACGCCCGAAGGCGCCGACGACGTCGGTTCGCCCAACCGCATCCTGCGTGAGGAGATCGGCGGCACGGTGATCGTTCGCACGGGCAGGCGGATTCCCGGGGTGCCTCCGCTCGGCGGCGTCCATGCGCCGATCTCGGTCGTCCGAATGGCGGTCGGCGGCGCCTACGGCGCGAAGGAGTGGCGCGAGGGAGAGGGCGACGACGAGGCGGCTTTCCGAACCGAGCGGATCGAGCGCTCGGTTTGCCGCGCGGTCGCCGAATTCGGTTTCCAGCTGGCTGAGCGGATGGACGCCAAGGTTTTCGGCGGGCCGAAGTACACCGTCAGCCCCGTCTACGAGGGGATGCTGAAGGAGGAGATGGACGCCGCGGCCGAGCGGCACTCCGCCGTTCGCTACGAACCGCAGTTGATCGACGCGACCTTCGCGCTACTGCTGTCGACGAGCGGCGACCCGCTCGTGATCCCGTCGCTGAACCGGGACGGCGACATCCTCTCCGACCTCGTGCTGCCGCTGTTCGGCTCGATCGCGGGGTCCGAGTCGATGCTGATCGCACTGGACGAGAAGCTCGAGCCGCGGACGGTGATGGCCGAGGCGGCGCATGGAACGGCTCCTTCGCTCCGGGGCAAGGACGTAGCGAACCCGATGGCGATGATCCTCGCCGGCGCGGCGCTGCTGGGGTACGGCGACGAGAAGGCCCAGCAGGCCGCCCGCGCGATCCGCGAGGCCTGCTTGGAAGCGGTCGCAGACGGCACCCGCACCGCCGACCTCGGCGGCCACGCGGGCACGAGTGAGTTCACCGACGAGGTCATTCGCCGCACCCGCCAGAAGCTGGAGGTCTGGGCCGCGCTTTAAGCCGTGGGGGAAACCATGTTTCCCCCACGAGCCCCCTTCTTTTAGCGCGGGGGAAACCATGTTTCCCCCGCGAGCCCCCTTCGTCTTGGCCGCGTCCGGGCCAATGTTGCCCTGGCTCCCGCCGGGCGAAGCCCGGCTCCGCCCGCAAGTGTCAGCTACGACCCTTCGAGGCAGGCTCATCGCGAATCGCTCCTGGATGGAGCCCGGTCACGAAGCAAGAAGTTCGTAACAGTCTGTTACTTGCATACGAGGCCGCAAACCTCAATCGCTCCTTGGCTCGACCGCAAATATCCTTGTAACAGTCTGTTACTTGGCTTCGGCCAGGGCGCGCTCGAAGGCGTCGAGGTGGCTTTGGCTGAAGAGGACGAAGCGAATGAGCTCGACCGGTGGACGGTGGGCCCCGCGTACCGCGGCCACTGCGACCGGCGCGGCCAGGTCGACCGGATAGCCGTAGACGCCTGTCGAGATCGCCGGGAACGCGATGCTCGTGCAGCCGAGCTCCGCTGCCACTTCGATCGCCCGCCGGTGGCAGGATGCGAGCAGCTCGGCCTCAGCGGCTTTCCCTCCTCGCCAGACCGGACCGACGGTGTGGATCACCTGCCGGGCCGGCAGCCGGCCTGCAGTGGTCGGCTTGGCGTCGCCGGTGGCGCAGCCGCCCAGCAGGCGGCACTCGGCGAGGATCTCAGGCCCGCCCGCGCGGTGAATCGCAGCGTCGACGCCGCCACCGCCGAGCAAGCTCGAGTTTGCCGCGTTGACGATTGCGTCGACTACTTGCTCGGTGATGTCGCCGCGTACAGCCTCGATCACAGAGGGCGAACGCTAGCCCTCAGCGGCAAGCAGCCGCGCCGGCGCGGCGCGGCAGAGCTCGATGAAGACGCCGGCGACGACAGGATCGAATTGGCTCCCCGCGCAGCGATGGATCTCGGCCAGGGCCTCGCTCGCGGGCAACGGCGGCCCATACGGCCGCGGTGATGTCATCGCGTCGAAGGCGTCGGCGACGGCGAGAACCCGCGCCTCGAGCGGAATCGCATCGCCGCGGCGCCGGGAGGGATACCCGCCGCCGTCCCAGTGCTCGTGGTGGAAGAGCACATACGGGATCGCGAAGCGGAAGTCGGGTTGTCTCGCGAGAATTCTCATTCCCGCCGCTGGATGGCGCCGGATCGCCGCAAATTCGGCTTCACTCAACCGCTCGGCCTTGCCCCAGACCGAGTCGGCAACGGCGAGCTTGCCGACGTCGTGCAGAAGCGCCCCAATGCGTAGACGCCGGATCCGTCCGGCACCCCAGCCGAGGCGAAGCGCAATAGCCTCGGCAAGCCGGCTGACGCGCGAGCCGTGGCCCTCCATGTAGGGACGAGCATCGATCGCCTCGCAGAGCCCCGCCAACATCGCCACGGCTCACACAATTCAAGCCGCGGCGCCCGAACCCTCCTCCGTCATGCCTCCGATTCGGCCCCAAGCATCCGGCGGCGAATGAAGCGGAAGACAAGCGCGCCCAGGATGAGCAGAACGACGATCGCGGCACCGGCGATCAGCCCGTAGCGCCCGATCGCCGCGGCGGCTGCATGGCCCGCGTAGAACGCGACGAGGCCGACCCCGACCGCCCAGACGATTCCGCCTGCGGCGTTCCAGAGGACGAAGAGCCACCAGTGCATCTTGCTTATCCCCGCCAGCCAGGCCGCGGTCACGCGCAGGACGGCGATGAAGCGCGCGAGGAAGATCGTCTTTCCGCCGTGACGCTTGAAGAAGCGCTCCGACCACGGAAGGACCCGCGAGGCGTGACGCTCCAAGAACTCCCAGCGCTCCAACAGCTTCCGCCCACCGAGCCGGCCGGCCCAATAGCCGATGTTGTCGCCGACGATTGCCGCCGTGGCGGCGACTGCGATCACGGCAACAATGTTCAGGTCCCCCTGGGACGCGAGGACGCCGGCCGTGACAAGCGCCGTCTCGCCGGGCAGCGGGATGCCCGCGGACTCCATCGCGATCAGCAGGAAGAGAACGACCAGCCCGTAGCTCTGGACGAGCGACTGCATCGTTCCAGTCTAGGCGCGGCCTCGCGGGCGCCTTCCTTAGTTCAGCCGGTACGCCATCAGCATTGCGTCAACGGGACGGCCACCGCGGCGGAAGTGGTCGCGCCGCAGGCCCTCGCGCTCGAAGCCGAACTGTTCATAAAGCTTGATTGCAGGCTCGTTGTGCGGGAACACGTGCAGCTCGAGCTTTTCGATTCCGGTCTCACGGGCCCATTCGACCGCCTGCTCGAGCAGCGACCTCCCGATCCCGCGGCGCCGGTGACCGGCGGCGACCATCAAGCCCAGATCGGCGACATGAGGGCTCGCGGGGTGCGAGTCGCGTGCCAGCGAGAGGCGCGCGACAATGCCGTGCTCGTTCTCGGCGACGAAGACCGCCGCGTGCGGCGAGCGCCGAACCGCCCGCAGGTAGCGGCGCTCGTCTCCGACGTTGCGCCAGTCGCCCTCGGTGATCAGCCAGGCCTCGGGCTCCGAGCTGACCGCACGCCCGAGCTCGACCAGCGCCGCGGCATCGGCCGGTGTCGCACGCCTGATGATGTAACCGGTCACACGATGACGCCGTGGCCCCCGCGGCGTGGGTCGCCGGCGGCATCGAGACTGCCGTCCTCGCGTAGCTCGACCGCAGCCGCGCCGCCGAAGTAGAGGTTTCGCCGCCGCCAGCGGACGAGCTCGTAGCCCCACTGGGTCAGCCGGTCGAGCTCGGCAGGGTCGGAGCCGCCCTCGCAATGAAGGTGCGGTTCCTCCAGATGCACGCGCGGATGGGCGATCGCCCGGCTCACATCCATCCCGTGGACGGCGACGTTGAGAACGATCTGCAGGATCGCACCGCGCAGCCGCACCGAGCCGGCGCTGCCAACCACGAAGCGCGGCCGCCCGTCGTCGAGCACAAGCGACGGCGCCATCATGCTGGTCAGGCGCCGGCCGATGGCTCGGCCCTGGTAACGACGGCCCACGGGATTGAGGTCGTACTCGCCGAGCATGTTGTTGAGGTGGATGCCGGTGCCCGGCACGATCACGCCGGAGCCGGAGCCGTTCGAGGCAGTGAGCGAGGCGGCGTTGCCGGCCGCGTCGACGACGGAGATGTGGGTCGTCCCGGGGGCGCCGACGGGCTCGGCCCGACCGGCCTCGCGGGCTTCGATCCGCTTTGCAGCGGCGTCCACACCGGAGAAGAGGCGCTTTGCGAGACCGCCGCGATAGAGGTCGCTCGTGAAGCTGCCGCCGCGAGCGCGTGTCTGCTCTCGCATCACCTCGGCCACGCGCGACATCGCCTCAGCGCTCCCGGGCGGCCCTCCGATGCCGAGCCGCGACACGAGGTGGAGCGCGTAGGCGATCAGGATTCCACCGGACGACGGCGGCGGATTCGAGACGAACTCGTGGCCGTCGAACGAGCTGCGGATCGGGCGCCGCGAGATGACCCGGTATTCGGCCAGATCCTTCTCCGTCAGGCTGCCGCCCTCTGCGCGAACGTGCTCGCTGATGCGCCGGCCCAGCTCGCCGCTGTAGAAAAGTGCCGCGCCGTGCTCTGCGAGCTGCTCGAGCGTGGCGGCGAGGTCGTGCATCACAAGCCGATCGCCGGCAACGAGGCGGATGTCCTCTGGACCGAAGATCTCGCGGCCGTCTTCCGTATGCCGCAGGATCACGTCGAGGATCGCGTGCAGGAAGGCTTGCGGTTTCGTCAGCTCATGACCTTCGCGCGCGACCGCGATCGCGGGCTCGAGCAAGCGCCGCCACGGCAGCGTCGCGTACGCGCGGTGCGCGGCCTCGAGCCCTGCGACCGCTCCGGGAACAGCGCAGGAGGCGGCGCCGATCCGGAAGACCTGCGAAGCGCCCCGGTCGAACTCCACGTCGACCGCCTCCATTTCGCGGGGTGGGCCGGCGAGCCGCTGGCCGGGAATCGCGGTGAAGAAGTCGTGCAATCGCACCCGCCCGGTCGACGACGCACGGACGAGCAGGAAGCCACCCCCGCCGGGGCTGGTGAGCGTGCTCTCCGTGACCCACGACATGCACGCGGCGGCAATGCACGCATCGACCGCGTTCCCGCCTTCGCGCAGCACCTCGGCGCCCGCCTCGGCGGTGAGCGTGTGCCCGGCCGCCACCGCGCCCCTCATACCCCAAGGGTAACGGCCTCACCAGGCGGGAAAGCAATGCGCCAGGAGAGCCGCCGCCGCCGTTATCGTGCAGGCCAGTGCACGTTCGTAGCACCACGGTCGCGCGCGAAGCCGTGCTCTGCGCAGCGGGCGCCGCATTTTTGGCGTCGTTGCTCGTCTGGCTCGGACCGCCGGGAGCAGACTTCGCGGCGCACGCCTACCAGCGCACCGCGTTTCTCCAGCACGGCTTCGCGTTCTGGAACAACTTCTGGTACGCGGGCCGCTACAGCTTCATTACCTACAGCGTCATCTACTACCCGCTTGCCGCGCTGTTTGGAATCAAGCTCCTCGCTGTTGCCACTGTGGCGATCGCCGCGCTTGCATTCGCCGTCGTCCTCGGACGGGAGTGGGGACCAACGGCGCGCTGGTCGAGCTGGACGTTTGCCGTCGTCTGGTCGGGCATCGTCGTGTCCGGGGCCTTCCCCTTCGCCCTCGGCGCAGCGCTGGCGCTGCTTGCAATCTGGACGCTCCAGACAGGATCGCGCTGGAAGTTCGGCGTGCTCGCCGCGCTGACCGCGGCTGCAAGCCCGCTCGCGTTCCTTCTGCTCACGTTCGTCCTCGCCGGAATCGGGGTCGCGCGCTGGCGTGAGGGCCGCAAGCTGCTCGTGCCGGCGGCCATCGTCGTGGCGATGGGAGCCACCGAGGTGGTTCTCTTGCGCCTCTTCGCCGACGGCGGCCGTTATCCGTTCTCGTGGCAGGAGTTGCTGGCAGCCTGCGTCTTCTGCCTACTCGGCGCTGCACTGACTTGGCGTGTCGACGGCGCTCGGCCTCTCCGCTGGCTGTTCATCGTCTACCTCGGCGCCTGCCTGGCTGCTTTTGTGGTTCCCTCGTCCCTCGGCGAGAACGTCGACCGGCTGCGGTACGTCGCGGTCCCGGTGGCGGTGCTCGCCCTGTCGCTCCGGCACTGGCGGCCTTTGCCGGTCGCGGCCATCACGCTCGCGCTGGCGGCTTCGTGGAACGTCACGCCACTCGCCTTCAGCTTTGTCAAGACATCCGAGGACCCAGCTTCGGCCCGGGCGTACTGGCAGCCGGCAATCGACTACCTGCATCGCCACCTGACCTTGTCGTATCGCGTCGAAGCGGTCGATACCGCTGGACACTGGGACGCCGTCTACCTACCCGGCGCCGGCATCCCGCTCGCGAGAGGCTGGTTCCGCCAGAACGACTACCCCCAGAACCGTCTCCTCTACAGCGACGACGGACTCGCCCGTGGCGCGTATCTGTCCTGGCTGCGCTCGCTCGGGATCCGGTACGTCGTCCTCACCGACGCACCCCCGGACTACAGCGCACAGGCCGAGGCGAAGCTGCTGCGGACCGGCCGATCAGGCCTGACGAGGGTGATGAAGACGAAGCACCTGAGCATCTACGCGGTTCCGTCGCCCCGGCCGCTGATCACCGGCCCCAGCCCGGCCGCCGTCGTCCGTCTGACCGAGACGCAGGTGACGGTACGAGCGACCGAAGCCGGCACGTACCGGCTCGCGATCCGCTACTCGCCGTACTGGCTGGCCTCGACCGGATGCCTCGACCCGGGCAAAGACTCCATGATCCGGCTGCGGATACCCGCACCAGGCACGGTGCAGTTGAGCATCCACGTCAACGCTCGCCGCGCTCTGGCGGCCTTCGCCGGGCAGCGACCTCAGACCTGCTCGGGCTGAGCCCGCGACCTTACGGTTGCACAAGGCGGCGCTTGCCGCCGCCGGCCGAAGAGGGCTCGCCGACATGGCGGCGAGCCCGTAAACCCGGCAGCGCGATGCACGCGACAACTCGCTGTGGTTACTACGTCTGCACTAGGCGGCGCTTGCCGCCGCCGGCCGAAGAGGGCTCGCCGACATGGCGGCGAGCCCGCTAAACCCGGAGCGCGAGGCACGCGACAACTCGCTGTGGTTACTACGTCTGCAGAAAGCTCGGAGGCTCGAGCGAGTCTTCGGAGAGCGGCCGCTCGCCGAAGACACGCTGCCGAGCGCCCTGGAAGCCGAAGCCCGTCGCGATCACCGTCACCCAGACCTGGCCGGTGAGCCGCTCGTCGACCGTGGCGCCGAAGATGATGTTCGTGTCGTCCGTGGATGCCGAGCGAATCACCTCGGCCGCCTCGTTGACCTCGTAGAGCGACAGATCGTCGCCACCGGCGATCGAGAGCAGGATGCCCTTTGCACCCAGGATCTGTTGGTCGATCAACGGGGAGCGGAGCGCCCGCTCGGCCGCCTCGCGCGCGCGGTTCTCGCTGGTCGAGAAGCCGATTCCCATCAGGGCCGTTCCGGCCTCCTTCATGATCGTCCGAACGTCGGCGAAATCGAGGTTGATCAGGCCCGGCAGGGTGATCAGGTCGCAGATGCCCTGGACACCCTGACGCAGCACGTCGTCGGCGATCCGGAAGGCGTCCAGCATCGAGGTCGACTTGTCGAGCACCTCCAGCAGCCGCTCGTTCGGGATCACGATCACGGTGTCGCAATTGCGGCGAAGCTCTTCGACGCCGTGCTCGGCGGTGCCGCGCCGGCGCGTGCCCTCGAATCGGAACGGCGTCGTCACGATCCCAACCGTCAGCGCACCGAGCTCGCGCGCGATTCTCGCGACCACGGGGGCCGCTCCGGAGCCGGTGCCGCCGCCCTCGCCCGCGGTGACGAAGACCATGTCTGAGCCTCGGAGCGCGTTCTTGATCTGGTCGTAGGACTCCTCGGCGGCGCTCCGCCCCAGATCCGCATCGGCGCCGGAGCCGAGGCCTTCGGTCAGCTCTCGGCCGATGTGGATCTTGACCGGGGCATCGCTCATTCGAAGCTGTTGGATGTCGGTGTTGACGGCGACAAACTCGACCTGCGCCAGCCCGGCGTCGATCATCCGGTCGAGTGCGTTCAGGCCGGCCCCGCCGACTCCGACCACCTTGATGACGGCCAGGTAGGCGGCGGTTTCGCCACGAGGGACGCGATGAAGTCTCGGGGCCTGCTCCGGGAGCGGCTGCAGCATTGGCGGCGGCTCGGGAACCGGTTCGAGGTGGACCGGCTCGGGTTCGGGTTCGGGTTCAGGCTCAGGCTCGGGCTCGGGGTCTGGCACAGCCGCCACGGGAGCTTCCTCCTGCGCCCCCCGTGCGAACTCGGGAACGTGCTCGACCGTCTCTTCCTGCGGCTCCGCCGCCTCCGGCGGGGATGCGGCCTCTGGCTCGCCCTTACCAGCCTGTTTCTGGGCAGCCTCGGTCGCGCGGAAGAGCTCCGCGAGCGGGCCTTCACGCATGCTCGCGCGGCGCCGCGCCATTGAGAACCTCCTTCGCGAGCTCGCGGTAGGCGTCTGCAGCGCTACCTGTTGGGTCGTACTTGAGCACCGAGCTGCCCTTCACGGGCGCCTCGGCGTAGCGGATCGTCTTGCGGATCCTCGTCCCGAAGACGAGATCGCCGAAATTCTCCTCCAGAATCTCGACGGCCTCGCGCGAGTGCAGCGTGCGCTTGTCGTACATCGTCGGCAGGATCCCCTCGATCCCGACCTCGGGATTCAGGTTCTCGCGGATCATCGAGAGCGTGTTCTCGAGCTGGACGAGACCTCGCAGCGAGAGATACTCGCACTGCACCGGCACGATCACGCCGTTGGAGGCGACGAGCGCGTTGATCGTCAGGAGTCCGAGCGAAGGCGGCGTGTCGATCAGGACGTAGTTGTAGTTGTCCTTCACCGGCGCGAGCGCCTTCTCGAGCGCCCGCTCGCGTCCAATCATGCTCGAGAGCGCAAGCTCGGCGCCGGCAAGATCGATCGACGAAACGGCGAGATCGACCTCCTGGTGATGGATCACCTCGGTGATCGGAACCCGGTGCACGAGCACGTCGAACATCGAGCGCTCGATCGAGTCCGGATTCAGGCCCTGGCTCATGGTCAGGTTGCCCTGCGGATCGAGGTCGACGAGGAGTACCTTCATTCCCTGCTCGGAGAAGGCGACGCCCAGGTTCAGCGCCGTCGTCGTCTTGGCGACGCCGCCCTTTTGGTTGGCGAAGGCGATGACCCTCCCCAGAGTGGCTCCTTTCGAGATGTCGTCCCGGGTTCCCGGTCGCGGAAGCAGGCGTGCCAGCCCCATCAGACCCTTTCTTTCGTCTGATAGTAGCCGAACCCTTTATCGGGTTAAATGCAGGCGTTTTCCATTGGCGGCAAGGCGGCTGTCCCAGTAGCCGGGATTAGCGGCCGGCGCCGCGCGTGTCGGCGCGGCCTTTTGGCCGGCATCGCAAGCGACGCCTTGGTGCAGCGGTTTTTTTGTTAATTCAGGAACTGGGGCGTGCCCTCACCCGAATTTGGCTTATAGATCATTCGGCGGGCTGAGACGGCATCGCGAGCGACGCTATTCCTCCTCCCCATCCCAGTAGTCGAGGCGCTCCGCTCTGATCATTACGCCGACGCCGCGGAAGTAGGTCTTGTTCGACCGCGGGTAGTACGCGATGTCGTTCGGCTTGCGGGTGCCGTACGCGAGCATGGTCAGGCCGTCGTCGCCGGCTCGGAAGGAGTGCGCCACGCGTGTTGCAGCCGGCCGTGCGACGACGTGACCGCGACGGACCGCGTGCTCCTTGTCCCCGAGCATCACCGTTCCGGTCCCGTCGAGGACGACGAATATTTCTTCCTCAGCCGAATGGCAGTGCGGCGGGCAGCTGAGCATCCCGGCCTCCACGCGGTTGTAGTTGATGCCCGTGAGCACCGAGCCGGCGGCGATCCCGAGGTCGCGGCCGTGGACGAGCACGTCGCCGCGGCCCCAATCCTCCTCGTCGAGCTCGTCGATGTTGACGATCCGCGGTGGCCGCGGACTCGGCTTCGGCAGCTCTGGATCGCCGAGCGCGAGCTCCTGCGTCCATTGGTGCGTTCCGATCATCTCGGCCCAGAGCATCCCGATTCGACCTGCCTTCAAGCGAGGAAAGAACGCGTACTCGGCCCTGGCACGCGTGCCGAACGCCAGGTATTCGATGCCCTCCGGACCCGCGACCACCGAATGCGCCTCAGCGCCCGCGAGGTGGACGAGGCAGTCGCCGACTCGGGTCTCGTAGGTCGTCTCGCCGTCGCCGTCGTCCTGCCACGAGAGGCCCGAGCCTTCGAGCACGAAGAAGATCTCCTCCTCGCTGCCTTCCATGTGCAGCGGGGTCGAGCGCGCATTCGGGTCGACCTGGACGCGCTTGACTCCGACCGTGACGCTACCGGCGGCTCTGCCGAGATCGGTCCAAGTCGATCGGAACGCGCCCTCGTCGGCGCGAAAACCCTCGACGTCGGCCCAGTGCACTACCTGCTCGGACACACCTCGAATCTACGCCACGGGCGCTGCGCCTGCATCGTGCGCCTGGCGACAGCGCTCGAGCGCATCGACAGTGAGCTCGGTGCCTTCGCGTTCCGTCTCGAGCCATGCCTCCCCCTCGCGCAGCAGCTCGCGGACCTCGGCGAGCAGCTGCTTGGGCCCCGCGCCCTCGCGCTCGAGCGCCTCGATCCGGTCGAGCCGGTGCATGACTGCCCGTGCTTCGTCCACGTGCCGAACGTAGCCGCTGAAAGCAGACCGGAGAGGGTCGGCTTTGTGACGATTACGCGACAGCCGTGAGAAAGCCCGTCGGCCGCGCGCGCAGCCCTAGAAGCGACTCGTCGAGCGCAACCACTAGTGCGGCCCGATCGCCGTGGAGCAGCGTCTCGACGAGCGCGCGCCGGACCGCGTCCAGCGTCGACGGTTTCGCGGGCTCTCCGGCGACAAGCGCGCGCAGGCGTTCGAGGTGGTCGGCGCGGTCGCGCGCGGTCTCGCCCAGCAGAAGCGCTGTTCGGACCGTGGCCGCCCAGAGGCCGTCGGCGCCGCCGAGGAGCGCGGTCAGCGCCTCGCGGAGCTGCTCCGAACGGAAGGGCTCGGTCGCGAAGAGCGAGAGCTCCCAGCGGTCGAGCGCCTCGGCGAGCTCGGGGTCTTCGTCGGCAGTAGAGATCCGTTCGAGCAGTTCGCCGGCGAGGTTGCCGCGGAAGGAGTCGAGCCGCGAGGCCTCGCCCGGCGGCTGGGTCGCTGCAATCGGCAGCACCGTGCGGATCCCGTAGGGCCGCCAGTCAAGCCGCTCGAAGAGGACGGGCCCTGCGGCGACGGCAGCCGCAGTTGCCAGCCGGAGCGCGGTGACGGCGTCGGCGAACTCGGCAGGCGCGTCCGGCGGCGCGGTCTCGGCCGCAACGAGCGGTCGCTCGAGCTCGAGCACGCAGACGCGATCTGGCTCGCGGCCAAAGGCCGGTGGCAGCAGCCGTGCCGCATCCGGCCACGAAGCTGCGAGCTCTCCGGCCGCCGCAACGCGAACGCGGATTCCCCGACCGAGCTCGATCTGGCTGCCGGCGCCAAGCCCGATCAGCGGGGCGACCGCCGCATACGCTCGGCGGCTGCCGAAGAGCGAGCGCTCGAGCTCGCCGTAGACTCGGTCGAAGACCTCGTCGTTCCAATCGAATCCGCCGCAGTGCTCGGCGACCGTCGTTAGGAGAGGGAGCAAGACGGTGCGGATCAAAGCGCCGTTGTCGCTCCCCTCGCCTCCTGCGTGCGCGCGGGCAAATATCGCCGCGGCGGGCTCGCGGCGCAGCTCCTCGAGCGCGGTCAATGCGTCAGGGAGCGCCGCCAGGCGACCGGCGCGGGCCTCGACGTAGCCGCCGACGAGCGGCCGGTACTCGTAGAGGGGCCGCTTGCCGCCGTCGTGCTCCTCGAACGAGAACTGAATCTCCGCACCCGCCTCGACCTCCTGCGCCAGCAGGGCGAAGCTCGCGAGCCCGAAGAGACGCAGCGAACGATAAAGGTGCGGGGCGCGTACGGCCACGCGTACCCCTACGCGGTTTCGGGCCCCTCCCCTGCCTGGCAACTGGGGCACCAATAGGCGGTGCGGTTGGCCTCGCCCTGTCCGCGCGCTTCGATCGGCGTCCCGCAGCGGCGGCAGCCGCGGCCGGCGCGGTTGTAGACGAGGCGCCTTTCTCGCCGAGTCTCGACCGAGGTTGTCATCAACTCGTGCGCTGCCTGGAGGACGGCGCGGAGTTCCTCGTCTGATACCTCGACCGCCGGTTGCCAGGGCGAAACCCCCGCCTCCCACAGCGCCTCCGCCTTCCAGAGGTTTCCGATCCCCGCGACGAGCCGCTGGTCGAGTAGCGCGTCGCCGATCGCGCGCCGGTGATCGCGCCGCAGGTTCGCGATCATCGCTTCGAGATCCGGTGGCTGAGCGAGGATGTCTGGGCCGAGCCGCCGGACGGCACGATCGTCTAGCTCCAGCACAGGGCCGTTCCAGAGCACGCCTTCGCGCTCCGCGCCGCGAAGGACGAGCCAGGGACGCCCCACGAGCTTCGACCCTCGCGCGTGCACCTGCCAGCGGCCGGACATGCGCAGGTGGCTGCGTAGGACGATACCGTCCTCGAAGCGGAGAAGGAGGTTCTTGCCGGCCGCTTCGACGCCGAGCAGCCGTCGGCCGTCAAGCCGCTGTGCGAGCTGCTTGACGGCGGCACGCGGGTGCGGCGTCTCGACCTCGACCCGCTCACCGACGAGCACCTGCAAGCGCCGCGCCGCCCGCGCCAAGGAATCGCCTTCAGGCACTTACGGTCGAAGCACGGCCCGGCGCGGCCCGGCGAGGAAGCCGGCCTCGACCAGGAGGGGAAGCGCCTCGCTCTCCGTCACGGGTTCGCCGTCGAAGCGCTCGACCGCGAGGCGCTTCTTAAGGCCGCCGCTGCGGACGTGCTCGACCAGTGCGGCGAGGGCAGGTCTGAGCCAGCTCTCGTCCGGCTCGCGCAGCGGGGCGAGCGAGCGGCCGCCGCGTTCGACGAAGAGCGCCGGCTTCCCGCCGAGAAGGACCACCTTTGCGCCGGCGACTCGGGCGGCCCGCGCGCCGGCTCTCCTCGGCCAAGGGAGCGCGGCCCCGTAGGGCTGTGCGGGATCGGCGGCTGCGAGCACGAGCGCGTCGGGCTCCTCGCCTTCTCGGGGCCGAAGCTCGCGGAGCCGCTCGACCGCTCCCCCGAGCGCGAACTGCGCTCCGCCTAGGCTCTCGACGAAGTAGCCGCGCCGGCAGAGACCGAGCGTCTCGAGCGCCTTCAGCTCGCCGTAGACGGCTCCGAACCCGCCGGGGATGCCTTCGGCTCGGACCCCGTCGCGGGTAAGGATGCCCTGGCGCTCTAGTAGCAACTCCCCGAGGGCGCGCCGGTCTGGCTGCTGGCCCGCGAACAGACGCTCCGTTCGCGACCAGCGGCCCTGCGTCGCCGTGATCTCGGTTGCTCGGCGTCGCGAGAAGCGGCGCGGCCTGCGTTCCGGCTTCGGGACGCCGTAGCGGCGGCCGGCCCGCAAGGGCTGCCAGGCGTCATTGGTGACCTCGCCCGCCCAAACGAGGTCCCAGAGCGCGGGGAGCGCCTGCTCGGTCTCGAGGCCGGTCTCCGCCAGCAGGTCGAACCAGAAGAGCGCACTGCCCTCGAGCGCAGTGCGTAGCCGGTCGTGAATCTCGCCTTCGGGCCGGTCCGCCGCGCCGACCTGCCCGAGCACGGGAGCGTCGTCGCGGAAATAGACGGCAACCCGGTCGAGGCCGGCGCCGACCCAGACCACTTCGCCCGAGGCGCAGAGCTGATCGAGCTGCGCCGGCGCGTAGCCCGGCACCCGTCGCGGCAGCACCTCAGCCTCCCACAGCGACACCGGGAGCGCCAGCGCCTGCAACGGCACGAGCGCCTCGCGTAGTGTGGCCCGGCGGTCGATTCCGTGCCAGCTCGGGAGGAAGCGGCCGAGCGCAGCCTGCTCAGCGGGCTCGACCTCCTTGCGTAGGGCAGCGAGCGATGCGCGCCGCAGCCGACGCAGCACCTCGGGATCGCACCACTCACGCTCCGTGCCGCCGGGCCGCAGCTCACCGCGGACGAGCAGCTCTTCCCGTTCGAGTTCGCGCAGGACGGACTCGACGTCGATCCCGAAACGCTCCTTCGCCTGTGCCGTCGTGAAAGGCCCGCGTCCCTTGGCGTAGCGAAGCACCAGCGCTCGCAGTGGTTGCTCTCCGCCGTCGAGGTAGACGTCCGGCAGCCCCGACGGCGGCATTACGCCGAGGGCATCGCGGTAGCGACCCGCGTCCTCAGCCGCGATCAGGCGCTCCTCGCCGGTAATCCGCAGCCGCAGCGCGCGCCGCTCGGCTTCGAGGACGGCGGCGTGCGCCTCGTCGAACTCGCCCACGCGAAGGTCGCCGCGCAGGCGGAGCAGGTCGTGGAGCTCGTCCGGGTCCCGCGGATCGCCGCGGAGCTGCGCCTCCACCTCCTCGATGGCGTCGGGATCGAGGAGCTCTCGGAGCTCTTCTTGGCCGAGCAGCTCCCGCAACAGCTCACGATCGAGCGACAGCGCCTGGGCCCGCCGCTCCGCGGGAGGTGTGTCGTCTTCGTACATGTAGGTGGCGACGTAGTCGAAGAGCAGCGAGGCCGAATAGGGCGAAGCGGAAGGCGTCTCGACGTCCACGAGGTCGAGCTGTCTCGTCCGGAGTCCCTGCAGCAACCGCTTCAGCGACGGCAGGTCGAAGACGTCCTGCAAACACTCGCGATAGGTCTCGAGAATGATCGGGAAGGCCGGGTACTTGCGCGCCACCTGGAGGAGAGACTGCGCCTTGAGGCGCTGCTGCCAGAGCGGCGTTCGCTGGTCGGGGCGCCGGCGCGGGATCAGCAACGCCCGGGCCGCGTTCTCGCGGAAGCGCGCGCCGAAGAGCGCCGAGTCGCCGACCTCGTTCACGACCAGCTCCTCGATCTCCTCGGGATCGATCAGAACCACGTCGCTGTTCGGCACCGCGTCTGCGTCCGGGAGGTGGATCGCAATCCCATCGTCCGACCAAATCGCGTTGGCGTCCAAACCAAGCGTCTCACGCAGCCGCGCGGCAAGCGCGAGCGCCCAGGGCGCGTGCACGCGGGCTCCGAACGGCGTCAGGATGCAGAGCCGCCAGTCGCCGATCTCGTCGCGGAAGCGCTCGACCACGATCGTGCGATCGGACGGAAGCGCTCCAGTGGCCGCGGCCTGCTCGCTCAGGAACTGGAGCAGGTTCTGCGCGGCGCGTTCGTCGAGCGCGTGCTCGTCGCGCAACTTCGCCTTCGCCTTCGCATCGGGCAACGCGGCGAGCTCGCGCGAGACCGCTCCGACCGCTTCGCCGAGCTCGTAGGGCCGCCCTACTCCCTCGCCGCGCCAGAACGGCACCGCACCCGGCACGCCGGGAGCCGGCGAGACGAGCACTCGGTCACGCGTGATCTCCTCGATCCGCCAGGACGAGGCGCCCAGCAGGAACGTCTGACCGGCGCGGGCCTCGTAGACCATCTCTTCGTCGAGCTCACCGACCCGTCCGCCGCCGTCGACGAGGTGAACGCCGAAGAGGCCCCGGTCCGGGATCGTGCCCGCGTTCGTGACCGCCAGCCGGCGTGCTCCCTGCCGCCCGCGCACGACCCCTGCCGTGCGGTCCCAGACGATCCGCGGCCGCAGCTCCGCGAACTCGTCCGACGGATAGCGGCCGGCGAGCATGTCGAGGACGTTCTCGAGCTGGACGCGCGAGAGCTCGGCGAAGGGATAAGCCTGCCGGACGAGCTGATGCAGCTCGCTGACCTCGATCTCCTCGTCGGCGCAGATCGCCACGACCTGCTGCGCGAGCACGTCGAGCGGGTTGCGGGGGATCACGGTCTCCTCGATCGCGCCCTCGCGCATTTGCTTGGCGACCACCGCCGCCTCGAGCAGGTCGGCACGGAACTTGGGGAAGATGCGGCCCTTCGAGACGGCGCCGAGCTCGTGGCCGGCGCGGCCGATCCGCTGCAGCCCGCGCGCGACCGATTTCGGACTCTCGACCTGGATCACGAGATCAACCGCGCCCATGTCGATCCCGAGCTCGAGCGACGAGGTTGCGACCAGGCAGGGAATCTCGCCCTTCTTCAGCAGCTCCTCGACCTCGAGCCGCTGCTCGCGGGCGACCGAACCGTGGTGCGCGCGCGCGATCTCCCGCGGCTCCTCTGCGTCCTCGTTCGCCAGCTCGTTCAGCCGCAGCGCCAGCCGTTCCGCAAGACGACGGTTGTTGACGAAGACGATCGTCGAGCGGTGCTCGGAGACCAGCTTCAGGATCTCGGGGTAGATCGAGGGCCAGACCGAGTTGTACGAGCCCTCTTCCGGAACGGTCATGTCGTCGAGCGGGACGACGATCTGGAGGTCGAGCTCTTTCGCGCGGCCCGCATCGACGAGCTGGATCTCTCGCGCGCCCGAGACGAAGCGTCCGATCTCCTCCAACGGGCGCTGCGTGGCCGACAGGCCGATCCGCTGGACCGGCTCTTCGACGAGGCCGTCGAGCCGTTCGACCGAGAGCGCCAGGTGCGCGCCGCGCTTCGTGCCGGCGACCGCATGCACCTCGTCCAAGATCAGTGTCTCGACCCCGCGGAGGATCTCGCGCGCCTGCGAGGTCAGCATCAGGAAGAGCGACTCCGGCGTCGTGATCAGGATGTCCGGCGGGTGGCGGAGCATCCGCTGGCGCTCCTTCTGGGGCGTGTCGCCGGTCCGTACGGCGACGGTCAGCTCCGAGCGCAGCCCGGTGAGCGGCCCGCGGAGATTGCGCTCGATGTCGTAGTTGAGCGCCTTCAGCGGCGAAACGTACAGCAGCCGGAGCCCCTGCCCGGGCTCGGGAGTCAGTTTGTCGATGCCGTAGAGGAAGGCAGCGAGCGTCTTGCCCGAGCCGGTGGGCGCTTGGATGAGCGTGTGCTTGCCGGTCGCAATCGCCGGCCAGCCGAGCGCCTGCGCGGGCGTCGGCTCGGAGAATGTGCGCTCGAACCAGGCGCGCGTTTCGGGGCTAAAAGGCGCAAGCGGCTCCACCCGCCCAGCCTAGCCCGGAGCTACTTGCCGCCGTAGACGAAATACAAGGTCATCGCGATCGCGAGCACGATCAGCACTGTCACACCGGCGAAGAGGCCGACGCCCGTGATTGCGATCAGCGGCGTCCGGGCGCTGCTGCCTTCTTCCGCCTCCTTCTCGAGCTCCTTGGCCGTCTCGATCGGATGCTCGAGGGACTCGACGATCTCTTTCGCCTTGTCGACGGGATCCGTCATGCGCTCGACAATAGCGCGCCCGCCCTGCGGCCTACGCTTGCTCCATGCGCGTCAACGTCAAGGGGATCAGCGGCTCGAGAAAGAGCACGTTCTCGCGCGAGCTGGCCGAGCGCCTCGGCGTCCCCTACCTCGAGCTCGACGCGATCCACCACGGCCCCAACTGGACGGAAGCCGGCGCCGAGGAGCTGCAGGCGCGGGTCCGTGAGTTTATGGCCCCCGCGCCGGACGGCTGGGTGATCGATGGCAACTACGAGAGCAAGCTGGGAAACCTCGTGCTCGGGCGCTCGTTGGTCCGGCACCGGCGGGAGTGGCCGCGCAAGTTCGCCCGCGAACAACGCTTCATGCGGCTGCGCTCGGTCGAGGAAGCCCGTCGCTGGCTCGAGCAGCAGGGGTAGGCTCTCGCCCGTGGCCACGAAGACCAAGCCGGACCGGCTGCACTACACCGGCAACGACGAGGCCGACCGGCTGATCGCGGACGAGCCGTTTGCGCTGCTGATGGGTTTCGCCCTCGACCAGCAGGTGCCGGTGCCGACCGCCTTCAGCGGGCCGTTGAAGCTGAAGCAGCGGCTCGGGACGCTCGATCCCGGCAAGATCGCGGCGACCGATCCGGCGAAGGTCGAGGCGGCTTTCCGCGAGAAGCCGGCGATCCATCGTTTCCCCGGCAACATGGCGCGGCGGGTACAAGAACTCGCCGCGATCGTCACCAGCGAGTACGGCAGCGACGCCGCGCGTCTCTGGACGGATTCATCCGACGGCGCCGACCTCCACCGGCGGCTCTCGGAGCTACCCGGCTTCGGGGAAATGACGATCAAGTCGCTCAGCGCCGTGCTCGCGAAGCGGTTCGGGGTCGAGGCGGCGCGCGAGCTGGCCCCGACCCATCCGACGCTCGGCGACGTCGATTCGCCCGAGGCGCTCGAGGCCTATCAGGCCAAGAAGCGGGCCTGGAAGGCGCAGCTCAAGGCGCGCCAGCAGTAGCGCCGATATAGGCGGTATGCGAGCCGTCCACGTCTTCGCCGCAGCCGTTTTCGTCGCCGCTCTGTCCGGTTCCGCGGCCGCGCTCCGACTGCCCGGCGCGCCGCGCTGCCCCGTCTTCCCGCAGACGAACCCCTGGAACCGGAGCATCGACAAGCTGCCGGTCGCAGCGAATTCCGGGACGCTGATCCGCTCGATCGGGCTCGACACCGGGCTTCACGCCGACTTCGGCTCCGGAACCTGGGACGGCGGCCCGATCGGGATCCCGTTCGACGTGGTCACTGGCAACACGCCGCGGGCAAGGGTCTTGTTCGAGTACGCGGACGAGAGCGACCGCGTGGGTTACCCGATCCCGAAGCGGGTTCACATCGAGTACGGAAGCGACCATCACGCGCTGCTGGTCGACCGCGACGCCTGCCGCCTCTACGAGCTCGGCGGGCTCACGCGCTCGGGTGGTCGCTGGCACGCCTGGGCCGGCGCGACGTGGTACCTGCGCTCGAACCACGTTCGGCCGGCGACCTGGACGTCGGCCGACGCCGCCGGCCTCCCGATCTTCCCGGGCCTGGCTCGCTGGGACGAGGCGAAGCGCGGAGTGATCGACCACGCGCTGCGCTTCACCGCGGCGCGGACGCGACGCGCCTTCGTCTATCCGGCGCGCCACTACGCGAGCTCCTCGAACGACCTGTCGCTGCCACCGATGGGTCTCCGCGTCCGCCTGAAGGCGAGCTTCGACGTGCGGCCCTTCCCGCGCCAGGCGCGGATCGTGCTGATCGCACTGAAGCGCTACGGGATGCTGCTCGCCGACAACGGCTCGAACTGGTACATCAGCGGCGCGCCGAGCCCCGGCTGGTCGAACGACCAACTGCACACGCTGGGGCGGGTGAAGGGCTCGGACTTCGAGGTCGTGGACGCGTCGTCGCTGCGCCCGCGCTAGCGCGGGTCGGGCGTGTCGAGATTCCAGTGGCGGCCGATCCCCGAGATCCAGCCGCCGTCCTCGCGCGGCTGCAAGGAGAAACGGCTGATCACCCGCTGGCCGCCTTCATAGTCGCCGTAGAGGAGATCGACCGTCATCCAGCCGCGTGCCTCGATCGCTTGCCGGGCGGCGGCGAACTCGGGCGTGGTGGGATCGCGGAAGGCGCCTTGCCAGAAGCCGAAGTCGCCGACCGGGACATAAAGGTCCCGCGTGAGCCGCGTGAACTGCTCGGGCGGCCGGTGCATCGAATCGCCGCGCTGCGGGGTCGGGTAGAAGTTCCAGCCGTGGAGCACGGCGATCCCCGAGCCGACATTCCGGACCGAGATCGCGAGGTAGATCGCGTCTTCGCCAACTTCGGCGATACCCCGGCCGCCTTCGACGACGAACCATTTCTCGTCGGAGAAGCCGACCTTCTGCTGGGGATCGTCGAGCTTCGAGGGGAGTAGCAGCGGCCGCAGTCCCAGCAGCAGCGAGCGCTCGGCGACCCGAGCCGCCCGGTTCGCCGAGCGCACCGAAGCGAACGTCGCCAGGGCGAGCACGAGCGTCCCGCCGGCGGTCGCCAGCGCCGAGATCGTCACCCAGTCGGTGGCGAGCACGGGCCGATCCTACGCTCGCCGCTCGAGATCCTTCAGCGCTACGCGCGCCGCCGAGTAGCCGCACATCCCGTGCACGCCGCCACCGGGAGGAGTTGCCGCCGAGCAGATGTAGACGCCTTCGAGTGGCGTCCGGTACGGGACGAGCCTGCGGACCGGCCGGAAGAGCAGCTGGCCGAGATCCATCGCCCCTGCGTTGAGGTCGCCGCCGACGAGATTGCGGTTGCGCGCCTCCAGCTCCGCGGGCCCCATCGCGTGGCGGGCAAGAACGAGATCGCGGAAGCCCGGCGCGAAGCGCTCGACCTGCGCCTCGATCCGCTCGGTCATGTCTTCGGCGGAGCCGTTCGGCACGTGGCAGTACGCCCAGGCGGTGTGCCCGCCGGCCGGCGCCCTCGTGGGATCGAAGAGGCTCGTCTGAGCGAGCAGGACGAACGGCCGCCCCGCGAGCCGGCCGCGCCAGGCGCCCCACTCCGAGGCCGAGATCTCCTCGAGCGAGCCGCCGAGGTGGACGGTGCCGGCGCGGCGGCAATCCTCGGCGCGCCACGGGATCGGGCCGTCGAGGGCCCAGTCGACCTTGAAGGCGCCGGGCCCATGCCGGTACGAGCGCAGCCCCCGTGCGTAGCGCTCCGGCAAACGGCCGCCCCCGAGGCGCAACAGCTCCCGCGGCACGACGTCGGCAAGCACGACATCGGCACGCGGCAGCGAGTCGACGGGGCTGGACGTCCGAATCTCGCCGCCGTGCTCGCGCAGCTTCGTCGCCAGTGCGTCGGCGAGCGCTTGTGAGCCGCCGCGCGGAAACGGCCACCCGACCACGTGCCCGAGGACGGCCAGCGCGAGCCCAAAGCCTGCGCTCGGCCGGCGCTCGAGCGGCAACATCGAATGCGCCGCGTGCCCGGCGAACCACGCCCGCGTCCGCTCGTCGCCGAACCGGCTCTCGGCCAGCGTTCGGGCCGGGGCCAGCGCGGCCCGAAACGCCTCCACGAGGCCGCGCGCGCCGAGGCGGTCGCCAAGCCGAAGCAGCGCCTTGGGGGAGACAGGATGAGGCCCGAGCAGCACGCGCTCGACCGCGTGCCACGAATCGACGAGCGGGCCGACCAGCCGCCGATACGCCCGCTCGTCGTGGCCGAGGCCGGCCGCGGTCGCGACCAGGCTGTGCTCGAGCAGCACCGCGGTCCCGTCGTCCAGCGGATGAGCCGCCGGCGCGTCCGGCTGGATCCAGTCGACGTCGAGCTCCAGCGTACGGAAGAGCGGCGAAGCCAGCCCGAGCGGGTGAACCGACGAGCAGACGTCGTGAACGAAGCCCGGCAGCGTCAGCTCGGCCGAACGCAGGCCGCCGCCGAGCTGCTCCTCGGCCTCGTGAACCTCGACCTCCAACCCGGCGCGCGCCAGCGTGATCGCCGCGGCGAGGCCGTTCGGGCCCGAGCCGATCACGACCGCGCGTTTCACGGTCGTCGCTGCAGCCAGACCGAGATCCGAGCGGACGCCGGTACGAGAACCTCGTAACAGTCTGTTACAAGGTTCGACACGTCCGAGCCAGCCGGCACGCCGCCGAAATGCCGCTCTGCCTCAACGTTTTCCGCCGTCTCGACCAAGTAACAGTCTGTTACTTGGTCGGCTTGGCGGCGCGGAGGCGTCGGAGCCCGGGTCCGAGCGCTTGGCCGCCCCGGAGAACGGGCTCGAACAGGTCGCCGTGCTTCGCGACACGGTCGAGCGCCTCGTGGCGGCCGAAGTCGCGCGGCCGCACGCGCTCCGTCAGCTCCTCCCAATGCAGCGGCGTCGAGACCGGTGCGCCAGGTTTCGGGCGCACGGAGTAGACGGACGCGATCGTCTTGCCGTGCCCGTTCTGGCGATGGTCGACCAGCACCCCGCGGCGCTTCTTCTTCAGCCACTCCGTCGTCACAAGTCCGGGATGCTCGGCCTCGAGCCGCCGCGACAGGAGCTCCGCGAACTCGTACGTCTGATCGAACGTCGCGCGCCGGGCGATCGGCAACAGCACGTGGATCCCGTCCGCCCCGCTCGTCTTCACGTACGAGCGTAACTCGAGTCCTTCCAGCGCCTCGCGAACGAGATGCGCCACGCGCACAGCCTGGGCGAAGCCGTCTCTCGCGTCAGGCGGGTCGAGGTCGAAGAGGACGAAGTCGGGCCGGTCCGGCTTGTCGATGCGCGAGTACCACGCGTTCATGTCGATGCAGTGGAACTGGACCATCCAGAGCAGTGCCAGCTCGTCGTCGACGAGCGGAAAGTCGACGAGACGCGAGCCGCCCTCGCGCGGCCAGGTCCGGAAGCGCCGCGTCTTGATCCAAGCAGGCATGCCCTTCGGGGCCTGTTTCTGGAAGAACGCCGGCCCAGCGATCCCTTCGCGCCAACGCTTCATCGTGAAGGGGCGGTCGCGCAAGTGCGGGACGATCGCCGGCGCGACCTCGCGGTAGTACTCGAACAGGTCGCCCTTCGTGACGCCGTCCTCGGGAAAGAGGATGCGGTCGGGGCTGCTGAGTTTGACGACGCGGCGGCCCTGCCGAACTTCCAACTCAGCCATCAAGCCGCGTCCAGTAGCCAACCGTGCGGATCCGCCAGCGGTACTCGCCGTCTGGAACGAGCTCGCGCAACCGGGTGGCTAGCACGAGCCGGTCGTGGTCGGATTGCGCGGCGATCGAGCTGACCGAGAGCATGTTCGCGAGCCACTGTTCGTGGTCGCGCACGACCTCTCGCTCGGCCTCGGCCTCGTGCACGGGCCCGAATCTGGACCTCTCGAGCGGCTGCCGCCAGGCGCCCGAAAGCACCTTCGGAAGGCCGGGCGCGCCGCCGCGCACGAACGCCTCGTCAAGCACGGCGTCCACCGCGTCCCCCATCGGCGGCTCCGTCTCGCCGAACCAGACGTTCCAGAAGATCGCGAGGCCGCCGCCCGGCCGCAGGACCCGGGCGATCTCGGCCACGGTTTCGTCACTCGCGAACCAGTGAAACGCCTCGGCGGTGAAGACCGCGTCGACGGACTCGGCCCCGAGCGGGATCGCCCCGGCGCTACCGAAGAGCGCCTCGGCGCCGGGAACGACTTCTTCGAGGACGGTCCGCATCGCACCGTCCGGCTCGACCGCAATTACCCGCGCGAAGCGGGGGACGAGCGCGCGGGTCAGCTTCCCGGTCCCTGCCCCGAGGTCGAGTACGGTCGCGTCCGCCCCCAGGCCGAGCTCGCCGACCACTCGATCGATCAGCTCCTCCGGCCACTCGGGGCGCCCGAGCTCGTACTCGCGAGCGGTGTTCCCGAACGCGTCGGGCGGCGCTTCTCTAGCCAACGCCCGAGGCGCCGACGCGGAGGCGCCGCTTAAAGGCCGTGCGGGCTCTGCCCGTGCGGCCGTCTAAACGCGGCTGACGGATCAACGACGGTGTGAATTGTCGGTCAGCCAACGCCGGCGAAGAGGAATGATCTTTGCTCTTTGACCATCTCGCGAGCGATCACGAGTCGCTGGATCTGGTTCGTGCCCTCGTAGATCTGCGTGATCTTGGCGTCTCGCATCATCCGCTCGAGGGGGTACTCCTGCATGTAGCCGTAGCCGCCGAGGATCTGGACGGCATCGGTCGTCACCTCCATCGCCACGTCCGTGCAGTAGAGCTTCG
>VAWI01000063.1 GCA_005884005.1 Actinomycetota bacterium
TGATTAGCCACGTCTGGATCGGATAACCGCTGAAAGCATCTAAGCGGGAAGCCGACCTCGAGATGAGGCTTCCCATCCCCTCGAGGGAGTAAGGGCCGTGGGAGACCACCACGTTGATAGGCGGGACGTGCAAGCACAGCAATGTGTTCAGCGGACCCGTACTAATTGCCCGAGGTCTTGATTTAGAACTCGCTACGTCGCTATGGAGTTTTGAGGGTGTACGCGCGTGCGCGAAACGCCTTGACAATTTCGGCGGTCATAGCGGCGGGGGTACACCTCTTCCCATTCCGAACAGAGAAGTTAAGCCCGCCAGCGCCGATGGTACTCGGAGGGCAACCTCCCGGGAGAGTAGGTCGCCGCCGAATTAACTTGGCGAGAGCCGGCCTTTGGCCGGCTCTCGCTCGTTTCGGAGCAAATGCTCGGTCGGAGCAAATGCTGCGCCTTTGCTCCGGATGGCTCGGTTTCAAAGGCGAGCCTCTTCGGCGTCAAGTGGCGGCGGCGCGGCAAAGCCGCGCCTAGGTCGAACGTTGAATAGGCTGATCGCGGTGAAGGGGTGTCTCGCGTGCGATCTCGCCGAGGGCCGGGTCCCGCTGCCCGGAGGCGTGATTCATGAGACCGCCAATTGGTTCGTCGAGCACACGGTTGGAGCACTGGGTGTCGGAACGTTGATCTTGAAGCCCAAGCGCCATGTGACGCGCGTTTCGGAGCTCACCGACGATGAAGCCGTCGAGCTGGGTCCGCTCCTGCTCCGTTGCGCTGCTGTCGTCGACGAATTGGTCGAGCCTGAGCAGGTCTATACGTGTCTCTGGTCCCACGCGGGCGGCACTCCGGTTCACATTCACTACGTCGTCCAGCCGGCAACGCGTGAACTGATGGATCGACACGTTGCCTATGGGCCGAACCTTCAGGTCGCGATGTTCGACGCCGACGTCACGCCGCTCAAAGCCGACGTCGAAGCGTTCGCAGATCAAGCAAGGGCCGCTTTCAGAAGCTAGGCCGCGCGCAGCTTTTCGCGCCAGGCGGGATCGAGGGCCCGCAGCCGGCGCACCCGCTCGGCGACGGGAGGATGCGTGACAAACAGGGACGCGAGGCCTTCTTCGGCGAACGGATTGATCGTGTAGAGCGGCTCGGTCGCCGGGCTGGCCTGGAACTCGACGAGCTCGCCGGTCTGCTCGAGACGGAGCAGGGCGTCTGCGAGTCCGTGCGGCGAGTGGCAGAGCTCCGCCGCGGCGGCGTCCGCGAGGAACTCGCGCTTCGGCGAGAGGAACAGGTTGACGAGCGCCGCGGCGAGAGGGCCTAGCGCGAACAGCAAACCACGCTGCAGGAAGCCTCCGATCCGGCTCGTTTCGACGATCGCGCAGGCGAAGACCGAGACGGTGCTCTGGATCAGCACGTCGCGATCGCGGATATGGGCGAGCTCGTGGGCTAGGACGCCTTCGAGCTCGGCCGGGGTGGCCACGCCGAGAAGGCCACGGCTGACCGCGATCGCCGAGCCGCGCGGTCCGCGCCCGGCGCAGAGCGCCCGTGGGTAGCCGTCAGGCAGGACGTAGAGCTTCGGCATCGGCAGGCGGGCGAGCGCCGCGAGCCGCTCGACCGTGGAATAGAGTGCCGGTGCCTCGCCGCGGGGCAGCTCACGGGCTCCGACCATCCCGAGGGCAATCCGATCGATGTAGAAGTAGCCGGCGCCAGCGAGCAGCAAGGCACAGAAAAGGAAGACCGAAAGCAGCCGGTAATTGCCGGCAAGCAACGGCACGATCCCGAGCAACGCGCAGAGACCGAACAGAAGCGCCCACGACTTGAGCACGTTCCGGACCCGCAGCAGTGTGCGGCCCATTGACCTAGGACTCTTCGGCGCCGTCGTCTTCGGCGAGCCCGCGCGGCGGCCAATCAGGCTCCGGGGCGTCGCAGCGGCTCGAGCAATGGAGCGAGGCGATGTTCTGCAGCGGGATCAGGATGTGGCCGTTCAGCTCGATGTGAGCGACGTCCTCGACGAAGCAGTAGGCCGTCAAGACACCGTCCTGGTAATCGCCGCCGAAGAGTGCGATTTCGACCTGCTCGCCTTTGTACTTATTGGTGTAGTCCTCCACCAGCGGCCAGTGTACTGGCGTCTAAGGCGCAGGCCCGGCGGCCGTTCAAGCGGCATCAAGCGATGCCTTAGCCGGCGGGAGACGGCGGGGAAGAAACGGCCTTCCGGCGATCCTCCTGATCGCGCGCCAGCAGCTCGTCGATCTCCCCTGCGGGACAGAGCTCGGTAAGCCGGCCGTCCTTGATACACACCGCGGAGAGCCGGGCGTTCGGCTCCACTGGGCGAATACGGCGGTAGTCCTCGACGTCCATGCCGAGCGCGGCTCCGTGGATCGCGCGGATTGGCCCCCCGTGGGAGACGATGAGGATCCGATCCCCTTCGTGATCGTTCGCGATGCGGTGGACGGCTGCCAGAACGCGTGCGCTCATTGCCGGGTAGGTCTCCCCGTCGTCCCACCCTGTGCCGCCGGCGAGCCAGCGGCGAAACCCATCCGGAAACCTCGCCTCGGCCTGATCTCGTGTCAGCCCTTCCCACGAACCGACGCTGACCTCACGGAGCTCCGGAAGCTGGACGACGTCGAGCCCCTGGGCTTGCGCCACCGCCTCCGCGGTCTCGCGGGCGCGGCGGAGATCGCTCGAATAAACCGCGTCGAGCGCGATGTCCGCGAGGCGCTTCGCGAGAGCGGTCGCCTGGGCGCGTCCTCGGTCGGTCAAGGGCCGGTCGGCATGCCCCTGCCAACGGCGAGCCCTGTTCCAGTCGGTCTCGCCGTGCCGGGCGAGCAGCAGCGTCGTCACGCGTACATCCTGCCGTAGGCTTGCGCGGCCATGGACCTCGGCCTTCGGGACCGCGTCTGCGTCGTCACCGGCTCGACGAATGGAATCGGGCTCGCGACGGCGCAAGTGCTCGCCCGCGAGGGCGCCCGGGTCGTCGTTACCGGCCGCGATTCGGCGCGTGTGGAGCGCGCGCGGGAGGCGGCGGGCGCCGCGCTCGGTGTCGTCGCGGACCTCTCCGAACCAGCGGCGGCCGAGGAGGTGATCGAAGAGGCGTCGACCGCGGTCGGGGATGTCGATTGCCTCGTCAACAACGTCGGAGTCGCCTACCAGGCGAGCTTCGACGAGGTGAGCGACGAGCAATGGGACGAGATGTGGCAGCTGAACGTGATGAGCTTCGTCCGGGCGATCCGTGCGGTGCTGCCCTCCATGCGTAGCCGCGGCTCGGGCGTGATCGTGAACGTCTCGTCGACCGCCGCGAAGCGTCCATCGACCGGAATGCCGAACTACTCGGTCACAAAGGCTGCCGTGCTTTCGCTCTCGCGACTTGTCGCCGACCTCTATGCGAAGGACGGCGTTCGCTGCAACGCGATCGCGCCCGGACCGACCGCGACCGGCGCGTGGCTCGACGAGGGCGGCCTTGCCGACCAGCAGGCTCAGCGCTCCGGTAAGTCGCACCAGGAGGTACTCGAATCCGTCGCCGCCGGGCGGCCGCTCGGCAGGCTGGCCGAGCCGGAAGAGATCGCCTCCGTGATCGCCTTTCTCTGCTCGGAGCGGGCGAGCTACGTGACCGGCGCCGCGTGGAGCGCAGACGGCGGCACGGTGCCAATCATCATCTGACAAAGCGCAGAGAGAATTCGCTTCCGGCGCAGGCCCGCCGAAGACACGGCACAGGATCCGCGTTAGCGTGAATTCAGGGGCGCGTTTTCGCCCCCAATCCGGGTGGACCGGGGTTCCGCGAGGAAGGTGCGGTTGGCGGCCCGGCGGCTCCGAAAAGGCGCTGCCGCCTCGACCGGGCGAGCGGCTAGAGTCGGTCCCGTGCCCGAGCTCGCAGGGAGAGTCGCTGACGCCTTCGCAACGCGGATCCGCGAGCAGGAGGAGGCCTGGCTCTCGCCGTTGGCGGTCCGGTCGTACGAGACCCGCGGGCGCATCCGCGCGGAGGACGATTGCCGCCTGCGAACGCCGCTTCAGCGCGATCGCGACCGGATCGTTCACTCGAAATCGTTTCGCCGCCTCAAGCACAAGACGCAGGTCTTCATCGACCCGAGTGGCGACCACTACCGGACACGGCTTACGCACACGCTCGAGACGACGGGCATCTCCCGCGGCGTCGCCCGGGCGTTGCGCTTGAACGAGGATCTGACCGAGGCAATCGGCCTGGGTCACGATCTCGGCCACCCGGCATTCGGGCACGCGGGCGAGGAGGCTCTCGACGCTGCCCTCCGCGAACGCTTCGGCCTCGGCTTCCGCCACAACGTGCACTCGCTGCGCGTTGTCGATCATCTCGAGCGCGAAGGGCGCGGGCTCAACCTCACCGCCGAGGTGCGCGATGGAATCCTCAATCACACTGGCGAGAACGAGCCGGAAACGCTCGAGGGCAAGATCGTGCGGCTGGTCGACCGCGTCGCCTACATCAACCACGACATCGACGACGCGGTGCGGGCCGGCGTGCTCGAGACCGCCGACCTTCCCGCTGACGAGATTGAGCTCCTCGGGCCGACAGGCCCGCGCCGGATCGACACGCTCGTCCACGACCTGGTCGAGACCTCCGAGCGCGCCGGCGACATCCGCCAGAGCGACGAGATCGCCGAGGCGATGCTCTCGCTGCGCTCCTTCATGTTCGAGCGCGTCTACCTTGCGGCTGACGCGAAGCCGAACCAGGAGCGCGCAGACGCGATCATCCGCAGGATCTTCGCCCACCTGGTCGACGAAGGACGTTCGGCTCAGGATGCGACCGACTACGTCGCCGGCATGACCGATCGATTTGCGCTCGCTTACGCGGCGAGGCTCGAGGGCTGAGTGGCGCGCATCGCGGACACCTCGGTCGAGGCGGTCAAAGCCGCCGCCGACGTCGTCGAGGTCATTTCCGGACGGACGCAGCTGAAGCGATCAGGCGCGCGCTTCACGGGGCTTTGTCCCTTCCACGACGAACGGACACCGTCGTTTTCCGTCAGTCCCGAAAAGGGCACCTATTACTGCTTCGGCTGCCAGCGGGGAGGCGACGCAATCTCGTTCGTCGAGGAGACCGAGGGCGTGGACTTCGTCGGGGCGATCGAATGGCTCGCGCAGCGGTTCAGCATTCCGCTCGAATATGAGGAGGCCTCGCCCGAGCAGGACGCGAAGCGCCGGCGGCGGGAACGCCTCTACGCCGTGCTCGACGCCGCGGCCTCCTTCTACGGGCGTTACCTGTGGGAGTCGCAGGCCGGGGCGGAGGCGCGTGCGTACCTCGAGGGCCGCGGCCTCGCCGAGGACGTCTGCCGTGAGTACCAGCTGGGCCTCGCGGCCCGGGGTTCGACGCTCGCGCGCAAGGCGGGCGAGCGCGGCTTCACTCGGCAGGAGCTCACCGGCGCCGGGCTTCTGAACCGACGCGGAAGCGACTACTTCCAGGGCCGCCTGCTCTTCCCGATCGGGGACGCGCGCGGTCGTGTCCTCGGCTTCCAGGCGCGGCGGCTGCGGCAGGACGATCCCCTTCAGGCGAAGTACGTCAACTCGCCTGAGGGCGAGTTGTTTCGCAAGGGCGACCTGCTCTACGGGCTCGACCGCGCCCGCACGGCGATCGCGCGGGAGGAACGGGCGCTGATCGTCGAGGGCAACACGGACGTGCTCGCCCTGCGGCAAGCCGGGCTCGGCCCGGTGGTGGCTTCCATGGGAACCGCGCTCACCGAACGCCAGCTGAAGGAGCTCAGCCGACTGACTCGCAAGCTCTACCTCTGCTTCGACGCCGACGCGGCGGGCGAGGCGGCGACGCTACGCGGGATGGACCTCGCCGCCGCGCAGGGATTCGACGTCCGCGTCGTCGCGCTGCCCGTTGGAACAGATCCCGCCGACGCCGCGGACGGGTTCGAGCGCCGGCTCGCGAAGGCGGAGAGCTACGTCCTCCACCGCGTGCGGCTGGAGCTCGACCGCGCGCCTGATCGCCAGGAGGCTTTTGTTCGCGCGCGCGAAATCTTGGGTCGCTTCGAGGATTCACCAGAGCGGCAGCAGGCGCTGCGGCTGGTGGCCGACCGGCTGGACCTGCCGCGCGAGACACAGGCCGGCCTCGTCCCTCGCCGCGGGGCGCGGACGGCTGCGGCGACGGTCTCGCCGAAGCTGCTCGAAGCGGGGGCCCGGTTGGAGCGCGATGCGCTCGCCGGCGCCGCAGCCCATCCGGAGCTGCGGGACCTGCTCGCCGAGCTCTCGTCCGACCATTTCGACGCCGACCTTCACCGGCGCGCGCGCGAGTATCTGCTCGAACCGGGCGAAGCTGATCGTGAGCTGGTTCAGCTCCTCGCCGAGCTCGACGCCAGGGCCGACGCCGAGGGCATCGACGAGGCGACGACCAAGGAGCTGCTACTGAACCTGCACGAGCGGAAGCTTCGGCGAGAGCTCCAAAACGCCGATTTCGAGCGGACGAAAGAGCTGCAGGAAGAACTCGAACGGCTTCGTAGCGCTGCGACGAACCTCGTCTAGGCGTCCCTCAGGACGCCGACGATGAAGACTGTGGCGGCTTTGCCGCCGCAGCCGCTAACCCGGGCCGATGGTACGTTCAAACGTCTAGTTTGAGAATTGGCTCGTCAGACGCGCGGCTACAATCCGTCCCGGCCGAGCGCCGATCCCCGGTAGCTCAATTGGCAGAGCATCCGGCTGTTAACCGGAGGGTTGTTGGTTCGAGTCCAACCCGGGGAGCTTTCTTATGCCTCCAGGGCAGCCTTTGGGTGCGCGCTCCGGGCCGCCTCAATCGTTCGGGTGCGGCCGCGGCACGGGGGGTATGGCGACTCCTGGATACCGGACCCAGGGCGGCGCGCGAGGACGGGTCGCCCTGGTTCCGCTTGAGAGTGTGGAGTCCAGTCAGGCGGCGCTAGTAGCCACCACCGCCGCCGCCACCACTGCCACCACCACCCATGTAGATGAGTAGCAGGACGGCAACCACGACTGCCGCGAGCACGAGGGCCGCAACGATCATCCAGCGCATGCGACTCCAAGAGCGAAACCCGCGCTGAGCATGCTGCTCGTGAAACGTGGTCACGAAGACCACCTCCTTTTGCGGTGTAGTCAGCGCTTAGAGATCCTTACGACTTTCAACACGTATCGGATTGCCTGGCTAATCGCTTGTGTTCGATAGCCCAGCGTGAGAGTGTCGGCCGTCACTCAAGGAGGTTTCCATGCACGCCCGTGTCAGCACTTACCAGACCGACGATCCCGAGGGTCTCATCGAGGGATTCAAAAGCGTCTCATCGGATCTCGAACAGGTCGACGGTTTCTCCCACGGCTATTTCCTGGTCGACAAGGACGGCGGCAAGGCTCTCTCAATCACGATCTGGGAGAGCGAAGACGCCCTTCTTGCAAGCAAGAGCAAGGCGGATGAGCTTCGGGAGCGGGGAACCGAGGCTAGCGACACATCGATCGACTCGGTCGATCATTACGAGATCAGTCACTGGGTGGGCTCGCCGACCGCCTTGCGCGTCTGACACCACCGCTCACCGGCTGTAGACCTTCGCAGCCGGCCTGACAAACTCCGGCTGTGCCGGAAGACACGGGCCGGCGCGACGGTTTCGCCGGGCTGGCCTTGCGGAACCGCAGGGCCGGGTGGCAGCGGAAGCCGTTCACGAGCCTCAGCCGCGCTCACGTCTCCGTCTACGAAAAGCCTTGAGGCTGATAGCCGCCGCTACGACGATCCTCGCCCTTGGAGCGGCGGGAGCCGGCGCCGGACCCGGTTCGTTCGGGCTTCCCCTCGTGCCGGCGGGCTTCCGGGTGGAGACCTTTGCTGAGGGCCTGTCGCACCCGACTGCGATGGCATACGGCCCCGACGGCCGCGTTTACGTCACCGAGACCGATGGAAGCCTCGTCAGCATCACCCGCGGGACGAGGAAGCCGCGTGTTCGTCTGCGTGGTCTGCGAACGCCGCTCGGGCTCACGTGGCGCGGCCGAACGCTGTTTCTCTCCGAGAAAGGCCGGCTCGAGCGAGCTGTCCTGAGCCGGGGCCGGCTCGTGAGGCGGAAGGTGCTCGCGTCAGGGCTTCCCTACGGCGAGCACCAGCAGGACAACGTCGTCATCGGTCGCGATGGGCGTCTCTACCTCGGCAGCGGCTCGACCTGCGACGCCTGCCGCGAACGCGACCGGCGCAGCGCTGCGGTCCTTTCGCTTCGGCCGGACGGTCGCGAGTTGCGCGTCTACGCCAGTGGGTTGCGCAACCCGTTCGGCCTTGCCATTCAACCGAGCTCGGGTCGGCTGTACGCAACTGTCAATGGTCAGGACGCGCTCGGCAACCGCAGCGATCCGGAACCGGCCGACACGCTCGTTGTTGTGCGGCGAGGCGCACGCTACGGGTGGCCGCGCTGCTGGGCGAATGCCCGCACACTTCGCATGAACGGTCACTGCGGCGGCGTAACGGCCCCAGCGGCCTACCTCGAGCCGCACGCCTCGGCCGACGGACTCGCCTTCTACACCGGGAGAAGCTTCCCGCCCGCGTATAGAGGCAGCCTCTTCATCGCCGAGTGGGGTCAGTACTACAGCCGACGGTTCGGCAGGCGCGTCGTCAGGGTCGAGCTCAAACGGGACGGTCGTGCGCGGCGAGTCGTCCCCTTCGCGTCCGGCTTCGAGCATCCACTGGCGCTCCTCGTCGACAGACGGGGCGGCCTCTTGGTGGCAGATTGGGGGAGCGGAATCGTTTACCGGATTCAGGCCGACGGCCGCCGATGAGTTCTGACCCGCCGATCGGTCTATAGCTCACAGTGACGAAGCACCAGGTCGGAAACACAGGACGAATGGACCGTGGCAGTTAAGGAGCTGCACGAGGGAAAGCAGGGTCGACGAAGCGGACGACTGGCTCAAGGACTGGGCCGACAACGTCGGCACCGACCTGGTCTCCGGTATGGCCGAGTCACCAGGTTGGAACGCTTTCGCGCTCGAGGACGGCGTCGTCTACCAGACGTACTCGCGCACGGCGCCCGATCGCTTCCTGCTTGCCCCCTACTACTCCCAGTTGCTCGACCAGATTCCAGATGGCCGTGACGCCGACTTCCCGCTGCGACGGCACGACGAATACTGAGGCGAGGACGATCCGGGCTCAGCCCTGGCCGCATTGGCACACGTTCTCGCCGAGATCGCGCCGCTCGTAGGGCCTGCCGCAGCGGCTGCACGTGGCCGGCAGGATCTGGGCGCGCACAGGGAGCGCACGCATCATCGCGACCCAGAGGACGATGTAGGGAATCGCGATCGTGGGGTTGTTCATGCCTCCGTTATCGGGTCGCCTCTGGACGTTCTTTGGATTCGAAAGCGGTCGGTAGACTGTTTCTCCCGTGAGCTGGCTGTCGATCGCGCTCCTCGCGTGCGCGGTCCTCGCCGTCATCGGCGCCGAGTGGCCGCGCCTCGCCCGGAACTTCGGTTTCGAAGCGCGGCGCCGCCGTGAGCGCGACCGGCGCAAGTCCCAGCTGAAGCTGTTGCGGACGGATGAAGAGGAACTCGACGAAAGCGACGAGTTCGCCGCCAGCGTGCAGCGCGACCTCTCGCAGCTCCCGACGATCGACGAGCGTGACCGTCACTAGCGGACGACGAAGGTCGTGCTGACCCGGCGCGTGTTCGGAAGGATCGGGCCCGAGTTCTCCATGTTCTTGGCCTCCTGGTAGTCGGAGGCGCGGACGACGAGCCGGTGACTGCCGCGTCCGAGTGAACGCGTAGAGATTGTCGCGCGCCCACGCCGGTAGCGGACGGCAACGCCGCGGCCGTCGAGCGTGGCGTGCACCGAGGCCGGGTCGACGCCGGAGCCCGCGTCGGTGACTGCGACGTGGAGGGAGCCGCCCGCTCGGACGCTGCGCGTGAGCAGCCGCATGCGCGGCGGCTTCGTGTCGCCGATCCAGAAGCGGAAGCTGAACTTCCCGGCGGCACGGCGGCTCGGCGTGTCGAAGACGATGTCGTAGGCGCCCGCATCCGGGCGGACCGCGCCGGCCGCCGGCGAGAGGTGATCGTAGGTCGGCAGATACGGGTTCAGGTTCAGCGGCAGGCCCGCGTAGCCGGTCAGACGGTTCTCGTCTCCCGCGCGGACGACGCGCGGCTGGACGTGTACGCCCCGGGCTTGGGAGATCACGACCACGCCGAAGTTCGCCACAGGTCGTGCAAGCCGGAAGCGGAACACCTGTTCGGGCCCGCGCAGGCACGGAGGAATCTCCAGCGGCGAGGGATCGCTTGGATAGCGGTAGCAGGCGACCCGCGAGGCGCGCCCGGCAGTGTTGCCGCCGTAGAGACCGGGACGCACGAGCGTGCGATGGCGGTCGTGTCCGAGGACCGGAAGGTTGACGCGCAACCAAAACGGGATTCGCCGTGTCACGGCTCCCCGCGAGAGGACGATGAAACCGGTCGTGTCGCCCTGCCTGGCATTGCTCGTCACGTCGGCGCGGAGCAACAGCGCGCCCGGAACCGTGGTCGTTGCCGGTGCCGAGACCGTCGCTCCTCCGGCCGCGGCCTCGGTCTGGATCGTGACCGCCCAGGCGCCGGCCCCGCCGCCGGCGTCTGCGAGCCCGAGCGCCAGGCTTCCCCTCTCTCCGCGGTGGAGGAAGCGGAACGAGACCGCACTCGGCGCAGCGAAGATCAGCGGGTTGTCCGCCGCCGCCAGGTCGATCAAGCCGCCCCCTTCCCGGATCGGGGCGACCTCGTGCTTGTGAGTCGTGTCCGTCCAGACGGGCCTTCCCGTCAGGACGAGCGCCGACTTGATGTCGGCCGGCGTCCACGTCGGGTGCCGCTGCAGCAGCAGCGCAGCGCTGCCTGCGACGTGCGGCGAGGCCATGCTCGTCCCGCTGAACGTGTCCCAGCCGCCCGGCACCGACGAATAGATGTTGACGCCTGGCGCGCTGACGTCCGGCTTGAAGCCGAGGTCGATGCTGTTTGGCCCGGCGGACGAGAAGTCGGCGATCACGTCGTCCTTTGTCACGGCCGCGGCGGTGATCGCATTGGCCGCATCGCCGGGCGACGAGATCGAGCCGAACCCGAAATCGCCGAAATCGTTGCCGGCCGCGATTGCAGGCACGACGCCAGTATTGGCCGCGGCGTTGATCGCCTTGACCACCAGATCGCGGTCGGGATCGATCTCCGGCTCGCCGAGCGAGAGATTGATCACGTTCATCCCGTCGGCGACTGCGGCGTCGATCCCCTTGACGATCTCTGGTGAGTTGCCGTTCAGCCCGACGCCGGGCGTCGGCACGGTCAGCACCTTGTAGTTACCGATGTACGCGCGTGGCGCCACGCCGGAGACCGGGTGACCTCCGCGCTGCGTCGCCCCATAATCGCCCGCCGCGATCCCGGCGACGTGCGTCGCATGCTCGGACTCGGCGGGGTCGAATGGGCGCGAGGCGTACTTCCAGGTCGCACCCGGCGGTGGAAACGCGCGTGCGACGATTACCTTCGCTGTCGTAAACGCCCTGTTCCCCTTCGGAAAGCCGCTGGGCATCGTGAACCCCGCCGGGTTGAAGAAGACGTGGGCCTGGTCAACCCCGTCGTCGATGATCCCGATCTTGATCCCCTGTCCCGCGGTTGCCAAAGTGGGGCCCCAGAGCGCAGGTGCCTTGATGAGCGGGACGCTCTGGTCGAGCAGCAAGTGGTACTCGACGCTCGGGTAGACGCGCGCGACGCCCGGGAGTGCTGCGAGCCGCTCGACCTGCCTGTTTGGCACGACGACGGCGAGCGCATCGAGGACATAGCGGTAGCGCCAGCGGACCTTGGCCGACGGAATCGCCGTGTGGATCTTGCGTTCCAGTCGAGCCTGTCCGGCCTCGATCGCCTGCAGGTAAGCGGGGCTCCGGCGCGCCCACAAGCCCATGGCCGTGGCGAGCGAAGGCCGCTTCAGCTCGACGACGACCTCGACCGGCTTCCCGGCGTTGGCAGGCCGCCCGCGCGCCTCAGATCCCCCCAGCGTGCCGATCACTCCGAGCGCCGCAACCAGACACAGACCCCGCTTCAAGCCAAGAGCGTAGCCGCGGCTCGATTGCGATCGCGCGGTGGCGGAATTGGTAGACGCGCACGGATCAGGAAGCGCGGGTGAACCCGTGGTTCCCCCGCGAGCCCCCTCCTTACCCTGGCAAGTCACACGCAGCTGAGCCGAGCCGGGCAAAGCCCGTCTCGTCCTCGAACCCCCCGGTTACACTTGTCGCCGCGCGGATGTGGCGGAATTGGTAGACGCGCACGGTTCAGGTCCGTGTGGGGGAAACCCCGTGGAGGTTCAAGTCCTCTCATCCGCATAGCCATCCATCGGGGTTTCGGGCCAGTGCCCGAAGGTGGCAGAGACGTTTCAGCAGCTCATCCGCGTTCCGTCTCACGAAGCGTGGGGACGACAACGAGGGTCAAGCCTGCGAGTCTCTCGATGCGGACGCTCTCGCCCGCGTCTGCTCCCTCCGGGCAACGAGCCGCCCAGAGTTCGCCCCGAAAGCGGACGGTTCCGTTGGGGTGACATGGAACGACTACCTCCGCCACCTGTCCGATCATCGCTTCGGCTCCGGTCTGTGGTCGCCAGCGTCGAGCCAGCCGGAGGCCCCAGGTGAGCTCGACCGCCTCGATCCCGACGCCCCCGAAGACCGCGATCAGATTCCATGGCCAGGGTGCGAAAAACAGCGCGAGAATGATCGCGACGGTTAACGCCATACGGGATAGTTAGCAAGTTCCACGCCGCCCTAGGCTTCAAGTTCGCTCGGCATGTGCCGACCCGGTTTAGCGCGCGAGTCCGAGCGGCAACTTGTCGAACATGATCATTCTCTTGCTCTTGCTTGCTGCGCTTGTCGTCGTCGGGATTGTCCTGGCCGCGGTCGTCGTCAAGTGGCTGTTCATCCTCGCGGTCGTTGCGGCGCTCTGCTGGATCATCCTGTTCTTCGCGCGGCGCACGACCTGACGTGTAGGTGGGGAAGCCGGGATCGCGCCGGCTTCCCCACCGATCGACCAGGGTTCCCTACGAGGGTGTGTGCGGCTCGTGGTCGCCGATGTGCGTGGCGGGTACCTGCTCCGCCTGCTGCAGCGAGTCCGCCCGCGGCGCGCGGATCCGGACCGAGATCCGGTCCCCGACCCTGAGCTGGCTCGGCGAGATGACGGTCGGGACGCCGCTGCGCCAGAGGATGAAGATCGTGCGGGCGCCGTAGCTGAACGACTCGTCCTGCGGCTGGCCGAGCATCTTGCGCAGCGCGAGCCAGTTACCGCTCTGGACGTGAATCGTTACCTTGCCGTTTGCGGCCGGGGCGTTGAGGCTGCCGACGAAGAGCCACAGCGGCTTGCCCGCGTGGCCCGGGGTCGGACCACGATCCGCGACACGCGAAGCGGGAGTTGCGTCGATTTGGGCGAGCGACGCGTCACGTGCCGCCCGAACTTGAACGCTGACGATGTCGGCGGCGACGAGGTTCGACTCCGCGACGACGGTCGGCACCCCGTGCGACCAGCGCAGGAACTGGGTGCCCGAGTCGACCGCGAAGTACTGATTGTCGCTCTGGCCCACTAGCTTCTTGAGGGCAGGCCTGTTGCCGCCATTGATGTCGACGTAGAGCGACGTCGAACTTCCGGCGTCGGCAAGCAGCCGCCCGTTGAAGACGTACGTTTGCTCGCCGTCCCGCGCAGCGAACGTGCTCGACGCGCCGGCGGCGAGGACCACCAACGCAGCGAGGACGAAGTAGGTGAAGCGCCTTCTCATCTTGAGACCTCCTGGTTTGGTGAAGAGGAAGACGCTCTGATCGTCCCCGCGTTGCGTCAGCCGACCATTCGGGGGCAGTAAGCCGGGCGTAAAACGACTAACGCAGCGCGGCCAGCACGTCGGCCGCGTGCGTGTCCGGCTTCACGCGCCGCATTGACTTCACGACATTGCCCTCCGCGTCGATCACGAAGGTCGAGCGCTCGATGCCCATCGACTTCTTGCCATACATGTTTCGCTCTTTCCAGACGCCGTACTCCTCGGCGACCTCATGCCCGGGGTCCGCGAGCAGCGTGAAGGGGAGCGAGTACTTCTGCTTGAACTTGACGTGTGAAGCTTCGTCGTCGGGGCTGACGCCCAGGACGACAGCACCGCGCTCGCGAAAGTCGACGTAGACATCCCGGATCCCGCAGGCCTGGGTCGTGCAGCCGGGTGTGTCGTCCTTGGGATAGAAGTAGAGGACAACCGGTTTGCCGCGCAGCGACGAGAGCCTCACGGGCTCGCCGCTGTCGCTCGCCAGCTCGAAATCCGGTGCCGGCTTGCCCTCTTCGACCATCGCAGCGATCCTACCGGGAGGCCATGGGACGCTGGTGGAGCGACATGAACGGGACTGTTCGCGGTTTCATCGTGATCCTCGCGATCGCGGCGATCGTCTTCGTGCTCAACCTCGAGGGAACGCTGGTTTCGCTCTCGCTGATCCTGCAGATCGTCTTCTTTCTCGCGATCGCGGTCGTGCTCTACATGTTCTGGCGCGACCGGATGAGGCACGAGATCGCGACTTGGTCCGACCGTTCGAACCGGGTTTTCTACGGCAGCGCCCTGTTGATCATCGCCGACTTTGCCGCCTACTTCTGGCCCGGACGGAACACGGTCGGACTCGACGCGCTCGCTTTCATCCTCACGCTGATCCTGGCCGGCTACGCGATGTGGCGCGTCTGGCGCGCCGAGCGTACGTACGGCTACTAGACTAGCCGCATGAGTCTATGGACTTGGATCCGGGGTGTCGGTGGAAATCGGGAAGAGGAAGCGGCTCTGAAAGAGGAGCTCGGCCGCGAAGACCTCGGCGAAGCCGAGGAGAGGTACGTGGCCGAGGCCGGGTACGGAGAAGGTCTCGCCGTCGGTGAGGCGGCCGAGGTCGCCGACGCCGATCTCGACGAGTTCAAGCCTCCGCGAGACCCCTCGCCCTAGCTTCGGCCCCGTCGAGGGCGTCAAGAGCGTCGCGAACAGACATGTGCGTTCCGACGAAAATCGGCGTGTCGCGCTCGGTGTAGCGGCTCGCCTCCGAGTCGCGTAGCCGCAGCATCAGGTGCATGAAGTCGGCGGGCTCGTTGCACTCGAACGCCGTCATGAACTCCTGGTCGTCGATCCCGAACGAGTAGGTGGTGTGGTTGTGAATCGTCGGAAACTCCTCGCGGCCGATCCGCATGTGCTCGTTCATCGCTCGACGGCGGTCCTCCTCCGAAAGTGCGTACCACGGCCGCACCTTCACGAACGGATAGACGACGAGGTAGGGCGAATCCTTGGGCACAATCCGGCGCGCCTTCCGGGCCGAGGTGTACTCGGACGCCCTCGTGGTCGCCAGGTATGAGTACGGCGTCTCCAGCCACGCGGCGAACGGGGTGCCGTTCAGAGCCGCGCCGAGTTCGCCGAGGTCTTCGTACCGCTCGGTGATCTTCCACAGGAAGAAATCGCAGTCGGGACGCACGCCGGCGACCGAGTAAGCGCGCAACGCGTCCATGCGGCCGGCCCAGTCCTCCACCACCTCGGCAAACGCGTCCTTGCCGGCGGCGCGCTCGTCAATCGGCAAGCGCCGCCACGCGGGGTCGACCCGATAAAACGTGTACGAGACGTACTGGCCGCTCATGCGGCGAATGCTAGCGCCGCTGTTTCTCCCGGCAGGTGAAGAACATTGTTGACATCTCCATCGCGGAAGCGGGTTTAGCGGCCGCGCCGCGCATGTCGGCGCGGCCTCTTAACTCCGGCGTCGCTAGCGACGCCTCCGGGGTTTGGGCTTGGGCTTCGCTTTGGGGCAGGTGAGCGTTCCTACCTGCGCGGCCTGGGCGGCGCTCTTGACGATCGCCAGGTCCGACTTCGGAGTGTCGTCGGCGTAGAAGAGGCCCGACTGCCAGCGGCCGAGATCGGGCTCGTCGCTGACATGGAAGAAGAGCAGGCCGGCGACCGTCGGCTGGCAGTACGCAAGCTGAATCGCTCTCTTGTAGTAGGCGCCCTGAATCGTTTCCGAGACGACATCGGCCGCGCTTGGCCCGCCGAAGTTCGTATAAGCACCGAGCTTGTCGAAGGGGATTTGGGTCTGGACGCCGTACTCGCCGTAGAGGATCGGCAGCGAGGCGCCGCGCTGCGCCGTGCCGCGAAACGCATCCCGAAGCATCTTGACGAGCTTCGGGTAGTCGGCGATCGAGATCGACGTCGATTTCGGATGAAGCGCCGTTGGCGGCGTCTTCGAGGTCTCGCCGTAGGGATGGATCACGAGCATGTCCATGATCGGCGTCACGCGCCGGCTCTTGCGATAAGCGGCGCCGAGGTCCCGCAGGAACGTCGTCGGCGAGTGGGTCTGCCGGGCGGAGTTGGCCCGGTCGGCGCCGCGCGGAGAGATGGCCCCGCCGATCACGTTGATCCCGAGCGAGACTGCCTTGAGCGAATCGTAGGTCCGGGCCAGCAGCGCCTCGTAGGCCGGGGCGGCAAGGTCACGGCCGCGCCGGTCGAACTGTGGCATCCAGAACATGTTCAGGTTCGGTTCGTTGCCGACGATGAAGTCGCGCACGTAGGGCAGCGACTGAGCAAGCGATGCCGTGTACTGCGCGAACTGACGCCGGTCGAACAGGCTCAGCGGCGTTTGGCTGCCGCCTCCCGTGTTGACGGCGAGCACCAACCGAACCGCATCGAGCTGCGCTGCGAGGGCGCTCGCCTGGAAGGACGCGAGCTCGTCGGTTGTGGGAGCGGTCTTGCCCCGCGTCCAGTCCGCCCGCACCTCGATCTCGGTGAGTCCGGCAAGGACGGCGAGATCCATGCGCGCCTTGGCGACGACCGAGTCAGGAACGAGGCTCGCCGACTCCGATGCACCGACGACGAGCGTCCGCGGAGCGGCTTGCGAGGGGGCGGCTGCCGCAAGCGTGAGCAGCGCGGCGAGAAAGACGAGCTTGCGGATGGGCGGCATCCTGCAAGATGCATCGGCCGCCGCGCGCCACAGCTTGACCCTCGGCGGGGGGTTACCTCTTCTGCACGAAAGCGACCCCCGAGCAGTGGGTCAGGCTCGCTGCCCGCGCCTCCGCGGCGGCCTTGCGGAAATCCGGCAGGCTCGCCTTCGGCTTCTGGTCGGCGTAGTAGAGGCCGGACTGCCAGCCGGCGAGATCTATCTCGTCGAAGGTGTGGAAGACGAACAGACCTTTGACGGTCGGCTGGCACGCCGCCAGCTCGAGCGCTTCCCGGTAGTAGCGGGCCTGGGCCTGCGGGTCGACCGCGTCGGCGGCCGAGGGTGACTTGAGATCTGTGTAGGCATGCCGGTGTTGGGGTGGTACGCGCGTCTGGACGCCGAACTCCGTGTAGAAGATGGGGAGGTCACGGCTCCGCTGCGGAGTTCCGGCGAATGCCTGCGCCAGGAGCTCCGCCAGCTTCGGGTAGTCGGCGATCGTGATCGTCGTCGACGCCGTGTGGGTGTCCGTCGGCCGAAGCTTGGACGTCCGCATGTACGGGTGCATCGCAAACGCGTCCATAATCGGCTTGGAGCGGTGGCTGGCCTTGTACGCGGCCCCGAGATCCTCGATGAACCGGGTCGGCGAGTGCGTGTCGCGCTTCGTCGCCGGCCGGTCGGAGCCGCGCGGGGCCAGCGCGCCCCCGATCACCTGAATGTGCGGCGACACGGCCTTCAGCGCGTCGTAGGTTCGCGCGAGCATGTCGAGATAGGCGCTGGCCGCCGCGTCACGGCCGCCCGGGCCGAACTGGGGCATCCAGAACGTGTTCAGGTTCGGCTCGTTACCGACGACGAAGTCCCGGATCTGCGGGAACGCTCGTGCGAGCGCCGCCGTGTAGGCGGCGAACTGGCTCCGGGCGTGAGCCGTCCGCGGGGTAGCGCCGCTGAGCCCGTGCCAGACGAACACGAACACCTCCATTCCCTCGGCGTCGGCCGCCTTGACCACGTTGGCGAGCGTCGTGCGGTCCTGGGCGGACGGCGCCTGGGCGCCCGGCTTCCACATGCTCGAGACCATCACCGCTCCGAATCCGGCATCATGGGAGACCTTCATCAGCCCGGCCGCGAGCGCTGGGTCGGACTGCTTGACGGCATCGTCGACGGTCGCGACAAGAAGGCGGTGACCGAGGCGGATCTGGCCAGGTTCCGGGAGAGTGATCAGGTTCGTGCCCGTGCCGGTGCCCGTGTTCGTGGTGCCGGTGTTCGAGGTAGCGTCGCCGGCGCTGGTCGTCCCTGCGCCCGTGGCTGTCGTCGAGGCATTCGTGATCGTCGTGCTGCCGCCGCCGCTGAGCGTGAAGCCGATCGCGATCGCCGCGACGGCCGCCGCCCCGAGCAGGGCCAGCGCAGGGCCCTTCCACCTCACGGGCGGGCACCTTAGCTGCGTCTACGCTTGCAGCCGGTGGAGAAACGGCTTGAAGACCAGCTGAAACGGCTGCCGGCGAAGCCGGGTGTCTACATCTTCCGCGACGCGCGCGGCCAGGTCCTCTACGTAGGCAAGGCCAAGTCGTTGCGCCCCCGCGTGCGCAGCTATTTCCAGGCATCTGCGGACGTCCGCCACGCGATCGCGCAGCTGCCGGCGCGAGTCGCCGACACCGAGGTGATCGTCACCGACACCGAGGTCGAGGCCCTGCACCTGGAGCAGAATCTCGTCAAGCGGCACCGCCCGCCCTTCAACGTCAGACTTCGCGACGACAAGTCGTTTCCGTACATCGCGGTCACCGTCGAGGACGACTTCCCGCGTGTCATGTTCACGCGTGAGCGGCATCGCCGCGGCGTCACCTACTTCGGGCCGTACGCGAACGCGAAGAAGGTGCGCGAGACGCTGGACGTGCTCAACCGGGTCTTCCAGTACCGCCCCTGCGAGGGGCCGAAGCCGGGCCGCCACTCGGGCATTCCGTGTCTGGACTACCACATCGAGCGCTGCCACGCGCCCTGCGTCGACTACATCTCGAAGGAGGCCTACGCCGAGATCATCGACGGGGTGATCAACTTCCTCTCGGGCGACACGCGAACGATCGAGCGTGCGCTGGAGCAGCAGATGCACGACGCGGCCGAAGCCGAGCGCTTCGAGGAGGCGGCGCGCTACCGCAACCGCCTGTTCGCGATCCGCCGCCTGAGTGAGCGGCAGGCGGTCGAGAAGCGGAGCGTCGGAGACGTCGATGTGCTCGGTTTCGCGGTCGACGGCGACAAGGCGGCGGTGCAGATCTTCCCCCTCAGGGGCGGCAAGATGATCGACCGCTATGGCTTTCACCTCGAGAACGTCCAGGGACAGGACACCTCCGCGCTGCTCGAGGCGTTCTGCGTCGAGTACTACGGCTCTGCCCCCTCGGTGCCGCCCCAGATCGTCGTGCCGCGAAATGCCGGCGACGTCTCCGCGCTGGAGGAGTTCCTGAGCGAGCGCCGCGGCTCGCGCGTCGAGGTACGGGCGGCCGAGCGCGGCGAGAAGCGTCGGCTACAGGAGCTGGCGACGCAGAACGCCACGCTGGCGCTGGAGTCCGAGAGCTACCAGACCGAGCAGAAGCGGCTGCGGCGGGTCGAGGCGCTCGAGGAACTGCGCGAGGGCCTCAACCTGGAGAGCCTCCCGCTCCGGATCGAGTGTTTCGACATCTCGAACATCCAGGCTTCGGAGCCGGTCGGGTCGATGGTCGTCTTCCAGGATGCGACTCCGAAGAAGGCGCACTACCGCAAGTTCGCAGTGCGCGGGCTCGACGGCCAGGACGACTTCGCGGCGATGGCGCAGGTGATCGAGCGCCGCTTTGCGCGGATGAGCGACCCCGCCGACGAGGTCTACGACGACGGCTTCGCTGCGGCACCCAACCTGGTTGTGATCGACGGAGGCAAGGGCCAGCTCTCAGCTGCGCTGGCGGCGATGCAGCGCTTCGACCTCCCGCGGGTGGCTGTGATCGCACTCGCGAAGCGGGCAGAGGAGGTTTTTCTGCCGGGCCGGCCCGACGCGGTCCGGCTCGACCCGCACTCGCCCGGGCTCCAGCTCCTGCAGCGGATTCGCGACGAGGCGCACCGGTTCGCGGTCGGCTTCCACCGCCAGCGCCGCGACGCCCGTGCCCGCGAGTCGATCTTCGACACGCTCGAGGGCGTCGGCCCGGCCCGCCGTCGCGCGCTGCTGCGTCACTTCGGCTCGGCCGAGCAGGTGCTGGCGGCTTCGCAGGAGGAGCTCGAGGGAGTCCCCGGCGTGCCCGCGAAGACTGCCCGCTCGATTTATGCACAGCTACATAAGGCAGGACGCGCCTAGGGACCATGCGGAATCCCTCGATGGGAATCGGCATCTGAACTGACCGTCGATTGGGTAAGAACCGCGCCGTGGCCGAGACGGCGTTGGACAAACGAACTGACGGTATAGCCGGCCCGCGCGCGGTCTGGCGGATTGTACGGCGGCGCGATTTCGGGCCGTACTTCCTCGGGAACGCTCTCTCGGCGAGCGGCACCTGGTTCCAGAATCTCGCAGCTGCGCTGCTGATCTACCGCCTGACCCACTCGGCGCTCCTGCTCGGCGTCCTCAACTTCTCGCAGTTCATCCCGATCCTGGTGCTGACGCCGTGGGCCGGCAGCCTTGCCGACCGGCTCGACCGGCGGAAGCTGCTGTTCGTCTTCCAGGGCCTCGCCGCCGTCCTCGCCGCCGGGCTCGCGGCGCTGGCGTGGGGAGGCCTCGCCGGCACCTGGGTCGTGATCGGCGACACGCTCTGCCTTGGCGTCGTCAGCGCCTTCTCGGCGCCCGCGCAGCAGGCGTTGATCGTCTCGCTCGTGCGGAGGGACGAGGTACCGACGGCTGTGGCCCTCAACTCGATGACGTTCAACCTCGCCCGCGCGCTCGGGCCGGCCGGGGCGGCGCTGTCAGTGCACTATCTCGGGATCCCGGCGTCGTTCGCCGTCAACGCGGCCTCATACGGCATCTTCATCGCGGCCCTGGTCGTCGTTCGGCCGCGCAGGCAGGAGAAGGCGAGCCGCGAGGAGTCGCGTGTCCGGGACAGTTTCCGCCTCCTGCGGGAGAAGCCCGAGCTGGCGGTGTTCCTGCTGATCGTCGCGATCGTCGCCTTCGGGTCGGATCCGGTTAATACGCTTTCACCTGCCTTCGCGCACGCCTACGGCCGGCCGGACACATGGGCAGGCTTCATCGTCGGCGCCTTCGGGGCCGGAGCGGTCAGCGCCGCCTTGGTCGTCGCCGGCCGGGTGGCCGGGTCACGCTGGCGGATGGCGGCGACCCTCTTCCTGCTCGGCGCGGGCGTCGCCGCCTTCTCGGTCTGCCCGTGGCTCCCGCTCGGCTTCGCGCTCCTCTTCGTGGGCGGGTTCGGCTACCTGGCCTCGAACACCGCGGCGACGACCCGGCTTCAGCTCGGTGTCGCGGAGCAACAGCGCGGCCGGATCATGGCGCTCTGGAGCCTGGCCTTTCTCGGGCTGCGCCCGTTTGCGAGCCTGCTGGACGGCGCGATCGCACGGACATGGAGCGTGCGGGCCGCCGGCGTGGTCCTCGCGACCCCGGCGCTCGTTGCCGCGTTGGGCGTCACGGCGTCTGCTCTGCGACGGCGTCGCGATCCGCTTGGACCTGCTGCCGCCAATGCAGCGTCCGCATCATCACCAGGATCGCTCCGAAGCCCAGAAGGGCGTTGAAGGCGATCAGTGTCACGCGCATGCCCACGCTGAAGCTGAGCAGTGTGGTCTTGGCCGCCTTCCCCGCGAACGTGTAAAGCAGCAGCGCCTGCTCGGTGCCGATCCCCGACGGGCTGATCGGAAACAGCACGGCGAGGCTCTGTGTCACCTGGACGAGAATCGCGTTGTGCAGCGTCGCGGGCACGTGGAAGGCGCGCAGGAAGAAGAAGATCGCCGTCAGGCGCAGGCACCAGTCGGCTGCCTGCCAGACCGCGACGCGACGGAGGTAGCGCGACTTGTCTGAAAAGACGCTGAAGCCGAGCCGGACGCGCTGCCAGAAGCCCACCAACTGCTCGGCAAACCACAGAAGCAGCAACAGCAAGGCGAGCAGGATCACGCCGATCGCGATCAGGGTCCCGCGGATGTGCGCGAAGAACCAGTGGAAATCAAACGCGCTCAGGTGCGCCAGCACGGAGCTGCCGGGGAGCTCTCCTGTCGAGAGGGCATAGACGATGAAGCAAAGGGCGACGACCGAGTCGAACAGCGTCAGCGCGAGCAGCGTCGCAGCGAGGGTTGGATAGGTCGAGCCCTCGACCCGACGCTTGACGATGAAGAGGCCAACCGCATCGCCTCCGCGGGCGGGAACGATCGCGTTGACGCCGACGCGCGCGAGAATGGCGCCCCAGATCGAGCGCCAGCGCACGGTCGAGTCCGGGTACGACGCGGCGATGATGTTGCGCCAGGCACGACTGACGCAGCCGACCTTGACGAACTGGCAGGCGAGCGCCAAGGCGAGCGCCGTCCAGCCGACGTCAGCGAGGTGGCTGAAGAAGACCCCGATGTCGTGGAAGACCGCGCTCATCGCCTACTCGTACTCTCGCTTGCCGCGCCGGTTCTTGCTTGCCGGATTTAGGCATCGCGAGCGATGCCTAAACGCGACTCCTACGGACGGTCGGGCGGGCCGGAGCCGTCGCGGCTCGCGCCGTCTTCCGCCATGTAGGGATAGCGGTAGTCCTTCGGCGGGACGAACGTCTCCTTGATCGTCCGCGGCGAGACCCAGCGGATCAGATTCCACATCGAGCCGGCCTTGTCGTTCGTGCCGGAGGCCCGCGCGCCACCGAACGGCTGCTGGCCGACGACCGCGCCCGTCGGCTTGTCGTTGACGTAGAAGTTGCCCGCCGCGTACTCGAGCTTGTCGTGCGCGTCCTCGATTGCCTCGCGGTCGCGCGCGAAGACGGCGCCGGTGAGCCCGTAGGGCGCCGTGCGGTCGACGAGCTCGAGCGTGTCGTCCCACTGCTCGGCCGGATAGACGTACGCCGTGACGACGGGGCCGAAGAGCTCGTCACGCATGGTGCGGAACTCCGGGTCTTCGGTCTCGATCACGGTCGGCTCGACGAAGAAGCCCTCCTCGTCCTCGATGCCGCCGCCGACGAGCACCTTGGCGTTGGCCGCCGCCTTGGCCTCCTCGATCGCCTCGCGCTGGGTCTTGAGCGAACTTGCGTCGATCACCGCACCCATGAAATTGGAGAAGTCGCTGACGTCGCCTACCTTCAGCTCCTTGATCTCGTCCGCCAGCCGTTCACGCAGCTCGGGCCACAGGTTCGACGGGGCATAGACTCGCGAGGCGGCGGAGCACTTCTGCCCCTGGTACTCGAAGGAGCCGCGGACGATCGCCGTCGCGACCGCCTCCACGTCTGCTGAGGGGTGCGCGACGATGAAGTCCTTGCCGCCAGTCTCGCCGACGATCCGCGGGTAATTGCGGTACTCGCCGATGTTCGAGCCGACGGTCTTCCACATCGAGTTGAAGACCGCAGTCGAGCCCGTGAAATGGATCCCGGCGAGCTCCGGGCTCGCCAGTGCAGCGCCGCCGATCGTCGCGCCGGGACCGTAGACGAGGTTGATGACGCCGTCCGGCAGCCCCGCTTCCTGCAGCAGGCGCATGAGGAAATAGGCGGAGAAGGCCGCCGTCGACGCCGGCTTCCAGACCACGGTGTTCCCCATCAGCGCGGGTGCGGCCGGCAGGTTGCCTCCGATCGCCGTGAAGTTGAACGGCGTCACCGCGAAGACGAACCCTTCGAGCGGCCGGTACTCCATCCGGTTCCATGTTCCCGACGCGGACCTGGGCTGCTCCTTGTAGATGCGCGTCATGAACTCGACGTTGAAGCGCCAGAAATCGGTCAGCTCGCATGCGGCGTCGATCTCGGCCTGATGCGCGGTCTTCGACTGGCCGAGCATGGTCGCGGCGTTCAGCGTCGACCGCCACGGCCCGGCGAGCAGCTCGGCGGCGCGAAGGAAGATCGCGGCGCGCTCCTCCCAGGGCATGCGGGCCCAGTCGTGGCGGGCTTCGCGCGCGGCGACGATCGCTTGCTCGACCTCGGCGGGCCCGCCGGAATGGACGTCGGCGAGAACCTGGTTCTTGCGGTGCGGCATCACGGCCTCGAACGTCTCGGCCGTGTTGATGTCCTTGCCGCCGATCACGAGCGGGATCTCGATCCGGTCGCGCTCGAGCTCGCGCAGCCGCTGCTGGAGCTCGGCGCGCTCCGGCGAGCCCGGCGCATAGTCCTTGACAGGCTCGTTTTGGGGCTCGGGCGGCAGGGCGATTGCGGGGCGGCTCATCCCGCATAAGTCTAGGGATACCCTCGTGGGGTGGCCGAAACGGTTTGGTACGAGGCCGAAGACTGGGGCGTGGGGGAGCTCTGGCTCGACGGCGAAACGCTGCTCTGGCACGAACTGCCAGGTCCGCGTCATGAAGATGTAGGTGTACACCTACATCACCCCCTCGCCGACCGGCTCGCGGCTTACTTCACCGGGGCGCGGGCAGCGTTCGGTGACGTCGAGCTCGACCTTGACGGTTACACGACGTTTCAGCGTGCCGTCGTCGAGACGCTTCGGGGCGTTCCCTGGGGCGAGGTCGTCACCTACGGCGAGCTGGCGGCGCTCGCCGGCTACCCCAACGCGCAGCGCGCAGCCGGCTCAGTCTGTGCCGGCAACCGCTTCCCGGTCGTCGTCCCGTGCCACCGAGTCGTCGCCGCGAATGGAATCGGGCGCTACGGCGTCAGCGGCGTCGAGTACAAGCGCCGCTTGTTGGGGCTCGAGAACGTCGGCTTCGCCCGCGATGCCGACCTGGAGGCCGCGGCGGCTTCGCCGGCGCGGCCGTCTAAACCCGGCGGAGTCGAAGCGCGATGGAAGCTGCTGTAGAGGTGCAAGGTGTCTTTCTCTGAGGAGGTCCGCAATGAGCTCGCCGCGATCTCGCCTGAGCGCGAATGTGACCGGCAGGCCGAGCTGTCGGCGCTCTTTCACTCCGCGGGCAGGTGGCACATGCGGGCCGGCGAGGTGTCGCTCCATCTCGACGTATCGAGCTCGGCGGTTGCCCGCCGGGCGTTCAGCCTCTTGCGGTCATTCGGCGTCGACTCGGAGATCCGGACGTATCGCCGCCGCGCCTTCGACCGCGCGACGCGCTACCAGCTACACGTTGAGGGAACCCGGCGTGCGCTCGGCGTCCTCAAGGAGTGCGGCATTCTCGGCCATGGCCTGCAGCCGCTCGCGCGGCCCCCGAAGCGGGTCGTTGGCCGCGGCTGCTGTCGCGGTGCCTACCTGCGCGGGTCGCTCCTGGCGGCAGGCTCGGTCTCGCCGCCGCCTTCGCCGCATCTCGAGGTGCGGGCGGAGAGCCGGGAAGCGGCCGAGTTCGTCGCCGAAGCGGCTGCTCAGGAGGACGTCACCCTTAGCGTGCTCGAGCGGCGAGATCACGCGGTCGCCTACGCGAAAGGTCTCGACCCGATCGCGGAGGCGCTCGCCCTCGCGGGCGCGAGCGACGCGGCGCTCGCGCTCGACGAGGGAGCGGTGGTAGGCGAGACGAAGGCCCGCGCGAATCGCCTCACGAACGCCGACCACGCCAATCTCGTTCGCACGAGCCGGGCTGCTCATGCGCAGCTGGAGGCGCTCCGCCGGCTCGAGCGCGAGCGTCGCCTGAATGAGCTCTCGCCCCGGCTCCGGGAGATCGCGGAGCTACGGCTTCGACATCCGGCGCTGCCTTTGCGCGAGCTCGCCCTCAAGTGCCGGCCCGCTGCGTCGAAGGCGGCCGTTCACCGCCGCTTGCAGAAGGTAATCAGGATCGCCGAAACCTAGGCCGGAAGATATCCTCGTATGCCTTTCGGGCCAGTTGAAACGAACCCTGCGCATTCGTTAATACTTCGGGAAGGCGGGTTCGCGCTCGTCCGGTGATGGATTCAGACCCCGTCCGTCGCCAAGGTCCGGAGCGCGACAATTGCGGAGGGGGAGGTCGTCCTCGGAGCTTCCCCTCCGGCCCGCCCGCTGCCTGCGGCAGCGCGCGGGCCGATCGGGCATCAGACGGCCGCACGGGCAGAGCCCGCACGGCCTCCAATGTCGTCAGCACAAGTGCTGACGACGCGGCCCGCCCGCTGCCGTGGGCAGCGCGCGCCGATCGGGCATAAGACGGCCGCACGTGCTAGAGCCCGCACGGCCTCCAATGTCGTCGCCGCAAGCGGCGACGACGCGGCCCGCCCACTTTTCTTGTACAGAGGTCTCGGCTTGAGCGTGTCCGTTAGATTCCTAGAAGGAAAGCTAGGAGGAGCGAAATGGCCAAGGTAAAAATTGGGATCAACGGGTTCGGGCGGATTGGGCGCAACTTTTTCCGCGCGCACTTGCAGCGGCAGGGGGATTTCGACGTCGTCGCGGCCAACGACCTCGGGGATGCGAAGACGATGGCGCACCTGCTCAAGCACGACTCCGTGCTGGGGCGGCTCGACGAGGACGTCGAGGTCGGCGAGAGGAGGATCACGGTCGGCGGCGAGGACGTACTCCTGCTCTCCGAACGCGACCCCAAGGATCTTCCTTGGGGCGATCTTGGCGTCGACATCGTGATCGAATCGACCGGGTTCTTCACCGACCGCGAGGGCGCCTCGGGGCATCTCGACGCCGGGGCAGCCAAGGTGGTCATTTCTGCGCCGGCGAAGGATCCCGACGTGACGGTCGTGCTCGGCGTCAACGACGACGACTATGACCCCGAGAACCACCGGATCATCTCCAACGCGTCGTGCACCACGAACTGCGTTGCTCCGATGGCCAAGGTGCTCCACGACGCACTGACTATCGAGCAGGGGTTCATGACCACCGTCCACGCTTACACCGCGGACCAACGCCTGCAGGACCTACCGCACGAAGATCTCCGCCGGGCGCGCGCGGCCGCGCTGAACCTGATCCCGACCTCGACCGGCGCTGCACGCGCGATCGGCGTCGTGATGCCCGATCTCAAGGGCAAGGTCGACGGGATGTCGATGCGAGCGCCCGTTCCGGACGGCTCCGTCGTCGACCTCGTCGTTCAGGTCTCGCGCGAGACAAGTGTTGACGAGGTGAACGAGCTCTTCCGCGCCGCCGCCGAGAGGGGACGGCTGGAAGGTTTGCTCGCGTACAGCGACGAGCCGCTCGTCTCGCAAGACATCGTCGGCTCGCCGCTTTCGTGCACGTTCGACAGCGAGCTGACGATGGTGAACGGCCGCATGGTCAAGGTCTTCGGGTGGTACGACAACGAGTGGGGTTACAGCTGCCGGCTCGTCGACCTCGTCTCGAAGATGGCCGCCTCGCTGCCCAAGGCCGAGGCCGCGGCGACCGCCTAGTGCCCCGTCCAGTAATGCCGCCGAGTTTCCGGGTCGCGAGCACCAAGCCAGACGCCGCATTCGCTGGCGGCCAAGGCTGGCAGCCTTGGTAAGAGCGAGGGTGGACTCTGGCGCAGCGTGATCGCGGGCCAGAAGCCGGCATGTATTGCTGGATGGGGCACTAGGTGCACCGACCGCGCTCCGTTCGCGACGCGGACGTCGCCGGCAAGCGCGTGCTCGTCCGCTCCGACCTGAACGTGCCGCTCGAGGACGGCCGGGTCGCGGACGAGACCCGGATCGAGGCATCGCTGCCGACCCTGCGGCTCTTGCTCGAGCGTGGCGCGGCCGGCATCCGCGTCTGCTCGCACCTCGGTCGCCCGAAAGGGCCGGATCCCGCCTTCACGATCGAGCCCGTGCGCGAGCGCCTGCGCGAGCTAGTGCCGGACGAGCGGATCGAGGTACTCGAAAACACGCGCTTCAACCCCGGCGAGACGAAGAACGACCCCGAGTTCGCGCGCGAGCTCGCCGCGGGCTGCGATCTGTTCGTCGAGGACGCGTTCGGCTCGGTTCACCGGGCGCATGCGTCCACCGTCGGCGTGGTCGAGCTGCTGCCGGCGTACGCGGGCCTACTGCTCGAGCGCGAGCTCGAGGAGCTCGGCAAGCTGCTCGGCGATGTCGAGCGGCCGTTCGTACTCGTCTCAGGCGGCGCCAAGGTCGAGGACAAGCTCGGCGTCCTGCGCAAGCTCGGCGGCAAAGCCGACACCGTCCTGATCGGCGGCAAGATGGCGGAGGAGCTTCGGGACGAGAACCCGCTCGATTTCGAGGTCGTGCTTCCGACCGACGTGGTCGCCGCGGCCACCTTCGATGCTGAGGCGGAGTCGACGGTTTGCCCGTTCGACGCGCTTCCGGAGGCGTGGCTCGGGCTCGACATCGGGCCGCAGACGCGCGAGGCCTTCGAGGCCGAGCTCTCGCGCGCGAAGACCATCTTCTGGAACGGCCCGATGGGTGTGTTCGAGTGGCCGCGCTTCGCGGCGGGGACAAAGGCGGTCGCCGAGGCGGTCGCCGGTGCCGACGCATTCTCCGTCGTCGGCGGCGCCGATTCGATCCGGGCGCTGAACGAGCTTGGTTTGACCGACAGCGTCTCGTGGGCCTCCACCGGCGGCGGCGCCGCGCTCGAGCTGCTCGAAGGCAAACAACTGCCCGGAGTAGCCGTGATCCCACAAGAAGTCGATGCGCCCCCGCGGTAGCGGGATCAACGGTCGCGCGAGTGAATCGCGCGACCTCTCAAGCGGCATCGCAAGCGACGCCGCCGGAGTAGCCGTGATCCCAGCCGCATGATCGACGTCGCACGCGCTCGACGCGAAACGCCCGGCTGCCAGTACGTGACGCATCTCAACAACGCCGGCTCCTCGCTGCCGCCGCAGCCGGTGCTGGACGCTGTTGTCGGCCATCTCGAGCTCGAGGCGCGCGTGGGCGGCTACGAGGCGCATGAGCAGAACGAGCCCGCGATCGAGCGCTTCTACGGCGCCGCGGCCAAGCTGCTCGGCGCGCATCCGGAGGAGATCGCCTTCGCGTCGAGCGCCACGCGCGCCTGGGACATGGCGTTCTACGGGTTCCCGTTCGAGCGCGGCGACCGGATCCTGACCGCGGTTGCTGAATACATCAGCAACTACATCGCCTACATCCAGGTCGCCGAGCGGGCCGGGGTCGAGGTCGTCCCGGTGCCGAACGACGAGTACGGGCAGGTCTCGGTCGACTCACTTCGTCAGCTCGTCGACGAGCGCGTCAAGCTGATCGCGATTACACACGTGCCGACGAACGGCGGTCTCGTCAACCCTGCAGCCGAGATCGGCGCGGTCGCGCGCGAAGCCGGAATCCCGTATCTCCTCGACGCCTGCCAGTCCGTCGGCCAGCTGCCGGTCGACGTCGAGGAGATCGGCTGCGACGTGCTCTCTGCGACTGGGCGCAAGTACTTGCGCGGGCCGCGTGGCACCGGCTTCCTCTATGTGCGCTCGAGCCTGCTGGGCCGTCTCGAGCCGCCGTTCCTCGACATGCGCGCCGCGGACTGGGTCGAGCCGGACCGCTACGAGCTCCGGCCGGACGCAATCCGTTTCGAGGAATGGGAGCAGGCCTACGCGGCGAAGGTCGGGCTCTCGACCGCAATCGACTACGCGCTTGGCTGGGGTCTCGAATCGATTTGGCAACGCGTCGCTGCGCTCGGCGAGAGCCTCCGTGCCCGGCTCGGCGATATCGAGGGCGTGACCGTTCGCGACCTCGGCGCGGTTCGTTGCGGGATCGTCACGTTCACGGTCGACGGGGTCGGAGCGAGTGAGCTCAAGGAGCGCCTGGCGCGCGAGGCCATCAATGTCACCGCGTCGCCGCGCTCCTCGACGCTGCTGGACTCCAGAGCTCGAGCGCTGCCAGACCTCGTCCGCGCCTCCGTCCACTACTACAACACAGACGAAGAGCTCGACCGCCTGGTCGAATCCGTCAGAATCGCCGCCCTGTGCTGATCGCGGGCAACTGGAAGATGTATAAGGGGCCGGGGGAAACGCGGGAGTTCTGCGCCGCTTTCGCACCTCCCGGCGGCGTCGATGCGGTGCTCTGCCCACCCTTCGGATCCCTGGGCGCCGCGGTGGCGAGCGGTCACACGATCTACGCTCAGAACGTGCATTGGGCCGACGAGGGCGCCTTCACGGGCGAGGTCTCGGCGCCGATCCTGCTCGAGCTCGGCGTCCGGGGCGCGATCGTAGGCCACTCCGAGCGGCGGCAGTACTTCGGCGAGACGGACGAGACGGCTGCGATGCGCGCCGAGCACGCGCTCGAAGCAGGTCTACGGGTGATCGCGTGCGTCGGCGAGCTGGAAACCGAGCGTGAGCGGGACGAGACCGAAGACGTGCTGCGGCGTCAGGTCGGTGTTCTCTCCCAGCACGACAACCTCGTCGTTGCCTACGAGCCGGTCTGGGCGATCGGCACCGGCAAGACGGCGACGCCCGAGATCGCGCAAGAGGCTCATGCGCTGATCAAGTCCCTGCTCGACGTGCCCGTGCTCTACGGGGGCTCGGTCAAGCCCGAGAACGCAGAGGAGCTGCTGGCGCAGCCCGACGTCGACGGTGCCCTTGTGGGCGGCGCCTCGCTCGAGGTGGAATCGTTCACGGCGATTTGCGAGACGGCGTCACGCCTTTCCCGCTCGTAGCGCTCGTCATCCTCGACGGGTGGGGCTGCGCAGCCGCCGGCTCGGGGAATGCCGTGGAACTGGCCGAGACGCCGGTCTTCGACGCGCTCTGGGCCCGCTACCCGCACGCGACGCTCGAGGCCTCCGGTGAGGCGGTGGGCCTGCCGGTGGGCCAGATGGGCAACTCCGAAGTGGGTCACCTGACGATCGGCTCCGGCCGGATCCTCGACCAGGACTTCCAGCGCGTGAATCGCGCGGTCGCGGACGGGTCGTTCTTCGAGAACGCCGCGCTCGTGGGCGCGTTCGAGCGGGCGAAGGAGCGCGGCACGAACGTCAATCTGCTCGGCCTCGTCTCGTACGGTGGCGTGCACTCCCACATCGACCACCTGCGGGCGCTGCTGGAGCTTGCGCGGCGGCAGGGGATGGAGGAGCGCACTTTCATCCACGCCTTCACGGACGGCCGCGACGTCTCGCCACACTCCGCCGCGCGCGACCTCGCAGAGCTACCGGAAGAAGCGCTCGCCAGCGTCGCGGGCCGCTACTACGCGATGGACCGCGACCAGCGCTGGGACAGGACCGAACTGGCGTACGAAACGATCAGCACGGGCCACCGTGCACAGGCCCATAACGCGTTGGAGTACGTGCAAACGAGCTACGACGCCGGCGTCACCGACGAGTTCATCGTGCCGGCTGCGATCGAAGACCGGCCGCGCCTCGGCCAAGGCGACGCCGCGATTTTCTTCAACTTCAGGCCCGACAGAGCACGCCAATTGGTGATCAAGCTTCTGGAAGCCGAGTTCGATCTCACCACCATGACGCGGTACCACGAGGATTTCCCCTGCCCAGTCGTGTTCGAGGAGCAGAACGTCAGCGAGACCATGGCCGAGGTCGTCGCCGAGCATGGCGCTCGCCAGCTGCACGTGGCCGAGACGGAGAAATATGCACACGTCACGTACTTCTTCAACGGCGGCCGCGAGGACGATTGGGCCGGCGAGACACGCATCCTCGTGCCGAGTCCCCGTGACGTACCAAGCTACGACCACAAGCCCGAGATGTCGGCGCGAGAGGTGGCAGGCCGCTTCTGCAAAGAGATCGGCAAGGGCTACGCCTTCGCGGTCATCAATTTCGCGAATCCGGACATGGTCGGACACACGGGCTCCATTCCGGCCGTGACGAGCGCCGTCGAGACGACCGATGCGTGCCTCGGCGAAGTCGTCGAGGCGGTCGAGCGCGCGGGCGGCGTCAGCCTGATCACAGCCGACCACGGCAACGCCGAGCAAATGCTCGAGGCAGACGGCACGAGCCCGCACACGGCACACACCACGAATCCGGTACCGCTCATCCTCACGAAGCAAGGGATGACGTTGACGGAGAGCGGCGAACTCTCGGATCTCATGCCTACCGCGCTCGAGCTGCTCGGCTTTGCCCAACCTTTACAGATGACCGGGAAATCCCTGCTGAGGTGAGGAAGACCCGGGCTATACTCGTGCGGCCTTGGCACTAGCCCAGCCCGATTTTGGCGTCCTTCGGAAGGCGCAGCGCGGCGACGAGCGAGCCTTCACGTTGATCGTGCGGGCCTACGAAGTCCCCGTGTTCAACTACGTCATGCGCCTCGTCGGCGACCGCGCGCTGGCCGAGGACCTGACGCAGGAAGTCTTCATTCGCGTCTTCCAGGGCCTGCCGAAGTTCTCGTTGCGTTCGAAGTTCACGACCTGGTTGTTCCAGGTGACGAAGAACCGCGTCCTCGACGAGCTCCGCGCCAGCGAGCGCCGGCCTCGCGCACTCGTCGCGATCGACGATGCGCCCCCGCTCGAGGTCGTCGACGCGCCGGTCGAGCAGGTCGAGATGATCGCCGCGCTCTGGACTGCTGTCGACGAGCTCAACACCGACCTGAAGATGGCATTACTGCTCCGTGACGTGGTCGGGCTCTCGTACAACGAGATCGCCGACTCGCTCGACACCACGCTTGCCACGGTCAAGTGGCGGATCTTCAAGGCGCGAGAGGAAGTGCAGTTCTCGCTCGCGCGCGAAGGCATCACGTCCGGCCGCGACGCCGACGTGATTCCGCTCGGGCGCTAGAGCTTCAGAGACCCTCCGTTAGTCTCGCCACCAGCGCTTCGGGCAGCCCGCGATCGCGCATCTCGGCCTGGGTCCGCTCGATCGGGTAATCCACCCTGTGAAACTCCGCCCGGCGGCCCGGCTCGAGCAGGAGGTATGCGGCCCGTGGGTCGCCGTCTCGCGGTTGCCCGACCGAGCCGGGGTTCAGCAGCCAGCGCCCGGCCGCGAGGTCGACAACTGTTCCGTCCGGGGCCACGCCGCCCGCGAGGTCTTCACCATCGAAGCCGATCGCGAGCGGCACGTGACTGTGGCCGACGAGGACGAGCGGGGCGGTCGTCGCGTGTAGCGTCCACCAGGCCGCCTCCTCGCTGAGGACGTACTCCCAAACCGGATCGCGCGCGCTGCCGTGGAAGAGCTCGATGCCGTCGCGGCGCCCGCTCGGCTCGAGCCCGGCGAGGAACTCGCGCGCGTCGTCGGCGAGGACGGTCTGCGTCCAGCGCGCCGCCGTCGCGGCATCGCCGGCGAAGTCGTGGATCGACAGCGAGCCGAGCACGACGAGATCGTGGTTCCCGGCCAGGCAGAGATCGGCACGCGCGGCCACCGCACTACAGCATTCGTTCGGCTGCGGGCCGTAACCGACGAGGTCGCCGAGACACCAGAGCTCGTCAGGTCGCTCAGCGACGATGGCGTCGAGGACGGCCTCGAGCGCGTGCCGGTTAGCGTGGACGTCAGAGATGACTGCGACGCGGGTGCTCAAGGGCGCCACGATAATCCTCGCGGCCGCGGCCTGGTTCCTCGCCGCAAGCCTACTTTGGCGCACAGCGGTGCCCGCCGACCTGCACCTGCCCCGGCTCGACGCCTCCGCATATTTCTCTCCAGCCGAGCTACACCGGGCCGCGCGTTACAGCTCGGTGGCGCGGCTGCTCTTCTTTCTCGGCGTTGGGGTTCAGCTCGCCGTCCTCGCAGTGCTCGCGCTGCTGGGCCGGCGACTGGCTCGGCGCTTCCGGTTCGGCGAGATCCGCGCAGGCGTGACCATCGGCGTCGCCGCGTCGCTGCTTGTCACGCTCGCGACGCTGCCCGTCGGCCTGGCCGGCCTCTGGTGGGAGCGGCGCTACGGGATCTCGACGCAGGGTTACTGGAGCTACGTACTTGGCCAGTGGAGCGGCATTCTCGTCCGGACGTTGACCGTCGCGATCGTGGTCGCGGTCGTGATGTTGCTGGCGCGGCGTTTCCCGCGCGGCTGGTGGACGATTGCGGCGCCGCTCTTCGTCGCCGTGGGCGCGGTCTTCGTCGTCGTCGGGGCGTTGATCGCGCCGATCGGGACCCACCCGGTCCGCGATCCTCAAATAGCGTCCGTCGTCGATCGGCTGAAGCAAGGCGAGGGAGTGCCCGACACAAAAGTTCGCGTCGACAAGGTCAGCAACCTGACACGGGACGTCGACGGGGAGACGACCGGCATTGGGCCGACGACGGTCGTGATCCTCTGGGACACGCTCTTCAAGTCGCATCTGAGCAATGGCGCGATCGAATTCGTGACCGCGCACGAACTTGGCCATGCCGCCCGCCGACACGTCTGGAAGGGGCTTGGTTGGGCGGTTCTGTTCACAGTGCCTCTGACGTTCTTCCTCGCCGAGTCGACGCGCCGCCGGGGCGGCCTGCACCGTGCCGAGGTCGTGCCCTTCGCACTGCTCGTTGCGTTTTCGCTCAGCCTCGTGGCACTTCCGCTCGAGAACGTCGTCTCGCGACGCTACGAGGCGGAGGCCGACTGGGTGGGCCTACAGGCGACCCGGGATCCCACCGCCGGGCGCGAGGCGTTTCGCAGCTTCACCCGGATCGACCTCGCGCAGCCTGACCCGCCCGCGTGGTCATACGTCCTGCTGGACGACCACCCCACCGTCCTGCAGCGGATCGCGATGACGGAGGCGTGGACCGCTTGGACATCGCGCCGTTAGTTCGGCTCGCCGTCCTCTCTCCTTCGATCGGGTCACAACGGCCGCGCCGGCGAAGCCCGGCACGGCCTCTAGATCGCGTCGCGAGCGCCGCTTAGGACTGAGAACCCGACTCTGGCCGATCGGTCTCGGGCAGGTTCCTGATCCCTTCGCGCGACGACCACTTCGACCACGAGTCCTCCATCGCGTCCAGCAGCTCGCGCATGAACCGGTTCGACATGTTCACGCGAGCGACGACGACGCCGGGGACGTCCCCTTCCTCGACCTCGTGGTCGATGCGGGCGAACGTGAGCGTGAACTCGTAGTCGGAGAAGCTGATGTTCGCGAAGTTCGCGTACACGCCCGCGAGATGCTCGGGGTCGAGGTGGATGTTGAGCTGGCGCTCCTGGGCGTCGTCGTCCACGGGCCTACGATACTAGTCGCGTGGACAGCCTCAGCCCGCGCCGGATCGCCTACGCGCTCGCCGCCCTGGCTGCGGTGCTGGGCATCGGGACGGTCGGCTACCGCTGGTCGCTCGACGAGACCTGGCTGCAGTCCTTCTACCGTGCGGTGGTCACCAGCGCCCTCGTCGGCCTCGACACGGTGCCGAGGAACGACTCGGCGCGACTGCTCTCGATCTTCATGGTCTTCGCCGGCGTGACTATCTTTGCGTTCGTCGCCTCGACGCTGGTCGAGAGCATTGCCCGCGGCGTGCTGACCGGCGCGTTCGCGGAGAAACGAAGGAGGCGGGCGATCGAGAGGTTGCGCGATCACTACATCATTTGCGGCTACGGACGCGTCGGGCAGCAGATCGGCAAGGAGTTTCGCGCCGCCGGCGCCCAGTACGTCGTCGTCGACTTCCACGAGGAGGCGCTGGAAGTGGCGCGGGAGCGCAACGATTACTTCATCGAGGGCGACGGCACTGACGAGGACGACCTCGAGGCGGCCGGCCTGCCACGCGCTCGCGGGCTCGTCGCTTCCTCCGATTCCGACGCTGACAACGTCTACATCACTCTCTCCGCGCGCGCCGCGCGGCCGGACCTGCTCGTCGTCGCCCGCGCGTCGAACGCGGAGGCGGCGAAGAAGCTGCGCATCGCCGGCGCCGAGCGGGTCGTCCAGCCCTACTCGGCGGCGGGGCGTGTGATGGCGAACCTGATGCTGAAGCCGCAGGTGACCGCCTTCGTCGACGTGGTTACCTCGTCGGCCGGGGCCGATCTTCGCTTCGAGGAGCTCGAGGTTCCGGCCGACTGGGCGCAGGCCGGGAAGACGATCGGGGAGCTACGCATCCGCGGGAACACCGGTGCCGTGATCGTTGCGGTGCGCAAGCGCGACGGACACTTCGAGACGACGCCGGACCCGGACCTGCCCCTCGAAGCCGGCGACGTGATGATCGCTGCGGGGACGGACGAGGAGCTCCGCGCTTTGGAGGAGCTGTTCAGGTCGGCCGAGGCCGTTGCCGGCCGCTGACCCGGTCGCCCGCCTCGCGGCGGAGCTGAGCGACGCCGTGGGGGCCGCAGTCGAGCTCGAGCGGCCGAGCGATCCCGCGCACGGCGACTACGCGACGAACGCGGCGCTCCGGCTCGCACCTCAACGTCGACAGGCGCCGCGCGAGCTGGCGGAGGAGATCGCTGCGGCCGCGGCGGCTGTGCCGGCCGTCGAACGCGCGGAGATAGCGGGGCCCGGCTTCGTCAACCTCTGGCTCACGGATGCCTGGCTCGCGGACGCGCTGGGCGCCATCATCGAGCAAGGCCGCGATTTTGGCGCCGGCGAGCCTGCCCGCCGAGAGCGGATCCAGGTCGAGATGGTCTCCGCGAACCCAACCGGCCCGATCACGGTCGCCTCGGCGCGGAACGGCGCCTACGGCGACTCGGTCGCCCGCCTGCTCGAGTACGCGGGCCACCAGGTCGAGCGCGAGTACTACTACAACGACTCCGGCGCGCAGATGGGGAAGTTCCGGGCTTCGGTCGAGGCGCGCCGGCAGGGGGAGGAGCCACCGGACGACGGCTACCGCGGCGCGTACGTCGACGAGCTTGCGGCAAGCGACGAGGATCCCGTTCCGCGCATGCTGGAGCAGATCGAGCGTACGCTCGACCGCTTCCGCGTCCACTTCGACTCCTGGGCCTTGCAGAGCAGGCTCGAGGGCCGTCTCGGAGAGTTCCTGCCGCGGCTCGACACCTACGAGAAGGACGGCGCCGTCTGGGCTCGCTCGTCGAAATACGGTGACGACGCCGACCGCGTGCTGATTCGCTCGCCGGCCCAGGGTGGCGGACCGACCTACCGCGCCGCAGATGTCGTCTATCTCGCCGACAAGCTCGAGCGGGGCTTCGACCGCGCGATCTACGTACTTGGCGCCGACCACCACGGCACCCGGAACTGGTACACGGCGGTCGCGCGCATGCTGGACTACGACCCGGAGCGGATCGAGGTCCTGCTCTATCAGCTCGTGCACCTGACGAGCGGCGGGCAGCAGCGGAAGATGTCGAAGCGGCGCGGGGACGTCGTCTTCCTCGAGGAGTTCATGGACGAGGTCGGCGTCGACGCCGCGCGCTGGTACCTCGTCAACCGAGGCCCCGACCAGACGATCGAGATCGACGTCGACCTCGCAGCAGAGCGGAGCCAGAAGAATCCTGTCTACTACGTCCAGTACGCCCACGCCCGGATCGCCGGGATCCTCCGTAACGCGTCTCGGCAATCAGGTGACGCTCAGCTGCCAGGTCAGCCGCTGGAGGCCGAGGAGCGGGAACTGATCAAGCGGCTGCTGGAGTTTCCGGTCGTTGCGGCTGAGGCGACTGAGCGGCGGGGACCGCAGGCGGTTCCTGTGTACGCGATCCGCGTCGCCGACGACTTCCATCGCTTCTACCACGAGCACCGCGTACTCGGTAGCGATGCTGAAGCGTTCCGGCTTGCGCTCGTCCGGGCTACGCAGAACGTGATCGCGCGGAGCCTCGACCTAGTCGGAGTCGAGGCCCCCGAGCGCATGTGACCTAATAGGATTCGCCTCATGACGGTCGCGGACGCGAGCCCGGGCAGAAACGGCTGAGCCGTGACCGATTTTCCGCTCGGGATTAAACGGATGCCCGGGCAAGGCCCGGACGTCCTCCAGGTCGGCGTCGCAAGCGAACGCCTTGGAGAAGCAAGCGGCAGGCCCCGGGCTCCCGTTCGGCCTGACCGGAACCTGGCGCTCGAGCTCGTCCGTGTCACCGAATCCGCCGCGATGGGCGCCGGCCGTTGGGTTGGGCGCGGTGACAAGATCTCCGCCGACCAGGCCGCAGTCGACGCGATGCGGTCGATGCTCGACTCCGTCTCGATGGACGGCGTCGTCGTGATCGGCGAGGGCGAAAAGGACGAGGCGCCGATGCTCTACAACGGCGAGTCGATCGGCGACGGAACGGGCCCGCAGGTCGACGTCGCGGTCGATCCTCTGGAAGGCACCCGGCTGACGGCGTTGGGGCAACCGAATGCGATCGCGGTGATCGCCGTCGCCGAACGAGGGACGATGTTCTTCCCGGGTGCGGCCTTCTACATGGAGAAAATCGCGGTCGGGCCGGAGGCAGTCGACGCCATCGACATCAACGCGTCGCCGACCGAAAACGTGAACGCGGTCGCCAAGGCAAAGGGGGTCTCGCCGCGGGCGATCTCGGTCGTGGTGCTCGAGCGCGATCGCCACGAGAACCTGATCGGCGAGCTACGCCAGGCGGGGGCGAAAGTGAACCTGATCCGCGACGGTGACGTCGCGCCTGCGATCGCCGCTGCTCAGGGCGGGACCGGGGTGGACCTGCTCTACGGAATCGGCGGGACGCCCGAAGGCGTCATCTCAGCCGCGGCGCTGAAGTGCGTCGGTGGCGGCATGCAGGGAAAGCTGTGGCCGCGTAACGACGATGAACGGCAGCAGCTTGCGGAGAACGGGCTCGATCCGGACCAGGTGCTGACGACTGACGACCTCGTCTCCGGCCACGACGTCTTTGTCGCCGCAACGGGGGTGACGACGGGCGCGCTGCTTCGCGGTGTCCGTTACCTGCCGAACGGCGCGATCACGGACTCGATCGTGATGCGCTCGCGCTCCGGAACTGTGCGGCGGATCGAAGCGTCGCACGCGCTCGACAAGCTCGAGAGCTTTACCGGGCGCGAGTACCGCTAGCACGCCGCTGCGGCCGCGTGCGTAACAAAGCCGCGACGGGCCGGACTGCAGGGCATGCACAAGACGCTCCTCGGAATAGCATTGGTCGCCGTCGTGCTGCTCGCGCTGGCTCCGACTGCTATGTCGAGCGAGACCGCGACTCCTCCGACCCTGACCGCGAAGTCGTCCTCCTACGGGCGCGTCCTCTTCGACGGTCGCGGCCACGTTCTCTACGCGTTCACGCGCGATGCGAAAGGGCGAAGCGCCTGTTACGGCGCCTGCGCGAAGGCATGGCCCGTCTACTTCGCGAAAGGGGGACTCAACGCCGGCGCGGGCGTCAAGCGTTCCCTGCTCGGCACGACCAACCGCCGCGACGGCCGCCGCCAGATTACCTACGCCGGCCGCCCGCTCTACTACTACGTCGGAGACGCCAAGGCCGGGCAGATCCTCTGCCAGAACGCCGTCGAGTTCGGCGGCACGTGGCTGGTCGTCAGGCCGAGCGGCAAGCTCGTCCGCTAAGTAGTAATTGCCTCTCCTGAGGCGTCGCTTGCGATGCCGTCTGGAGGGCGCGCGGGCTTTGCCCGTGCGCCCGTCTAAATCCGGCCTCGCGCTCTTACACGAACGCTGCTTCTTTCTCCATCTCGGGCGCGTACATCCCCGTGCGCGCCGCGCTGTTCATCTTGGCCCGGTGGTAGTAGGCGTGCTGCGCGGCCTCGACGTTTTCCTCCTTGCCGGCCCAAGCCTTCAGCGCCGGCGCCTGCAGGGCGCGACCGTAGGAGAACGAGAGCTGCCATGGATGCGGCCCGCGAGCATTCATGGCGTTCAGGTGAGTGGTCGCATCCTCGTCGGACTGACCACCGGAGAGGAAGACGATTCCTGGCACGGCCGCCGGCACGTGCTTGTAGAAGCACTCGAGGGTCACGTCCGCGACGTCGTCCACGGAAGCGCGGTCCTGAGCGTCGTAGCCGGACAGCACCATGTTCGGCTTCAGGAGGGTCCCGCGAAAATCAAGGCGCTGGTCGTGCAGCTCCGTGTAGACCGCCTGCAGCACACGGCCGGTCGCCTTCCTACTCTCGGCGATCGTGTGCGTGCCGTCCTGAAGGACCTCCGGCTCGACGATCGGAACGAGGTCGGCCTCCTGGCAAAGCGCCGCGTAGCGGGCCAGCGCGTGCGCGTTCGTCCACACGGAGTACTCGCTCGGCCTGTCGGCGGAGATCGAGTACGTCGCCCGCCACTTCGCGAAACGCGCGCCGAGCTCGCGGTACTCCTCGAGTCTGCTCCGCAGCCCGTCAAGCCCCTCCGTGATCGTCTCGTCGTCCGTCAGCGCCAGCGGCTTCGCGCCCGTGTCGACCTTGATGCCCGGGATGATCCCCTTGCTCTGCAACAGCTCCGGAAACGGCGTCCCGTCCGAGGCCGACTGGCGGATCGTCTCGTCGTACAGGATCACCCCTGAGATGAACTCCTCGGCTCCCTCGGTGGTGAAGAGAAACTCGCGGTAGGCGCGCCTCGTCTCCTCCGTCGACTCGACGCCGATCGAGTCGAAGCGCTTCTTGATCGTGCCGGTGCTCTCGTCGGCGGCCAGGATTCCCTTGCCCTCCGCGACGAGCGCCTTTGCCGTCGACTGCAGCTGCTGCACATCCATCGTCTCGTCCTCCTTTGAAGCTCTCAGCGACTCGATTATCCCGCAACGTATGCGTTCGCAACCGGCCGGGTCAGTCGTCGTCTTCGGCGGCAGCCGGCTCGAGGCCGCGGAGCAGCCTGTCGACGCGGCGCAACTCGGCCGCCGAGGCCGGCTGGATTGCACCGGCGCTGATCCACCAGGCCGGGTGGATCTCGTTCCAGCCGTGCGCAGTGTCGTCGACCCACGGGCCGACGACCTCGATTCGCTGTCCGACCTCCGGAACCAAGACCCGGGAGCGGTCCCAGGGGATGATCTCGACGATGAGCGTCCCGCCGACCCGCGCGTTGCCGGACGAGAGTAGGCCCTCTTGCCCACGATCGAGCTTCAGCTCGATGTGGACGTCGCCGTCGTAGAACTCCTGCTTCACCTTCTCGACCGTCCCGACGGCCACCCGGCAGCGGCTCTTCACCTTCAGCCGCGCCGGGTGGTAGACGCCGGCGAGCGGCGAGCCCGAACGGCAATGCGGGGACGCCGGCGGAGCGGCGCTGCGGAGGGAACAGCCACCAGCGAGAAGCCCGGCGAGGACGAGCGGGAGCAGGCGGCGCATCCGAGGCACGGTGCCCGAGCGAGCGCCCCGGCGAAAGATGCTGTTTCGGTCGTGTCCGGGCTAAACTGGACGCGCTTCGCGGACGTAGCTCAGTTGGTAGAGCATCAGCTTCCCAAGCTGAGGGTCGCGGGTTCGATCCCCGTCGTCCGCTCCTTTAGAACCAAGGCGAATCCCGCTTCATTAGGCGGGTTTCGACCTCTCTAAGGCGCGCCTTTACCGCGAGGCGGAGGCAGCGCAGCGATGCGAGGACCTGACGCGCGCGGCCAGCTCAACGTCAAATCCTTGATTCGCGGGCGCGTGCCGCCTTCGGGAAGCACCACGTTGGCGGGGTTTGGCTTTTTGCCGGCGTGTCGCCCGGCCGCCGACCGCTCATTCTAGGATAACCTCCGATGCCCATGGCGGTCTTGACCCCGCCGAGAGCTCAGACGCCGCCTTTACCTGTGCGAAACAGCGGCGTGCGGCCGTCCTCCGGCGTGGACACGCTCGAGCTGATCAGCCCCGAGCTGGCGCTCGTCGACCCGGAGCTCGCAGCTCGTGCGCGGGCATCGCTCCGGACCTACGGCGGCGATGACCTTGTCGACGCGCTGCGGCCGGCGCCTCTCGTCGAGGAGATCGCGCGTGAGCCTTCCGGCGATGAAGAACCGGTGCTCAGTCCGGAGCTCGCCCTCGTCGACCCGGTTCTTGCTGCGTGGGCGCGGACGCGGCCGCCGGACCTCTCGCATGTTGCACCGATCGTTCGAAAGCCTGCATCTGGCCCCCCGCCGGAGGACGTCCAAGCCGACGGTTCCGCGTCCTCCAAGGCCTCCGCTGAGTGGAAGCTGTCGACGCCGTTGGGAGACGGCGCGGGCGAAACAGCCGAGCGGCTAGGAACCGCCGAGCGAAGGCAGCCGCGCGTCATGCGCAGCGCGCGCCGGGCGACGCTTGCGGCCGCGGCAGTCGTCCTGGTTGCCGCTGGCGTCCTTTCCGGCAATGTTATTAGCCAACACGGCCGAGCTGTGGCGGCAGAGCTCAATTTCGCGGTGCAGACCGCCGCGGATGCACTACCGGCGACGTCGACGAACGCGCCTGCCGTCGGCTCGAAGAGAGACAAACCAACGCGCGCGCGTTCGGCTAACCAGAAAGGTACTGAGGCGTCGCATGCCGCACACCGTGCCGAGACAGGGTCGGCGCGTCGGCATCCAGCCGATGCCGCGAAGCGGCGAGCCATTCCCACGTCCGTTCGACCGACGCGCAATTTTGGATGGGTGCCCGCCGCTGCGACGTCAGCGTACGACGTTGCGTTCTACCGAGCTGGACGTCGCATCTTCGCTGCGAGGACGACGCAGGCGAAAATCACAGTTGCGGAGTCGTGGATCTACAGCGGTCGCCGCGAACGCTTCGCGCCTGGCGTGTACCGCTGGTACGTGTGGCCGATCTACAAGTCGGGCAGCGGCATGCGGCGTGGGACGCCGATCGTGAACTCGAAGCTGACCGTTGGCGGTTAGTTCGCGATTGCGCTGATGCGAGCCGAGCGCAGTTTTTAAATCCCGGTCGTCCGCTTCTAACGGGGCCACGCCTCGGCAACGCGCTCCCGCGTCTCTGCCAGGTGCTGCGGCAGCACCTTTACGTCCGCCAGCACCGGCATGAAGTTCGTGTCGCCGGCCCAGCGAGGGACGACGTGTTCATGCACGTGGTCGACGACACCGGCGCCCGCGATTCGGCCCAGGTTCCAACCGAGGTTGTAGCCCTGCGGCTCGTAGACGGCCGCGAGCGCGCCGAGACCTTGCGCGGCGAGGCGGTGAATCTCGACCGCTTCGTCGTTTTCGAGCTCGCCGAGCTCGCCGACGTGCCGGAACGGCGCGACCATCAGATGGCCGGACGAATAGGGATACTTGTTCAGGAGCACGAACGCGCGCTCGCCGCGGTGGACGACGAGCCCCTGCTCGTCCGAGGCGGCAGCGGCGAGGCAGAACACGCATCCCTCCTGCTCGTCGGCCTGGTTGATGTATTCGAGCCGCCACGGCGCCCAGAGCTGCTTCGTCACCGTGCTGGAGCTTACGCCGCCGGGCGAAGACGCTTGGTGGCTTGCAAAACGTGAAGCGTGCGTTCGTCGTCACCGCGATGGCGTTCGTGCCTGCCGGCGCCGCCCGTGGGTCAGACGCCGCGATTCAGAGCCAGCGCTTCAAGCGGAAGAACGCCGCGAGGCCGACGGCTAACGTCACCATCCCGGCGACGATCCCCCACCACGCTGCCGCGGTTCCGAAGCCGGGGAAGTGCACGTTCATGCCGAAGATCCCGGTGATCAGCGTCATCGGCAGCAGAATCACGCTGACGACGGTGAGCACGCGCAGGATGTCGTTCTGCCGATGGTTGATCGCCGACTCGTTTGTGTCCTCGAGCGCTTCGACGACCTCCTTGAAGTTGTCGAGTAGGTCCCAGATCCGCTCCGAGGCGTCGACGATGTCGTCGAAGTAGAGGTCGAGCTCCTCCGGCAGGAAACGCTCGACATTGCGCTCGAGCAGCCGCAGGGTCGGGCGCTGCGGCTTGATGATCTTGCGGTAGCTGATGATCTCCTGCTTGACGTTCGAGATGTCGCGAACGACCTCGTCGGAGCGCCCCTCGAAGATGTCGTCCTCGAGCGAGTCGAGCTTGTGCCCGATCTTGTCGAGGATCGGGAAGCAGTAGTCGAAGAGGTCGTCGAGGACGTGGTAGAGCAGGTAGCCCGACCCCTTGCCGAAGAGCTGCGCGCGTAGCTCGAGGTCCTCGTGACATCGGTGGAAGAGCCGCGTCACCGGTAGCAGCTCGACGTTCGGGAGCGTAACGAGGTAGTCCTGGCCGATGAACGCATCGAGCTCGGCTGCGTTCAGCCGCTGGACGCGCTTGTCGTAGACGGGGAAGTGAAGGACGACGAAGAGGTAGCCCTCCTCGCGATACTCGTCGATCTTCGGGCGCTGGCGCCTCGACAGGACATCCTCCAGATCGAGCGGATGCCAGCCGAACCGGCGCTGGAGCAGCTCCGCTTCCTCGAGCGTCGGGGCGTCCAGATGGATCCAAGTCAGGCCGTTGGCGGAGAGCTCCGCGACGCGTGGCTCAGGGCGTGCGAGGACTTCCCCGTCGCTCGACCGGGGCCGGGTTCGCTTGATGCGCGGCAGGCTTGGCATCGGTACTGAGGGGGTCGTCCACTGGCATAACTGCTTTCTGCACTTTACCCCCAAGCCCTCCGCCTATCCGCCGAAAGTCCGCCCGCTTCGCGGGCATGACGACTTTCGTCGGTCTGGCGTTTCTACGGCAGCGTTGCGTGCGGCAGCCGCACACGTTGGCTGCAGTAGCGGTAGGACTTATTTTCTACCCCGACACCTTTGCCGAGACGGGGTCGACAGCGGTTTCCACGTCCAGCTCCGGTATGGGCGCGATCACATCAGCGGGCGTGCGCCGAAGGGTCTGAGGCAGCCATCGTTCAAGCAGGAGGGCTCCCACACCGGCCGCCAAACACAGCCCCGCAGCGGCCGGCCAGAGCGCGAGCGGCTGCCGCTGGAGGACGAACGCGCCGAGCGCGGGCCCGGCGATCCAGCCGATCGACCACGAGCTCGTCGAGAGCGCCATGTACCGGCCGCGCAGATGGTCCGGCGCGAGCTCGGCGATCAATGCCTGCTGGGTGGGGCCCTGCAAGCACTCGCCGATCGCGAAGACGGCGCCGGCGACGACGATCACCGCACCAGCCGCCGCGGCCGAGAGCCAGAGGCCGGCTCCGAAGACGAGCAGCCACGCTGAGGCCCAGATTCCCGTCATCAGCGCGAGCATCGCCATGCGCCGACGGCCCTCGACGAGTTTCGTCAGCGGTAGCTGGGCGACCACGATCACGAGCGAGTTGACGAGAAACACCAGTCCGATTGTGCGCTCGCTCACGTGCGACTGGTCCTTGGCGAAGACCGGCAGCGTCTCCAGCTGCGCGTAGCCGGCGGTCACGAAAACGACGTTGAGACCGAGCAGGGCGAGGAAAACCCGATCGCGGACGGCAGCCCTGTACCCTCGTGTGCCCCCTCCATCTTCGGGCACGGAGCGGCCGTCCGGAACGATCGCGAGCAGGACGAGAAAGGCGGCGTAGGTCGCGGCGTCGATGAGGAAGAGCGCCGTGAAAGTCCCGGGCCGCGCCGAGACAGCGATTAGGCCCGCCAGTGCGCCGCCGACCCCGAAGCCAAGGTTCGTGCTGACGCGCTGTAGTGAGTAACCTGCGTGCCGCCTTTCAGCCGGGGTGATCGCGGCGAGCAGCGTGTGGTAGCTTGGCCAGAAGACCCCGTTGGCGAGCCCGACGAGCGCTGCGAGGCCGAAGGCGTGCCACGGCGCCCGCACGAGCGGAAAGAGCGCGAATGCGGCCGCGAGGAGCGCCAGCGAGGCGGCGAGCGTCCGCTTCGCCCCGAACCGGTCGGCCGCGGCGCCGGCCGGCGTGCCGGCGACGAGCGCGACTCCCGCGTTGGTCGCCACGATCAGTCCGGAAACCCCGAGCGCGAAACCGCGCACGTTGTGGAGATAGATGAATAGGAACGGATAGACGAACCCGTTGCCGAACGAGTTGAGCACTCCGCCGAGCTCGAGTGCCCAGACGGAACGAGGTAACCGCGGGTCCAGCCCGCGAAGGTAAGTGCCTACCGACAACGCCCTAAACGTAACGCGCTGCCTGGCTCATCTACAAGCAGCGCGGTGCGACGCAAAGCAGATCGACAGAACCGAAGGCGCTGGAGCGCCGCAAGCGATCTGCCTGATGGCTGCACTACTGTGCGCAAAAGGCCGCACGCGGAGACCAACGAAAACGTTCTCGAGCCGGCTGGTTGGTTGACCTTGATCTTGTCTTGTCGCCCTGCCAACAATGAGGTAAAGCCGGGGCAATGGCCCTCTCCCGATGCCGCGGGCGATCAGCGGTAAGTCTAAACGCCCGGCCCCGGCTTCCAACCAATCATCCTCAAGGATTGGCTCAGTCGGCGTCCCCCGTAGGTCCGATGTTGCCCCAACGTTTGGGGGGCACAGCATGCTCGCGCGATCTTCGCAGCGAGCTGATGTCCATCTGGGGCGATTTCACGAATGAGGATCTGCATCGCCTCCTCGCATGAGAAGCCTGCGGCTGCGAAAGGGTGAATCGTTCCCGCGAAGCCTCGCCGATCTGGCTCACCAATCGGTAGATGCGCCTGGCAGGAATCGAACCTGCGACCTCGCGCTCCGGAGGCGCGCGCTCTATCCCCTGAGCTACAGGCGCGGGACGGTCAAGTGTAGCCCGGTGCAGGCTTCGGCATCGGCTCGCCCTCGGCTAGACCTCCGCCGACAGGCGAGCGTTGCACCCGCTCCGGAAGGCGCCGCTCGAGCGCCAGGCAGCCGAACGCTGCGACGACGCTGATCGCCGCCGCCAAAGGCCAGACCGTCAGCGGATGCCACCCGAGCAGCGGACCACCGACCGCCGGGCCGAGGATGCTGCCGGCGCTCCATGACATCGAGCCCAGCGCGAAGTAGCGGCCGCGCAGGTGATCCGGGGCCAGATCGGCGACCAGCGGCGCCTGCGTCGGCCCCTGCAGGACCTCGCCCAGGCCGAAGACGAGTGTCGCGGCGACGAAGACAAGCGCGGCGGCCGTTCCCGCGAACAAGACGCCGCCGCCGAGCACGATCAGAGCGGCCGCCGCGAAGAGCAGGCTCATCAGCGCGAGCGCTCGCATCCGCCGGCGGCCTTCCAGAGCTTTCGAGACCGGGAGTTGGATCAGGACGATCAGCAGCGTGTTCGCGAGCCACATCGTTCCGACCCAGCGTTCGCTCACGCCCGCGTAGTTCTTGGCGAACGGTGGCAGGAGCGCGAAGACCTCGTAACCGACTGCGACGAAAAGCACGTTCAGGCAGAGGAGCCAGACGAAGTTGCGGTCGCGCAGGACGGCGCGGTAACCCACAGCGGCCTCGTGCGGTTCGGGCTCCCGCGCCGCTGGTTCCCCGATCGTTGTCAGGACGGCGATGAAGATGAAAAACGTCGCGGCGTCGAGCAGGAACAGCACTGTGAAACTGCCGGGATGGCTGGTGCTCGCGATCAGACCGCCGACGACGCCGCCCAGGCCGAGCCCGAGATTCATGCTGATCCGCTGCAGTGCGAAGGCCGACGGCGTCCGCTCCGGCGGTATCAGCCGCGAGAGCAGGGTGGACTGGCCGGGCCAGAAGCAGGCCGTTCCCGCGCCCTCGAGCGCCAGCAGGGCAACCGCGTGCCAGGCCTCGCGGACGAGCGGGAAAAGCGCGAAGGAGGCAGCTTGCAGCAGCAGGCCGAGCAGTAGCGTGTTCCGGCCGCCGGCGCGGTCGACGACCGTTCCCGCGGAGAAGCCCGCGGCGAGCGCGGCGACGGCGCCCGCGGAGAGCGCAAGCCCTGCTGCCGCGAACGAGATGCCCCGCACGTTGTGCAGATAGATGACGATGAAGGGGAAGACGACCCCGTTTCCGAACGAGTTGACGACGCCTCCGGTCTGGACGAGCCAGACTTGGCGCGACAGCCTCGGGTCGAGGCCGCGGAGGTACGTAGCGAGCGATCTCACGGAAACGCGGCCGACTACGCTACCCACCGTGGAGCTTGAGGCCCGCGCCGCCACCTTCCGGCTCGCCGAGACCTTCGTGATCTCGCGCGATTCCACCGACGAGACCGAGTCGGTGATCGCCGAGGTCACGCATCGAGGGCAGACCGGCTACGGGGAGGGAACGCCGATCGGCCGCTACGGGGAGGATGCTGCTTCGGCCGCCGAGTTCCTGAACGAATGCGGGGAGCTCCTCGGCGACGATCCCTTCGCCTTCGACGAGATCCACGCTCGACTGCCGCAGGCGTCGAACACCCAGGCCGCACGCGCGGCGCTCGATCACGCGCTCCACGACCTCTGCGGCAAGCTGACCGGCCTCCCGGTCTGGCGGCTCCTCGGCCTGCGCCGCGGCGGGCCGCCGACCTGCTGGACGGTCTGGCTCGGGGATCCGGACGACATGGCGCGCCGTGCCGAGCGGGCGGCCCAGCGCTTCCGCCGGCTGAAGCTGAAGCTCGGCGGCCGGGACGGCCTCGACCTCGAGCGCGTCCGCGCAGTACGCGCCGTCACCGAGCTGCCGCTGCAGGTCGACGTGAACGAGTACTGGACCGTCGACGAGGCACTCGAGGCGCTGCCGCAGCTGGCCGGGCTGGGGGTCGAGTACTGCGAGCAGCCGCTGCCGGAAGGCGACGAGGGCGGCGCGATTGTGAAGGAACGCTCGCCGGTTCCGATCTACGTCGACGAGGACTGCCACACGCTCGCCGACGTGGCCGTCTGCGCCGGGCGTGCGCACGGGATCAACATCAAGCTCTCGAAGTCCGGCGGGATCCGGGAGGCGATCCGGATGGCGCACGCCGCTCGAGCGCTCGGGCTCGGCGTCATGCTGGGCTGCATGACCGAGTCGGGTCTCGCCATCTCCGCCGGCGCGCAGATTGCCAGCCTCTGCGACTTCGTCGACCTCGACGGGAACCTGCTCCTGCTCGAAGATCCCTGGCCGGGCGTGGAGTTCCGCAACGGCGTCCAGCTTCCACCGGATAAGCCTGGGCTAGGGGTTGAATCGATTGTGTCCCTCTCTGCCGAGCGAAGCGATGGGAGAAACTAGTCCCGCGGAAAACGGATGCCCGTGCCGAGCCCGGACATCCTTCAGACGGCATCACAAGCGACGCCTTAGTGCGGAGCATTTTTCGCGGTGAAGCGGTACCTGATCCTCGCTGAGGGCAAGTCGGGCGACCCGCACTACGGGAAGACGGCGCGCGGCGTACTCCGCTACTCGCAGCACCCGACGGTGGCGATCCTCGACTCCACCCGCGCGGGAGAGACAGAGGACGGCATTCCGGTCGTCGGCTCGGTCAACGACGCGCTCTGCTTCAACCCGACCACGGCGCTCGTGGGGGTCGCGACCCAGGGAGGCCGCTTCCCTCCGGCCTGGCGAGACCTGATCCGCTCCTGCGTCGCCAAGAGTCTCGATGTCGAGAACGGCTTGCACCAGTTCCTCACCGACGATCCGGAGCTGGCCGAGCTTGCGGTGCGGCACGGCGCGGAGCTCCGCGACCTGCGCAGGCCACCGGCCGATCTCGACGTGCCGACCGGCGAGAACCTCGAGCTCGACGCGCAGGTCGTGCTCACCGTGGGCTCCGACTGCGCGATCGGCAAGATGACCGTTTCGCTCGAGCTCGACCGCGAGGCGCGTGAGCGAGGCCTCCGCTCGGTCTTCGTCCCGACCGGGCAGACCGGGATCGCGATCGCGGGGTGGGGGATCTCCGTCGACGCCGTCGTCGCCGATTTCCTCGCCGGCGCCGCGGAGCGGCTGGTGGTCGAGGGGGCCGAGGAGGGCGACCTGCTCTGGGTCGAAGGGCAGGGCGCGCTGCTGCATCCGGCCTACTCGGGCGTGACGCTCGGGCTGATGCACGGCAGCGCGCCGCACGCCTACGTCCTCTGCCATCTGGCGGGATCGAACGCGATCGAGGGCTACCCAGAGCACCCGATACCGGCGCTGAGCGAGCTGGTCGAGCTGCACGAGCGGGCCTCGCTACCGGCACGGCCGGCAAGGGTCGCCTGCATCGCGCTCAACACACGAGCGCTCGGCGAGGCCGAGGCCCGTGCCGCTGTTGCCGAAGCGGAGGAGGAGACCGGCTTGCCTGCTGACGATCCGGTCCGGTTCGGTGCCGCGCGCCTCTTTGACGCGGTCCTAAGGATTGGGGCGGTCCGCACCGAAACCTAGGCATCGCTTGCGATGCCGTCCAAACCCGTCTTCAAGATGACCTAAGGATTGGGCCCGTTGGGGCCGAAGGATAGGCCTGAAGACCTATGCACGCCGCCGACCGGCGTGGCAACCTACGCCGCCGAGGGAAAAAAGGGACCGCCCGTGAAGAAGACTCTGTTCGTCGCCTGTTGCGCTTGCGTCACGCTCGCATTTTGCGGGCGGGCGGCGGCAAACGTGACCTTCGGAATCACCGAGGACACCGGCGCTCTCGGGGACCCGGCTTTGTTCTATGGCGCCCTCAACGATCTGGGGACAAACGAGAACCGGATCGCGATCTCCTGGGATCCGGCGCAGCCGACGGTCATCCAGGGTCAGGCGTCGCTCGACTACTGGCTCCCGCAGGCGGCAATCCACGCGGTCCGCATCTTGTTCGCGGTTGCGCCGGCGCATCCGGGCGACATCACGGCATCGCCCGAGCGAACCACCCAGTTCGCCGCCTTTCTGCAGCAGCTCGCGCGCACGTATCCGTTCGTCAAGAACTACGTAATCGGCAACGAGCCGAACCAGCCCCGCTTCTGGCAGCCGCAGTTCAGCTCTACGGGGGCAGGCGTGTCGGGCTCCGCCTACGAGCCGTTGCTGGCGGCTTCCTATGACGCGCTCAAGGCAGTCGATCCGTCGATCAACGTCATCGGCGTCGGGCTTTCGCCCCGCGGTAACGACAACCCCGTCGCGAAGGACAACGTCTCGATCTCGCCCGTGCGCTTCCTCCACGACCTCGGCGTCGCCTACCGGGCGAGCCACCGGAACAAGCCGCTGATGGACGAGCTCGGCTTCCATCCCTATCCCAATCAGAACAACGATCCGCCGCTGAAAGGCTATCCATGGCCTAAAGCCGGAATCCCGAACCTCGACCGAATCAAGCAGGCCGTCTGGGACGCGTTCAACGGCACCTCGCAGCCGCTATTCGCCGAGCGTGGCAGGACCGCTCCCGCCAACGCGCTCAAGCTCGACCTGGACGAGACGGGCTGGCAGGTCGCGATCCCAGCCGCCCTCCAGAGCCTCTACACGGGCAAGGAGAACGTGGTCACGATCGACGAAGGCACCCAGGCCCAGTACTACTCAGACATCGTCCATTTCGTCAGCTGCGATCCCGATGTCCGGTCGCTCAGCTTCTTCCACCTCGTCGACGAGGTGGATCTCGACCGCTGGCAGAGCGGTCTGATCAGGCTCGATACTTCGAAGCGACCCTCGTACGTCTCGGTCAAGAACGCGATCGCCCAGACCCAGGGCAAGTGCGCGCTGACTCCGCCCGGCTGGACTCACACCACTAGTGTCAACGGCGCGACGGTCGCGTTCGGCTATCTGGGCAATCCAAAGGGCTGGAGCAACAGGCTCTGGCGCTTCCGGGCGGGGGTCCAGGAGGACGCGAGCTACAAGGCCGGCGTTTTCCGGCTCGCGGCGCCGAAGCTGACCTCGAAGGCGAGGAAAGCCGTGGTCGCGGCGCTCGCCAACCCACGCAGCAAACCACTTCTGGCCGCGAAGGGAACGGCACTCGCCTACAAGTCGAAGCTGGTGGCGCTCCCCAAGCAGAGGCTCAAGCGCGCCGGCTGGTACGCCTACGGAATCCGGCTCGCGGCTGCGATGAATCCGCAGCGCACGTTCGTCGCGCTTAGTCGCCCGTTCCTGGTGAAGGCCCGGCCGGGGACGCGCAGGCATTGAGAGACCCGCGCTACGACGCGCTAGCCGAGCTCGTGCTCGACCATTCACTGCGGCTACAGGCCGGCGAGGTTCTTCGGATCGAGGGCGAGGCCGTGGCGGCGCCGCTGGTTGTGCCGCTGCACCGGGAGGCGATCAAGCGGGGTGCTCATGTCTACGCCGCTCTGGATCTGGGGGGGCTGAAGGAGCTCCTCGTCGCACACGGCTCGGACGAACAACTTGGCTTCGTCTCGCCGATGGAGCTTCGCGAGATGGACGCGGTCGATACGTCAATCACGATCTGGACCGAGTCGAACACGCACTCGTTCTCACGCGCGGACACCGATCGTCGGCAGCGCCAGCTGGCCGCGCAGCGCCAGGTGGCGATTCGCCGACGCGACCGGATCGCGAGCGGCGAGCATCGCTGGTGCGGGACGCTCTCGCCGACGCAGGCCCACGCACAGGACGCGGATATGTCGCTGGACGAGTACGAGGATTTCGTCTTCCGCGCGTGCCACGTGCTCGACGACCAGCCCGTCGAGCACTGGAAGCGCGTGGGCGAGCAGCTGCAGGCGCGTGCGACGGAGCTCGACTCGGTCCGGGAGCTGCGCATCGTCGGCGAGGACACGGATCTGACCGCGATCGTCGAAGGCCGGAGCTGGCGCGCCGCCTACGGGCGGCAGAACGTCCCCGACGGCGAGGTCTACACGAGCCCGGTGGAAACGGGCGTCAGCGGGACGATCCGATTCCGCTTTCCCGCCGTCTTCGGCGGCCGCGAAGTCGACGATGCCCGGCTGCAGTTTGAGGACGGGCGTGTCGTCGCAGCTGAGGCTGCCGGCGGCGAGGACTACCTCAAGTCGCTGCTCGAGATCGACGAAGGTGCAAGCGGCGTCGGCGAGATCGCGTTCGGGCTCAATTACGAGATCGACCGCTTCACCCGCAACATCCTCTTCGACGAGAAGATCGGCGGAACGATGCATCTCGCGCTCGGGATGGGATTCGAGACGCTCGGCGGCCAGAATCGCTCGGCCCTGCACCTCGACCTGATCTGCGACCTGCGCCGGGAGGGCGAGGTCTACGCAGATGGAGAGCTCGTCTGGCGCAACGGGCAGTTTCTGGAGGACCCGCAACCCGCCCGCCCCGCGGAACGTGTCCGATAGCCGTCACGAGCGGATGGCCGACGTGCTGGTCGGCTTCTGCGCGGCAGTCCGCGAAGGCGATCTCGTCACGCTCGAGTCGACCACGCTGGCGGCGCCTCTGCTGCGCGTGCTCTACCACAGAGTGCTCGAGGCTGGGGCACAACCGCTGCCGCGCATCGCGCTCGAAGGTCTGACCGACAATCTCCTCAGATTCGGAAACGACGAGCAGCTCGCCTGGGTCAATCCGGCGCGGAAAGACGACATTGAGAGCGTCGACGTCCGGATCGCTCTCGAGGCGCCTTCGAACACGAAGCGGCTGTCGAACGTCGATCCGGCGCGGCAGGCACGCTACGAGCGCTCGGCCGAACCGCTGAGGAACCGCTACCTCGAACGCGCGGCCGCCGGCGAGTTGCGCTGGGTACTGAGCGCCTATCCGACCGAAGCCGCTGCCCAGGACGCGTCGATGTCGCTTCCCGAGTATGAGGACTTCGTCTTCGGCGCGGCATTCCTCGACGACCCGGATCCGGTTGCGCGCTGGCAGGAGTTCGGCGAGCGTCTCGACCGTCTTGCGCGTTTCCTGATGACGAAACGGGAGTTCCGAATCGTCGGCGACGGAACCGACCTACGGCTCGTCACCGAGGGCAGGACCTGGGTCCCCTCGAACGGCCGGGAGAACTTCCCGGACGGCGAGGTCTTCACGGGGCCGGTCGAGACGAGTGCCGAGGGCGAGATTCGCTTCACCTATCCCGCGGTCTTCAACGCGCGCGAGGTCGACGACGTCAGGCTTCGCTTCGAGGGGGGCGAGGTGGTGCAGGCCACGGCGACACGCGGTCAGGAGTTCCTCCGCGAGATGATCGCGATGGACGACGGGGCGCGGCGGGTGGGCGAGTTTGCGTTCGGCTTGAACGAGGCCGTGCCCATATTCACCCGCAACACGCTCTTCGACGAGAAGATCGGCGGGACGATGCATCTGGCCCTCGGGACCGCGTATCCGGAGACGGGCGGCCTCAACCGCTCGGCTCTGCACTGGGACCTGATCTGCGACCTTCGCTCGGGCAGCGAGGTCTACGCGGACGGCGAGCTCGTCTATCGCGACGGGCGGTTTCTGAACGGCTCGAGCTGACGGGCGCCGGTTTTTCGCCCCGCCCGCATCTTTCGTTCCGATGGGCGAAAAACGCGAGCAGACGGACCGGGAGAGGCCGTTGAGCGCCAAGCAGCGCAAGGCCGCGCTTCGTCGCCGGCGGGAGATCTTCGATGCGCTGATGAAGGTCCTCCGCGGCGGCTGAGGGCTTGACACGAACACATGTTCGCTCTAGACTTGCGAACATATGTTCGTCAAATTCCTCGGCGTGGTGCTGGCAGTCCTCGTGGCCTGGGCGATCGCCGCGCACTCGTCAAACGGCGCAGGCCGGCCGCAGCTCTACACCGTGAAGCCCTATGACACGCTCTGGTCGATCGCCAGCTCGCACTACGGGGGAGACCCTCGGGCGGCGATCTACCGGCTCGAGCAGCGGAACCGGCTCGCCGGCGACATCGTGCACCCTGGCGAGAAGCTCGTCCTGCCGTAGGGGTCAGCCGTTGAGCCCGAGTCCCGCGACGTGGATGCGCTCGCCTGCGAACAAACCCGTGTTCGCATGCCACGGGAAGAAGATGACGACGGTGAACTCGAGCCGGTGCCCCCTCGCCGGGACGCCCAACCAGTCGCGAGCATGCGTCGCGGTTACGAGAGCCTCCTCGCAGACGCCTTGCGGGCCGATCACGATCTCCTTCAGCGCGAAATGGATGTCGGGAAAGGCGGTCAGCAGGCCGTTGTAGAACTCTCTCGCGCCCGCGTGTCCGTCCCAACGCTTCTTCCAGGCCGGGATCTCATAGACGCAATCTTCCGCCAAGGTCGTGATCAGGCCGGGCAGGTCGCGGTGCTCCTCGGCGATCGAGTGGCGTTTCCAGAGCTCCCGGATCTCGTCGTAGACCTGCGGGTCGACCCGCCGGTCGAGTTGCTCGCGAGCCTGCTCGCTCGCCGCCGCAGGCGGGGTTTCTCCGTTCATCAGATGCTCCGCGCGAGCCTACACTTGCGCCCGTGGACCTCGACCTCGTCTTCTTCGGCACCTCGGGGTCGGTGCCGACTGCCCGGCGGGCGCCGTCGGCTTTGCTCGTTCGCCGCGGGAGCGAGCGTTTGCTCTTCGACTGCGCCGAGGGGACGCAGCGGCAGATGCTCCGCTCGACCGTCGGCCTCGTCGAGTTGCGCGAGGTCTTCCTCACGCATTACCACGCAGATCACTATCTCGGGCTGCCGGGGATGCTGAAGACTTTCGCCCTCCGGGGCCGCGAGGTCGACTTGACGGTCTACGGGCCGCCTGGGCTCGTCGACCTGTTCGGAGCGCTGAAACGGATCTTCGGCAAGCTGACGTACAAGGTCCGGCTCGTGGAGCTCGAGGCGGGGGATGTGCTGGAGCGCGACGGCTACGACCTCGTTACCTTCGCGCCTGCTCATGGCGTCTCGGCGATCGGGTACGCGCTCGTCGAGGCCCCCCGGCCAGGGCGTTTCGACGTCGAGGCCGCGGATGCGCTGGGCGTCGACCCGCCGGAGCGGGGCCTGCTTCAGCGCGGTGAGTCGGTCGAGTTGGACGACGGGCGGGTGGTGACGCCGGACGCGGTGCTGGGGCCGGCGCGGCCTGGGCGGAAGGTGGTTCTGGCCGGCGACACGTCGCCTTCGCCGATCGTGCTCGCGGCCGCGCGCGAGGCCGAGGTGCTCGTGCACGAGGCGACGTTTCTGGAGGAAGAGCGAGAGCGAGCGCGGGAAACCGCGCACTCGACCGCACTCGAGGCGGCGGAGCTCGCGCGCGATGCCGACGTGTCGTTCCTCGCGCTCACGCATCTCTCGAATCGTTACTTCGGGCCCGAAGTGGAGCGCGAGGCGCGTACGATCTTCCCCGAGACCGTGGTGCCGAAGGATTTCGACGTGATCGATGTGCCGTTTCCGGAGCGGGGCTCGCCCCGGCTGGTCAAGGGTGCCGTCCGCCGGGGCCGAGAAAACGTCGCCGAGCCCGCGCGCGAAGAGGCCGTGCCGTGACCGAACTCGTACAGGTCGCGCTCGCCGAGGACATCGCGGAGGCCGAGGAGCTGCAGACGATCCTCAACCAGGCCGGAATCGTCTCTGAGCTCGAGCCCGCGGTCGAGCACCATCCGCGGGCGACCGAGGACACCCCGCAGAAGGTGCTTGTGCCCGAAGGCTCGCTCGAGGCCGCCCAGCACGCGATCGAGTCGCTGACGGATCCGGACGACCTCGTCTCGGACATCTGAGTGGCCCCCGGAAAGCCGGAGGCATCCGCCGACTTCGATGCCCGCGCCGCCACCTATGACGACCTTCGTCCGCAGGACGATAACTGGTGGGAGCTCTTCGATCTTGTTTCGCGCGAGGCCGACCTGGGCGGACAACGAGTGCTGGACATCGGCTGCGGCACTGGAAGGCTCGTCGCCGCGCTCGCGCCGAAGTCCTCGGTTTGGGGAATCGACGCGTCAGCCGAGATGCTCGCGGTCGCGAGGAACCGGGTCCCAGGGAACGTGAAGCTGAAGCTGGCGCGGGCCGAGGATCCTCCGTTCAAGGATTCCTGGTTCGACCGCGTCGTCTACTGGCTGGTCATCCACCTCCTCGATCGAAAAGTGGCGTTTCCTGCTGCGCGGCGGCTGCTCGCGCCCGGCGGGCGCGCCTGCGTGGTCACGTTCGATTCGGAGTACTTCTCCGACTTCTGGCTGAACCGCTGCTTCCCCCGCTTCGAGGCGATCGATCGCGCCCGATTTCCGACGGCCGCTGAGCTCGATCGCGAGCTCCGCGAGGCCGGGTTCAGCGAGGTCCGGCTGCTCAAGCACCACCAGAACGACCGGATCGACCGCGAAACCGCGTTGGCGAAGATCGCGGGACGCCACATCTCGACGTTCGACCTACTCGAAGAGTCCGAGTACGAGCAGGGGCGGAGGCTGGCCGAGCGCACCTTGCCCGCCGCCATCGAGTACGACATCGACTGGCTGATCGCAATCGCAGAGCGTTAGAGTCGGCCTCTACCCGAGAGGAGGAGAGATGGCGAAACAGCTCAATTGCTCCGACGTCGGCTTCGACTGCAGCGCGCAGATCAACGCGGACACCGAGGAAGAAGTGATGGCGCAGGCGTCAGAGCACGCGCGAAGCGTGCACGGCATGTCCGACAGCGACCTCCAGGAGCACGAGGGCGCGATTCGGGGTGCGATCCGCGACGTCTAGAGCGGGCGTGTCCTCGTGCCTGGCACCAGGCACGACTCGAAGTGGACAGCCCGGCACCGGGCCGCGGACTCGACGGATGGCTTTCCTGCACGCTGCCGTGACCAGTCCGGACCGGTCCACGGGTCTGGCACCGGGACACGCCTCAAAGGGACGGCGGAGCGCCTAGATTTGCCAGGTGCCGTTCACCAAAACCGGAACCTGCTCGCCGTCGCCGGTGATTCCTCTGACCTGAACGTCGTCGCCGCCGATCATGAAGTCGATGTGGATCGCGCTCTTGTTGATGTTTGGCACGTCCTCGGGGCCGACCGTGATCTCGTAGGCATTGCCGAGCGCGATGTGGCTCGCGGCGTTCTCGTCGAGGAGCGTGTTGTAGAACGTCGTCCCGAGAGTGCCGATCCTTCCTTCGCGGTCGACGAGCGCGAGCTCGCCGAGCCGAGACGCGTCGGCATCGTAGGCGGCGCGCTCGCGTAGCACCTCCGCACCCGTGTCGGCCTGGATGTCGACCGCGCGGCCTCCTTCGAAGCGCACCTCGAGGCCGTTGATGATCGTCCCGCCGACGTCGAGTGGCTTGGTCGCGCGGACAATGCCTTCGGCCCGGGTCGGGTCGGGCGTCGTGTAGACCTCCTCCGTCGGAATGTTCGGCATATGTTCGACGCCGTCGACGGTCGTCGTCGAGCCGCCTTCCCAGAGCGACGTCGGCAGCAGTCCCACCGTCAGCTCCGTCCCGGGCCCATCGAGCCGGATCGCATCGAAGCGGCGGTCGGTCAGACGCGATGCGACCGAATGCAGAGTCTCCTTGCGCTCGCGCCACGCGGTGACCGGATCGTTCTCGTCGAGCCGGCAGACGTGGAACAGCTCCTCCGTCAGCCGGGAGAGCGCCGCCTCGCCGTCGAGCTCGGGATAGACGAGGTCGGCCCAGGATTGGGTGGGGAACGGCATGATCGTCCAGTTGACGAGCCGCTTGTTGATGATCTCGAGCCGCTCCTCAAGATCGGGAAGCTGGTCGCGGCCGGCGCGCTTCGGATCGACGCCGTTCAGGATCCCCGGCGAGACCCTCGGCACGAAGACGATTCGCGCGGCGTGCTCCTCTCCGAGTTGGAGCATCCGCTTCCCGTACCACTCCGGCACGAACTCGAGCGTGTCGTCGGGAGCGTGCTGGAGGCGAGCCCTCTTTACGTACGGGTCGAAGTAGGTCGGATCGACGAATCGGGCGCCGCGCTCGTAGGCGCGTTCGGCAACAGCGCGGACGATGGGCTCCATGCCGGTCTCCGCCTCGATCGCGACAATTTGGCCGGGCTGCACGTTGGCGCTGAAGTCGACGGCGAGGCCGGCGAAGCGCTCGAGGGCGTGCTGTTCCACGCGCCGGAGAATAGATGGTTGGTGCCGTCCGGAAGACACGCTAGTCTCCCGCACGACCACGAACCCCTTTAACCCGGTCCCGTGAGGCCGGAAAGGAGTGTGAATGACCCTGCCTGCCCCCGTCCGACTGCGTCTGCGCGCGTGAGCGTGGCGCACACGGAGCGCGAGAAGGTTCTCCTCGACCATGAGGCCGTCGAGCGGACGCTCTCGCGGATCGCGCACGAGATCATCGAGGCGAACCCGGATCTCGACAAGCTCGCGCTTATCGGCATCCACACGCGCGGCGTCCCGCTCGCGCACCGCCTGCGCCGGCGCATCGCCGACTTCGCCGGGAGCGAAGTCACGCTCGGCCAGCTTGACATCACCTTCTACCGTGACGACGTTCACGTCCGCCGGGGAGAGGCGCCCCAGCACGCCCAGCCGCTCGTCCGGGACTCGAAGCTCGACTTCCCGCTCGACGGGATGACGTGCGTGCTCGTCGACGACGTTCTCTACACGGGGCGCACGATCCGCGCCGCGGTCGAGGCGCTGTTCGACTACGGTCGCCCCGCCCGCGTGCAGCTCGCGGTGCTCGCCGACCGCGGCCACCGCGAGCTGCCGATCCGCCCCGACTACGTCGGCAAGAACTTGCCCACGCATCGCGACGAGCGCATCCAGGTGCAGCTCGTCGAGGTCGACGAGATCGATCAGGTCCTGCTCATCCCGGCCGCCGAGGAGGAAAACCCGAATGGCTGAAATCCGCGTCATGCGGGAGGACCTGCTCCCGCCCAGAGAGCCGCCGCGCCGGCACCTGATCTCGATCGGCGACCTCGAATGCCAGGACGTCGAGCGGCTGCTTGGCACCGCGCGCAACTTCGAGCGGTCGCTCGAGCGGGAGCTGAAAAAGCTGCCGACGCTGCGCGGCAAGACGGTCGTCAACGTCTTCTACGAGTCCTCGACGCGCACGTCGTCGAGCTTCGAGCTCGCCGCGAAACGGCTCTCCGCGGACACGATGTCGATCAAGTCGACAGGCTCGTCCGTCGACAAGGGCGAGTCGCTCAAAGACACGGCCCTGACGCTCGGGGCCTACGACCCCGACGTGATCGTGATCCGCCACCCGCAGATCGGGGCGCCACAGCTCGTAGCCCGCTACACCGGCGCTCACATCGTCAACGCGGGTGACGGCAAGCACCAGCACCCGACCCAAGCGCTGCTCGACCTCTACACGATCCAGGAGGAGCTTGGGCGGATCGAGGGCCTCCACGTCGCCATCGTCGGCGATGTCCTGCATTCGCGTGTGGCTCGGTCGAACATCCAGGCGCTCTCCCTGATGGGGGCGCGGGTGACGCTGGTCGGGCCGCCGCCGCTGATTCCGCGCGGGATCGAGGCGATGGGCTGCGAGGTCTCGTACGAGATCGACGCGATCAAGGCGGCCGATGTCGTCTACGTCCTGCGGATGCAGCAGGAGCGGATGGCCGAAGGCGCCAACTACGTCCCTTCGCTGCGCGAGTACGCGGCGCGCTGGGGTGTGACGCCCGAGCGGCTAAGGCCCGGCCAGAAGGTGATGCACCCGGGGCCGATGAATCGCGGCGTCGAGATCGACCCCGTAGTCGCGGATGCGGCGGATGCGTTGATCGAGCAGCAGGTGCGCTCGGGCCTCGTCGTGCGGATGGCGGTCCTCTACGACCTGCTCACCCACGGACCCGCCGGCGTCCAGGCCGCCGCCTTGCACGAGATCGGGGCCGCGTGATGCTCTTCGGCAAGCAGGGCAACGACGATCTCGTCATCCGCGGGGCGAGGGTGATCGACGCTGCCGAGGGCGTGGACGAGGTCCTGGACGTCCGCATCGACGGTGGAGCGATCGCGCAGCTCGGGACCAACCTGGAGACGAACGCGCATCGCGTGGTCGCCGGGGAGGGACTCGTGCTCGCGCCGGCGTTCGTCGACCCGCACGTCCACCTGCGGACACCCGGCCGCGAGGACGAGGAGACGATTTCTTCCGGGACGGCCGCCGCCGCCGCGGGCGGCTACTGCGCGATCCTGGCGATGCCGAACACGGAACCGGTCGTGGACTCGGCCTCGGTGCTCGGCTCGCTCGCCGAGACGGCACAGGCCGAGGCAGAGGTCCCGGTCGGCCTTCTCGCCGCGATCACGATGAACCAGGACGGCGCCGAGCTGACAGAGATGGCCGAGCTCGGCGATGCGGGCGCCGCCGGCTTCACGGACGACGGCCGGCCCGTCGTCGCCCCGGGCCTGATGCGGCGAGCGCTCCAGTACAGCGCCGTCACGGGCCGTCGGCTGGCGCTGCACTGCGAGGAGCCGACGCTCTCGAAGGGCGGCCAGATGCACGAGGGCGCGGTCTCGGCCGAGCTCGGCTTTGCCGGCTACCCATCGGTGGCGGAGAGCCTGATGATCGAGCGCGATCTCGCGCTCGCCGCCTACGAGGCCCAGCCGGTGCACCTGATGCATCTCTCGGCGCGCGAGTCGGTCAAGGCCCTGTCGCGGGCGCAGGTCGCCGGCGTCGCCGCGACGGGAGAGGTGACGCCCCATCACCTCTGCCTGACCGACGAGGCGGTGCGCTCGCTCGATCCGAACGTGAAGATGAACCCACCGCTGCGAGCCGAGGAAGACCGCCGGGCGCTGATCGCGGGCCTCCGCGACGGCACGATCACGGCGGTCGCGACCGATCATGCCCCACACGCGAGACACGAGAAGGAGGTTCCGTTCGAGGCGGCGCCGTTCGGCGTCACCGGTCTCGAGACCGCCTTCTCGGCGCTCTACACGCACCTCGTCGAGCCGGGCCTGCTGAAGCTGGAGACGCTGCTCGAGCGGATGTCCGCCGGACCGGCCCGGGCTTACGGCCTCGAGTTGCCGCGGATCGCCGTCGGCGCACCGGCAAATCTCGTCCTCCTCGACCTCAAGGGGAGTCGGCGCGTCGCCGAAGCAGACTTCCGCTCGCGGTCGGCGAACTCGTGGCTCCTCGGCGAGACGGTCAAGGGCCAGGTGCGGCTGACGATCGCGGCCGGGAGGGTCGCGTTCGAGGGGTGACCGCCGTGACTTCGACACACCTGGACGCTGCGGCAGAGGCCTATCGCGCCGCCGTGCTGGCCGCGATCGGCGAGGAGGTTGGAGTACTCGACTCGTTCGTGCTCGGCTCGGGGCTGATCGGCGGCTATCGGGCCGGCGAGAGCGACCTCGACCTCGTCGTCGTCGTCGACGCTCCACTCCGGGGCGAGGCACGCCGGCGGGTGATCGAGTGGATCGCGGCGCTCGACCTGCCCGGGCGGCGGCTAGAGCTGGTCGTCTACGTGAGCGGGCAGCAACCGCCCGACTTCGACCTGAACCTCGAGGTCGGCGACGCCGGGGCTCGGGAGGCACCCGACGAGCTCGACCACTGGTTCGTGATCGACGCGGGCATGGCCCAGGAGCGCATCCCGGCCTGGAAGGACTACTTCGACCCGATTTCCGAGGAACGGCTGCGCGAGGCCGTGGTCAGCTCGCTTGCCTGGTCGAAGGAGTGGCCCGAGCTCGAATTCGCCCGGCTCAACGCCGCTCGTGCGCGCCACTACCTCGAACACGGCGAGTGGCTCTCGAAGCAGGAGGCAAACCGATGAAGGGCTTTCTGGCACTCGAGGACGGGAGCGTCTTCGCCGGCGAATCCGTGGGCGCCGGCGGCTTCGCCTTCGGCGAGGCGGTGTTCACGACCGCGATG
>VAWI01000043.1 GCA_005884005.1 Actinomycetota bacterium
TCGAGCGTCCGCGCTTCCCACTCGCCTTTCGGCCCCCATTCGCCCGGCCACCAAGCCGCGGCTGAGACGAGCAGCTGCGCGCCAGAGTCGCGCAGGCGTAGCGCCGGCAGTGGCTTGTAGGCGTCGGCGCAGATCAGGAGTCCGATCTTGATGCCGTCGACCGGGATTGGGCGACCGGGCTCGCCGGCGCTCGACCAGTCTTCGCTGCCGGGCGTCGGTTGGAGCTTCCGGTGCCGTCCGAGGATCTGGCCGTTGCGGCCGATGACGAAGAGGCTGTTGAACAGTTTCCCGGTCGGGGTCTCGCGTTCTGGATGGCTGACGAAACTGGCGACTCCCAAGTCGGAGCTCAGACGGGCGAGTCGACCCATCCAGCTATCAGGCTGCTCGGCAATCCAGTTGGTTCCGATCAGCGGCTCGAAGCGATAGCCAGGCACGACCAGCTCACCCGAGAGCACCCAGTCAGCGCCTGACTCGGCGGCCACCCGCGTGCCGTACTCAATCAGCGAGCGGTTGCGGTCCAACGCCCCGAGCTCGGGCGCGAGATGCAGGAATGCCACCGTCAGCGACCGGTCGCCCGAGCTGGGAGTCGCGGTTGGCCCGAGCATCGCCGCTTCCCGATGATCAGCGGGCGACGTCACCGAGGATCGCCGCTCCAGGCGGTGTTGGGGTGGCGAGCTCGAGGTAGGGGAGTCCGGGGTCGTCGACGAGATCGGGATGGATGAGGAAGGCGAGTTGGGCGATCCCATCGGCGAGCCGGGGCGCCGGTCGCGCGTAGTAGGCATTCGAGTCGACGGCAACGGCGCGGCAAGCGAGTGGCGGCAGCGTCGTCTCGCGGGCTGCGCGCGTATGGTCGAAGCCGCAGGGCGCGACGACGACCAGTTCGGGCTGCGCCTCCCGCACCGCTTCCCACGAGGTCGGGTAGGAAGGGCCGCCCGCGTGTCCGAGGACGTCGCGGCCGCCGGCGATCTCCACCATCTCGGGGATCCAGTGGCCTGCGGCGTAGGGTGGCTCGAGCCACTCCGCCACGAACACCGATCGCGTCGGCGCGACGGCCACGCGAGCGCGGACGGCCGCGATCTTCGCCTCCATCTCGGCGACGACGGTGCGGCCTCGTGCTGACACGCCGAGCAGGTCGGCGAGCAAGAGGATGCGCTCTTCGATCTCGGCGAGCGCGTGCGCGTCGAGGGCGACAACCTCGGCGTCGGTTGCCCACAGCTCGCTGACGTTGTCGGCGGAGACGGCGCAGACCGCGCAGAGGTTTTGGGTCAGGATCAGGTCGGGCTGGAGTGTCTCGAGCAGCGCGCGGTCGATCGCGTACAAGGGGCGTCCGTCGCCGACCGCCTCGCGTACGGCTCTGTCGATTTCCAGGCTGGTCAAGCGCGTCGTTTCGACACGCGAGGCGGTAACGACCGGGAGGCCGCGAACCTCGGGTGGCCAGTCGCACTCCTCCGAAATGCCGACGAGTGACTCGACCAGGCCGAGCTCGGCGACGATCTCCGTGGCGCTGGGAAGAAGCGAACAGATCCGCATCCTCCGCCTCCTTCACGCTGGGGTCAGGTCGCAGAAGACGAATCCCTCACGCTCGACGATCTCGCCGCGCTCGCAGGCGATCGGCTCGGCGAAGATCGGGCCCGCGGAGACGAAGGTGTGGAACTCGCCGTTCTCGCCGCAGGGGTCGACGCCCGGCGGGAGCTGAGCGAGCAGGCGCTCGTCGTAGTGGCGTCCGCAGAAGGCGGGGTCGAGCGCGCGCGGATCGACGCAGACGAGCGTCGCCTCGAAGCCCGCATCCAGGAACTCGTGCGCGAGCGCGGCCGTGTCCTGCCCCCAGAGCGGGAAGAGGCCGCGCTTGCCGGCCGCGGCGAGACGTCCCTCCCGGTAGGCACGGACATCCGCCAGGAACAGATCGCCGAAGGCGACCGCCTCGACCCCGGACAGCGGTGCGGACGCGAACGCTTCCGCCATCCGCGCCTCGTAGATCTCGTTGACGCAACTCGGCGGGATCAGCACCTCGACCAGCGGGATCCCGAGCACCTCGGCCTGCCGCGCCAGCAGTTCGCGGCGAACGCCGTGCATGCTGATCCGCTCGTAACTCTCGGTCACGGTCGTGATCAGCGCCTCCGGCTCGAACATTTGGCGGCGAAGCGTCCAGAGGACGAGCGCCGAGTCCTTGCCGCCGCTCCAGGAAAGCGCGAAGGGCGCCCGCGGCCGCGCTCCAAGCGCCGCGGCTTCACCGAGAAGCGGCGAACGCCCGGGCCTCGAGTCGATCGTTTGTCCGCTCACAAAAAACCTCCGCGTCTGCGGAGGAGGAGGCCCGGCGGCCGGCGCCGCCCGAACCGCCCTTCCTCCGAGGGCTACGTTCGTTTCGGCGCAGAACGGTCGACCTGACTCGTCCCCGAACGGGGCATCGCAGTTGCGGGACAGCGCCGGATTCACACCGGACTTCGCCGCCTCTGCACCGGCCGGGGATATGTGCCCGGCGCTCCGAGCATAGCGCCCACGGTCGTCGATGGCAGCGCGCGGTTCGGCTTGACGAGCCATCGTTCGCCTGTCAAAGTCGCGCGGTCAAGTCCTGTGGGCCTTCGGGTTCGCAGGACTTGGCGTTTTAAGGGGTTCGACCTCCTCCTTCGCAGGGAGGGGACCTCCCGCAACGGGTGGCAGCGCAGGGCAGACGCCCTGCTTACCATGGAACGGCTCGGGCAACACGCAACCCACCGCAACGCTTTTCGCCTGTTTGCGCCGTTCGCGACGCCGTCGCATTTGCCAGCGATTGCCACCGGTTGCAACCACGGGGCTCCATAAAGGCTCCATCCGATGTTGTCAGCTGTGACTACGGCGGGCGCTCGCTCCGAGTCCCCGAGGACGCCTGGATCCCGCTACGGCTACGTGCTTCGTTCGAGTGCCAGGACGATTGCACCCGCGGCGCGACCGGCGACGGCGCGCTTGAGCGCGGCCGCGGCCTCCGCGACTGGGACTGTCGCCGCGACGTGGAGCGAGAGCAGTCCTTCTGCGAGTGCCGCGGCGAGCGCGGCCAAGCGTGCGCCGTCGGCTCGGACGTAGATGTCCGCGACCGTCACGTCTCTTTCGCTGGGCGGCGGGTCACCGGTGATCGTCGCGAGACGGCCGCCGTCCACTACTGCGCCCAACGCGGTCGCCGCGTCGCCGCGGGCGGCGTTCACCGCGGCCGCGATTCCCCCTGCGCCGGAGGAGGCGTCTCGGACGCGGGCGGGCCAGTCGGGATCGTGATAGTCGAAGACGAGATAGGCGCCGTAGCCGCGCACGCGCTCCGAGCTCGTGGGGCCCGCCGTCGCGACGACGGTCGCTTCTCGCGCGACCGCGAGTTGCACCGCGAGGCCGCCTGTCACGCCGCCGGCGCCGTGCACCAGCAGCCACTTACCGGCCGGGGCGGGTGCGACCTCGGTGAGCGCCTGATCGGCGGTAAGTGCGGGGACGGGGAATGCGGCGGCTGTTTCCCAGGGCACGGCGGCCGGTTTCCGGGCGACGAGTGCGGCCGGAGCGACAAGCCACTCCGCCCAGGCGCCCTGTTGTCGGAGCGGCAGTGGGTGGGTGAGCACCCCGTCGCCTCGGGCGAGGGTCGTCACCTGCTCCCCGACGGCGTCGATGACGCCTGCGGCTTCGACGCCGAGCGCGAGCGGTGGGTGGCGGCCGACGTCCCAGTTTCCGAGCCGAACGATCTCGTCCCAGTTGCCGACGCCTGCCGCGTGCACGGCGATCACGACCTCGTCCGGCGCGGGCGACCGTGGCGCCGCGAGTTCGAGCATCTGCACCTGGCCGCCAAACGCATCGATGCCGGCGGCCTGCATCCGTCGCATCGCCACCACTGGCGGATCCTAGAACCCGGAGAGAAACGACCGTGACTCGTCGCCGCCGGGGTCGTACTGTCCGCGCTCCACGAGCGGTCGCTGCGCTACGTCGCTAGCGCGGCGAAGCGAAGCGCCTCGAGCATGCGCGCCGAGCCGGCGTCCCACGGGTTGGGGATGAGGAAGGACTCGCCGCGGTGCAGCGCGGCGAACGTCTCCGCCCTAGCCGCCTGCGACATCGAGCACAACCTTGCCACGCTTGCCTCGGGCTGCCACGCGCTCGAACGCCTCGCGGGCGCGCTCGAGCGGGAAGACGGAGTCGATCACGGGCCGCAGGCCGGCGCGCAGCGCCTCGGCGAGCTGCGCGCCGTCCGGCTCGACGACGAAGTACGTCGCGCCAGGCGCCTCCGCGGCGATCGTGACGACCCGCCCGGCGCGCGGTAGCGGGTCGGCGCCGGCGGTGTCGAAGACGAGGTCGACCGGCTCCTCGGCGACCACCTCAGCACCGGCGTGGCGTGCCAGCTGGGCGGCGAGGTGGCCGACGCCGCCCGACGCGCCGGTGACGAGGACCCGCTCTCCCGGCCGGAGGCCGCCGTGGACGAACAGGCCCTGCTGGGCGCTGAGCGCGCCCATCGGCAGTGCCGCGGCCTCGCCGTAGGTGAGCTCGGGCGGCTTCGGCGCCAGCACGGCAGTGGGTACGACTGCATACTCGGCGGCGACGCCGTCGCGATCGAACGGGGTCAGCGCGACCACCTCGTCGCCGCCGTCGACGACGACGCCCGAGAGCTCGTAAGAGGGGATCGCCGGCAACCGGTCGGTGGGCCAGGTGAGCTCGTCTCGCGTGATCGCGGCCGCGTGCACGCGCGCGAGCACCTCGCCCGGCCCGGGCTCCGGCAGCTCGATCTCCTCCACTCGCAGCCCGTCCTCGTGCAGCCTGAGCGCTCGCATCTCTCCCATCATGCCCCGCCAGTAACGCTCGGGCTGCTCGGCCGGCTCTTTCGCGTCGCCCACCTCGCAGACGCCGCCTTCGCCGAGGGCATCGGCGTGCACGAGCTTCGCCCCGGCTTGCTCGACCTGCTCGCCGCGCGGCGTCGCGTGGGGCGACCCTACGAGCTCAATCCGACCGAGCGCATGCGCACGACGCTGCTTTCGTCCGGCGGCATGACGAAGCGTGTCGACCCGAACGTGGCGCCGTCACAGCACCAGGCGGTAGCGGTAGTCGTCGATCTCGTGCTCAAGACCGCCTCCGCCGCTCACGAGCCGGAGTGCCTGACCGTCGCGCTCAGTACGAAGGTTGTCGCGCAGGTGTGCGTATGCTCGGTGGATGACGTCGTTGTCCGGCTCGAGGATCGCCCGCCTCGTCACGTAGGCGACGACGTCGACGAGCTGTAGCCCCGCGTGCTCGTGCGACGGCTCGAAGTGGAGGCCGTGCTCGAAAATACGGTTGAGGCTGACGTTCCCGTTTGGTTCGAAGAACTTGGAGGCGAACGGGTGACGCGGTTCCTCGCTCCACGTGTTCGGTACTACGAGTTCGTAGTCGTTGCTGCCAAGGAAAGGGACGAGGAGGACGTCGAGGTCCTTTTCGCCGGCGGCAAGCTTGTCGGGCAGCTTGGCGTCGAGGATGAAGTAGAAGTCGACGAGCTCCGCCCGCCACGAGTCGTCGATGTAGCGGACGATCGACTTGAATAGCGCCGCATGAATTAGCCCCACGAGCATGTGCGCCTGGATGTATTCGCTGTCGCTGACGCGCGACGAGAGTTCGGCGCGCTTGATGTGACGCGTGTACCAAGCCTCGGCCCCGGCCCAGCGACCGTCGGCGGCCTTGTACTGCTCGAGGTTCTCCGCCAGCCGCGCAGCCTGCTCTTGGCGTTAGTCGCGAAGCTGCGCCGCCGTCATCACGGCCGTGTCGGTCGCTTGGCCGACGAGGGAGAGTGGCCCTGAGGTCAGCCACTCGCAGATCGGCACCAGCTCTTCCTCAGGAAGTTCGGCTGCGTGCAGCTCGGTCGTGCCAAGCTCGTCGTTCTTGTTGGCGACGTAGTGCTCGACCTCGTTGACGAAGGCTCAGCACGAGACCCTAAGCGGTCGGGCGTGCTGAGCGCGCTCTGCCGCCCGCCTCGCGGAAGAGTCGTCGCTCCGTTCCCAGGTGCGCGGCCCACTCGACCCCGGAGGCCCTGGCGAAGTGGAGGTACGCGCTTAGCGCGGAGCGCATCGCCTCGACGAAGGCCTCGTCGCGGCGCGGGTCGAAGCTGGCCTCCCACCAGAGGTCGAGAACGCGCACGCGGCGCTCGTCGCGCTCGATCCGCGGTTCGATGCGGCCGACGAACCGGTCGCGGTAGAGGATCGGCAGCACGTACCAGCCCCAGCGCCGCTTAGCCGGCGGCACGAACAGCTCCCAGACGTAATCGAACCCGAACAGAGAGCCGAGGAGGCGTCGGTCCCAGACGAGCGGATCGAACGGGGGGAGGAAGGCGACGGAGGCTGGCGGCTCGGGCGGGGTTTCCAGCAGCGCGACCTCGTCACGGAGGACGAAGCGTCTGCCGGGAACGCCCTCGACCGAGACGGCGACGAGCTCGCCGGCCTCGATGACCTCCTCGCGTAGCGCCGTCCGACCCGGGTGCCCGGGCCATCTCGGGTCCGGCTTCGCCGGGCCGAGGCCGTTGAAGATGTCTCCGCCGCCGCCGATGCCCAGGAGGCCGTGCGCGCGATACCGCGACAGGAGCTTGTGGCGGAGCTGTTCGCGTAGCGGGACCTTGCGCACGAGGATCTCGGGAGGCAGCAGTCGCTCGATCAGGTCGTAGTAGCGGCGGTTGCCGTCCCGCCGAGCGAGAGCGAGCACTCCGGTCGCGGCGTATGCCTCGAGTACGGCGCGGACGATGTTCGTCGGCGCGCCGAACCAGTCGACGAGCGATCCGTGGCGGCGCTCGAAGTCGAGCGCAGACAGCGGCCCATGCGCGCGGATGCGTTCGAGTACCTGCTCGGCGATGTCGGCATGCTCGGCGAGGATGCGGGGTGGGCCGACGCTCGAGCTCGCGCCGAGCCACGGGGCGCGAAACCATGGGAACTCGCTCGTTTGCACGAGCGAAAGACCCTTGTTGTAGGCTTCGAACAGCTCGCGCCGTTCGTACAGACGCTCGCACCAGACGGGGTCGTAGGCGGCGACGCGCGCGTGGAGCACCAGGTCGTGGTTGCGGCCGGCCACGGCGAGTGGGTCGAACTGGACCGAGCCGAGCCGCCTGAAGACCTCGAGCACGCCGTCACTTCCACCGTCGAGCGAACGCGCGGGCGCGAGCATGTGCCGGGTGACGAGGAAACGCCGTGCAGCGTCAGCGTCGACGTCCATACGGTGACGCTACCGGCTTGTGATCAGCGGCCGATCAGCTCCGTGAACGCGGGCTCGTCGCGAAGCGGGTCGAAGTCCGAGTCGCGTTTCGCCATTTCTCGGCAGCCGTCCCACATGTCGATTGCCTGGCGGAGGTGCTCGATAGCCTCGGCCTTCTCGCCTGCGAGGCTCTCGCAGCACGCGGTGTTGAAGTAGAGGTACGCCTGGTCGGGACGCAGCTCGATCAGCTCGCGACCCTTCGCCGCCGCTTCTGCATAGCTGCCCTGCTCGTAGAGCGGCAGCCCCGAGTCCCACCACAGCTCGGGTGCGTAACGCTGGACCGAGGCCGGCAGCTCCAGCCAGGTGTGACGGCGGGAGTCGTAGCCCGACTCGGTTGGTGGCGGGAACGCAGGGTCGGCGAACGAGCCGACCGACACGACGACCAGATCCGGCTCGGTCGGCTCGGTGTAGAAGACCTGCGAGCCGCAGTCGGGGCAGAAGTGGAAGACGTGCTGTTTCTGGTCCGCCTCGTCGGAGACGCGTGCGAAGTCGTTGAAGCGACCGATCACCCGCACCTGAGCCGACTTGAAGCCCGCCTGCATCCCGAAGGCGCTCCCGGTCCGGCGCTGGCAGGCGAGGCAATTGCATATCGAGACCGCGAACGGGTCGCCCGTGACCTCGAGCCGTAGTTGCCCGCAGTGACAGGCGGCCTCGCGCGTAGCCATCGCCGCCGACCTTACCCCGCCAGCTCGGCAGCGGTTCATGATGAACGCTGCCGTCAGGGATAGATGAAGCCGCCGCGGTCATCGACTTCCGAGCCGAACTTGGCGGCTACGCCCCAGACGTTCCACGAAACGCGCTGCCTCAACTTGCGCCTGCAGGTGAAGATGCCGCTCCGGCTCATCGAAGAGATAGACGGTGCGGGGCGGCGGTGTCATGAGATCAAAGAAGCCTTCGATCTCCCGCTCCTCGTCGACGGCGTCCTTGACTTTCTGCTGAGCTCGCTGGTGTCGCCGCACCGCTTCTTCGCCGGGGGGACTGTCGGCGAGGATAGCTAGCTCATGGCGGAGGACGAGGATCTCCAACTCCTTCGAGCGAAGCTGCCGCGCTAGAAGCCACACTAGGGCGAACACTTTCCGGACGACGGGATAGACCAACGACCAGAACAAGCAGCCCTCACTCGACCATGACCAAGAGCGCCGAACTTAGCGAGCTCGACGCTCGGACAGCCGCGGATGAGTTTGCAAACCCTACGCATTCTGAAACTGAAAGCTCCATAAACGGCTCCATACTCCGGCGCACGCTGCAATCCTCGCAAGTAAAGCCGAAAGAAAAAGCCCTGTGTTGCGGGGCCTTTGCAGAGCCCTCTGACGGACTCGAACCGTCGACCCCCTCCTTACCATCTCGGCTCGGGGGTTGCCACAGGCTGCACACGGCTGCGGTCCGTTGCGTCTAAGCGGTTATCTGGTCGCATGGGTTCGCCGTACGTTGCGCCGGTTTGCCTCCGCTCTGCTCCACAAATGCTCCATGTCTGACGGACGAGCCTGGGCCGAAAAAGCAATCTGGACCGGCGATGACGCGCGGCCATTGTCGCTCGGATCCTTGCTACTCCGTTTCGGTGGGGGCTGGAAGGAACGGCGCGAACTTTGTCTTGTGGTCGTGGCTTGGCCCACAATTGCGTCTCGTTTCCGTGAGGAAGCGTGTCGGTGTTACGCCGGTTAGTGCGACGCATTCACGTGTGAGGTGCGGTTGGTCGGCGTATCCAGCAGCCCAGGCAAGACGGCCGACCCCGTCCTCGGTTACTCGCGGGTTCCAAGAACTCAGCGCGAGAAAGCGCTGGAAACGCAGAACTCGCTGCATTGTCTTGGCGCTGTAGCCGAAGGCGGTCCGGCAGCGGCGGCGAAGCTGCCGGTCAGAAACGAAGAGGTCTGCGGCGATCCGGCGCATATCGATGCGGGGTTCGCGGCGAAGCGCATCGAGCGTGGCCGCGGCAATCGGATCTCGCCTTCGATATCCCGCGAGCGGTGCCGTTACCTCGCTCTCGATCAGCTCCGTCGCCTTTGTCGCCGAGTCCGCCTCGGCGAGCTGTTCTGCCAGGATGCTGGCTCGCGTGCCCCAGATGCTCGTCAGTTCGACCGTGCGCCCCGACAGCTCGAACGCAGGCACGCCGAGAACCTCGGGCGCGGCACCCGGATGAAAGCGCACGCCGACGACAGTCGCTCCGGGCACGAGCACATAGACGATAGGCCCCCGCCGCGGGCCGATCACCGCGACGTCTTGGGCACCTAGCTCGTATGTGAGTTCGACGCAGCCGTTAGGAACCGTGCGATGCAGGTAGGCGGCCATTCCGGCTGGGATGCGTTGGATCCAGGTGCAGGAGACATGGGACGCCGCGCTCGGTCCCGGCAGCCGTTCGCGGAATGTTTGGCGTGCTTGGACGGACGGTTCTCTCATCCTGCGGTGACCGTAACGAATGTCCTCCGGCCGCCAAAAAGGCCGTTTCCTTCAAGACCGGTGTGTATGCGGCTGAGTGAACTTGCGGGACGGAACCACGCTCCTACCGATGAGTTCACCGTCCTGGCGCGCTCATCACGAGGAAGACCTAAGAAAGGACGAACTCATGAAGCTGACGACCAACCAGCAGGTCTCCGTCGACGGAGTGGTAGAGAACAACGGCAGATGGGCCAGGTCGCAATTCGACAGCGATGCGATGTCGTGGAACGACCAGGCCTACCAGCGCGCCGACGCGTTCCTGTTCGGCCGCCGCACCTACGACCTCTTCGCCGGCTATTGGGGCGTGAGGGGCGATCTCGAGAATCCGATTGTCGGCGCCTTGAACACGAAGCCGAAGTACGTCGCGTCGAACACGCTCACCGACCCGCAATGGACCGGCACGACCCTCCTCTCCGGCGATCTCGCGACCGCCATTCAGGAGTTGAAAGCCAGGCCTGGAGGGGAGCTCCAGGTGGTCGGCAGCGGCACCCTGACCCGATGGCTCCTCGAGCACGACCTCATCGACGAAATGAACCTGCTCATCATTCCGATTGTCGTCGGCCAAGGCGCGCGCCTGTTCCCCGACAGCGGCCCGGACCTGGCTCTCGATCTGATCGAGTCGCGAGCCTTCCCCAAAGGAATCACACTGCAGGTCTACCGCCCGGCCGGGCGCCCGCAATACGCAACAGACTCAGCCGAGTGACTCTGCAAGCCCTCTGACGGACGGACTCGAACCGTCGACCCCCTCCTTACCAACTCGGTGGGGGGTTGCCACAGGCTGCACACGGCTGCGGTCCGTTGCGTCTAGGCGGTTATCTGGGCGCATGGGTTCGCCGTACGTTGCGCCCGTTTGCCTCCGCTCTGCTCCACAAACGCTCCATCTCTGGGGGTCGTTGCGATGGGGCAGGGCCAGCTCGCGAAGAAGGTGACGCCGACTAGAAGCGAGAGCGCGGATGTGGGGGTGACGGTGCTCGCCGACACCCTTTTGAGGCACCGCTTAGTTGATGCGCGTGCCGGTGGAGCGGGCGAGGGCGTCGAGCAGTTGGTTTTGGAACTGCGGATCGCGGACGGCGGAGTGCGGCTCGGTCCGACGTTGGTGATGCCAGTAGCCGCCGGAGGTGCGCGCCTCGGGGTCATCCCTTGTCGCAAGCCACTCTTGCGTCACGTGTCCGAGTCGTAGGTCGTCGGGCGCGCCCGGCCCACCCATGTTCGTGGGCACCCAGCCCGGGTCGACGGCGTTGCTGAACACGTCCGGCCAGAGCCGGGCGACGGCCGCGGCGAGCGTGGTGACGAACAGCTTGGAGTCCGAGTAGGAGCCCGCCATCTGGCCGCTCCAATCGACGCCGTCGAGCACCGCTCGCCCGTTGTAGTGGTCGCTGCTGCTGAGGTAGACGAGGCGTTGCGGCTGGTCGATGAGCGCAGTGAGCAGGTAGGGAGCGACGATGTTGACGGGCAAGACCTGCGGGCCGGTGTAGACGCCGGCGTTGTGGATCACCGCGTCGATGCGGCCGAGGCGATTCACGTCGCGGGCAATACTGCGCGTCTGCTCGAGGTCGGCCAGGTCTCCGACGACGACCGCGGCGCCGCGGTCGACGAGGTCGCCGACTGCTTCGACGCGGTCGCTGTTGCGCACATTGACGACGA
>VAWI01000064.1 GCA_005884005.1 Actinomycetota bacterium
CAACCCCCCTCAAGGACACCAATGCAAAGAAAGCGGACCCCCGTTGAATGGTTCTGTTACTCGGGTTCGCAAGCCTTGGCTCTGTCGAGCCACCCGAACCGGATAGTTGGTCAAGTTTTGGTCAAGTAGCCACGACGAAGCATGGCGAAGGACGGCGTTGCTGCACGGCCGCAAATCCGGATGGTTGACACAGACGGCGAGCGGTGGCGAAAGCTGACGAAGCTTCTCGCGTAAATCGCACCCAGGAGGTCGCCGGTTCGAGTCCGGCTAGCTCCACAAAGGAAAGGCCCGCTTAGCGGGCCTTTTTGTTCTCTGGCTTGGCGACGAAAAGCTGCGAAACCGCGGCGTGGTCAAGTTTTGGTCAAGTAGCCGCGAAGGGGACTCATCGCACCGAGGAGGGTCGCAGCAAGGATTCCGTGTCGACCTGCTGGAGCAGGTGGGCCGTCGCCAGGCTCGAAGCCGGCGCCGCGAGAGCTGCCCTCGAGCTGCCGAGCGCGGCCTCGAAATCGACACGCTAAACGAATCGCTCTGGCGCCTAGCAATGCAAGCCGAAAGCAAGCTCAGGCTCCGCCAAGCAGTCGCCGAACGATATGAGCGAGTGCGTGCACTGCTCGGCGTCCTCGGAGGTCGGGCGACCGCTTAGCGAGCCCGTGATCCTCGCCGTTAGAGCACGCAGCAGGGCTCGGCCGCCACCGCTGGGTCGTCGAACGCACCTTCGCCTGGCTTTACAACCGCCGCCGACTCCCCATCCGCGCCGGCGACATCCACGAGGGCTTCCTTTGGCTCGCGTGCTGCCTCATCTGCTGGCAGCACCTCGAACGCTCACTCAGTCAGCTCACGTGAGCTGCTGCCAGACACCGATCACATTCCCGGCCGGGTCGCGGAAGGTCGCCACCCCCAAATCGCCCTCCGGATACGGTGGCGTCACAACCTCGCCGCCCCGGGCAACGACCTTCTCCAGCGTCTCATCGACACGCTCGACAAAGACATACGGCAGGACCCCCGCCTCTCCGGCAACCGGCTGATCGGCCATGAAGTGCCCGATGACGTGGCCTGTTCCATCCTCGAAGCTCGGGTCGTCGCGATCCGCATCCACGCTCCAGCCGAACACGGCTTCATAGAACGACGCTGAGTCGCGCGGATCCTTGGCAGGAACCCGCAGGTAGGAGATCCCGCCACGCCGGAAGACGCGCGGCGCATCCTCAGCACCGGATCCCACCACGCCATTATCGGTCGACGCGCAATCCCACGCACGCACCTCGGCTTCACCCTCGAAACCAAGCAGCGTGGGTTCCCGCCGGGCACCGGCTCGACCCTGATTACGTTAGGACCTCTTAGCCAAAGGCTCACCGCGTATCTCGCAACCCGCGACCAAGGGACTTGGATCCCTTCGCCAGACGCGTAAGACTAAATCAGCACATGCGCGAGCTGCCGATCGGCATCGTCACGCTCCTCTTCACAGACATCGAGGGGTCAACGCGACTGCTGCAGCAGTTAGGCCGGGAGCGTTATGTCAGCGCGCTCAGCGTGCACCGACGGCTGCTGCGCGAGGCGTTTGCGCGCCACGGAGGGGTCGAGGTGGATACGCAGGGAGACAGCTTCCTCTTCGCCTTTGGTAGCGCGCGCGCTTCGGTTGCAGCCGCCGTCGAGGGACAGCGGGCGCTTGCTTTGTATCGATGGCCGGACGAGCCGGTTCGCGTTCGCATCGGCTTGCACACAGGCGAGCCGGTCGCGGCCGACGGCCTCTATGCAGGTCTCGATGTCCACCGCGCGGCGCGAGTGATGAGCGCTGGCCACGGCGGGCAGGTGCTGCTGTCGCAAACGACGCGGGACCTCGTCGGGAGCGAGGTCGAGGTGCGCGACCTCGGCGAGCACCGGCTGAAGGACCTCGCCGAGCCCGAATGGCTGTTCCAGCTTGGATCACAAGAGTTCCCCCCGCTCAAGACCATCTCGAACACAAACCTCCCGGTCCCGGCGAACCGGTTCGTTGGGAGAGAAGAGGAGCTCGTCGCGCTTCGCGCCCTACTCCTCGCGGTCGATCACCGGCTGATCACGCTGACGGGGGCGGGTGGAAGCGGCAAGAGCCGATTGGCGGTTGCGACGGCACTTGAGCTCGTTGAAGAGTTCCCGAACGGCGTTTTCTTCGTGGAGCTCGCGCCGATTGCGGAGCCTAAGCATGTAGCGGCCGCAATAGCGCAAGTGCTGGGCGTGAGGGAGACGCCCGCTCGCCCGCTGATCGAGGGCCTGAAGGACCATCTTGCGGATAAGCGCACGCTTCTCGTCGTCGACAATTTCGAGCATCTGCTCAAGGCCGCTCCCATCGTCAGCGAGCTTGTCCACGCTGCCCCACGGCTGGTCGTGCTCGCCACCAGCCGTGAGCGGCTCCGGCTCTCACACGAGCACGAGTATCCAGTACCGCCACTTCCGGAGATGGATGCGCTCGCTCTCTTTGTCGAGCGCGCGCAGGCCACGGAGGGTCTCGAGGCGACGGAAAAGAACCGGGCCGTGCTTGTCGAGATTTGCCGCCGCCTCGATGGTTTGCCCCTCGCGCTTGAGCTCGCCGCCGCACGATTGAAGCTGCTGCCACCCGCGGAGCTGCTCGCGCGACTCGAGCAGAGACTGCCCCTCCTTACCGGCGGCGCGCGTGACGTGCCAGAGCGCCAGCGAACGTTGCGTGCGACGATCGAGTGGAGCCACGAGCTACTTGAGCCGCAAGAGCAGCGTCTGTTCGCCCGACTCGGTGTTTTTGCAGGCGGTTGCGGCCTTGGCGCCGCCGAAGAGGTCTGTGGCGCAGATCTCGACGCTCTGCAGTCGCTGCTTGAGAAGAGCCTTCTTCGGCAGGCGCGGGGGCCGGACGGCGGCCCTCGCTTCTGGATGCTCGAGACGATCCGTGAATACGCACTCGACAGGCTTGCGGCAGCCCGCGAGGTCGAGGCCGCCCGGCACCGACACGCGGAGCATTACGCGACTCGTTCGGAGCAGGCCGAGGACGCCATAAAGAAGTACGGCGTATCCGACCAGGAGTACTTCGAACGGATCGGTCACGAGCAAGCGAACATCGCGGTAGCGCTCAGGTGGGCCCTCGACGCCGGCGAGGCGGCGCTGGCACTTCGGCTCGTTTACGGGGCATTCAGGCTCTGGTTCCGCCGAGGCCAGTTCAGGGAAGGTGGGCGCGCGAGCGAAGAAGCGCTCGCCTTGAGCGGCGGTCCGCCGGAACTTCGGGCACAGGTGCTCACGCGAGTGAGCGACTTCCCGAAGTTCCAGGGCGACCTCGTTCGCGCGGCGGAGATGAAAGAGGAGGCGATCGCGTTCTTCCGCGAGTACGACGACGAGCTCGATTTGGCGTCGGCCCTCAAAGACCTGGCTGAGATTGTCGGTGTCCAGGGCGATACGGCGCGTGCGCATCAGCTCGCGGAAGAGGCACTCGCGCTTCGGCGAGCCGTCGGTGTCCCAAGCGGGATCGCCCACGCACTCTCGGGGTTGGCCGAGCTAGAACGCATGCAGAAAAACTTCGGGCGCGCGATCGAACTGCACAATGAGGTACTGAATCTCCTCGACGAGCCCGAGGGCGGTGAGCGGACGCTTCCGCCCCTGCACAGCCTTGGCGACGCGTGGATCCACTGCGGCCACCTCGACCGCGCCCGCGACTATCTCGTCAAGGCCGTCTCACTCAGCGGCGAGGTCGAAGACATGTACTGCTTGGGGGCCTGCTTCGAATCACTCGCGAGGCTCGCGGAGAGGCGCGGGCGGTTCCGCTCGGCCACCCGTCTGCTCGGCGCAGGAGCGCGAATCCGTGAAAGCACCGGCGCCGCGCCGGACGATCCTCAGGAGCTCGAGCGCCTCCAGACCGCGCTTTGTGCGCAGCTCGGCGACAACGTGTACGAGGCCTGCCTTCGAGAGGGAGCGGCGATGACGATGGACGAGGCGAGTCAACTCGCCGGAGCGGCGAGCGCGGCCGCTTCATCCGAAACTGTTGGCAACGTCGGCTGACGACCGCCGCCTGCGAAATCGACGAGGTGTGACTCCGATACAGCCGCAGTCCCTGACGGGATCCGATCTACCGCGAGCAACTGGTCGCAACCGACGGCAACGGTTTTCGCTTGTTTCGGCCGTTTTCGGCGCCGCCGCGTTTGCGGCTGATTGCCGCCGGTTGCAACCCCGGGCTCCACAAAGGCTCCATCCGCCTCTCTGCGGGTGGTTCTGCTTGAGCCCGAAGCTCTCTGCCGCCGACGCGGGGCTCTTCGTTTGATCGCATTCAACCGTCGACAGGAAGGGCCGCCGGGCAGCGGCCCTTCCTGTCGATGATGCAATTCCCGTGGCCTACGGCCCGAAGAAGCTCATCACGCGCGTGAATACATCGGTTCGCTGAGTTGCCGTCCCGTACGCCTCCAGGGGGAAGGCCAGGAAGACGACCTTGTAGCTGCCGCTGAATGACAGGGCATCCGGTGCCGTCGAATCGTCGGTGTATGCCGTAAGCGCGCCGTTGATCGGAGTGATCCGGTCCTCGAACGAGTTGCCCAGGACGCTGTGATCGAGCGGCACCGCCCCGATGCCGCTCGTGACCGGGCTCCCGGCTACACCGTGGACGTTGACCGTCGCCTTGTCGTTCTGCGTTTCGGAGCCGTCCCAGGCGACATGCAGGTAGTCGTGTACGAACGCCGTCGTTCCGGCCGACTGGTCCAGAAGGTCCTGACCGGAGACGAACAGCCGTCCGCCGTCGTCGAGGAACGACTTCAGCTCGCCCTCGTACGGGATGATCGGTCCGGGGTAGCTGTTCCCCGTGAACCAGATCACGTTCTTATGGGCCTTCAGGTAGCCGAGCGGCAGACTCGGATCGACGCTCAGGTCCCACGTGTTGAAGGAGACGCCGGCCGTCGTTAGCGCTGCCGTATAGCGGGCCTGCACGTCCGGTCCGTTGCCGTCCTCGTCCACGAGCAGCGTGTCCCGCGTGACCGCGATCGTCTTCACGGTCGCGCTTCCGCTCACGGCCGGGTTGCCGACCGAGGTTGCCGTCACAGTCGCCGTGTTGACGTTGCCGTTCGTAGCGTTGGCCGGCACGCTGACCTTGACGCAGACGTTCGTCGTACCGCCAGGCGACAGGGTCGCGGTCGTCGTCAGCGGCGTCGTGCAGCTGGCGTCGAAGAAGCTAACCGCATACGTGCCGCCTGAGGAGCTCAAGTTGTAGCTATCGGAGTTGAAGCCGAGGTTCCTCACCGTGACCGTGTAGCTCGCGCTGCTGCCTGCGTGCGCCCCATCGGTCTGGGAGGCGGGCGAGAGGCCGACCCCGTACGGCGGAGCGATCGGCGTCACCGTGGGCGATCCGGTCGTTGATGGACCCTCAGCCGACGTCGCCCTGAAGCCGTCGTTGGTGATCGATGAACCGGTGAAGCTGCTGGCGATCTTGACGGTGAAGCTGACCTGGGCGCTTCCGCCCTTCGGCACCGTCAACCCCGACCAGGTCACCCTGCCTGAGACGTTTGTGCCGCCCTGACCGGCCGAGACGAAGCTCGTGTTCGCCGGTACCGGATCGGTAATCGTCACGCCCGTCGCGTCGGCATTGCCGATGTTCCTCAGCGTGAGCGTGTAGGTCAGATTGCTTCCGGGGCCGACCGGTATCCCCGCATCGACCTTTGAGAGAACGAGCGACGGCACGGTCACGGTATCCGCCAGCCGGAAGGCACCGCGGCCGTGCGTGCCTGCCACGAGAATGCGGTGAGACGGATCGAGATCGAGCTGGTCGATCGTGACGACCGGGAATCCTGTCCCCAGCGGGCCCCAATGGCCGCCGCCGTCATACGTCACGAAACCGCCCACGTCGGTGCCGACGTAGAGCGTGTTCGGGAACGACGGGTCGAGGATGATCGAGTTGACCGGGCTGTCCGGCAGGTTGCCGCTGATGTCGACCCACCTCGCGCCGGCCTTCGTCGTCTTGAAGACGTGTCCGGGCGTCGTGGGCGTCGCGGCGTTGAAGCCTCCGTACGAGACGTAGGCGGTCCGATAGTTGCTCCGGTCGACCGCGAACTGCTGGACGGGCCGGTTCGGCAGCACCCTGCCCCTGCTGTCGACGCGGGTCCAGGTGGGATTGGAGTTCGCCTGGGCATCCGTGCTCAGGTAGACGAGCCCGTCCTCCGAGCCGGTGTAGACGGCATTTCCACCGCCGACACCGATCGCCGACAGGAAGCAGCCGCGCGCGCCGTTCGGCGCCGGGCCGGTGCACCCGCTGGTGAGATCGGGGCTAATTGCCTTCCACGTCACGGCCGCGGCCGTCGCGGCCTTGGCGCTGTCCGTCCGGTACAGCCGGTACGTACCCAAGAACAGCTGGCTCGGGTTGAGCTGGTTCATCACCCACGGGATGTAGAAGGTCGAGCGGTCGCTCAGGTTGATCCCGTTCGTGATCGACTGGTTGGTGAAGAAGCCGAGGCCGCCGTCGGTGAAGCGGTACGGCGAGACCCCAAAGAAGGTGCCGTACACGTAGTTGGCGTTCGTCGGGTCGACCAGCACCTGTCCGCCGTCTCCGCCCGCGACGCCGAACCAGCTCTGGCTGTTGACCGACTTGCGCAGCGTCCCGTTGTCCTGCGTCCCGCCCCAGAAGCGCTCCGAGTCGAGGCCGGGCGCGATCGTGGGCACGTTGGCGGCCGAGGTGAACTGAGCGATGGCGAGACCCGTGCGGTGCGTCACACCGGCGGTATTTGGGTCGACGGTGCCGTTCAGGTTCTGCCAGTCGGTGGAGCTGAGTGGGTCGGAGGTCTTCATCCGGCCTCCGTCGTCCGAGCTGAACCAGACTCCGCCGTCCGAACCGATCAGCACGTGAGCGAGGTGCTTCGGGTCGAAGGCGAGTGCATGGAAGTCCGGGTGCTGGTCCCAACCGAGGTTCAGCCACGTCTGGCCGCCGTCGTCCGAGCGGAAGATGCCGCCCGACGGAGGCGAGAGGCTGTAGCCGAACTGGCCGCCCACGAAGACCACGTTGGGATCTGTCGGATCGGCTTCGACCACGTTGTCGTAGAAGCACTGCGCGCCGCAGTAGCCCTCGACGGAGTCGTTGACTCCCTGCGGGCCACCGGCCCCCGTCGGCAGCATCGTCCAGCTCGCACCTTCGTTGGTCGACTTGAAGACGTGGGCCCGATGGTTTCCCGAAGCGTCCCCCCAGCTGAAGCCGGCGTACAGCACGGCTGCCTTGTTCTTCGGATGCGACAGGGCGATCGAGAAACGCGTCTGACTGGCTCCGAAGTTCGGCGAAGGGAACCCGAAGTTCGTGATCGACGACCAGGTCGCGCCGCCGTCCGAAGACTTGTAGATCGCGTCGCCCCAGAACGAGGCGTAAAGGATCTGCGGATTCTGTGGATCCAGCTCTAGGTCGGTCGCCCCGACGCCGCACGACTGGATCCCGGCGCAGGCTGGGTTGATCTCGCCCGGGGCCTCCTTGAGGAGCGTCCAGGTCACGCCGCCGTCTTTCGACTCCCAGATGCCGTACCGTGAGTGGACGGGTGGTGTCACGCGGTGCGCGCCACCACGACCGCGCGCAATCGCGGCGTACAGGTGGTTCGCGTCACCCGGGTCGACTACGAGGCGCGTTGTGGCGACGCCTTCGAAGTAATCACCCGAAACATGCGACCATGTATTGCCGCCGTTGGTCGACTTCAGGATGCCGTTGCCGAAGTAGCTGTCCCCAGAGAGCGCGCCTTCGCCGGTACCTGCGTAGACGATGCTGTCGTCTGAAGGGGCGATCGCAAGCGCACCGATTGCGAGAGAAGGCAGGTTGTCGGTCTTCGGCGTCCAGACGCCGGTCCTGGCGTCGTAGAGCCAGATTCCGCCCTGCGCTCCGCCCAGGATGAACTGGCCGTTGCTCGGCCGGATCGCCAGCGCTCCGATTCGCCCGCTCATCGCGGTGAAGCTGCTCGTGCTCGTAGAGACCTGCACGATCGGGTTCGGGCCGAGCCCCCTCCACGGCGTGTCGAACGTGACCGCTCCCGGTGCAGGCGCGGGTTTGAGTGCCTTCGCCGCGTGGGCGGCGGCGGCCCGAAGCTGGCCGGCCGTCTGGTTGTCCAGCTGGTTGTCGCCGGCGGTGCGCCGGCTCATGAATTCGAGGTTGCGCTGAAGGAGCTCCTCGTCCTTGCCCTCATTCGGCGCGAGCGACGTTGCGCCGACGCGGAGAGTGGGAGTGTCGCCACCACCCCCGCGCACTGCACCTACTCCGAACGCGGCGCCTGCGGAGACGGCGAGCAGAACGCCGACAAGCGGCCCGGCACGTAGCCAGCGCCAAAGTGCTGCCTGCATTTTTTCCTCCCCCGACGAGAAATGGTCTCGGAACCGAGATATTCCTGCGGCGGCACTACATTGTCAAATCGAACGCGATACGTAGAGCGATAGACCAGTTCTCAGGGTCGCACTTCTTGATCGTCAGGCCAGCGAGCGCGGCCGCCGCGGGCGGAGCATTCGTGCTCGCGCGCCGCGCTCGCCTGACCGCCGCGTCGCCGGGGCGTTCATCACGGACGCCTACTTCTCGCGGCAACCGGTCGCAAAGGACGGCAACGGTTTTGGCTTGTTTTCGGCGCTTCCGCCCCCGTCCGATTTGCCGTTGATTGCCACCAGTTGCAACCACGGGGCTCCATAAAGGCTCCATCCTGGGCACCGCCGTCGCAACCCGATTCAGAGTCCTTGTTCGCCGCTTGGCCGGCGGAGTAGGAGGTCAAGCCGACCGCCGTCGCCCAGGCGATGCCCCCGCGGCGTTCCAAAACAGGAACCGCCACCACTCCATGCGCGACAGGCCGGCGACCCAGGCGACCGTGTAGCGCAGAATCGAGACGAAGCGGCCGAGGAAGACCGTCTTCCCGCCGTGGCCGACGTTGCCGGGGAACCGCTCTTAGTATCTCGACTCGTGCAACCAGACGTCCTGGTCGTCGGTGGCGGCATCATCGGGACGACGACCGCCGCGTACCTCGCCCGAGGCGGGGCTTCGGTTACGCTCGTCGAGCGTGCCGAGCTCGCATCTGGCCCCTCCGGCCGCAGCCTAGGGTTGGTCAGCGGGCCGCATCCGCCCGAGCTCCGATCGATCGCTGAGCGAAGCCTCCAGGCGTACCTCGGGCTTGCGCGAGAGACTGGCGCATTCACGATCGACGCCAACGACGTGGGGTGTCTTTGCATCTCCCCCGACGGGCGCGGCTTGCCTCGAGGAGAAGGCGAGGCGCTTGACGGGGATCAAGTCGTGGAAGCTGAACCGCTGCTCGCGCTGCGCTGCGCAGCCGGCGTCGTGATCCCGGCCCGTCACGTCGATCCCGGTGGGGCGGTCTCCGCCTGGGCCGAGGAAGCCCGTCGGCACGGCGCCCGGATCCGCGTGGCCTGCCCCGTCCGGTCGCTCCTCGACGACGGAGGCCGCGTTGCGGGTGCTGCGACCGACGAGGGCGCTATTTTCGCCGGTTGCGTCGTCCTCGCAACCGGCTGGGAGACCCCACGCCTCGCCGCGGGGCTCGGCATCGACGTTCCGGTTCGAGGAGTGCGGGGCTGGATAGTGACGACGCGGCCGGCTCCATTCCGCCTGCGCCGTCCCATCAACGAGGTCGACTTTTCTGCTGGCGTCGTGGCCGGCCCGTTACTCACCCTCGGCGACATCGCCGAGGGCAACGTGGGCACACCGATCATCGCGGCCCAGATGCGGCAGGACGCCGCAGGGCGCCTCGTGCTCGGCGCCTCGCTTGCCCCTGCCATCGGCGACGGGGACGACGACGGTGCTCACGCAGTTCCGTCGATCTGCCGGCGCGCTATCGAGCTCATCCCCCCGATCGCCGAGGTCCCGATCGCCGAGACACGCACCTGCGTCCGTCCGGCCTCATTCGACGGGCTTCCTCTGCATGGTCCGGTCGACGGGATCGATGGGCTAGTCCTCGCGTGCGGCCACCGTTCGCACGGCTTGACGTGGGGGCCCGGTTCCGGTGAGGCTGTCGCGCGCGGGGTTCTCGAGGGCGAATGGGATCCAGCGCTCTCGCCGGCGCGGCTGGAACAGAAGGCGTCGGCTTAAACCGCGCTTCCTCCCCACCGACAGCGCCGCAAAGTAGTTTCTAGGCGCCGTCGCAGCGACGACGGAAACCCGCGGTCCAGTGAGCCGTTGGGATCGTGGACGTCCGCTCCCGAGTAGAAGATCGCAGCCTTCTTCCTCAGAGCAGGGTTGACTCGGGTACCGGACTTTGTCCGGATCGAGCGGCGTTCCCGAAACGTCTCAGCGGGGCAGCCAGCGGTTGACGCGGAGATCACAGCTTCGTGCGTGCGCCTCGAAGTTCTCGATCCGGCACTGGCGCGCGCAGATCTCGCCGATTTCGACGCTCGCCTCACGGGTTGCGCGCTGGTAGGTCACGGTCTTGAGGTACTTGCCGACCCAGAGCCCGCCCGTGTACCGGGCCGCGCGCCCAGTCGGGAGGATGTGGTTCGTTCCGATCGTCTTGTCGCCGTACGCGACCGTCGTCGTCTCGCCGAGGAAGAGGGAGCCGTAGTTGCGCAGTCGCGCGAGGTACCAGTCCGGGTCGCGCGTGTGCACCTCTACGTGTTCAAAGGCGAGGTCGTCTGCCTCGCGACGCGCCTCCTCGTCGTCGCCGACGACGCGAATCTCGCCGTAGTCGCGCCACGCTACCGACGCGACGTCCGCGGCCGGGAGGCTCTCGAGTTGGCTGGCGATCTCGCGCTCGACGTCGCCGGCGAGCTTCCAGGACGTGGTCAACAGGATCGCGGGCGAGGTCGGCCCGTGCTCCGCCTGGCCAAGCAGGTCGGCCGCGACGAGCTCCGCGTCGGCGGTTTCGTCCGCGACCACCAGGATCTCAGTCGGGCCGGCGAGAAGGTCGATCCCAACGCGGCCGAACAGCTGCCGCTTCGCCTCGACTACGTAAGCGTTCCCGGGCCCGGCGATGAAGTCGACCGGCTGGATCGCCCCAGTGCCGAGCGCCAGAGCCGCGATCGCGTGGACGCCGCCAAGGCAGTAGATCTCATCCGCACCGGCCAGGTGCATCGCCGCGATCGTCGCCGCCGGGAGCTCACCCGCGAGCGGCGGCGTGCACGCGGCCACCCGCTCGACGCCGGCGACCTTCGCCGTGACGATGCCCATGTGCGCTGAGGCGACCATCGGATAGCGCCCGCCCGGAACATACGAGCCGGAGCTCGCGATCGGGATGTTGCGATGCCCGAGCGTGACGCCCGGAAACGTCTCCAGCTCGACGTCCAAGATCGCCGCACGCTGGGCTTCCGCAAACCGGCGCACCTGAGCCTGGGAGAAACGGATGTCCTCGAGCACGGGCCACGGTACGGACGCGACGATGCGCTCGATCTCCGCCTCGTCGAGGCGGAAGCTCTTCCGCTCCCACCTGTCGAGACGCGCCGACCACTCCTGCACGGCCGCGTCGCCCCGCTCGGCGACGTCCGCGATGATGCGCGTGACCGTCGCCTCGATCTCGCGCGATCGCTCGGCCGGCGCATGCGTGGCGGCGGGCGCCTTCGTCGTCGTAGCCACAGCCTCCTCCGATCTCAGTCCTGGGACCGTCGACGTTCGTTGCCCTGCGCATCCTCTCTGCCCGCGTCGGCACGGGCGCGCGCGTGTGCCAGTGCAGTCTCGACGCGCTCGTTGCTCAGCTCCGCCTCCGCGACGAGCTCGAGATCGATTCCTTCTTCCTGGGCCCGCTCTTCGATCCGACTGTCTCGAGCCTCGTCGCCGGTCGCACTTGTCGCGCGGCCGCTCCCGTCGATGACGAGCGACACGCGGATCCCGGGACCGAGCACCGTCGCCGCGCGTGTTGAGGCGGGGGGAGCATGGACGCCGAGCGCCGCCAAAAGGAGGTCGTCGTCGGCCGGCGAGCGCACCGTGATGCGAAGGAAGTCGCGATAGGCGCGGACGACGAGGCCGCGGCGCTCGAGCTGCCCTGCAAGCGTCCGGGCCTGCGGCGTCCGAACGACCACGAAGTTCGTGTGCGTCGGCGGCGCGTCGAATCCGGCCGCGAGGAGAGCGGCGCGGACGCGCTCCCGCTCCGCCGTCGTCGCGCGGAGCTCCGGCTCGATCTCGGCCCGCTGGAGCGCCGCCGTGGCGAGCGTGGCCGAGCTCGTCGGGATCGGCGCGGGCGAGCGGCGTGCGCTCAGCTCCGCAGCGAGGCGAGGCGAGGCGACGCAGTAGCCGACGCGCAGCCCGGCGAGGCCGAACACCTTCGACAGCGTCCGGACGCAGACGAGGTTGTCGAGCTCTGGCGCCGCGGGCGCGGCGGTCTCGCCACCGTACTCGTAGTAGGCCTCGTCGACGCACACCAGGGTCGTGGGGAGCGAGCGCGCGAGCTCGGCAATCTCGTCCGCCGCGAAGAGCTCGCCGCCCGGGTTGCCGGGGTTGCAGAGCCAGAGCACCGCGGCCGTGCGCGAAGCAGCGGCCAGCGCGTCGAGCTGGCGCGGCGCCGCGTCGACCTCTGCGCCCTCGAGGCGGCTCGCGATCGCGTATAGCGGGTATGTTCGATGCTCCGTGACTGCCCGGCTGCCGGGGCCGAGGAACGTGCGCGCGACGAGCCCGATCAGGCCGTCGGCGCCGGCGTCGACGGCGAGCTCGTCCGGGGCGCAGCCCGCGTAGGCGGCCGCGGCCTCGCGCAGCTCCCGATAGCTCCCCTCGGGGTACTCGCCGCGGGCCGCGAGCGCGCGGCGGGGCGAGACGGCGACTCGCGCCGCGAAGGGCGGCAGGTTCGCATCGAAGCGAAGGACGTGTGCGGGCGAGAGGCGGTGACGCGCTGCGACGTCGGCTACGGTGGCCGCCCAGACGTAGGGTTCGAAGCCGGCACCGGTGGGACGCGGAAACGGCGGCATTCGTTCAGCCTCCGAAAACTAGACTCGTGGGTTGGTGAGGGCGCGGAAGGTACCGCCGGACCTCGTGGGCGAGCTCGAGAAGGCCGCTGGGCCGGCTTCCGTCACGGCCGAGGCGGGAGAGCTCGAGGCGTTTGCGTCGGACGAGAGCGGGGCGGAGCCGGCGCCGCCGGACGTCGTCGTGCGGCCGGCGGACACGGATGCCGTCGGGCGCGTGCTCGGCGTCGCCCATCGGCTCGGCGTCCCGGTCGTGCCCGTCGGCGGCCTGACCGGGCTCGCCGGCGGCGCGGTCCCGCGCCGCGGCGGGATCGCGCTCAGCCTCGAGCGGCTCGACCGGATCCATCCCGTCGATCGCGACAACCTCCGTGTCTCGGCCGGAGCCGGCACGCGGACGGTCGACCTCCAGCAAGCGGCGGCTGGCGCAGGGCTCTTCTATCCGCCCGACCCGGCCGCGCTCGAGCGCTCGACGATCGGCGGCAATGTCGCGACGAACGCCGGCGGCCCACGTTGCTTCAAGTACGGGGTTACCGCGGAGTACGTCCTCGCGCTCGAGGCGGTGAGCGCCGAAGGCCGCGTCTTCCGAACCGGCGCGGCGACGCGGAAGAACGCAACGGGCCTCCGACTCGCCCAGCTCCTCATCGGGTCGGAGGGGACGCTCGCGGTCGTGACCGAAGTGACACTGCGGCTGGTCGTGCCGCCGCGGGCGCGGGCCGCGGCGACCGCCAGCTTCGATTCGGTCGAGGCCGCCGGGGAGGCGGCCGCCGCGATCGTGCGCTCGGGCCTCGTTCCCTCGGCGCTCGAGCTGCTCGACGCAACGTGTCTGGCGCTGCTGCGTGAGCAGCTCGAAGGCGTACCGCTGGCGGAGGGCGCCGCCTTGTTGCTTGTGGAGGTCGACGGGCCGGACGAGGGGCGCGTGGGCGCCGACCTGGAGCACGTGAGCGCGCTGCTCGCCGGGGCCCGAGAGCGCGAGCTCGCCAAGCGCGAGGAGGACGTCGAACTGCTGTGGGCGGCACGCCGCGCACTCAGTCCCGCGATCGCCCGCTCGACTCGGGACTTTGTCTTCCAGGACGTGTGCGTGCCGATCGCCGCGGTCCCGGAGGCACTGCGGCGGATCGGCGACATCGCGGAGCGCTACGCGCTGCGAATCCCGGTCTTCTCCCACGCCGGCGACGGAAACCTCCACCCGAGCATCCTCTACGACGCTGCCGCGGGAGACCAGGCGGAGCGCGCACACGCAGCCGAACGGGACGTCCTGCGAGCCGCGCTCGAGCTCGGAGGGACGATCAGCGCCGAGCACGGGATCGGGCTGCTGAAGCTGCCGTTTGTGCGCGAGGATCTCGACTCCGTCGCGATCGACCAGATGCGTGCGATCAAGCGGGCGCTCGATCCGCACGGAATCCTCAACCCGGGGAAGCTGCTGCCGTCCTAGGCCATCGCCGCCCGCAGGGCAAGCAACTCCCAGAGGATGTTCGCGGCAGCGAGGGCGGTTGGCTGCCCCGGCCCGTCGTAGGACGGCGAGACCTCTACGACATCGGCGCCCGCGAGCCGGATGCCCCGCAGCGCGCGCAGGAACGCGACCGCCTCGGCGGTGCTGAAGCCGGCGATCTCGGGCGTGCCAGTACCGGGAGCGAACGCCGGGTCGAGAAAGTCGATGTCGAACGAGAGGAAGACCGGCCGGTCCCCGGCCCGCTCTCGCACGGTCTGCGCGTAGCGTCCCGGGCCGAGTGCGCGCAGCTCGTCGCTCGGGATCACCCGGAAGCCGAGGGCGCGCGCGTCCTCGAGGTCGGCTGCGCCGTAGAGCGAGCCGCGCATCCCCGCCTGCACCGAGGCGGCTGGGTCGATCAGCCCCTCTTCGGCGGCGCGCTTGAACGTCGTGCCGTGGAAGAAGCGCTGGCCGAAGTACATCTCCCAGGTGTCGGTGTGGGAGTCGAGCTGGACGAGCGCGAGCGGGCCGGTGATTCGGCTGAGCTGCCGCAGCTCGGCCAGCGTGATCGAGTGGTCGCCGCCGAGCACGAGCGGGAAAACGCCGGCTTCGACGACCGGCCTGAGTCCCTCCTCGACTCCGCGGTACGTGCCTTCGGTGTCCCCCGGGGCGACGGGGAGGTCGCCGTAGTCGACTATCGAGAGCGTCTCGACGAGATCGATCCCGAAGCCAGGGTGGAACGGGCGCAGGAGCGCCGAGGCCGAGCGGATCGCCTCGGGCCCGAAGCGGGCGCCGGCGCGGTAGCTCGTGGCGGTGTCGAAAGGGATGCCGATCGCAGCTGCGTCTACTCCGGCCAGGTCGGTCGTGTGCGGGAGCCGCATGAACGTCCTCACGCCGGCGAAGCGCGGGATCACGTGGGCGTCGAGCGGCCGGTGCCGCGGCGGCTTCACGGGCCAACGATAATTGCAACGAGCGCCTAGCCGAGCCAGCGCTCGAGCCGGCGCGCTTCGGCTCTACTGGTACAGGGACGACCCGTAACGCCGTCGCTGGTAGTCACAGGGGGCGCACGTCGCGCGCCGCGTATGATCGCCCCATCGCGGAGACCATCCACATCCCTGCGCGCGAGGGGCGTGCCGTGCGGGTTGATGCGGGTCGTCGCTTTCGCGTGGTCGACGTCGATGGCGGGCAGGTCGCGGACACCTGGGCGTTCGTCGCCGAGGACCCCGGCGAGCACCACAGCGCGCAACACACGCGCGCGGTCGTCGACCGGCTGTTCCCGCGGCCCGGCGAGCAGTTCGTCACGAACCGGCGGCGCCCGATCCTCACGCTCGAGGAGGACAACTCGCCGAGAATCCACGACATGCTGATCGCCGCCTGCGACCCCGCGCGTTACGAGGGTCTCGGCGTCGAGGGCTGGCACGCCTCGTGCGAGGAGAACCTGCAGCGCGCGCTCGAGCCGCTCGGAGTGGAGCCGATCGTGCGCTTCGCTCCGCAGCCGATCAACCTGTTTATGAATACGCCCGCGCGGCCGGATGGGACGATCGACTGGCTCCCGGCCGAGACGGCGGCCGGCGACCACGTCGTCCTGCGCGCCGAGCTGGACATCGTCGTTGCGGTCTCGGCGTGCCCGCAGGACATCGTGGAGATCAATCGGCGCCGCCCGAGCCCGATCGAGATCGAGCTGCTCTAGGCCGCGCCCCAGCCGCCGCCGCCCGCCGTCTCGACGATCACGACGTCGTCGCGGCGGAGCTCTATCGAGCCCTTGCCACGGAGAGCCTTTCGCTCGCCGTCGCGCTCGAGCCAGACCGCGCTCGGCTCACCGTCGGCGCCGCCTGCCAGGCCCCAGGGAGCGATCCGGGCGCGCTCGACCATCGTCGTCAGTCGCGCCTCTTTGGCCAGTACCCGGTAGACGCGCCGGAGGCCGTCGCCCCCGCGATGGCGGCCTGCGCCGCCGCTTCCGGTGCGCAGCTCGTGCCGCTCGATGCGCAGCGGGTATTCCGTCTCGATCACCTCGGTCGGCGTGTTCATCACGTTCGACATGTGGATCCGCACGGCCGCATCGCCGTCACGCTCGGCGCTCGCTCCCGATCCGCCGGCGTGCGTTTCGTAAAGGAAGTCGTCACCGATCGAGAAGAGCGCAAGCCCAGACGAGCCCATCCCGCCCGCGACCACGCGCTCCGGTACCGCCTGCGCGAGCGCGCGCAGCAGGGCGTCTACGATCCGCTGCGAGGTTTCGTGGTTGCCGGCGACGAGCGGCGCCGCCGGACCCGGGTCGAGCAGCGACCCCGGCTCCGTCAGAACTTCAAGCGAACGCAGTAGCCCATCGTTCGAGGCGATCTCCGGCCCGAGCACGGCGCGCACGACATAGGCCACGGAGGCGGCCGCAATGAACGGCGTCGTGTTCACCGGCCCGCGCGCCGCGGGGTCTGAACCCCGGAAGTCGAAGACTGCGCGATCACCGGTAACCATCACAGCGACTCGGATCGTCACCGGCTCGTTGCCTACCCCGTCGTCGTCCAACGCGTCCTCGCCCTCGTACCTCCCGTCCGGAACTCCGGCGAGGGCGCGCCGCACCCGCTGCTCCGACTCGTCCTGCATGCGCTCCCAGACCTCGCGCACCGCTTCGAGGCCGTGCGCAGCGAACACCTCCTGCAGGCGCTTGTCGGCGATCGAGGTCGTCGCCGCCTGCGCCTGGATGTCGCCGCGGCGCTGCTCGGCGCCGCGCACATTCGCCAGCACGAGGCGCAGCGGCTCCTCGCAAGGCCCGTCGGCGGCGAAAAGTCGCGTCGGTGGGATCACGAGTCCTTCCTGGTAGATCTCGCGCGCGTACGGGACGTAGCTGCCGGGGAGCGCGCCGCCGACGTCGGGCCAGTGGGCGAGCGCGACGGCGAAGGCGGCGAGCGAGCCGTCGGCGAACACCGGGCGGATGGCCTTGACGTCCGGCAGGTGATTGCCGCCGCAGGCCGGCAAGTTGGTGAAGTAGACGTCGCCGGGCAGGAGGCGCTCCGGCGGCACGGTCTCCAGCAATCGGCGCGCCGTGAAGGAGAGCACGCCCAGGTGCATCGGGATGTCCTGGCCCTGCGCGACCGTCCGGCCGGCCGCGTCGGTGAGCGCGCAGGAAAGATCGCCGGCTTCACGCAAGACAGGCGAGCGCGCCGTGCGCATCAGATCGAACTTCATCTCCTCGGCGACGGCGGTCGTGGCCTCGCGGATCACCTCGAGCTGGGCGGGGTCGAGCCTCACGCGCGCTCCAACCAGACGTTGCCGTCCTCGTCCGTGTGCGCCGTCTGTCCCGGCCAGACCACGACCGTAGAGAGCGCGTCGGCGAGCACGGCCGGCCCTTCGACCAGCTTGACCGCCCCGCGCCGGAGCACCGGACCAAAGACCGTCTCGCCGACCTCGACGTCGCCTCGCGGTGCGGGCGCCGGCGCGGCCCAACCCGTGCCCTCGTCGATCCAGACACGCGCCCGCGCGGCTGTGACCTCGATCGGCTCGTCCGTTGCGTAGCCGAACTCGCTCCGGTGCCGCTCGGCGAAAGCCGCGCGCAGGGCGGCCGGCGAGGACTCGCCGTCGACGCCGACCTCGAGCGTGTCGTTCTGGTCGCGGTAGCGGAGCTCGAGCGAGCGGAAGACCCGGAGAGCGCCGCGGTCGTTCTCGAGGGTGGCCGCGATCTCGCCGACGAGGCCCTCGAGCTCGCGCTCGACCCGCGGCCAGTCCACCTGGTCGAGGCGCGCGAGACACGTGCGGACGTCGTCGATTGCAAGCTCCGACAGGCAGCAGCCGAGCGCCGAGAAGGTGGATGAGAGTGCCGGCACGAGCACCCGCTCGACCCCGGCCGAGAGCGCGACCGCGCCCGCGTGCATCGGCCCGGCGCCGCCGTAGGCGACGAGCGTGCACGCGCGCAGATCGTGGCCACGGCGCACGGTGACGAGCCGGAGCGCGCGCTCGATCTGGGCGTGCGCGACCTCGACCGTCGCCCGAGCGGCCTCCTCCGCCGAGAGCCCAAGCCGACTGCCGAGGCGCGCACACGCCTCGCGCGCGAGCTCCTCGTTGAGCTCGAGTCCACCGCCGACCCCGCCCTGGAGCCCCAGCAGGACATCCGCGTCGGTCACCGTCGGCTCGACGCCGCCGCGCCCGTACGCCGCCGGCCCCGGCACGGCCCCGGCCGAGCGTGGCCCGACGCGGAGCGCGCCGACGTCGTCCACCCACGCGACCGAGCCGCCGCCGGCGCCAATCGACTCGACCGCGACCGCCGGCAGCCGCACGACGTGGCCGCCAAGCCGTCGGTCGCGCGCCGAGACGGGAATGCCGTCGCGCAGGAGGCAGACGTCGGTGCTCGTCCCGCCCATGTCGACCGAGACGGCGCGAGCGAGGCCGAAGCGGCGGGCGAGCCGCGCCGTGGCCGCCACCCCGGCGGCTGGACCGGACATTACCGTCGCGAGCGGGAGCAGCCGCGCCCGGGCGACGGTCATCATCCCGCCGCCCGAGTGGACGACGAACGAAGGCGCGCCGGGAAAAGAATCGGCGATCGCCTCTTCCTGCGCGCGCAGGTAGCGGTCGATCAGCGGTATCACGGCTGCGTTCAGGGCCGTCGTCGACGCGCGCTCGAACTCGCGCCGCTCGCGCGAGACGCGGTGGGAGACCGAGAGCGCCACGCCGTCGTCGAGCGCCGCTGCGAGTCGGGCTTCGTGCTCGGGGTTCGCGTACGAGTGGAGGAGGCAGACGGCGACCGCTTCGACCCCGGCGGCACGCACCGCAGCGGCCACCCGCTCCACCTCCTTGCTGGTGAGCGGGACTAGCGGCGTCCCGTCGGGCCCGATCCGCTCTGCTGCCCCGAAGCAGAGTTCCCGCGGCACCGGCGGCGCGACACGTGCGGAGCGGCCCAGGTCGTAGAGGTCGTCGCGCGCCTGGCGCCCGATCTCGAGCACGTCGGCGAACCCCTCGGTCGTCACGAGTGCGGTCCGGGCGAGCTTCTTCTCGAGCACGGCGTTCGTGACCCAGGTCGTCCCGGCGACGACGGCGGGCGACCCGGCGACGAGTCGCCGAGACCGCGCAAGGCCTTCGCCGAGCCCGGCGTCGGTCGGCACCTTCAGCGACTGCGCCGTTCCGCCGTCGGCAATCACCACGTCGGTGAAGGTGCCGCCGGCGTCGACGCCGACACGGGCTTCCGGCATCGTTTTCACGGAGCGAAAAGAGTTTCCGCGGACGGGAAAGCGATCGTATAGCATCGGCCAACGGCCGTCGACGGGGAGGTTCCATGGCGGAGGTCGAGACCTCGGTGCCCGTAAAGAAGCTGAGCGTGGCGGGCGAGGCGCTGACGACCGAGGAGACACGTGTCGTGCGCTCCCCCTGGGACGGCGTTCCGGTCGCGGCGGTCCCTGTCGTCGGCGCGCTCGAGACGGGGGCGGCAATCGACGCCGCCGCCCGAGCGATGGCCACGCCGTTACCCGCGCACGAGCGCGCCGAGATCCTCGACCGCGCCGCCACCGCGACCCGCGAGCGCCGCGAGAAGCTCGCGCGCCTGCTCGCCCGCGAGATCGGCAAGCCGCTGAAGCAGGCGCTGATGGAAGTCGACCGCTGCGTTCAGACGCTGACCTTTTCCGCGATCGAGGCGCGCACGCTCGCCGGGCGCGGAATCGCGGTCGACGCGCACCCGGCGGGGGTCGGCCGACGCGGGTACACGATCCGCGTTCCGATCGGGGTCATCGCGGCGATCACGCCCTTCAACTTTCCGCTCAACCTTGCCGCGCACAAGGTCGGGCCGGCGATCGCCGCCGGCTGTGGCACCGTGCTCAAGCCCGCCGGTGTCGCCCCGCTCGCGGCGATCGAGCTCGTCGACCTCCTTCACGAGGCGGGGCTGCCGCGCGAGCTGCTCTCCGTCGTCACCGGTCCGGCGGGGGAGATCGGCGACGTGCTCGTCGAGGACGAGCGCGTGCGGATGATCACCTTCACCGGTTCGGCCGAGGTCGGGTGGGAGCTCGCGGCGCGCGCGGCGAAGAAGCACGTCTCGCTCGAGCTCGGCAACTCGACTCCGCTGATCGTCTGCGCCGATGCCGACCTCGACGCGGCCGCCGAAGCGGCGGCGATCAGCGGTAACGGCTTCGCCGGCCAGTCCTGCATCTCCGTTCAGCGTGTGCTCGTCGACGGGCGCCTCCACGATGATTTCACGGAGCGCCTCCTCGGGGCGATCGAGCGGCTGAAGGTCGGCAACCCGGAGGAGGACGACACCGACGTCGGCCCGCTGATCGACGAGGACGCACGCACGCGCGTCGAGGAGTGGCTCGACGAGGCCAGCGAGAGCGGCGCCGAGCGGCTCGCGGGCGGCACCGTCGATGGCGGCCATCTGCGTCCGACCGTGCTCGACCGCGTCCCGGCCGACGCTCGTGCCTGGAAGCGCGAGATCTTCGGGCCGGTGCTCGCGCTACGCCCGTTCGAGTCGCTCGAAGAGGCGATTGAGCTCGCGAATGGCACCGACTACGGCCTCCAGGCCGGCATCTTCACGCGCGATCTCGCCACCGCGATCACGGCGAGCGAGCGGCTCAAGTTCGGCGGCGTCACGGTCAACGAGGCGCCGACCTTCCGCGTCGACCAGATGCCCTACGGCGGGACGAAGGAATCCGGGAACACGCGCGAGGGGCCCCACTTCACCGTGCGTGACATGACCGAGGAGCGCATGGTGGTGATCAAGCTCTGAGCAAGGCGACGGCGCAAAACGCCCGCCCCCCGCTCCAAACGCTCGAGCGGGCCTTCACGGTCCTCGACTTGTTCGGTGCGGACCAGCCGGAGTGGGGAACGAGCGAGGTTGCGCGCGCGGCGAGGCTGCCGGTGCCCACGGCCCACAGGATCCTCGCGGCGCTGACCGGCCGCAGGTACCTCGCTCGCGACGAGCGAACGAGACGCTTCCGCCTCGGGCCCGCCGCCCTGGAACTCGGTGGGCGGGCACGTGCCGTCCTCGACCTGCGCCAGGCCGCGCTCCCGGTGCTGCGCCGACTCGCGCGTGAGACGGATGAGACGGCGCTCCTGACCGTGCCAAACAGCGAGCGTGACCGCTCGGTCTGCCTCGAGCGCGTCGAGAGCTCTCAGCCGCTGCGACTCTCGGTCGAGCCGGGCCGCCGGCTACCGCTGCATGCGGGCGCGTCGCAGAAGGCACTGCTCGCTTTCCTTGCCGAGGAGGAGATCGAACGGGTGGCGGCAGGCTCGCTGGAGCGGCTCTGCCGCGCGACTATCACCGACGCTGACGCGTTGCGGGCGAACCTCGCCGAGGTGCGAGAGCGCGGGTGGGCGATCTCGTTCGAGGAGACGAACGTCGGGGTCTGGGGCGTCGCGGTGCCGCTGCTGGACGAGGGCGGCACGGCCGTCGCGGCGGTTGGGCTCGCCGGACCGAGCGCGCGGCTCTCGCCCGAAGAGGTTCTCGACCACCTCGAGCGCTTGCGCGACGGCGCGGTCGAGATCAAGGCCCCGCTCGGGCTCGACGTGCCGGAGCTCGGATGGCCGTGAGGCAGGAGCCCGCCTGGGGCGCTTACGTCGATCCGCCGCTGCGGGAAAAGGTCGCGGTCGTGACCGGTGCGGCGAAGGGCCTCGGCGCCGCGATCACCGACGTGCTCGCCTGCGACGGGGCACAGATCGTCCTGGCCGGGCGTGACTTGGAGGCACTCGAGGCTCACGCGACGCAGCTCCACGGTGAGTACCCGGAGCGGGAGAACCTCGTAGTGACCTGCGACGTGACGAGCGAGGCCGACGTGCAGACGCTGATCGGCTCGGCGGTCGAGCGGTTCGGCGGCCTCGACATCCTCGTCAACACCGCCGGCGTGATCGGCCCGATCGAGACGCCCGCGCAGGGCGTGTCGGTGGACGACTTCCGCGCCGTCCTCGACGTCAACGTCCTCGGCACCTTCCTGCCCTGCAAGTTCGCGATCCCGCACCTGATCGAGCGTGGAGGCGGGCGAATCGTGAACATCGCCGGCACCTCGGGGCTCCGCGGCTACCGTAACCGGGTCGCCTACTCGTCCTCGAAGTGGGCGGTGCGCGGGCTGACGCGCACGCTCGCACTCGAGCTGGGACCGCACGACATCACGGTGAACACGATCTGCCCGAACGTCACCCACGGCGAGCGAATGACGAAGATCGTGAACGAGAAGGCGCGCCGCCTGGGCCGGACGCCGCAGGACGTGTACGCCGAGTTCACGGCGCAGACCGCGCTCGGGCGCTTCATCGAAGACTCCGACATTGCCCACGCCGTCCGCTTCCTCGTCTCGGCGGGCGGGCGGAACGTCACCGGGCACGACGTCGTCGTCGACGCCGGGTGGGACGTGTGATCCCGCGGCCGTTCGACTACGAACGCCCGCGCTCCGTCGAGGAGGCCGTGTCCATTCTGGCCGGGGCTGGGGGCCGGGACGCGAAGGTGATCGCGGGCGGTCAGAGCCTCGTGCCGATGCTCTCGCTCGGGCTCGCGCGGCCCGACGTTCTCGTCGACCTCTCGCGGCTCGAGCTGAACGGGATCGAGGCGGTCGATCGGCGGGTGCGGATCGGCGCGACGACGTGCCACCGGACGCTTGAGCTCGACCCGGAGGCGCGACGGCTGCTGCCGCTCGCGGCCGAGGCCGCCCGCCACGTGGGCAATCCGCGCGTACGGAACCGCGGCACCTTCGGCGGCTCCCTCGCCCACGCCGATCCCGCCGCCGAGCTGCCCGTGGTCGCGGTGGCGCACGGCGGAGAGGTGGTCGCTCACGGGCCCGGCGGTGAGCGGCGGATCCCGCTTGCGGAGTTCTTCCTCGGCTACCTGGAGACGGCGCTCGGGCCGGACGAGGTGCTCGTAGCGGTCGAGCTCGAGCGGCCGCCGGAAACGAGCGGCGTCGGCTTCCATGAGGAGGCGCAGCGGGCCGACGACTTCGCGCTGGCGTGCGCCGCCGCGGTGGTGGCGCCGGACGGGCATGCGCGAGTCGTCCTCGGCGGCGTCGGCGATCGGCCTCTGCGCTTCGAGGGGCCGACGGACGAGCTGCCGGCCGCTGTTGAGGCGGCGGTCGAGCCCGAGGAGGATGTGTTCGTCTCGGCCGCCTTCCGCCGACGCCTGGCCGGCGTCTGCGCACGCCGTGCCCTCGCGCGCGCAAAGGAGGATGCGGGAGCGTGATGCTCGAGCTCCTCTTGAACGGACGGCGGCTCCGCGAGCCGGTCGAGCCGCATGTGACGCTGCTCCGTTTCCTGCGTGACCAGGCCGGCGCGAGCGAGGTGAAGTACGGCTGCGGCGAAGGCGTCTGCGGAGCTTGTACCGTCTTCCTCGACGCGGTCGCGGTCAACGCCTGCAGCGTGCTCGCCGTCCAGGCGGAGGGCGCACGCGTCGAGACCGTGAGCGCCTTCGCTGGCGACGGCTCCCTCCACCCGCTGCAGCAAGAGCTGATCGAACGTGGCGCGGTGCAGTGCGGCTTCTGTACGCCCGGCGTCGTGCTCGGCTCGATCGAGGCCGTCCGTCTCGGACTCGCCGGCGACCGGATGACGATCAGGCGAAGCCTCGCCGGCAACCTCTGCCGCTGTACCGGCTACGGCAAGATCGTCGAGGCCGTCGAGGCCTACCGCGACGGCGAGGGCGCGGCATGAACGCCCGTGGGCTCCGAGCTACTCGAGTAGCGGAGCAGTGAGCATCGCTCGCCTTTGGCTCGTTCTCGGCGGGGAAACCATGTTTCCCACACGAGCCCCTTTCTTGAATGTACGCCTCGGCCCCCGCGGCGCTCAGGTCGCGGCGCGAGCTGAGCAGAGACAGCGGGGGAAAGTCCTGGTTCCCCCCGACGCTTCGTCCTCGGCTCATGATCGAGAGGTTGGCCGATGAGCGTCGTCGGCGAGCGGCCGGCACGCGTTGTCGGGCGCGCTCTCGTCCGGCACGACGCGCTCGAGAAGGTTGCAGGCCGGACCCGCTACGCCGCCGATTTCGGCCTCCCGGGGATGCTGCACGCGGTGCTCAAGCGGGCCGACCTTCCGCACGCCCGTCTGCTCCGGGTGGACACGTCCGCGGCGGAGGCGGTGCCCGGAGTCGCATCCGTCCTCACCGCCAAGGATGTGCCCGAGAACACAGTCTGGGTGGACGTGCCGGGGCAAACGTTCCAGGTCGGGGCACTGAAGGCGCGCACGAACGTGCTCGCCGACGGCGTCGTCCGCTACCACGGCGAGCCGATCGCGATCGTTGCCGCCGAGACCGAGGACGCTGCGCTCGCCTCCGTCGAGCTGATCGACGTTGAGTACGAGGAGCTGCCGGTCGTGACCGACGCCGAGGCGGCGCTCGAGGAGGGGGCGCCGCTCGTTCACGAGCAGGGCAACCTGATAGCGAGCTGGCAGCTCCAAGAGGGCAACGTCGACGCTGCGCTGAATGCAACGCACGCCGTCGTCGAACAAAGCTACGAGACGCAGTTCGTCGACCACGCGTATCTCGAGCCGGAGGCCGGCGTCGCCTGGCTCGACACCGACGGTGTCATCACCGTCCGCGCGGCGACCCAGGTGATCGAGCATTTTCGCGATCTCGCGCGGATCCTGCGCGTCCCCGACAACCGCGTGCGGGTGATCGCGCCCTACGTAGGCGGCGGCTTCGGCGGCAAGGAGGACATGACGGTCGAGCCGTACCTCGCGCTCGTCGTCCAGCGTACCGGCCGCCCGGTGAAGATGGTGTGGAGCCGCTCGGAGTCGTTGCTGGCGCGCGAAAAGCGTCACCCGATGAAGCTCCGCTACCGCACCGCGTGCGACGCCGAGGGGCGGCTGCTCGCGCAGGACATCGGCATCGTCGCGGATGGCGGCGCCTACGCGCTGCTGTCTGCGCTCGTCCTCCTCTACGCGACCACCTGCTCGCAGGGCCCCTACCGCTGCCCGAACGTGCGCATCGACGCGCGCGTCGCCTACACCAACCACACGCCTGCGAGTGCGATGCGCGGCTTCGGCGCCATGCAGGTCGCGCTCGGCTACGAGGGGCAGATGGACCTGCTCGCCGCCGAGCTCGGGCTCGACCCGCTCGAGCTGAGGCGCCGGAACTTCCTCGAGGGTGGCGACACGCTCGCAGTGGGACAGACGCTCGACACGCACGTCGCGCTCCCGGATCTCGCCGACCGCGTCGAGGCGGCGCTCGGGCCGAAGCCGGAGCCTTCGACGCGCGGGCGGCGAGTCGGGCGCGGCGTTGCGTGCAACCTCCAGCCCTACGGCCGCTGCGTCTGGCTCAACGATTGGTCGAGCGCATGGGTCGGGTTCGAGCTCGACGGGACCCTCGTCCTGCGGATCGGCGTCCCAGACATCGGCGGCGGCCAGGCCTCCTCGCTCGTCCAACTCGCGGGCGAGGTGCTCGGCGTCGACCCGGCGGAGGTCGTCATCCACATCGGCGACTCGGCGCTAACGCCGCTGACCGGGACGACGACTGCGACGCGGCAGCTGTACATGTCCGGAAACGCCGTGCTCCAGGCGGCGGGTGAGCTGCGCGAGGAGCTGCGGCCGCTCGCGGCGGAGCTGCTCGAGGCGGAGCCGGACGACGTCGAATTCGCCGGCGGCGGCGCGCGCTCCGGGGAGCGGCACGTGGCGTTCCGGGACCTGATCGCGGCGGCGGCCAAGCGCCAGGTGCCTTGGCACCGGCTCTCGATCTTTCGGGCGCCCGGCGGGGACGCCTGGCGGAGCGAGGCCTCCTGGCGCGGGCGCGTGTTCCCCGACTTCACCTATGGCTGCCACGCCGTCGATCTCGAGGTCGATCCCGAGACGGGGCGTATCGACGTGCTGCGCTACCTCGCCGCTCACGACGTCGGCCGCGCGATCAACCCGCAGAGCGTCGAGGGCCAGATCGAGGGCGCGGTCGTGATGGGGCTCGGCTACGCGCTCTCGGAGCGCGTCGTCTACGAGGACGGCGTCAACCTCACCGGCGCGTTCGCGCAGTACCTGATCCCGACCGCGGTCGAGGCGCCCGAGATCGAGCCGATCGTCGTCGAGTCCGGTGAGGGGGTCGGCCCGTTCTCGGCGCGCGGGATCGGCGAGCCGCCGGTCGGCGCAGTCGCGCCGGCTGTGGCGGCCGCGCTGGCGGACGCACTAGGGAGGCGCCTCACCGTCCTGCCGTTCACCCGCGAGCGCGTGGCGGAGGCTTAGGGCGTGCCGCGCGTGACTGGAGAGCGAATGCTGGCGGGTCCGCCGGAGCGGGTCTGGGCGCTGCTCACGGACGCGTCCGAGCTGGCGCGAGCGATGCCCGGCGCGGGCGAGGTCGAGCCCGAGGACGGCCGCAGCTTCCGCACGACGATCTCGCTTGCGGTCGGTCCGGTGAAGGACAGCTACGAGGGCCGCCTCGCCTACGAAGACGAGCAGCCGCCGACGGCGTGCACGATCGTCGTCGAGACGAAGGGCAAAAGCGGTCACGTCGCCGGCCGCGGCGCGATGCGGCTCGAGCCGCGCGACGGCGAGGGGACGCTTGTCTGCTACGAGGGTGACTTCAAGGTCTCGGGCCCGGTCGCCGGCGTCGGCCAGCGCATGATCGCCGGCGTCGCCCGCAAGACGATCGAGCGGACGCTAGACGGGATCGGCCGGCGTCTCACCGAAGCGCCCGAGGCCGCGCCGGAGCGGCCGGCCTCGGCGCCGACCACCGCGTACTGGCATCCCTTCGCCAACATGGCGAAGGTCGCGGGCGAGGAGCTCGTAATCGTCCGCGGGCGCGGCTGCGAACTGGTCGACCGCGACGGCCGCACCTACCTCGATGCGACCGCCGCGCTCTGGTACTGCAACGTCGGCTACGGCCGCGACGAGATCGCCGCCGCCGTCGAGCGTCAGCTGCGTGAGCTCCATGCGTACTCGACCTTCGGCAGCTACGCCAACGAGCCGGCCCTCACGCTCGCGGAGCGCGTCGCCCGTCTTGCGCCCTTCGAGGACGGCAAGGTCTTCTTTACCTCCGGCGGCTCCGACGCCGTCGACACTGCGGCCAAGCTCGCGCGCCGCTACTGGCACGCGGTCGGGCGGCCGGAGAAGCTCGCGCTGATCGGCCGCCGCCACGCCTACCACGGCATGCACGCCTGGGGCACGAGTCTCGGTGGCATCCCGGCGAACGTCGAGGGCCTGGGGACGCTCGTCGCGGACGTCGTCCACGTGGAAGCGAATTCCGTTGAGGAGCTCGCCGCCGCGATCGAGCGGCTTGGGCCCGAGCGCGTCGCGGCGTTTATCGGCGAGCCGGTCGTCGGCGCCGGCGGCGTGATCCCGCCGCCCGAGGGCTACTGGACGGCCGTCGCCGAGCTCTGCCGAGAGCACGACGTCCTGCTGATCGCGGACGAAGTGATCACCGGTTTCGGCCGCCTTGGCCGCTGGTTCGGCTGCGAGCGCTTCGGCTTTACGCCCGACCTACTCGTGTTCGCCAAGGGCGTCAGCTCCGGTTACATGCCGCTCGGCGGCGTCGTCGTCGGGCCGCGCGTGCAGGAGCCGTTCTGGCGCGGCGAGGGCACCTGGTTCCGGCACGGCTACACATATTCGGGCCACGCGGCCGCCTGCGCCGCTGGGATCGCGAACCTCGACATCCTCGAGCGCGAGCGCCTGGTCGAGCGCGTCGCGGAGCTCGAGGCTCTGTTCGCCGAGAAGGTGCACTCGCTCGCCGAGCACCCGCTCGTGGGCGAGACGCGGGCGATCGGCCTCGTCGGAGCGGTCGAGCTCGCGGCGGCCGAGCTCGAGCGCGAGCCGGAGCTCGTCGAGCACGCCGTCGCGCTCGCGCGCGAGCACGGCGTGCTGACCCGGGCGCTGCGCGGCTGCGCCCTTCACCTCTCGCCCCCGTTCATCATCGAGCCCGAGCAGATCGATGCCCTGGTCGACGGGCTGCGCCAGGCGCTGGAGGCGATCCAGGATAGGAGGTTGGCACCTGGCTAACGACCTGCGAGAGTGATCGACTACCGAGAAAGAGTGGGGTTTCGGAGTCCCTGCGGGGAAGGAGGCAGAGATGCGGAAAGGATTCGTTGCGACGGTGGCCGTCGCGTGCGCGGCACTCGCAGTCGCCGCGGTCGGGAGCGGCAGCGGTACGAAGGCCGCGACAACCGGCTACGTCGCGAAAGGGAAGGTGCCGATCAAGTTGGCGTTCTCGACCTGGAACGGCTACATGGCGCTCGTCATCGCCGCCAAGGAGGGCTATTACAAGAAACACGGCCTCAAAGTCAGCTACACGGTGATCGAGGATCCAGTACAGCGCTTCAACGCATTCAAGGCCGGGAGCCTGAACGCGATCGCGACCACCGTCGACACGTACTCGCGGACGTACGCGAAGGGCATCCACTCGGTGGAGGTGCTCGGGCTCGATGCCTCCGTGGGTGGCGACGGGATCGTCGCGGAGAAGAGCATCACGACGGTCGGCCAGCTTAAGGGCCAGAAGATCGCCGTGAGCGCAGGCTCCACCAGCCAGTGGCTGCTCGCGTACGTGCTGAGCCAGCACCACCTGTCACTCAAGGACGTACAGCAGATCGACCTGACCTCCGGTGATGCGGGCGCCGCCTTCGCGGCCGGGCGGGTCAAGGTGGCGGTGACGTGGCAGCCGTGGCTGTCGCGGGCTGAGCAGAACCCGAACGGGCACGTGCTCGTCTCGACGAAGCAGTACCCGACGATCATCACCGACCACGTCGCGTTCGCGCCGAGCTTCGTCAGGCAGCACCCCGGCGAGGTGAAGGCCTTCATCGCCGCCTACACCGACGCGATGAGCCTGATCAAGAAGAACCCGAGCAAGGCGTTCGCCGACGTCCACGACTACCTCGGCCAGTCCGCGGCCGAGATAAAGGCCACGATGAAGGACGTCCCGCTCTGGCCTCTCTCGCAGAGCAAGAAGTACTACGGCACGAGGACGCACCCGGGCGCGATCTACAAGATCTTCAAGAAGTCGGCCAATTTCTGGAAGTCGATCGGGGAGATCAAGACCATCCCAAGCCCGAAGAACGCGATTGATCCCACCTTCGTCAACTCGTTCAAGTGATCCCGCCGGAGCCCCGGCGCCCGTCACCTCGGCCCTGAAGCGGTCGCGAACGGGCTCCGGGGCTCCACGCTGGCACTCGCGGTACCTGGCACCGAAGGAGCCGATTCCCAGAGCCCTCTCCCTCTCGCTAGGGCTCGCGAGCTTCGCGCTCGTGATCGGCATCTGGGCGCTCGTCGCCTATACCCGGGTCGCCCCGGCGCTTGGTGTCCCGAACCTCCACAATCCCTTCTTCCTGCCGAGCCCGGACACGGTCGCCAAGTCCCTGTACAACATGTTTGCCCACGAGGGCTTCGCGCACGACGTCTGGGCGAGCACGCGCCGAATCGGCCTCGGCTTCCTGATCTCCGCGGCGATCGGAATCCCGCTCGGGATCGCAATCGGTTCCTTCCGCATCGTCCAGGCATTCTTCGAGCCGATCATCGCCGCCGTCCGCTACATGCCGGCCTCGGCGTTCATCCCGCTGCTGATCATCTGGTTCGGCATCTACGAGAAGGAGAAGATCGCGGTCATCTTCATCGGCGTCTTTTTCCCGCTCACGCTACTGATCGCGGACGTGTCGGCGGGCATCCCCAAGGAACTCGTGAACATCGCCTACACGCTGGGCGCCTCGCGCTGGCAAGTCTTCTGGCGCGTGCTCCTGCCGGCCTCGTGGCCGGGTGTCCTCGACAACATGCGGATCGGGATCGGCTGGGCCTGGACGTACCTGATCGTCGCCGAGCTGGTCGCCGCGAGCAGCGGCATCGGCCACGTGATCCTCTCCGCGAGCCGCTTCCTCCAGACCGACAAGATCATCGCCGCGATCATCACGATCGGGATCCTTGGCCTGCTCACCGATGCGCTCTTTCGCTGGCTCTATTGGTTCCTCTTCCCGTACTCGGAGCGCGTCTCGCGATGAGCTCAATCTCAGTCTCGGACGTCTCGATGGTGTTCAAGACGCGCAGGGGGCGCGTGCAGGCGATCGACCGCGTCTCGCTCGAGATCCCGGACGCGCACTTCGCCTGCATCGTCGGCGCCTCGGGCTGCGGCAAGTCGACGCTGCTCAACATCATGGGCGGGCTTGTGAGGCCGACCTCCGGCACCGTCCAGGTCGACGGGCGGCAGATCCACGGACCGGGTACCGACCGCGGCATGGTCTTCCAGTCGTACACGCTCTTTCCGTGGCTGCGCGTGCGCGAGAACGTTGAGTTTGGCCCGAGGCTAAAGAGCATGGCAAAGGAGGAGCGGCGGCGGATCTCCGACCGGCTGCTCCAGGAGATGGGGCTCGCGGATTTCGCGCGCGCGTATCCGAAGGAGCTCTCGGGTGGGATGAAGCAGCGGGTGGCGATCGCCCGTGCGCTCGCAAACGATCCGAAGGTGCTGCTGATGGACGAGCCGTTCGGCGCGCTCGACGCGCTCACCCGCGCCGCGGCGCAGCGCTTCTTGACGGGGATCTGGGAGCAGCACAGGCGCACGATCGCCTTCGTCACGCACGACATCGACGAGGCGATCTTCCTCGGCGACACCGTGTACACGATGACGCCGCGGCCCGGACGGCTGCGCGAGGTGATCCCGGTAGACATTCCGCGGCCGCGTACGCTCGACGAGTTTGGGACGCCCCGGTTCGGGGAGCTCAAGCGCCACATCCTGGAGCTGATCATCGAGCACGAGAACCGCGGTGTCTCGCAGACCGCGGCGGCTCCGTAGCCGGGCGCGCGGCTTGCTTCACGTCATGTTCGTTTGGGCGGGTAACTCCACGCCGCCGTGACTCCCGCCCTGCTCGCTCTCTGCGCCAGCATCAGCTGGGGCTGCGGCGACTTCCTCGGCGGGTTCTACTCGCGCCGCTTCGCCGTGGAGACCGTCGCCGTCCTCGTCGTCGTCGGTTGATGAACGCGCTCGAACGCGACCTCGTCGCCTTCGCCCAGCGGCTCGCTGCAACCCCGAGCCTTCCGGGCGAGGAGCGGAAGGTCGCCGAGCTCCTTGCGACGATGCTCGTCCACCTCGGCTACCGCGACGTCGCGGTCGACCCGATGAGCAACGTCGTCGGCTACCTCGGCGAAGGATCGCCCCGCCTCATGTTCAACGGCCACCTCGACCACGTCCCGCCGGCCGGGATGGACGACCCCTACGGCGCACAGATCGTCGACGGAGACTTGCGCGGTCGCGGGACGCTCGACATGAAGGCGAACGTCGCGGCCGGAGCCTTCGCAGCCGCGTTCCTCGGCGCCCCGCTCCACGGCACGTACATCTTCACAGCCGACGTGCGCGAGGAGATCGACGGGCCGGAGGGGATCCAGGCGCTGCTCGCACAGGGGCTCCGGGCCGACTACGGCGTGAGCGGCGAGGCGACTTCGCTCGACGTCGCGCTCGGCCACCGCGGCAAGCTTCAGCTCGACGTCACGGTCGCCGGGCGCTCCAGTCACGCCGCGACGCCAGCCGAGGGCGAGAACGCCGTCTTTCGCGCGCTGCCGTTTCTGGCCGCGCTCGAACGGGCGGGCGAGCGCCTGCCCTCGGACCCGCTCCTCGGCGCGGCGACCCTCACGGTCACGGGAATCGCCTCCGCTCCGTCGGGCGGGGTCGCGGTCGTTCCGTCGACCTGCACGATCCGCGTCGACCGCCGCTACGTCCGCGGCGAGACGCCGGACTCCTGCCGCGTCGATGTCAAGGAGCTCGTCGACCGCGTGGCCGCCGATCACGGAGCAACCGCGACCGTCGAGCTCGTCAACGTGTACCCGCTTATGGCGACCGAGCCGGACCACCCGCTCGTGCGAGCCGCGAGCGCGGCTGTAGAGGACGCGACCAGCAGAGTCCCCGCGCTGAAAGCCTGGCGGTTCGGCGTCAACGCCACCTTCATGAATGCCGCTGGGATTCCTTCCGTCGGCATCGGCGCAGGCGACGAGCGCCTCGCGCACACTCCCGCCGAGCGCGTTCCCGTCTGCGAGATCGTCCAGGCCAGCCACGCCTACGCGCTCCTGATCGAAAGCCTCTGCGCCTGAAAGGAGAAGCCATGCAGATCGAGATCGAGCACCTCCAGCCGCCCGAGCTCGTCCGCCTCTCGCACTGGGAGGACCGCAACGAGCTGCGGGTCGCGAACTGGATCAGACCCTGGGACTTCGCCGAACCGATAGACGTCGGCATCACGGCTGTGCCTATCGCTCGTGCCGCGATCAAGCCGGTAAGCGCCCATCAGGGGCCAAACGCCCTTCGCGACGGCCGCTTCTTCTTCACGACCTATTCGATCGACTACGGCGTCGACATTCAAGATCTGACCGTGCGTGACACCGGCGACGTGGAGATCCCGCTCTGGGATATCGTCGAAGCGCACGAGAACATCTACGTCGCCGCGCGCGGTCTGCTCGCGCACGAGCCGCGCTTCTTTCCGATCTTCGTTGGCGGGGACCATTCGATGACGCGGCCGATTGTGCGCGCGCTGCACGAGGCGCGGCCCGAGCTCGAACGGGTCGGGCTCGTCCAGTTCGACGCTCACATCGACTGTCAGAACTTCGAGGACGGTGGGCCTCACAACGGGACCCCGATCCGCGGGATCATCGAGGACGACAACGGAGTCGACCCGCGCAACATCGTCCAGATCGGCATCTCCGGCTTCGTCAACGCCGAGCACTACCGCCGCTACCTGGTCGAGGAGCAGGGCGGGACGATGTTCTCGACGCGAGACGTGGCGAAGCGGGGAATAGAGGCGGTGCTCGCGGACGCGTGGGAGATCGCGTCGCGCGGCGTCGACGGCGTCTACGTTACGTTTGACATCGACAGCCTCGAACTCGCGTACGCGCCTGGGACGGGCGCGGCCGTATCGGGCGGCCTAACGCCGTGGCAGGCGATGGATGCTCTCTTCGACCTCGGCCGCCGCGAGGAGGTTGTCGGTTTCGACCTCGTCGAGGTCGATCCGATGCGCGACCTGCAGGGAATCACGCAGCGCCTCGCGAACAAGCTGCTCCTCACGTTCCTCGCGGGTTTTCGCCAGGGCCGCGAGGGCGGCTAACCAAAACTCGGATTCGGGCTGAGCCTAAGGTGACCCAGCGAACGACGGTGGCGCTCGTAACTGTCAGCCCAGCGGTCGCACTGCTCCCGCGCCGCCGTCTCATCGGACGCTATTGGGAGACCGTCGCCAGTCGTCACCCTCCGCGGTCTCCAGGCCAAGACCGAGGCTCGACGGCTCGGGAGAACGACAGTGCGACACTTCCCGCGAGGCGGGTATGGAAGGCGCGACAGTCGCGCTCGCCGACGCCACTAGAGTGGCGTCGGGCATGCGAATCGCGATCGCCGTCTTCGAAGGCGCCGAGGAACTCGACTTCGTCGGGCCTTGGGAGGTGCTGGCCGCCTGGCGCTTCCTCTACCCCGACGACGTCGAGGTCCTCTTGGTCGGCGAAGACAGCGCACCGGTGACATGCGCGAAGGGCATGAAAGTCGTCGCCCATACGACCTGGGACGAGGTTGGCGACGTCAACGTCCTCGTCTATCCCGGCGGCCGCGGCACGCGCACGCAGCTCGGCGACGAACACATCCGCTCGCGGCTCCGCGGAATGAAGGAGCGGGGGACGCTGATGACGAGCGTCTGCACCGGCGCGCTGGTCTACGCAGACGCCGGTTTGCTCGACGGGCAGCCGGCGACAACCTACTGGAGCGCGTTCGACGAGTTGCTGCCGCTGGGACGCGAGATTACGCCGCGTCCGGACGACCGCTTCATCGATGTCGGCGACGTGATCACGGCGGCTGGCGTCTCGGCCGGGATCGACATGGCGCTCCACCTCGTCGGGCGTCTTGGTTCACCGGAGAAGGCACGCGAGGTGCGGCGCTACATCCAGTACGACCCGGAGCCGCCGTACTAGGAACGCGCACGGGGCAAAACGCCGATCGCCTGGGCATTCGTGTGGCTGCCCAAGAGTGCCGCGAACGAGGCGGCGAAGAGCGAGTCCGCGAACCGGCCCGCGTCGAGCACGACGGATACCCAGCCGCCTTTGCTGCCTCGATCTCGTCGACCGTGCGGGTAGAACGTTTCCGAGCCCGCGTTCTTCGCGTGGGCCGGTGTTGGGGAAGGTTCCTTGAAACTGAGCCAGTTCGCAGCGATCTCGACCCTTCCTTTGTTGCGGCCAACAGGTCGTTCGCGCCCGCGCGGGCGCCGGGTTATGCACAGCGGCCACCTTGCCCTGTGGGTTCCTGTGGACGGGCGACACGAGGTTTTCGCTCTTAGCGGGCTGCGTGTGGCGCGGCCTGTGGATTGCCGCTCCGCTCACAGCAAGAACGCGCTAAAACCCCGCTCGAGTCGCAGTCAGTTCGCGCGCTCGCCCAGATTCTCCCCTCCTCTCAGGTGTCCGGCGACGGTAGCCGCAGCCGCGCCGGACACCCCCTTTCTCACATGCGCTCCCGTGACGCATGCAGACTCCGCCGTGAGCCCCGGCACTCCGACCGGGGCGTTCAGCGAGCTGCACCGGAGCACGCCTGGAGATCCGCGCGGCTCGAGCCAGAACAACCTCGTCGGTGAGTCCCTCGGCGGTTATGTCTACGCCGCTGCGACGAGGACCTACGGCGCCGCGGTCTGGAACGACACGCGCAACGCCGCCGACTGCCCGGCAATCGATGCCTGGCGGCAGGCGCTGGCGAGCGGCGACACGAGGGTTCCGAGGCCGGCGCCGCAGCAGGACTGCCCGCCGACGTTCGGCAACAGCGACATCTTCGGCGGGACCTACCCCGGATCCGACTCCCTAGTCGGCCGCCGAAGAGGAGTAGACAGAGGGGCGCCTTCAGGGCGCCCCTCGTCGATCCACATCGACCGCATACTTGTCCGTGCGCAAGTCGACGACTTGTTGGTTGACGACCGGGACCCAAGCGGCGCGGTCGGTTGCTTGACCCCTCGACCAGTAGCATGAAAGGCCTTCGAACATCGTTCGCTTGCCTTGTTGGCCGGCGAAGAATTAGAGGACATGACAGACGAACGAGAAGCAGATCAGACGCAAAGAGGCGCTGAGCTACATGTTCGTCCTGGGGAGACGACGGTTGCGACGCGCGCGGCGGCGGACTATTCCACAACGAACCAACAGCAGCAGCGCGATCCCCTGAACACCCTAAAAGGATGCGAGCGGATTCTGATACTTGGGCGAACCGGGTCCGGCAAGACCACGCTCGCACGACAGCTTTCGGTTGCTCTCGGCGTGCCCCATGTTGAGCTGGACTCGCTGTACTTCGGCCCGGACTTCAGTAGAGCGCCCCTGTCCCTGCTACGCGACAGGACGAGCGCGGCAATCGCAGGAGATCGTTGGGTCACGGACGGCAACAAGCGCGTCGTGCGCGACTTGGTCTGGCCTTGGGCTGACACAATTATTTGGCTTGACTACCCCGCGCATGTGAGCTTGTGGCGGCTCGCCAAACGCGCGCGCACGCGCACCTCGACGCTCAGCGCGCAGGCGGCTCGGACCGGTCGAAGGACCGAACTGCCTAAGCAGTTGCTCGCCGCCGCGAAAGGGGTGCTCACGGCGCTCAGATCACACCGGGGACAGCGGCGGGAATACCCGCGTATGTTCGCCCAGCCGGCGAACCAGCATCTCGCGGTGGCACGCCTGCGTTCACCGCGTGCCACTCGTCAGTGGATGGCTCGCGTCACCGAGGTGTCCCGCCCGCCGGCGTAGGGGCCGTATCCTCGGATCGGCACGATGGTCGGAAACCCTGGGCCGGCGCACATCGCAGGCAGTCCCAGCGCTATGCCTCCAGCCCCACCGCCGGGTCGCCATTGAACAACGGCTACCGAGTGAGTCTCGAGGACGGTGGGCGGGCCGGTCAATCACTCCGGCGAACGCGCCTCCCGATGTCCTCGCGGCCGTCGGTGAGGTCACGGAGGCGAACGACGACGACGGCGTCGTGGCTGTCATCGAGCGTCTGCTCCGCGAAGGTGACGTCAGCGACCCTTCATCGGGACAATGACGTCGGTGGTCGAAACCGATCGGATCAGGCTGCGCGAGTTCAGCAGAGCTGATCTTGAAGAGCTCGCCGCGATGGTTGCGGATGAAGAGCAAATGAGGTTTTACGGTCGCACGAAGACGAGAGACGAAGCGTCCGCTTGGATCAGCCGGAACCTCGGCCTGTACGGGAAGTACGGGTTCGGCATGTGGTTGATCGAATCCCGCGCGACTGCGGGCTTCCTTGGGTACTGCGGGATCAGACCCTTGGCCATCGACGGCGGCTGGGAAATAGAGATCGGATGGCACACGAAGAAAACGTCTTGGGGTCAAGGGATCGCCACCGAGGCTGCGACGGCGGCTCGGGACCTAGCGTTCAGACGCTTCCGGTTGTCACGGCTGGTGGCGATCGTCCACCCCGATCACATCGCGTCCCGCCGCGTTGCCGAGAAAATCGGGATGCAAGAGGGGAGGACCACTATCCTCGCCGACTACGATGACTACCCCGCCATCATCTACACGACCAAACAGCTTTAGCTCTTCACCGGATACACGCTGCAGACCGCGAAGCGGCCCGGGCGCATGGCCTTTCTCACGCGGCCCGCGGTGGACAGTCGCCTCTGCCCGGTGAGTCGATATTGACTTCTCTGCTGTAGATCGCTAGACCCTGAGCTACTCGACCGAAGGAGGGTGGTGTAATGAGGAGGAGTCGGCGAACCGCACTAGCGGCCGCCGTGGCTGCGTTTCTCGTCACGGCCGGGGTCGCCGGCGCGAACGTCCCGCTCACGATGGTCAGCGCGGACCCGTTCACGAACACGACGAGCCAGCACGCAACCGAGCTTGAGCCCGACACCTTCGCCTTCGGCGGCACGGTCGTGGCGACGTTCCAGGTGGGCCGCTTCTTCAACGGCGGCGCGTCCGACATCGGCTTCGTGCGATCCGGCAACGGTGGCGCGTCATGGGATGCGCCGGGATTCTTGCCGGGCATGACCTTCAGCTCCGGCGACCCGTCGAGCCGTATGAGCGGGTGAGCGATCCGAGCGTTGCGTACGACTCCGTGCACCACGCCTGGCTGATCTCGTCGATCCCGCTCCTGCCCACGACGACGGTGGTGCCGACCGTCTTCGTCAGCCGCTCCACCGACGACGGCCGGACGTGGAGCAACCCGGTCAGCATCCCGCCGCCGGTCTCGAACTCGGTCGACCTCGACAAGAACTGGACCGTCTGCGACAACAACACGGGCAGCCCATTCCGGGGTCACTGCTACACCGAGCTCGACAACTTCGGGGACGGCGACCTCGAGCTGATGAGCACGTCCACCGACGGCGGCCTGACGTGGAGCACGCCGATCCGGACGGACGGGAACGACAAGGGCCTCGGCGGCCAGCCGGTCGTGCAGCCGAGCGGCCGCGTCATCGTCCCGTTCGAGAGCCTGAATGGCACGATCTCGGCCTTCCACTCGGACAACGGCGGCGCTTCCTGGAGCCGCGGGTTCAAGGTGTCGGGCATCCGCTTCCACAGAGTCGCCGGTGGCCTGCGTACGAGCCCGCTACCGAGCGCAGAGATCTCCGCGGACGGCACCGTCTACGTCGCCTGGGAGGACTGCCGCTTCCGCAAGGGCTGCACCTCGAACGACATCGTCGTCTCGACGTCGACGGACGGCGTGAGCTGGACCGATCCGGCGCGCGTCCCGATCGACGATGTCACGAGCAGCGTCGACCACTTCATCCCAGGCCTCGCCGTCGATCCGACTACCAGCGGGGCGAGCACGCACCTGGCGCTGACGTACTACTTCTACCCCAACGCCAACTGCGGCGGCGCCTGCCGGCTGCAGGTCGGCTACATCTCCTCGCCGGACGGCGGCGCCCACTGGGGCGATGCGACGCAGCTGGCCGGGCCGATGGCGCTCAGCGAGATCGCGCAGACCTCGCAGGGGCCGATGGTGGGCGACTACATCTCAACCTCGTTCTCGGGCGGGAAGGCGACGACGGCGTTCGCCATCGGGCATGAGACCACGACCGCCGCATTCGACGAGGCGATGTACGCCCCGGCGTCGCGTCTCTCAGTCGCGACTGCGGCCCAGGCGACACGCGCAGCGAGCAGCGCCGGCGTTACCGGACCGATCACCGGCGTCGGAATCGGCGCCGCCCACCGCGCTCTGAGGTAAGACCACGACCGTAGTGCGCGCCTCCCGTTCCCACGGGAGGCGCGCTACACCACCTCGGCGGCGCCGTCGACGACCCGGCGAGGCGCGGAACCTCATCCATGCGGCAGGGTTAATGTCGGTCCCAAACCTGTGTGTGCTTGCGTTCGTTCGCGAAAGGCGCCAGGTGCGGCGCAGCGAGGCACCGGATCCAGCTCTGGCTAGTTGAAGCGAGTCTGAGCCGTCACGAAACCGAGGCCTAGTAGTGATCGCCCGTTCGGCGATAGTCGGCCCGACAGCGCAGTTCCCGCCCGCTAACGCTCTCTCATCGGAGGCGGTGGGACCCAGTTCAGCGGGCCCACCGCCTCCAAAAGTTGCAGCCTCGATTCGCTGGGCCAACCCCCGCCCTTGCTCTTACGCGATCGTCTTAGCGCTTGATGATGTTGTGGATCTCAAGCATCTCGGGCTCGCCCGATAGCTCAATCCCCGCGTCCTTCAGCACCGGCATAAGGCGTTCGCCGAACGCATCGAACTGCTCTCGCGAGTCCCAGATCTCGCTGACTCGAAGGTTCCCCTCCGACTTGAAGGCGACGTGATACTGAAGTCCCTCCGGCAGCCAGTCGCCCGACTCCTCCAGACGGTGGATGGTTTCGTCGTACTGTTCGGTAGTCACGTTGGGCGCGGCCGTGAAGCGAGCAAGGACCTTCGTCTTGCGGGCGTCCAAGGTCGGTGTCGCGGACGGAATACTGGTGGCCATTCGTGGCCTCCTTCGTGTGGATGCCCCTGACCGAGCCGACCTACAACCGAATGCGTCTTATTGCGTTCGCCTGGCGGGCGAGGATTCTGAGCCAGAAGGCACCACGCAACGTATCACGCGTCTCGCCCCTCGCTTACGCCGAACGCCCCGCTAGGTACGGGCCGCCGTTTTCCATAAGGTCGGCTCAAGGATTCAGCCCAAACGGGGCTCATCGCCCCTTCACCAAGGAGGCTCGGCAGCTATGCAGGCAGACAGCCACTCGGCAGGGGAAGCTCCGTATCCCGTGCGATTCAACGTCGCCTATCCAGATCGCGAGCTCGACCGCCTCACGACCGGTTTCAGGCTGATCGTCGCGATCCCGATCCTGATCGTCGCTGGGGCGCTGGGCGGCCATGAATGGGCCGGCAATGGGCCAGGGCGCGGAGTCGTGGCGGGAACCGGCGGGGTGCTCTTCCTCGCACCGCTCCTGATGATCGTCTTTCGCCAGAAGTACCCGCGCTGGTGGTACGACTGGAACCTCGAGCTGCTGCGGTTCTCGAACCGGGTCGGCGCCTATCTCGCTCTAATGGACGACCGCTATCCGTCGACCGACGAGCAGCAGGCGGTCACGCTCGAGTTCCCCTACCCGGACGCAAAGCAAGGTCTGAACCGCTGGCTTCCGCTCGTGAAGTGGCTGCTCGCGATTCCTCACTACATCCTGCTTGCGTTTCTCTGGCTCGCCGCGCTGGTCGCGGTGGTGATCGTCTGGTTCGCGATCCTGTTCACCGGCCGTTATCCGCGGGGCCTATTCGACTTCGTCCTCGGCGTATTCCGTTGGACAAATCGCGTCATCGGCTACGCCTTCGTGCTCGTGACGGACGCATACCCGCCCTTCCGACTCAGTGACTAACGCGCGGCGCGATCTCCCGAGCGCGGTCCAGCGGCACGAGGCCTACCTGGTTCGCCGAACCGAAAGCTACGGTCGTGCGCATGGATTCGATCGAGGTGCGGCGCTCACCGCGAGCGCGCCGTTGGCGCCTGGAGGTGCCCTGGGGTGAGCCGGCCCGCCTGACCGTGCCTCGGTGGATGAGCGGCGCCGAGGTCGAGTCCCTGCTTGGGGAAAAGCGGCCTTGGCTCGAGGAGCAGCGGCGAAGACAGGTGCCGCGGCTGGGGCTCGAGCGGTTGACCGTGAGCGAGTCGGAGGCGCGGATCGGTGCCCGGGAGCTCCTCTCGGCATTGGCCGAGGAGGAGGCCGAGCGGCTTGGGGTCTCTTACCGACGGATTCGGATCGGCGACCAGCGCACCCTCTGGGGCTCTTGCTCTTCGGCGGGCACGCTCTCATTCAACTGGCGGCTCGTGCTGGCACCGCTCGAGGTGCTCGACTATGTCGCCGTCCATGAGCTCTGCCACCTGCGCATTCCGAACCATTCGAAGAGCTTCTGGAAGCTTGTCGAGGCGTCGCGGCCGGACTGGCGCGACCAACGGCACTGGTTGCGCGAGCACGGACCGGAGCTCTTGGCATTCGTCCCCGCGCGGTAAGGGGGCTTCGTACGGGGAGGGCGGGAAAGCGCGCCAGTCCGCACCGTTTCGGTCGCGCCGGCTTTATGATCGCGGATCCGTCTTCCGCGCCAGCTCTCGCTCCTCGGCAAGCTTGCGGACGACTTCGAAGCCAGCTGTACCGTCGATGACCTTCTCGATCGCCGGGATCACATGACCGGGAGCGACGAAGAAGTCGGTCGGCTCCTGCCGCACCCGCTCGTACTGTGCGACAGAAACGGTCAGTGGTTCCTTGCAGTCGGGATTGCCGCACTCGCACAAGATGTGGAGAGTGTCCAGCTCCCCGCGTTGAGCGAGCTCGTCGATCCGTTCGTTGACTTCTCGGAAGATCGCTTCGTTTCGTGCAAGACGAGCGTGCCGGTCCATTAGCCCGGTTTCTGGGTGATGTCGTAGCCATTTCGTTCCGCCACGAGCTCTTCGCCGGCGGTCCGACGATGGCCGTGAAGCATGACGAAGTGCCGTTCGTGTGAGCGAACCTCGCGATACTCGTCGAGCGTCAATTCAACTCGGCCCATGCATTCCTTGTCCGCACACTCACAAAGAAACGGCACCGGGTCAGCTGTCACCAGTCCGACCTCCACGACGCCGCTCAGGCGTTCGTTGGCGCTACGGAAGATCTCTTGGTTTTCTTCGAGCCGCGTGTCTCGGTTCATCATCAGACGCGTCTCTCCGCCTATGACACCCGCGAAACAGCAGACGGGAGCGGTCACCGGCTAGACACCACAGGCCCAAAGCGATATCACTCTCCCTCCTCGAAAAAGGAGGGGAGAGATGGAGCGTGTGCTTGTTCCCACCGTCGCAGCAGCGGCCGCCGTCCTCGTCTTAGCGGTCGTGAACGCAAGTGCGGGACACGCGAAGGCGCAGCACCACAACCCCGGCAACCACCGGGCGCATGGAGGCGGCACGATTCACGTCGTCGAGCGTGCGACCACCGACGCGGTCACCAACGGCTCGGGCGACTCGGCCGGCAACATCCTCACATTCGCAAACGATGTCTACGACAGCGCGAATGCGAACAAGGTCGGCCGCGACCAAGGATCCTGCGTCCGGACGGTGGTCGGTAAGGCATGGGAATGCACGTGGACGACGTTTCTGCCGGAGGGTCAGATCACAGTCGAGGGTCCCTTCTACGACTCCAGTGACAGCACCGTGGCCATCACCGGCGGGACCGGCGCATATCGGAACGTGCGAGGCTCGATGGATCTCAAGTACCGAAACCAAGCAGGGACGGAGTTCGACTTCGTCTTTCATCTGATCGGCTAGGCCCGACGGCCTCGGCAGTGGGCTCGGCGGAAATTTGCGCCGGGCCCACACCGAGCCTACGTCTCCAAGGGCGGGACAGAAGCTGACGCCGTCGACGAGCTGCTGATGCGGCGCGCGGACATCCCTAACACTGGCCCAGGCAGCCCTCGTGCACCTTTGAGAAAGTGCACGCGATGCCCGAGGACTACTTCGGCGAGCGTGTGGCGGAGTGCTTCGACGAACGCTACGCGCACCTCGCTGACGCCGACGTCGTCGACCCGATCGTCGCCTTCCTCGCGGATTTAGCCCGCGAGGGTGCCGCGCTCGAGCTAGGCATCGGCACAGGCCGGATCGCGCTGCCGCTCGCGCAGCGCGGCGTACGCGTCCACGGGATCGATCTGTCGGAGGCGATGGTCGGGCGGCTGCGTGCGAAGCCGGGCGCGGAGCAGATCGGTGTGACGATCGGCGACTTCGCCACAACTACCGTCGAGGCTACGTTTTCGGTCGCCTACCTGGTTGCGAACACGATCATGAACCTGACGACGCAGGGCGAGCAGGTCGCCTGCTTTTGCAACGCCGCAGCACATCTCGAGCCGAACGGCTGCTTCGTCATCGAGGTGCTCGTACCGGGCCTGCGGCGGCTTCCGCCGGGCGAGTCATTCCAACCCTTCGCCGTGGGTCCGACGCACCTCGGGTTCGACGAGTATGACGTTGCCCGCCAGGGTCTGATTTCGCATCACTACTGGATCGACGGCGACAAGGTCGATGTCTTCTCGCCGCCATTTCGTTTTGTATGGCCCTCGGAGCTTGACCTGATGGCACGGCTCGCGGGGATGACTCTCCGCGAGCGTTGGGGCGGTTGGAAGCGGGAGCCGTTTACCAGCGACAGCACCAAGCACGTCTCCGTCTGGGAGAAGTCTGCGGTTACGGCCGCAGGGACATGACGTCTCCGAACGCTCGGCCGCGCCGCTAGCCCAGCGCCGCGCTGAAGTCCGTCGACTGAGAAACCGACCGCCGGGTTCTCAGGGGCGCCGAACTGCGACGATCGCAGCAGTCGCGGCTGTTGTCAGAAGCTCAACCGCGACCAGTCGCTGATCCTGAAAGAACGCTTCCCGCACAGGGTCACCCTCGATCGGTCTGCCGGGTGTGAGGTCGTCTTTGATCAGGATGCCGCCGGGCGCAAGTAGCGAAATGGGAAGTTCGAGCGGCCGCTCCCTTGTTCCACCGTCGAAGAAGACGAGGTCAAACGGCCCGCGTCCCGGAAGCACGTCCTCCCAGCACGCGTTCACGACTTCGGCCCGCGTTTCCGCGAGTGCCGCGCACGCCTCCGTGTAACGCGCGGGATCAGACTCCACCGTTACGAACGTCGCGTCCGGTGGCAGTGCGTCGGCAATCGCTCGTGCTCCAGCGCCGAAGGCGGTACCCAGTTCGGCGATCTTCCCACCCGGCTTGGACGCGACAAGCGCCGCGAGCAGATTCTGCACTTCCGGAATCGACGAGCCGCCGCCGGTCACGCCCGCACACGCTACTGCGGGATGTAGAGCGCGGTGTGATTCGTTTCATTGACGTGTCGATAAGCTCGCCCCGATGAGGACGCGGACGCTCGGCCCGCTCGAGGTCTCCGTCGTCGGCCTCGGCTGCAACAACTTCGGTCGGCGCGTGGATCAGGCGGGTACGCGCGCCGTCGTCGACGCCGCGCTCGATTCCGGTGTGAACTTCTTCGACACCGCGGAAAGCTACGGCGGCGGGCAGAGCGAGGCCTTCCTCGGCGATGCACTTCGCGGCCGGCGAGAGACTGCCGTGCTTGCGACGAAGTTCGGCGGGGGCGGCGAAGTCGGATACGGCAAAGGGTCGCGCGAGCAGATCCGGCGCGCGCTCGATGCCAGCCTGCAACGGCTGCAGACCGACTACGTCGACCTCTACCAGCACCACCAGGAGGATCCGGAGACACCGCTCACAGAAACGATCGCAGCGCTCGACGAGCTCGTCCGCGAGGGGAAGATCCGCGCCTACGGGACCTCCAACTACTCGGTGGCAGAGGTCGAGGAGGCAGCCGCGTTTTCGCGGGAGGCCTATGTCTCCGAACAGAGCGAGTACTCGTGGCTCGCACGCGAGGCCGAGCGCGAGCTTCTGCCGACCTGCGCCCGGCTGGGCCTCGGCTTCATCCCCTATTTCCCTCTAGCGAATGGGCTCCTTACGGGAAAGTATCGCCGTGGCAGGCCCGCACCGGAGGGGACGCGCTTGCAGGGGCGGGATCTCAGCCCTGAGGAGTACGACCGAGTCGAGGCGCTCGAGGCTTTCGCGCACGCGCGTGGGGTGTCCGTCCTCGAAGTCGCGATCGGCGCGCTCGCCGCGCAGTCGCCGGTGGCGTCGGTGATTGCGGGCGCGACCAAGCCTGAGCAGGTGCGCGCGAACGCGGCGGCTGATTGGGAGCCGACGCCGACCGACCTCACTGAGCTGCGGGCGCTTGGCTGACTGCCTCGAGACGACATCGGATGCGGGGCGATAGGCTCATTTCGTTGGCGACTCAGGGAGGCCGGGAAGGATGCCGAAGGCTTCGCAAGACAGTTCGACCCAGGGTGGCGACCAGGGCGCGGTAGTCGAGGGGAGCGAGGAGCTTGGCGACTGCACGGTGAACTTCTTGACCTCTCGCGAAGACATCGATCAGACCCCCATGCTCAAGGGGCTGGCGGATGATCGATGCCAATGCCCGCACTGGGGCTACGTGACCAAGGGTCGGCTCACCTATCGCTTTGCCGATCATGAAGAGGTCTTCGAGGCCGGTGATGCCTTCTATCTCCCGCCAGGCCACATCGGCATCGGCAACGAGCCCGGCACCGAGTACATGCAGTTCAGCCCTGCGGACGGTCTCCGAAGCGATCATGAAGAACATGCAAGGGGCGCAGGGGCAGTAGACGCCGGGCTGTGCGTTCAGACTAAGCGCTTGCCTGGGCGTCGCGGGCGTAAGCTGGTCATGCGTTTCCTTTCGGCTTGGCGACTATCTCAGACTCACGTCGCGAGTCGCCGTGGGCTCATCGCCCACTCGATCGAGGGATCCGCGCAAGTTTTTTTCGTGCCGTCAGTCCCTTAGGGGAATCCATCCCTCCCCGAGAACCGAAAGAGAGTTCGAGATGAAGAAGATCGTGCTTATCCTCGTCGTCGCGGCGGCCGTCGCTTTCCCGGCCGCGGCCGGAGCCGCGTCGTTCAGCGGCATCGTTGTCGCGAAGCAGGTCCGCCGCCACGCACTCGTCGTCGCATCGCCAACGGGCGCCGTCCACGTCGTCCGCACCCATCATCTCGCGACGCGGCTCGGAGCCCGCGTGACGGTGAGGGCGCACCGCCTCCGCGACGGGACGTTCAGCGCTACGAAGGTGTCGGTGCGCGGCCGCGCGCGTCGGGCCCGGATCCACGGCGTCGTCGTGCGCCGACTGCGCGGCCGTGTGCTCATTGCCGCCGGTCACAGCGTGCTGTCGATTCGATCCCACCAACTGTTCTCGCTCCAGGACGACAACCCGGGAGCCCAGCCCGGTGATGAGGTCGACGAAACCGTGACGATCGACAACGGCAACCTGGACGAAGACCAGGTCGAGGAGGTCGGCCACACTCAGAAGCTAGAGCTCGAAGGAGCGGTAGTTTCAGTCACGTCGCCGACAAACGCGGCGGATGGCGAAATCGTCCTGCAGGTCGGCACTTCGACGATCCACGTCGTCGTGCCCGCGGGAACGCAGCTTCCGGCTCTTGCCGCCGGCGACAACGTCGAGCTGAAGGTGACCCTCTCTGGTACGACCTTCACGCTTGCGAAGGCTGACGAAGAGGACGACAGCCAGGGCGATGACGACCAGGGTGATGACGACGGAGGCGGTGGCGACGACTAGCTCCGCAGCGGTTTCTGCGGGCCGCTCGAAGCCCGAGCGGCCCGCAAAGCTCCTCGCGGAGCTCTTCGAGGCACACGCCACGCTCGTGCTCGGCATCTGCCGGGGGATGCTCCGCGATCCGCACGAGGCCGAGGACGCGGCGCAGCAAACGTTCCTCTCCGCCTACGCAAGCCTGCTCGGCGGCACCAAGCCTCGCGACCCGGCGCCATGGCTCGCGACGATTGCTCGCAACGAGTGCCGCTCGCTCGTGCAGCGGAAGATGCGGGAGCCACTGCCGGCGCCTCGTTCCGAGGCCGACCGGAGCGATCCCGCTTTCCGGGCGGCCCGGGCGGCGGAGGTGGAATCGCTTCGCCTCGCGCTCGCACAGCTCCCGGGGCAGCAGCGGCGGGCGTTCCTGTTGCGGGAATTCACCGGCCTCTCCTACAACGAGCTTGCCACGGCGCTAGGCGTCAGCCGGCCCGCCGTCGAGTCGCTGCTCTTCCGCGCCCGGCAGCACCTGCGCGGATCCCTTCGCGCCGCGGTCGCCGCGGTAGTGTCGCTGCCCGCGAGTCTGCGCGAGATCTTCGCCCAGTGCACTTCCCCCGAAGGACCGGCGACGCTCGCGAAATTGGGGTCGGCGCCGCTGGTGGCGAAACTAGCCGCAGGCACTGCCGGCGCGTTCGTAACGGTTGGCGCAGTGGCAGTGTTGCCCGCCGGACACGGGAAGGCGGCGGCGCAGTCCGCGCCGGTACGAACACATTGGACCGCCGCGCACCACCACCGGATTCACGGCTCCACGAGTTCGACCGCGGCCCGCGTGCGGCCGCTTGCAGTAGTCAGCGCCCACGACTCGGACCATCGCGAGCTGTCGGAGCATCGTGATCGCCTCGAACATCGCCGGGCGGGCCGCCAGGGCTTGAGAGTGGAGTCCGCCGACCGCTCCTCGGCCGCAGAGGCCGGCGTCGAGCCCGTACACACCGAGCCTGCTTCGGACAGCGGTCCGGGCTCAGTCGACGGCGGCTCCGGCTCGGCTGACAGCGGCTCCGGTTCGGCCGAGAGCCTCTCCCAATCAACTCCACCCGACGCGTCGGTGGATACGACGCCGGCAAGCCAGACGAGCCCTCTCGACGGCAGCGATTCCGAGCCAACCGGCGAGGAGCCATCGGACTAACGCTCGAGCCGGACGAGCCGGTCCCGAGACAGACTCGTTAGCAGGCTAGACCCGAGCGCCGGATTCGCCGCCCGTCAGCGGCGAGCGATGGCTTTGATCGCGTAAGCAGGCCCGTCTTGCGGCACGACCTTGACCGGGAGCGCGTATGCGATGTAGCGGTGCGTGGCGAAGAAGCGCGGGTGACACGCTTGGAGCTCGAGCAATTCGTGGCGTGGCGAGCGGAGCACGGACAGGTCGTCGGCCGCCACGATTCGGTGACGACCGATTCGGTAGACGAACGTCGCGTACGGCATCCGCAGCGTCACGCTGTCGCCACCCCTCAGACGCTCGATGTGCGAGAAAGGTGCGAGAAAGGTCGTCCGGTGGCCCGCGATGTAGACAAGTCGTCCCTCTCCAGGCATGTACGAGCGAAGGTCGCGGCCCGGCCCCTTCTCTAGCGAGCCTTCATCAGTACCGTCGACAAGCACCATGTTCAGGTGCAGGCGCGGAACGACGATCCGGCCGATCGCCTGGCCAGGGTGGGTCGCCAGTCGGTATCTCCGCGCTTCTTTAGCGATCGTGCGCCGAGCGGCGGTGAGCGAGGCCCTTTGCAGGCGCGGCGCGTCATAGCCTGCGACGAGGCGTTCGTATTGACCTGCGAGCCGGTGCTGCTGGATCTTGGTGTAGAGCGCCGTGAAGGGGTCCTGCCAGCGCCAGACCATGACTGCCCAGACCAGAGCGCCGACGCCGCAGACAACCAGGGCGGTGCCGAGAACACGGAGACCTCTTCGCATCATGCTCCCTCCACGACCACAGCAGGGATACCCGCCGCGGCACGGGAGTAGTCGTCCGGCGCAGTTCGGCGTTTCGCGGCTGAAGGGGAAGGGGAATATCAGATTTGAAAAGAGCAGCGACCTGGTCGCCAAAGCATGCGAATGCGGGACCAGATCGTGAAGCGGATTCGAAGGGGGGTTGAAGTGAGGTCACGAATCGCCACTGCGGTAACGGTGGCCCTGGCGTTTGCTGCCTTGACGGCTTCGGTAGCTGCGGCGGGCAACCCGCACGGCGTTCCGCCCGGTCAGCAGGAGGCAAGCGGCTCGGCCGCCGCTGCGGCCTCGATCAAGGTGGGCGTCAGCGCTCAGGCGCACGGGAAGGCCCAGGCAAAGAGCGCTGTCGCCGCGAGCGCCACCGCCAAGACACATGGGCATGCGGCGTCTTCCGTCAAGACAAGCGGTCATGGCGGCGGCTCTGCCCGCTCCACCGTTAAGGCGACAGTTCCGACCAGCACTACGTTGCAAGCGCAGACCAGCGTGAGCGCCGGTGTCAAACCGTCGAACACGACCAGCCACAACACGGTCGCGCCGGCGTCGTCGAACTCGACGAAGCTGTACGGGAACGGCAAGACGGCTGGACAGATCGCGACCCAGGCCAGGTTCGGCAGCGCGATGTTGTACGGCCCCGGCAACAGCCAGCCGCACAAGGTGATCTGCGGCGTCCACAACGTCGACGTGCACGCTCTGAAGGCGCACGCGGCCGCCTGCACCGCGGCCGCCCTCGGCGTGGTAGGGAGCGTCTCACCGGCCGTGTCCTCCCAGGCGTCGGTCGTCAGCCAGGTAGCCGGGCAGGCGCCCACCGTCGCGACGACGAAGTCGGCGGAGGCCGCCAAGGGTGCCGCGCAATCGAAGCCGAGCTCGCACGGAAGCGGGGTCCTCGGCGCGAAGGCGGAGCTCGCAAAGGCCACCAAGCCGCTGAGCCGAGCGGTCTTGGCCACGCTTCGAAAGGGCACGCTGCCCTTTACGGGCTTCGGCCTCTGGTTGCCGATGGCCCTCGGGCTCGCGCTGATCGCCGGCGGCTACGGCTTGCGGCGAAAGGCCGGCTCGCTCTTGTAGCACCGAAGCGACACTAAACGGACCTGAGGGGCGGCCCATCGGGCCGCCCCTCAACTTTCTGACTACCTTCGGCCAGGCCTCGCGACGCGGCTTCCCAAGCTCCGGCTCCGGGCAACGATTACGTCTCGTTCCGGGCGGGCAAGGCTCACTTGCGTAGCGGAAGGTGAGAGCGAATCCCGATTCGTCCAACGAACGAAGAGCGCTGAAGTGCAGAGAAAACGGGGAGGTCGACGATGAGGCTGCTGCACAGAAACCGCCGCGAAGAGCGCACGAGCTCAGACGAGTACTACGCCGAGCGCCCTCTTCCCGACGAGGCGCCGCAGCCGCAACCCGAACACGAAGAGCCCAGGCTCGCGGAGCCGGGGCCACGCGACCTTTCGAAACGTGACTACCTCGCGATCCTGCGTCGCGCGGTCAAAAAGTTCAGCGAGGACCACATGACCAACATCGCCGCCGCGCTTGCCTACTACGCCTTCCTCGCAATCCCTTCGGCGCTGATGATTGCGGTCGGCATCTTCGGGCTGCTCGCCGGCCCCAACGCCGTCACGACGGTGATCGGGAAGCTGCACGGGATCGTGCCGGGGCAGGCTGCGAGCTTGCTCGAGGGCAGCCTGAAGACCCTGACTCAGCACAAAGGGACGAGCATCACGGTGTTGAGCATCGGCGGGGTGCTGGCCCTTTGGTCGCTGACCGGCGCGATGCAAAACCTGATGTGGGCGTTCAACATCGCCTATGAGCGGGACGAGGGGCGGGGGTTCATCCGGAGGCGGCTCACCGCGCTCTGGATGGTCGTATTCGCGCTGATCGGATTTGCGCTCGCGTTCGGTGTGCTCGTACTCGGCCCGCATCTCTCGACCTGGATCGGCGACGCACTCGGCGCGAAGACGGTCGTGAAGGTCGTCTGGTACGTGGCGGAGTGGCCACTTCTGGTCGCCGGCCTGCTGGTCGCGTTCGCCGGCCTGATGCATTACGGCCCGAACGTGAAGCATCCGCGTTGGCGTTTTCTCACCTTCGGCTCGGTGCTCGCAATCGTCATCTGGCTTGCGGCCTCGGGCGGCTTCGCCTTCTACGTGAGCAAGTTCAGCTCCTACAACAAAACCTGGGGCTCACTCGCAGCGGTCGTCGTGATGCTGACGTGGCTCTGGCTGAGCGCCGTCGCGCTCTTGCTCGGGGCCGAGATCAACGCCGAGGCGGAACGCAGCCGCGAGCTTCGCCGCGGCGAGCCGGCCGACGTCGAGCTTCAGGCACCCGCGAAGGCGTAAACGCAGTTCAAAAGCTCGATGTCGACTCCGCGCGAGAGCATCGAGGAGTTCTTCTTAGGCTCTTTTTAGGTCCATCACACGGAGCTCTTACCGCCTCGCATAGTGGGATCAACCATCAACCATCGTCCAGTCGTCGGTCGGGTCCCGTAGAACTGGCGTCGCGGGACGGGAACGATCATCACCGGAGCGGCGGCGAACAAGGCAAAGGTCGTCGCGCTCGCCAAGTACCCGGGCGCCGCCGTCAACCGTGTGCTGAAGCTGAACGGCGGCTCTTACGCCGTCCACATGATCAAGATCAGTTGGCCGCACCACGTCTTCGTCAGCAAGAACTTCAAGGTCACCGGCGCCATCGGGTAGGCGCGCGCGGTCTTGCCAGCGGGAGGGGCGCCAGGCCCTTCGCCCTGCCCGGCGGAGCCGCAA